>NZ_DATHOP010000047.1:0-24725 GCF_035484855.1 Bradyrhizobium sp.
AGTGCAATGGCACGCTCATGGCGGGCGTGCCGGTCAGGTTGGCGAGTTGGGTGAACGGCACATATTGCAGACTGTCGCGCGCGATCTTGTCGATCGTGCCCTCGAGCAGACCGATGCGCGCGAAAAGGCCGAGCAGGCGCGTGCGGTCGAGAAGATCCAGCACCGTCTGCTCTGCAGCCGTCGGATCGCCCTGTCCGTGGCGGATCGGCGGATGCGCCAGCGTCGGGGTCAACAGCATGTCGTAACGCTGGTGGAAGCGTGCCAGCCGCCGTGCGAATTCGTTCCACTTCAGAAGCTGCGCCGTCAGCGCCCCGGCGGAGATGGCTCCGCCTAGCGTCGCCAGCACGCGCGTCAGGAGTTCGAAATCCGAGCGCCCTGCGCCTCGCATGCGCGCCTGAGCCACCATGGCGGCGACCTGGCCGAAATAGATGTACAGGAAGGCCTTCGCGAGCGCGGCGCCATCGATGTCGGGCGCGGCTTCCTCGACCTCGTGGCCGAGGCCGCGCAGGAGGTTCACCGCCTCGTTCACCGCGGCTTTCGCCTCCGGGTGAACGTCCGTCCCGATCGGCGAGGCCGACGTGAAGCCGATGCGCAGGCGGCCTGGATCGCGCTGCATGGCCTGCGCGTAGGATTCGGCTGGCCTTGCCACCACGAAGGGATCGCCGGGCTCAGTGCCCGACAGGACATCGAGCGCGACGGCGGTGTCGCGCACGCTGCGGGAGATCACACCTTCGCTCGACGCCCCATACCAGTACTCGCCATAGCCGGGCCCCGAGGAAATCAGCCCGCGCGACGGCTTCAGGCCGAACAGCCCGCAGCATGCGGCGGGAATGCGGATCGAGCCGCCGCCGTCATTGCCCGCCGCCATCGGCACGACACCCGATGCGACGGCGGCGGCGGCGCCGCCGCTCGAACCGCCGGGCGTGCACGCGGCATTCCAGGGATTCGAGGCGCGGCCGAACAACTGCGAGTCCGTCACGCCCTTGAGCGCCAGCTCCGGCAGGTTGGTCTTGCCGAAAATCACCAGTCCGGCTTCGAGGTAACGCCGCACGACATGGGCATGTTCGGATGCGGCGGCCTCGGCAAGCGACCTGCTGGCGTAGCTCGTCGGCAGTCCGGCGTAGTCCTGCGCGCAATCCTTGATCAGGAAGGGAACACCGGCGAACGGACCTCGAAGCGGATTCGTCAGTTGCGCGCGGGCTTCGCGGTCCATCAAGCGACAGATCGCATTCGTCTTCGGTTGCGCCCGCTCGTTCTGGCGTATCGCCAGTTCAAGCAGTTCTTCCGCGGTCGTCTCCTTGCGTGCGACGCATTCGGCAAGCGCGACGGCGTCGCGCTTCAGATAGTCGGTGAAATTCACGACGTCCCCCGGATCGCTTTTCGGCTCGGCCGGATCGTATCGCCTTTGCCGGCGCAAGCCAGTCTTTGTTCCCTGCCCGATACCGGCCGGCCGGAGCCGGAATAAAAGCTCGACCGGCTATCCGCGTTTTCGAGCCAAATGGGTTCCGGTTCACGTCAACGGCTCCCGTGAGGAGCGCCGGATAAGTCTGTAAAACGTCGGGGTCAGGCCCCATATAGCCATTGATCCCTGCTATGAAGGCTCCCCTTCACGGCCCCGCGGTGCCATCGTGGGCGGAAGACGATTCGTAAGATGACCGAGCCGAACCGACTGAGCCCTCACGGCGTTCCCGACCACCAGCCCGCCGCTGGCGGCATTGCCGCGCGTGCACGCGCGACCGCGACCCCGCAATATCTCGCAGGCCTCAATCCGGAGCAGCGCGAGGCGGTGGAAACCCTGGACGGGCCGGTTCTGGTGCTGGCCGGTGCCGGCACCGGCAAGACGCGGGTGCTGACCTGCCGGATCGCCCATATCCTGAGCCAGGGCCGCGCCCGGCCCGGCGAAATCCTCTCGGTCACCTTCACCAACAAGGCCGCGCGCGAGATGAAGCTGCGGCTCGGCCAGATGCTGGGCCAGGCGGTCGAGGGCATGCCGTGGCTCGGCACCTTTCATTCCATCGGCGGACGCATTCTGCGCACCCACGCCGAACTGGTGCAGCTGAAATCCAATTTCACCGTGCTCGACGTCGACGACCAGGTCCGGCTGTTGAAGCAGCTGCTCGCCGCCGAGAACATCGACGACAAGCGCTGGCCGGCGCGGATGCTGGCCGGCCTGATCGACGGCTGGAAGAATCGCGGCCTGACGCCCTCGCAGGTGCCGCCGGGCGAAGCCGCCATCTTCGGCAATGGCAAGGGCGGCAAGCTCTATGCGGCCTATCAGGAGCGGCTAAAGATCCTCAACGCCGCCGATTTCGGCGATCTGTTGTTGGAGAACATCCGGCTGTTCCGCGAGCACGCGGACGTGCTGCGGAATTACCAGGGCCGATTCAAGTTCATCCTGGTCGACGAATATCAGGACACCAACGTCGCACAGTATCTCTGGCTGCGGCTCTTGGCGCAGGCGCCTTCTTCTTCCACCTCTCCCCGCGTGCGGGGAGAGGTCGGATCGCGAAGCGATCCGGGTGAGGGGGAGCCTCCGCGAGTCGCGCTTGCTGAGACAGCCCCTCACCCCAGCCCTCTCCCCGTGAAGGACGGGGAGAGGGAGCAGACCGTGCCTGCCGCAACACCGCCGCCCGCCCCCTCCCCGCCCCCGAAAAATATCTGCTGCGTCGGCGACGACGACCAGTCGATCTACGGCTGGCGCGGCGCGGAGGTCGACAACATCCTGCGCTTCGAGCATGATTTTCCCGGCGCCAAGGTTATCAGACTCGAGCGCAACTACCGCTCCACCGGCCATATCCTGGCCGCCGCCTCGCATCTGATCGCGCATAATGAGGGCCGGCTCGGCAAGACGCTGCGCACCGAGGACGTCGACGGCGAGAAGGTCACCGTCACCGGCTCCTGGGATTCCGAGGAGGAAGCCCGCGCCATCGGCGAGGAGATCGAGGAACTGCAGCGCGCCGGCCACAAGCTCAACGATGTCGCGATCCTGGTGCGGGCCTCGTTCCAGATGCGCGAATTCGAAGACCGTTTTGTCACCCTCGGCCTGCCCTATCGCGTCATCGGCGGCCCCAGGTTCTACGAGCGCGCCGAAATCCGCGACGCGCTGGCCTATTTGCGGGTCATCAACTCGGCCGCCGACGACCTCGCCTTCGAGCGCATCGTCAATGTGCCGAAGCGCGGGCTCGGCGACGCCACCGTGCAGATGCTCCATGACCACGGCCGCAAGCGCCGTATTCCGCTGTTCGAGGCCGCGCGTGCCGTGGTCGAGACCGACGAGTTGAAGCCGAAGGCGCGCGGAAGCCTGCGCGACCTGCTCACCAGTTTCGACCGCTGGCGTGCACAACGCGAAGTGACCTCGCATACCGAATTGGCCGAAATCGTGCTCGACGAGAGCGGCTACACCGAGATGTGGCAGAAGGACCGTTCCGCCGACGCCGCCGGCCGGCTCGACAACCTCAAGGAACTGGTGCGTTCGATGGAGGAGTTCGAGAATCTGCAGGGTTTCCTCGAGCACATCTCGCTGGTGATGGACCGCGACGGCGCCGCCGATGACGACGCGGTGTCGCTGATGACCTTGCATTCGGCCAAGGGGCTCGAATTCGACAATGTGTTTCTGCCGGGCTGGGAGGAAGGCCTGTTTCCGAGCCAGCGCACCCTCGACGAACAGGGTCGCGCCGGCCTCGAGGAAGAGAGGCGTCTCGCCCATGTCGGGCTCACGCGGGCGCGCCGCCGCGCAAAGCTTTATTTCGCCACCAACCGGCGGATCCACGGCACCTGGTCGACCACGATCCCCTCGCGCTTTCTCGACGAACTGCCGGCGCACAATGTCGAGATCACGGAATCCAAGGGCGGCTCGGGCTGGGGCGGCTCCGGTGGCTATGGCCCCTCGCGCTTCGACAATGTGGAATCCTTCGGCTCCAGCTACACGACGCCGGGGTGGCAGCGCGCGCAGGCCAACCGTGCCCGCGGACAAAACGGGCGCAACGGACAAGGCGGCGGACAGGCCGGTGGCGGCTTCAACGAAAACCAGTCGCCGTTCTCTTCGCGCGGCGACCCAGTCGGCTCGCGCAACAAGCGCGGCCCGATGACCATCGAAGGCGAACTGGTGGCCAAATCCACCGGCACCATTTCGGAATTTTCCCTCGACGACCGCGTCTTCCACCAGAAATTCGGCTACGGCAACGTGGTGAAGATCGACGGCAACAAGCTCACCATCGCCTTCGAAAAGGCCGGCGAGAAGAAGGTGGTCGATAGTTTCGTCGAGCGGGTGTAAAGAGATCAAGTGAAACTCGCGCCGAGCGCTACTTTGCATCGATCTCCTGATCCAGCTTCGTCGCCTGAGCGCGAAGCTCCAAAAAATTTCGAGCTGCATTGATCAATTTTGACGGTTTGAATGGGCGTCTCCGTAGTAACTCAATGCCTTCATGGTCCAATGGTCTCCACCTATACCATGTAGCCACCCCAAAAAAACTTCGAACTAGCGACACACCGAATGAAGCCATCCTGAGATCGTCTAGATTTAGAAGATGTCTATACAACATAATCCTAGAACGAGCGAACAAAGCCATTGATACCGCACCCAAACAAACCATGCCGAAAATGAACAATTCCCCCCCGTGAGAGATCAAGATATTCCATAAGTTCGATTCATGATGAGATTGTTCTTTTGAATCCAAAATGTACAACGCCATCGAAAAGGTCAAACCGAAATAAGCACCGAAAAAAGCTAATGAAAGAATTTTCAAGAGAAACCCAATAATCGTTGACTGTAGTCGCGATGAATTAGGAGCGGGCACCAGTTTCAACGCATTTACAAGCGCGCAATATTTTGTGTCCTCGTTGCCGGCGTACGCTACCGCCACGCAATCAGTATAAAGTGACGGCGGAATAAACTCTCCGATCGACCACAAACTGGAATTTGAGACGGAGTTCATTTGCTCCGGCAACAGCCGCTGGGGTCGTCGGGAAAGAGCCAACGCAGCCGCTGCGGATCGCAATCCCCCCTCAGCAATTAAGCACGCCCACGCCTTGTTACTCGCCATCTCCTTCAATGCGCGCTCCAGCGCAATCGCCATGAAGGGTGGTTGGCTTAGGTTGTTAATGACAACACTTGGCAGGTCCTTCAAAACATCGACACCACACAGTGAAGCAATTCGAAATGCTGCGGCCGCATCTTGTTCGGCGTAGCTTTCAATCAGCTTTGCCAGTGGGGCCGCAGATCTTTTGGCAAATCCTTGAAAAAACGTGGCGATACTATCCGCCTTTTGAATCCCCGCGACAACCCTTGAAGCTCGTTCAGCATCAGATGCAACCACTAAAAAAAGGTGCAGATCGCGCAGCCAATCGGAGTTCCAATCAACTTCCGAACCAGTTAGCAGACTCTCGATGGAGGCATCCACATATCCAGGCCACAGCGGATGGGCATAGAGTTTGGTTTCGAGAAAAGCTCGAGCCAACAGGCGAGAGTCATTTGATTCCGAAACCTCTTGAAGACACCGAGGTCTTCGATGTCTGGGGCTCAGGGCTGCCGCGAAAGGCAGGACTTCGACCAAGCGGGACCGCGCAGCCGGCACAAGCGAGAAAGCACGATGTGAGACCAACAATGCTTCCCATCCGTCGCCGCGCCCCTGAACGGCTTCAAAAGCACAAAAAAATTCACAAAAAGTGAGGTGAATAAATCGGAATGTTTCGCCTTCCTGCTCATCTGAAATTATTCCGGTTTCTTTGGCCAGCTCTTTAAAATATCTTTGGGCATCCGTCTCACTTGAAATGCCGACAACTTGCGAAACGGCCTTCAAACCGGCATCCCAAGAAAGATGATTAGGCGCTTGATCAGGGTCGGTTAAGTGATCGAACGCGATGATACCTAATATTTTCTGACGCTGTTCTCGCACGACAGCCTGAGCCTCAACGGCACCAATCTGCTTCGCACGCCGTTTGATCAAGAGCTCATCAGAAACTTTTGCATAGAAGTCCGTTCGAGAGTCGGGAGCAATCTGATAGCCAGAACTTTGGTCCTGCGCCACATACATCGAAAGAACCAAAGGGTTCGCGCACATTTCCCGAAGAGTAGGACGGTCGGTAAGCTCGTTGTAGATACGAACCACATTCTCCATTTTCGCATTTCGAAATGGCCACCGCGTAAGGAATAGATATATGTCGGATGGTGTGAATGGTTTTACAGACAAGACCATTGGAAATTGTTCGTCAAAATGCCCTCTTATCTGTTGATGAAATTGCGTCCTCATCGTCAGGACAATCGCACTTTCGGCTCCTAGTTGCTGAAGCCGGCTGGAGAGTTCATTTATGGCGGTGGAAACGCGGGGGTATGCAGCGGATGAAACTTCATCCAATCCATCGAGAATTATCAACAGACCTGTCTTGTTGGCGTAAGCATCGAAGCATTTTTCCAGATTATAGACCTCATTTTTTGCGCATTGAGCCTTAATGAAAGTTAGCATCCAATCGCCAAGTTTCTTAGTGGCAATACTCTTCGGGATTTCCAGAGTGCGGAGTTCCAGCAAGAACGGAAATCTTGAAATTTGCGGCAAATTTAATCCGCGCTGACATTCATCACGGAAAAGGCGCTTTGCTGCAGAGCTTTTTCCTGATCCGGGGTCTCCGATAATTCTAACTCGGCTACCTGCCTCTAAAATGGACGCACTCTTGAAGACTGCATTCGCTCCTGGATTTTCCATGATTAGCGGGATAAAAATTTCGTCGATGGGCAGACTGACTTCGAGTGTCGCCGGTATCATTAAGCTTTTGCTGGGGCCAGCTAACTGCAGCCTGCAGTACCGCTTCAGCGTTAGAGCTCCCGCCGCTCGATGAACAAATGCCTTATTAAGTACGTAGACCAGACCATCGATAACGTACTTGAAGGCGTCCTTTAGAAAGCGACGCGCCACGATCGCAAGATATATCAGCATCGGACCGACTATAAGCGGTACCAACGCTGACAATGGATCAAACTTCCAATCTTTAAGTATCCCCAGCACTGCACCCCCCAGTTGCATGATGCAGCTTCTTCGCAGAGAGCGCCTGCGTCAAGGGGTGGAGTTCGGGCGTGCGAGGGCTGGACGCGCCTTCGCGTTACCGGCTTTCACCATGTCTTCAAAGGGCCTATCTCGGGAGCAACCGTGGTCGTTCCGCACCCCAAGAAGGACTCGGGAAAAGGGCTGGTTCGTGCCATTTATAAGGGGGCAGGATGGAAGCCTGACTGAGGTTCGCCGTGGCACATTACATCGCGATCATCGAGGATGCAGGACCGGACTCCGCCGTAGGCGTTTGGTTTCCCGATCTGCCCGGCTGCACGTCGGCTGGCGATGATGTCGACGAGGCATTGCGCAACGCGCCGGAGGCTTTGGAACTGTATGCCGAAAGCTTCGAAGCAGACGGCAAGCCGATGCCTCGCCCGCGCACCCTCACCGAACTGAAGGCCGATCCGGAAATCGCAGACGATATCAAAACCTATATGGTGGCTCTGATCGAGTTTCCCGCTCGCGCTCACGCGGCGGAGTGACAGGATCACCTCCTCACTGCGAGAAGAAGGTGGTCGATAGTTTCGTGGAGCGGGTGTAGAGTCCGCATTGACCCGTCACTGGGACAGCGGACTTGTTTGATTGGTTGCATTCAAGGAAGCAGCTGTATAGAGGCCCCGAAGCGAGAGGACCGCTGCGAGGGTTCGTCACCCCTGCTGTCCTCTGGCAGGACCTTTCGAGGCGCGTCCCGCAATATCTCGCCGATGTCGATCAGGGCAAACTGATCCATCCAGCCTGCAAGCGCGCGCTGTCGGACGCCGGCGGCGATGTGGGCTCGGTCTGGGATCACACCCGGCTGGAGGCGATGCAGTACATCATCGCGGTGCCCGGGCACAACTCCGGGCTGCTCGGCGAAGCCGGTCGTCAGATCGAAATGATCGACGCCTATCTTTTTCAGCGCCCGCATGCGGACACCGTGATCGATTTCACCGGAAACACAGCCGCCGATTTTTCCATCGCGGTGGTGGCCGGCCTCAACTGGCTGACCCACTGCGCCCAGCTGGCGGCCGTCGACCGGGCCCAGCAATCCGGCACGCTGCGGCATTTCAGAAAGCTGGTTACGCTCGCGCGGCTTTGGTGGCTTAACGAAGGCGCCGTCGAGCGCTGCGCGCAGATGCTGTCGAGCGGGGAGCAGCCGCCACTGATGCTCTATTTGATCTGGTCCGATTACACGCGGCTGGCAAAGCAGATCGCCGCCGCCGCCATTTTTGGCGCCTCAGTCGACCGTTCGGCGAAACTGGTGACGCTGCCCGCCGATCTCGTCTCTCGCTTCGAGACCGCGAAGGATCCAGGCGATCTCTCGGACATTTGAGCCGACGGGTCGGGGGCCGACTTATCGCAGGACCTAACAAACTCCGTCGCATTTGAGCGAATTTTTACAAGCAATACTTATCCGCGGCCTTTACCGAAAACTCGTGGATTCTGCGTATCCTTTGATCTGGAGACCGCGGGAGCACAACTTGCTGCAATTCAAGACTACCAAGAAAATGAGTGAGGCGAGTTCGTTTCTCCGGGATCTCGACGAAGCGGTCTCGCGCGGGACGCCCGAGAGCCGCAAGCGCGCCTTGTGGCATACCACCGACCTGATGATCACCGGCGGCTACAGCGACGACGAGATCTGGACTTTTGGCGAGGTGATCGGGCGGCTCGCGGACGAGATCGAGGTCGCCGCGCGCGTCCAGCTTTCGAAGCGGCTGGCCCGCTTCGACCAGGCCCCGATCAACATCATCCACAAGCTCGCCTTCGACGACGAGATCGAGGTCGCCGCGCCGATCTTGCGGGAGTCCGAGCAGCTCGAACCCTACGCGCTGGTCGCCAACGTCTGCACCAAGAGCCAGAGCCACATGCTGGCGATCGCGCAACGGAAATCGATCGATCAAGAGGTCACCGACGTGCTGGTGACGCGCGGCAACCAGGACGTGGTCAAATCGGTCGCGACCAACAACGGCGCGCGGTTTTCCGACTTCGGCTTCCTGCACATGATCCAGCGCGCCGAAGGCGATTCCATCCTCGCCGAGCAACTCGGCCTGCGCAAGGACATCCCCCGCCACATCTTCCAGCAACTGATCGCCAAGGCATCCGACGACGTGAAGAAGCGGCTCGCCGACGAGCGGCCGGAAATGACCGATCAAATCCAGTCCTCGGTGAGCGATGTCGCGGGCGAGCTGCAGTCGAAATTCGGTCCGGTGTCGCGCAGCCACTTCGTCGCCAAACGGGTGGTGGCGACCCAGCATCGGCAGGGCAATCTGAACGAGAGGAGCATCGCCCTGTATGCCACCTCGCACAAGCTCGACGAGGTCACGATCGGACTGTCGCTATTGTGCGCGCTGCCGGGCGACGTCATCGAACGCGCGCTGTTCGACAAGAACAGGGAAATGCTGCTGATCCTGGCCAAGGCGCTGGACTTTTCATGGCCGACGATCATGGCGCTGTTGTTCCTCGGCGCCAAGGATCATCGCATCACCGCGAAGGATTTGAAGGACCTCGAAAGCGAGTTCGGCCGCCTCAACGTCGCGACTTCGCGCAGCGTCCTGCAATTCTATCAGTCGCGCAAGAATGACGCGGCGGCGAGTGCCAGTGCCAAGCGGCAGCCGGCGTTGGCGATGCAGTGAGATGAGCTGAAAACGGCAGAGGGAATATTGGTCATGAACGCAATGTCATTCGGTGCACGCAGGCTCCCCGGTTCCGCTTCCGATGAGCGGACGTCGGAAAAGCCGGTGGATGCGGCCTGGATCGTGCTGGAAGCCGCCAACGATCTCGGCGACCACGCCACCGTCGAAATCTGCCGGCGGGTGATCGATGCCAACCTGAACGGGATGCCGGCCTCGCCATACGACATGCACGTCATCGCCGAATATTTCAGGTGATCGCGGGACGGCCGCGCCGTTACGGCGGCCTCCGATCGGGGCAAACCGGTCGCCTCGCCGATTAGCACCATATGCGAATCCCATGGACCCGGCTTCGCCGGCGCTTGCGCTGACGCGGCGAGGTTCCTATCTGTCTGACCTCGCCCGTGCGGCCCGAAGTCCCGCGTTGTCGCTTCCCGCATTTCCGATTCAGGCCGACAAATCCCTGCATGCCCCCGATCATATCCGTCACCCATCTGTCGAAGACCTATGGCACCGGTTTCAAGGCGCTGAAGGATATCAATCTGGAAATCGGCCGCGGCGAGATTTTTGCGCTGCTGGGGCCGAACGGCGCCGGCAAGACCACGCTGATCAGCATCATCTGCGGCATCGCCAATCTGAGCGAAGGCCGCGTCCTGGTCGGCGGCCACGACATCAACCGGGAATATCGCGCCGCGCGTTCGCTGATCGGCCTGGTGCCGCAGGAACTGCACACCGACGCCTTCGAATCGGTGTGGGCGACGGTGAGTTTCAGCCGCGGCCTGTTCGGCAAGCCGAAAAATCCTGCCCACATCGAAAAGGTGCTGAAGGACCTGTCGCTGTGGGACAAGAAGGATTCCAAGATCGTCACCCTGTCCGGCGGCATGAAGCGCCGAGTGATGATCGCAAAGGCTTTGTCGCACGAGCCGCAGATCCTGTTTCTCGACGAGCCGACCGCGGGCGTCGACGTCGAACTGCGCAAGGGCATGTGGGAGGTGGTGCGGACGCTGCAACAAGGCGGCGTCACCATCATCCTCACCACGCACTACATCGAAGAGGCCGAACAGATGGCCGACCGGATCGGCGTCATCAACAAGGGCGAGATCGTCCTGGTCGAGGACAAGGCCGGGTTGATGCAGAAGCTCGGCAAGAAGCGGCTGAAGCTGCATTTGCAAGGCAGGATCGAGGCGATTCCGCCGGCGCTCTCGCCCTACAATCTCGAACTGTCCGACGAAGGCTGCGAGCTGACCTATCATTACGACACCAAGGGCGAACGCACCGGCATCACCAGCCTGCTCGGCGACTTGCGCGCCGCCGGCATCCGTTTCTCCGATCTCGACACCACGCAGTCGTCGCTGGAAGACATCTTCGTCAGCCTGGTGAGGACGCCATGAATTTCAGGGCGGTCCGCGCGATCTATCTGTTTGAAATGTCGCGTACCTGGCGCACGCTGCTGCAGAGCATCGTCTCGCCGGTGGTTTCGACCTCGCTGTATTTCGTGGTGTTCGGCGCCGCGATCGGCTCGCGCATCACCTCGATCGAAGGCGTCAGCTACGGCACCTTCATCGTGCCCGGACTGGTGATGCTGCAGGTCCTGACCCAGAGCATCGCCAACGCCTCATTCGGCATCTACTTCCCGAAATTCGTCGGCACCATCTATGAGCTGTTGTCGGCGCCGATTTCCTATTTCGAGATCGTGCTCGGCTATGTCGGCGCCGCCGCCACCAAGTCGATCATCCTTGGCCTGATCATCCTGGCCACCGCCGGCCTGTTCGTGCCGCTGCACATCCACCACCCGTTCTGGATGCTGACCTTCCTGGTGCTGACCGCGGTGACCTTCAGCCTGTTCGGCTTCATCATCGGCATCTGGGCCGACGGTTTTGAGAAGCTGCAGATGATCCCGATGCTGGTGGTGACGCCGCTGACTTTCCTCGGTGGCAGCTTCTACTCGGTCAACATGCTGCCGTCGGGCTGGCGCACCATCACGCTGCTCAACCCGGTGGTCTATCTGATAAGTGGCTTCCGCTGGAGCTTTTACGAGATCGCCGACGTCAGCGTCGGCGTCAGCATCGGCATGACGCTGACGTTCCTCGCGATCTGCATGATCGTGGTGTGGTGGATCTTCAAGACCGGCTACCGGCTGAAGAACTGAGGACTCGTCATTCCCCGCGCAAGCGCGTAGCGCTTGTCGCGGGGAATGACGAACTGCTAACGATAGCAGTGGAAACGATCATAGCGATCGTAGAAGCCCCGGCAGTGGTGCCGATACCGCGGACCCGGAATCCCGAGCACGCCGTCGACCGCGCCCATCGCTCCGCCGACGCCGGCGCCGACCGCGCCGCCAACCACGCCGCCGACCGGACCGGCGGCCCGATTGCCTTCATACGCGCCCTCCTGCGCACCGCGCACGATGCCCTGGGCATGCCCGATATGGGGCATCGCGAGCAATGCGAGCGCGAGCGCCGCGCCCGCCAGATAGAACTTCGTGGGCGAGCCGGTCGACAGCGCCGACGCCGCGATCTTCGTCTTGTTCATCTTGTTCTCTCAATTGCTGTTGCCGGCCGCGAATGCGCCAGTGGGATGGGCATGTGTAACGCCGATGTGACGGAAAGGTTGCGTGCTGGCCGCGCCATTCACGAAAAGCTGCGCAACGGCCAGATTGCGCCGCCTGGCCGCCTTAGTTTGCGCCCGCCTGCGCGTTAACGATGGGCAGAACACCGCGCTGGAACAAATGCCGATCTTCGGGCATATTGAGGCGGGGGACGATGAGAGCGGGTGCGGCAGTCAGTCAAGGCCCGGAGGCCAGGTTAACATGCGTTGCTTCTTCGTTGCTCTCGCTGGTCTGGCACTGTTCGCCGTCACCGGCGCCGCCCAGGCCAACATTGCCATCACCGTCGACAAGAACAATCAGATGATGACGGTCGCGGTCGACGGCGTCGAGCGCTACCACTGGCCGGTCTCGACCGGCAATCCGTCGCACGAAACGCCGAACGGCACCTTCCGCACCTTCCGCATGGAGGCTAGCCACTTCTCGAAGGAATTCGACGACGCGCCGATGCCGCACTCGATCTTCTTCACCAAGGTCGGTCACGCCATTCACGGCACCGAGTCCGAAGGCCACCTCGGCGTGCCCGTTTCCCACGGCTGCGTGCGGCTGTCGCGGGCCAATGCCACGACGCTGTACGCGCTGGTCGAACAGGAAGGCGTGCTCAACACCACGGTGACGCTGACCGGTTCTTCGCGAATCGCGCTCGCGCGCAACCCGCGCGCCAACACCGCGGTGGCGGGCCGCGATCCCGATCAGCAATATGCGCCGCAATACAATTCCGCCGGCGAACCCGTCGTCCTGACCCCACAGCAGCCGGCGCCCGGCCAGTACCAGTATCCGCAAGAGCGGCCCGATGACGGCTACATCTATCCGGCCGACGGCAGTTCGGATGTGGCGCGCTATCCGGCGCCGCGCTCCAGCCGGCGGGTCTACGACGCGCAGGCCTATCCGCAGCCGCAATATCAGTACGACAATCGCGGCTACGCGCCGCAATACCCGCAGCCGCAATATCCGCAGCCGCAGGTCTACGCGCCGCGACCCTATTATCAGCCGCGCGGGCTGTTCGATCAGGACTAGCGCGCGGGCTCTATTCGAACGCGCGCTTCCACTTTGCGATCCGACCTGCCCGGCATAGCTCCGGGCCGACATTTCAACGAAACTCTTCAACGCCGCCTGACCGAAGGATTAGGGCACGCCGGCGGTCTGGTTCGCGTATTTTCGGCAATGTTCGAGATAGGCCACCTCATGGCTTCCGATCAATGCAACGACGCTCGACCACAGCCATGACGGCGCATCCAGCGACTTGGAGCGGTAGCGCTCCAGTTCAGCCGACCACGCCTTTCGGGTCTTTTCGTCCATCTGCCGCGCATGAGCCTTGCCGACCACGCCCGCCAGGAAGCTGGCCGCCTTCATGGCGTCCGACACCGTCAACCGTTCGATTTCGATCTTGAGGTCCTGCGGCAGCAGTTCGCGAATGAACACCGAGCGCTTTTCGATGTGGCCGGCCACCATGCGCTTGCCGAGATGCGGTGACAGATGCATGGCACCCTCGACGACGCGCTGCGCCTGATCCTTCGGCATTTTCTGACCGGCATAGCGCGGCGCCGCAGCCGTCACCGCTTCCTTGATGTCCATCAGCGCCATATCTCGCTTCTTGCCGGTTCCGATCCCGAGCAATACCGCGAAACGCAGCAACCCGAGCGAGCTGCATCCCTTCATCCAATAGGCGGCGTCGAGCACCTCAACGGGCGCGTCATCGTCGCGCGATCTCAACGAGGTGGCAAGATGGCGCATGGCGGGGGTTTGAAACAGTTCGGCGATATCGGCTTTTTCCGAGCGGGATAATGCCCAGAACTTGCTACCGAGCGGGATCGTCGGCTTTTGATTTTCCAGCCGCTCATTGGCGAGATGCTTCCATGATCGCGCGACTGATTTCCTCATCACGAACTGAATTGACTTGGGCGCGTCGTCGATGCTGTCGGCGTCCTGCCGCAAGGCGGCCTGATAGCCTTCGACGACCTGCTCCAGAATCCGTGCCGTGGTCACGCCTGGCAGATCGGAACCGCGCGACGCCGTCGCCAGCGAAAGCGCAAGGCGGACGATGTCATGCGCGGGGTTGCCGATCACGGTTTGATCGAGATCGCGAATTTGAATCGCGACGCGGCCGTTGACGCCGGCGACCGGCCCGAGATTGCCGGCGTGGCAATCCCCGCAGATCCAGACCGCCGGTCCCTCAGGCAAGGTGCCGCGCTTTTGCGCTTCCAGCCATTGGTAAAACTGAACCGTACTGCCGCGCACATAGGCGTGTGCGGAGCGGGCCATCTTGAGGGTTTGACGGAGAGTCAGCGCCGATATTCGATCGCGAGGCCGCAATGCTTTCTTCGTGGACATCCCGATCCGATCGATTTGAAATAGCCGAAACAGATGCTTCAGCGAGGCAATGGTCTGCGAGGACTGGCCACCAATTGGAGGCGTTTTCCGAAACTGCGCTATTGAGGCGGCTCCGCCTGGAGGCCCATTTGCTTCCGGACGGCGACAACGGAATTGCCGACCTTGTCCACGGCGCGTTGCAGTTCGCTTCTTGTCACGCCAAGATGTTTGAGCCAGCGACGAACTTCGGCTTCGTCCTGCATGGCGATATGGCTGCGGTCGCGCTCGCCCTTGCTGGCCAGAACATCGCCCATCGATCATCCCATCCCGGCTTGAAGCAGCAATTCCGCGCTGTGGGCGAGAGCCTCGCACGCCAGCGCCCGATCGATTTCCGCGTCTCGTTTTGGGCCGGGCGGCAGCTTCTCGGCGTCGCGACGACTGAGGTTCGCCAGATTTGTCCAGTCGACATTGGAAACATCGATATCGTCGGGAAGCACCATGGTGCGTTTCTCAGTGATGCATAAACAGAGCGAGCAGCAGAATGATCGGCAATGGAATTCCGATCAGCCAAAGCAGGACGCCTTTTCCGAATGACATGACAGCCTCCATTCCATCATCAGCTGCATAACAAACGTGCAGGCGTCCCCTTGGTTCCAATGCAGGCTTCTCTCGCCGCGCGAGAATCGGAGGCCATCGCGAAGCCGTCGTCACTCAACATGGTAAACGACCCCATTGATGGGGCGCCGGTTCGAAAGGAAGTCGTCAAAAAAAGGCGCCGGGACGCTACGGTGTCCCGGCATTCAGTTGGGAACGATCGTCAGATAGCTTGTTCGGCCTCGACGTTGACGACCGATTTCGCCAGAGTTGTCAGAGCGGCATCGGTGGCCTTTTCTTCCTTCAGCGTCGCGTCCAGGAGCGCCACGGCGTCCGGCATTCCCAGCTCTTCGGCCCATGTGCGTAACGTGCCGTAGCGAGACATCTCGTAGTGCTCGACGGCCTGAGCGGCCGCGAGAAGGCCGGCGTCAAGCGCGGGCATTCCCTTGTAGTCCTGCATGATCTCTGCGCCTTCGTCGGTGATCCCGAGAATGGCATCACATGTCTTGGCGCGGGCGGGCTTGCCCAGGATACTGAATACCTGTTGAAGCCGTTTGACCTGGCCGCGGGTTTCTTTCTCGTGTTTGACGAAGGCCGCCTTTAAATCCTTCGACTGCGCAGCCTTGGCCATTTTCGGCAGCGTCTTGAGAATCTTGTTCTCGGCGAAGTAAACGTCCTTGAGCGTGTCGTGGAACAGGTCGCTCAGTAGTTTTGGTTTTTTAGCCACGGAAGCCTCCAGAGTAAGAAATGAACATGTAAACGCGGGTGGCGGTCCGTCGCCGGTATCGCGTGGGGTGGATTCCCCGCCCTCATGGGCGGGGAATTGTTTCGGCCGTGCGTTTAACGCAGCAGCAGAATCAGGATGATCAGGGGAATCGGAATGCCGACCAACCAGAGAAGAATGGGCATGTGGTTTTCCTTTCACGATTGATGGGATTATCGGATAGTTCTGCGGCGCCAGGTGCCATCGCGGAGGCCGCCGCCTTCGGTCGCGGCGAGGCTGGCGCAAAACGCGCCGATGAGAAGCGATGCCGTCAGCCAGAACGCCAGCTGCTCAGCTGCTTTCCGGGCCGCGTCCGCGTCGGCCTTCACCTGTGTCACGACGTCATTGACGCGCTTTTCGGCGTCGGCCTGGCTAAGGCCGGTTCGCGCAGCGACCACCTTGGCAACATATTCCCGGTCGGCTGGCTTCAGATCGCCGCCATTGCGGAAGCTGCTGGTAAAAAGCCGAACCATTTCGCCGCGGGAGTCGGATGCATTTCCGGAATTCTGGCCGGAATTTGGGGCGGCGGCCGGGTCGGACCGCAGCAGCGTGTCGACATAACCGTCCATCGGACCCGCCCGGCCCGCGGATGCGACCGCGCCCTGGGTAACGCCGGCGGCCGTCCCGCCCAGCAGGTGCGCTGCGGGCGACGCCAGCAAAACGGCCCCCAGCACGGTGGCAAGCGCCCAGGCGATGAAACCGTGCGCCGTATCGCGAAAATAGACTTCGTCGCCCTGGACGCCGATCCATCGCGAGCGCAGACGGCCGGCGATATAACCGCCGACCGACGACGACAGCATCGCGATGACGACAAGATAGAGCCCGGCACCGATCTTGAAGGTGGTGGCCGAAACGCCCGAGCCGCTCCACGGCGACACAACGGAGAGGCCGAGTCCGATGCCAAAGGCGAGAACCACAAGAGTCAGCGCGCAGCTGACGACCGCACCAGCGGCGACGGCAGCCCAGGAAACGCCTGCGACAGAGGGTTCTCCTGTATCTACCCCGGGTTGAATGACGACGGTATCGATCATGGTGCGCTCCCGGCATTATCGCGGACGTTCAAGCCGCGTGCCGAATTAATGAGCACAGGCAAAAAAGGTTCCGACCGATCGGCTTTTGCTTCGGGAGCGAAACGACGGCGCGCTTTTCCAGATGCCGGATCGGGTCTACTCGAACGCGCGCGGCCCACGCTCCGCGATCTTTCGCACGGCGTCGGCGAAGGCGCGGGCGACCGGCTCGAGAATCTCCGGGCCCGTGGTGCTGATATCGTCGGCCGGGGTGTGGAAGAAACGGTGCAGGCCGGCCATGCCCAGAAAATTCCGGTAACCCGCCGCCTGCACGTCGCGCAATTCACCAACCGCCTGCTTCTCCGCGACCAGACGCGTCGCCTTGATCGCAGCGAAGGATTCCGCGACCAGCGGCACGGCCGACGGGCTCAGCACCATGAAGCGAAGCGCATCGTCGACCCGGTCTTCACGCGTAAAACCCTGCGGCCCGGCGCTCCATGCGTAACACGCATTGGAGGCCCCGAAATGCACCCAGGCTAGGGTGTCCTGCGGCGATGGCGCGCCCTGCTTCAGAAACAGTTCCATGCCGCCATGGCCGATCTCATGGCCGGCGGTGGCGATGAAGATGAAATTGCCGGGCAGTTTCTCGGCCGCGACCGTGCGGGCCAATGCCAGAAAATTGGCGATACCCGGCCCGCGCTCGCAGACGCAACTGTACCAGCCCGTCATCGGGGTTGACACCACAATGACCGGTCCCTTGCCGGCGCCGATCCGGCCGACGACATTGCGCCCGGCGACATTCCGCTCGTAGTGGCCGGCGGCATCCAGCGTGACCGCCGCACCCGAGGCGACCGCGCGTTCGAGTAGACCCCTGTCCTTGCCCGCGACGACCATCACCGGCACCGGCCATGGCGGATCCTCCTGCGTCACGTTATAGGCGAAACGGTCGTCGCCGGGATTGCCGATCACCAGCAGGATCGCGGCGGGGCCGCGCGCCGCGGCTTGCGCGATCGCCGCCCGATGCGCCGGGCCGAGATAGGCGCTGCGGTCATAGGGCAGTTCGATCCACACGATCTTGCCCGCGGCCTCCCCGTCGCGCACCACCGGCGCGGTCAGGCGGAACGAGCTCTTGTCTTCCGGCGGCCACCAGAACGGCGTCGCCTCGATCGTCGCACCGTCGACCTCGACGCTGGCGCGATCGACGAAATATTGCCGGCCGAGAATCACGGGCTGGAACTCGACCCCAAAACCCGCCGCCTGCAATTCGCCGGCGATCCAGTCGGCGGTGGCGCGGTCGCCCGGCGAGCCGAACCGGTGCGAGCCGAACGAGGCGTAACGAGCCACATCGTTATAGAGATTGGCGCCGGCGAGGAAATCCTCCGCGCTAGCTGCTTGTTCGAACGCCAAGGCCATCACCATCCCGATCAGAACGCGCCATCCCGGCATTCCGCCGCCCTCTCATCGTCAGCGCTTGCAGCGTCGGCCGGAGAAGCGGACTTTGCAATCGCAAAACTTGACCCATGCCGCCGGACAGCCATCTGACCCGGACCGGGAAGCGTGCTATGCTGCCATCCATAACCGCTTGGATCCCTGGCAACCCGGCAGCGACATGTCCCAAACAGACGGCTCGAACGGTGCATTGGAATTGCCGGCCCGCGGCCGGAAAAAGAACAGCTATTTGTTCCTGGTCCTGGCGGTCGGGCTGTTCATCTTCGCGGGCGTCGCCGGCGCATCCTATCTGCTGTGGCGGCCCACCACCCTGCGGATCGCGGTCGGACCGTCGGGAAGCGACGACCAGCAGCTGATCCAGGCCCTGGCGCAGGCCTTTGTCCGGGAAGGAAGTCCGGTCCGGCTCTCATTGATCACGACGGCCGGCCCGGTCGACAGCATTGCCCTTCTCAGAACCGGCAAGACCGATCTCGCCGTGGCGCGTGCCGATGAGGAGATGCCCGACGGCACCGAGTCGGTTGCCATCATGCGCAAGAACGTCGTGGTGCTCTGGGCGCCCAGCGGTTCTCCGCGCAAGGGATCGGCCAAGGGTGCCAAATCGAAAATCAAGACGCTCGACGATCTCGCGGGTCATCGCGTCGGTGTCGTCGGCCGCACGCAAGTGAACGCCACGCTGCTTCGCGTCATCCTGACGGAATCCGGCGTCAATCCCGACAAGGTCGCGATCGCGGCATTCAACACCGACCAGATCAATGAGATGGTGCGCGATCCCTCGATCGATGCGTTCATGACGGTCGGCCCGCTCGACAGCAAGATCACGATCGATGCGATCGCCGCGACCGCGCGCGACAGGGGCGAGCCGACGTTTCTGCCGATCGATGTTTCCGAAACCATCGCCCGGAAGCATCCGCTCTATGAATCCGAGGAAATTCCCGGCAGCGCCTTCACCTCATCGCCGGCCAGACCCGACGATACCGTCGAGACCATCGAGGTCAATCACCTGATCGTCGCGCCGAAATCGCTGTCCGACAATGCGGTCGGAGCCTTTATCCGGCAGCTGTTTGCGGTTCGGCCGCAGCTTATGCGGGAACTGCCCACCGCGGCGAAGATCGAGAAGCCGGACACCGACAAGGATGCCGCGCTGCCCGCCCACCCCGGTGCCGCGGCCTTCATCGACGGCACCGAGCGGACCTTCATGGACCAATACAGCGATTACATATGGGGCGCCGTGCTGCTGCTTTCCGTGATCGGGTCGGGCAGTGCCGCGTTGCGCCACTATATCAAGCGCGACGAACGGCGGCTGAACACCCTGCATCGGGAAAAATTGCTGGCGGCGATTTCACTGGTGCGGAAGATAGATTCGATCGAGGAGCTGGACGCGCTGCAGAGCGAGGCGGACGACATCCTTCGCGAAACGCTCGACTACTTCGATGACGGCGCGATCGAGGAAGGCGATCTGACCGCCTATGCGCTGGTGCTTGAGCAGTTTCATCATGCGGTGGTCGATCGACGAACGGCGATCGCCGGCTCCGCGGTCAATATGCCGCGGATGCGCGCCTGACGGCGCGCCGCGGCAACGCTACGCCAGGGTGACCATGCCGGCCCAGAATTGCTGCCTCTCGGTGCTCGCCTCGACATCGTATTTGCGCACGAATTCCAGTTTGCCGTCGCCGCCGATGCGGAACATGCTGATGGCGGCGGGGACTACTCCGATATCGGTCCCCTCGCGTACCGGCATCGGCCAGACCGACGCGGTGACGAGCAGGCGTCCCCTCGAATCGATCCCGAAGGTGCGAAGGTAATTGGCGTGACCGTCGACATTCTGGATCAGCGTCGGCTCGCCGGTGGCCTGGTCGATGGCGAAGACCGCGACCGAATTCTCGCCGCCGGCGAACACTTTCTTACCCTCGACCTCGGTCAGCCAGAAGGCGCGGTTGGTGAGATAGACAAAGCGCCCGTCGGGATGGACGTGGATCGGGCCCGCGGCCTGCCGCAGCTTCGACGAGGGATCGCTGAGCGTCTCCTTGATGAACATCGGCTCGCGCGAAAGACCGGTCGCCGGATCGCGTCTGTAGACGTGGAGCTTGTTCTGGCTCTCGACCGAGACATAGACCCATGGCTCGGTCGGGTGAAAATCGAGATGTCGCGGCCCGAACTGCATGCCGTCTGCGGGCTGGATCGCCGCGAGGTTGCCGAGCACGCCGTCCTTGAAGCTGAAGGTCTTGATCGAGCCCGGGTTCACCGGATTGTCGCCCGGCGCGTTGTTGCCGCGCGTGACCAGAATGACCTGCCGGTTGTCGGGCGTGACGCGAATCTGGTGGGCGTATTTGCCGGTATCGAGCGCATCGGGCTGATCGACGCGGTCGCCGAACGTGCCATCGGCGTTGATGCGATGCACGGTCAGGCCGCTCGGATCGTTGTAGGCGGTCAGCAGGTATCCGCCTGTCTTGTCGACGCTGGCGTGGATCGGACGCGTGTGCAACGCCAGCGGCGCACCATGGGGCGTCAATGCGCCGCTGGCGGGATCGATCCTGAAGGCGCTGGCAAAATGCTTGTCGCCGCGAATGCCCGACGAGCCCGAGCCGCCGTTGCTGGAGACCACATACAGATACTGCTTCGACGGATGCGGCCAGGCATATTGAATATTGGCGGGCGCCGATACCGTGTCGCGCCTGACGAGGGTGGCTTCGTCGGCGTCTACGCTATAGAGCGTCAGCTCGGGCCCGACGGCCGCATAGAACACGTCTATCGCCTTGGTGTCTCCGGCGAGCGACGCCTGGGGCGCGGCGATGCCGCCGACCAGAAGCGTGGTGAATGTGCGGCGGTCAATCATGGCTTCCTCCGTTTTTTCTTTCTTGACGGCGACTTGTTTGTTCAGTCGATCGGCCGGTACATCCGCGGCCGCTTGCGGACGGGATCGAGCAGCGACCAGTCGCCCTGCTCGACGACGTGCCCCTTCGGGAACGGCGGCCGGGGCTCCTGGCCGAGCGAGCGCATCACCCGGTCGTCGCGATAATAGCAAAGCAGCACCACTCGGACCAACGCAACCAGGGGCGCGCCGCCGGTCTGGTGAAACGTCGCGGCGACCTCGGCGCGGCGCGCCGGTTCGAGATCGGCGAAGGCTGTGCCCGCAAGCGTGGCGAGCTGCGCCAGCGCGCGGCAGACGTCGTCGTGGTCGCGCTCCAGGCTTTTCAGGATATCGTTGAAGATGCGTTCGTCGTCGGCGCCCGGCACGTCATAGGTTGCGCTCGGTGGGATGATCATACCGGCGAGCGCACGGAAATCGCGGACCTGTTCGGCGGTGAGTTCGGCGTTTTTCATGTCGATCTCTCAGTCGAACAAATCAGCGAGGCGCTGCTTGATGCTGTCGGCGATGTAGAGCGCCAGCGCCTGGATGGTCGAGGTCGGGTTGACGCCGCCCGAGGTCACCCAGATGCTGCCGTCGACGATGAAGAGGTTCTTGACGTCGTGGCAGCGGCCCCATTCGTTCACCACCGAGCGTTCGGGGTCGGTGCCCATCCGCGCGGTGCCGAGCAGATGCCAGCCGCCGTTGAGGATCGGGCTCTCGACGCAGATGTTGCTGGCGCCGGCCGCGTTCAGCACCTCCCTCGCCCGCGCGATGCCGTGCTGCATCATCCTGTGGCTGTTTTCGCTGATGGTGTAATTGATCTTCGGCGCCGGGATGCCGCTGGAATCCTTCAGCACCGGATCGAGCGTGACGCGGTTATGCTCTTCGGGCAGATCCTCGCAGATCGCCGACAGCCCGATGCGGCGGTTGACGAGCTTGCGGTAGGCCGAATGATGCTCTTCGCCCCAGGGCAGCCTTCCCGCGGCTGAACTCACGATCGCCTCGAAGATCGAGCCGACGCCGCGGCCGAACTGAAAGGTATAACCGCGGACGAAATCGCGTCTGGAATCGGTCTCGTAGAATTCCTGGCTCCACAGACAGAGCGGCGGGCCGTGATTGCCGTCGAGCGGCTCGTCGACATAGCCGTAGTTCAGCGCGTAGGGGTGGAACATCAGGTTCTTGCCGACCAGCCCGCTCGAATTGGCGATGCCGTTGGGGAATTTCCCGGAGACCGAATTGAGCATCAGCCGTGGCGTGCCGACGCCGTTGCAGGCGAGGATCACGACTTCGGCCGGCTGAAAATGCTCATTGCCCTCGGCGTCGTAATAGATCGCGCCGGACGCCATGCCCTGCTCGTCGACCGTGATCTCCCGCACCCGGCACATGGTGCGCAGCTCGACGCCGGCGCGTATCGCCAGCGGCCAATAGGTGATGTCGGTCGAGGCTTTCGCGCCCTGCGCGCAGCCCGGCGTGCAGTGGCCGAGATTGATGCAGCGCCCGCGTCCCTCATAGTCTGTCGTGGCGATGGTGGAGTCGGACGGCCACCAGTGCCAGCCCAGTTGGTTCATTGCCTTGCCGAACCGCGTGCCCGACTTGCCCAAGGGCAATGGCGGCATCGGCGGCTGTTTCGGCGGATAGGCGGGATCGCCTGATAGCCCCGAGACCCCCATCATGCGGTCGTTTTCGGCGAAATAAGGCTCCAGCGTCGCATAATCGATCGGCCAGTCGTCGGCGACGCCGTCGAGCGTCCGCACCTTGAAGTCGGACGGATGCAGCCGCGGAAAATGCGCGGTGTACATGATGGTCGAGCCGCCGACGCCGTTGAAATTCACCACCTTGATCGGCGAATTGGCGTCGTTGATCGGATAATCGGTCGGTCGCGCGCGGCGGTTGGGATTGACGGCGAAATCGGAAAACAGCCGCGCCTCCCAGTCCCGACCGTTGCTCGGATAGTCCGTCGGCTTCACCCAGTCGCCCTGCTCGAGGCAGAGAATGTGCATTTTCGTATCGGCCAGGCTCCAGGCTACCGCGGCACCCGATGCCCCGGAGCCGACGATCAGGACATCGACCTTTTCGTGCATTGTATTCTCTCCCCCGCCTCCCCTGGACAATAACCCTACTCTTCCGGAAATGCCCAGCGCGATTGCCGCGTGCGATCTACTGCTCGCCGTCGCGTAGCCGCCGATAGACCGCGCCCAGCACGTTTGAATAGTCGTCGGTCCAGACCCGCTGGCTTTTGTCGGCCTCCGTCAGTTCCCACACATCCGACGAGGCCAGCTTGCCGACATCCGCCTCCTCGCGCGCGCAGACCACCACCGAGGTCGCGAAGATGTATTCGTTGTCGCGGTTGGAATCCTCGCTGTAGACCCAGCTCTTGAGGTCGTTGGCCTCCGCGATGCCGACGATGACGCTCGACAATTCCAGATGCCGGTTGGAGACGTGCATCACTACCGCGCCCTGCGGCGCCAGCTTCTGCTTGTAGATCGCCATTGCCTCCTGGGTGGCGAGATGGATCGGGATCGCATCCGACGAATAGGCATCGACGATGATCAGGTCGTAGACGCCGTCCGGCTCCCGGGCAAAGGTCAGGCGCGCATCGCCGATCACGGGTTTCAGATCCGGTTCGCAATTCTGGATATAGGTGAAATATTTCGGGTCGCGCGCGGTATCGACCATGGATTGATCGATCTCGAAGAACTTCCAGCTTTCACCCGGCTCTGACGCGCAGGTCAGCGTGCCCGAGCCGAGCCCGATCACTGCGACCCGTAGCGGCGCCCCCTTGCGCTCGCGCACCGCCGTGATCGCCTGCCCGATGCCGCCGTCCTTGTGGTAGTAGGTGATCGGCTCGGGCCGGCCGGTGACCGGCGTGCCGTCGTCGTTCTGGAATTTCTGCGCGCCGTGAATGGTGGTGCCGTGCATCAGCACGTGATACTGGCCGTTCGGCGTCACCACGATCTTGTGCACGCCGAAGAAGCTGCGCACGGTTTCGACCCGGCCGTCGTCGGCCGGATAGGCCCGGATCAACACCAAGGCCACCACCACAGTGGCAAAGATCTTCCAGCGGCTGGCGTTCAGCCCGAGCGCCAGCAGCGCCGAAAGCACGCCGACGGCGCCGATGACCCAGACCCGGTGTTCATCGAGCCAGGCGATAGTGTTGCCTTCGGAATAAGACGGCGCGATCAGCGCCACCGCGAGCACCGCGATAAAAGGCCAGTACCAGGCGCTCCAGCGCGGCAAACGCTCGTTGCCGCCGGTCGGGCGGCACAGCACCGCCAGGGCCAGCAGGATCGGGTATTCCGCGATCCACGAGAACGCATAGGGCGCGATCAATCCGGCAAACAATCCGCCGACCATGCCGCCGAACGACAGCGCGACATAGAAGCCGGTGAGATATCTTGCGGCTGGGCGGGTGCGCGCCAGCTCGCCATGGCAGGCCATCGCGATGATGAAGAAACACAGCAGGTGCCCGCCGAGGGTCAGCAGCAGGTTCTGCTCGCCAC
>NZ_DATHOP010000048.1:0-11111 GCF_035484855.1 Bradyrhizobium sp.
GCTGGTGATCACGGCGCCGCCGCCGGTTCGCGGCTTCATCAAGCGGCAGGATTTCGTCGAGATGTCGCTGCTGGAATCGATCCACGGCGTGGCGATTCATCCGAATTCCGATGATGTCACCGCCGAGATTGCCTCCGACAAAATCATCCTCGGCAGGCCCGGCGGTCTGACGTTGTCGTCGGTCAACACCGGAGTGGAGCGCGCACCGACGATAGCCCGGCCGATTTTCGACGACGGCGAGTGGCACAGGAATCAGGAAGGTATCTTCAATATACGCCAGGACGCGTTGATTGAGGCCGCGGCGACAGCCGACCCCGATCAGCGCACACCGGCCCGGATCGATCTGGCCCGCTTCTATTTGGCGCGCGAGATGTATCCGGAAGCCAAGGGCGTTCTCGATCTCGCACTGGTTGATGCCAAGCCGGGTTTCGAGGATCCGATTGTCTTGATCGTGCATTCGCTTGCAAGCGTCCTGATGGGGCGGCCCGAGCTGGGATTGAAGGATCTCGCCAATCCGGCGATCGGGACCAATTACGATTCGCAGCTTTGGAAGGCGCTGGCCTACGCCCGTATGGGAAAATGGGCGGAGGCGCGCGAGAAATTCAAGAACGTCGAATTCGCCATCACCTCGCTGCCGATCGAGCTGCAACGCATCGTGGTCACGGACGCGATGCGCGCCTCGCTCGAAGTCAAGGACTATCCGGGCGCTGCCAAGCGCTCCGGCGATCTGGAGGTCATCGGCACTACGGCGGAGATGATGCCTTCGATCTCGGTGCTGCGCGGCCGGCTCGCCGAGGCGCTCGGCCACGACAAGGACGCGCAGGACGAATACCGGCTCGCCGTCGAATCCACCGACAGGGCCGCGGCCGCCGAAGCCAGGCTGCTCGACATCGAGCTGCGCCAGCGGCGCGACGAAATCAGCCAGGCCGACGCGTTGCGCGAACTGGAAACGCTGTCGGCGACCTGGCGCGGCGACAGCATCGAGGTGAAGACGCTGCAAATTCTGGCGCGCATCTATTCGGATACCGGACGCTACAGTGAGGCGTTCGCAGCAGCCCGCACCGCGACCCGGCTGCAGCCCAATTCGGAAGCCTCGCGCGCCGCCCAGGACGCGGCGTCGGCACTGTTTTCGCAGCTGTTTCTCAGTTCGAAGGGCGACGACCTGCCGCCAGTCGATGCGCTGGCGATGTTCTACGAGTATCGCGAATTGACGCCGATCGGTCGCCGCGGCGATGAAATGATCCGCAAGCTGGCGGACCGGCTGGTCGCGGTCGACCTGCTCGACCAGGCCAGCGAACTCTTGCAGTACCAGGTCGACAAACGGCTGGAGGGCGCGGCCCGGGCGCAGGTCGCCGCACGGCTCGCCATGGTGTACCTGACCGGCCGCAAGCCCGATCGGGCGATAGCAGCGCTTCGCTCCACGCGGATCGCCGATCTCTCCGGCGAATTGCGGCAGCAGCGGCTGCTGCTGGAAGCGCGCGCGCAAAGCGACGTCGGGCGCCACGACCTCGCGCTCGACATCATCTCCAACATCCCCGGCCGCGAGGCGATCCGGCTTCGCTCCGACATTTACTGGGCGGCGCGGCGCTGGCGCGAGGCCTCCGAACAGATCGAATTGTACTACGGCGAGCGCTGGCGCGACTTCAAGCCGCTGAACGCGGCGGAGAAGGGCGACATCATCCGCGCCGTGGTCGGATATGCGCTGGCCGAGGATGTCATCGGGCTCGCGCGCTTCCGCGAGAAATATGCCCCGCTGATGAGCGGGGACGCCGATCGTGCCGCCTTCGAGACCGCGAGCAAGCCTGCCTCCGCCTCCAGCGCCGAATTCGGCGAGGTCGCCAAGCTGGCCGCGAGGGTCGATACCCTCGACGGCTTCCTGCGCGAGATGAAGGCCCGCTTCCCGGACGCCACCGCGTGGCAACCGGAAACACGGAAGGCCGATCCGGCGTCGACCGGCTCGCTGCCGCAGATCATCGGATTGAAGCGGGTCGAGGCGGCAAGATAGGCCGCAGCGCCGCCGTCACGCTCTCGACAGATACGTTCCGAGACGGCAACCTGCGGACATATACCATCCGGAGGAACGGACCCCCATGAGCAAGCCCAGGAAGACCGAAGCCGAACTCATCGCGATGGCCAGGGCCGAGCTCAAGGTTCATGTCGACTGCCCCGACGGGATCGGGATATTTGTGCTGCGCAACGATGACGGCTGGGAATTCCGCACCGAGGCCGACGAGGCCACCAAGGCCAAACCCGGCTATCCCGAATGCGTCGCGATGATCGTCCAGATCGGCGACCACCTCGGCAAGCATTACGATGTGAAAGGGTAGGGGCTCGCGCTTCGCGGCCTGTCGTTCAAGAGGCGCTCGCATCGATGCGCTGTGCATCGGACAAATCGACCGAGCCGATGGAAACCATCTCCATCGCCGAAGTGCGCAGGCCCGCCGCCGGCACCATGATCATGGTGGCGACCCGGCGGAATGACGCGAACGACAATCCTTCGATCATCTCCTCATCGGTGATGACTTCGTAGGCGCCCGGCGGCAGCAGCCGATCGATGCCCTTGATCCGGAAGGGATGCTTGAAGGTGACGGTTTCCCGCCGCGAGCGCATGGTCATGCGTGGCCGTCTTTCGCAAACAATTCCGTTCCAGCGCCGTGATTGTGCATCCATCCACCGTGCGCTCTTTTAGCCCGATTGGCTATCGCTATCCGGAAGGAACCGCGGCAGCGGGTCGAATGTTCGGCGCATTGCCTTGTATTCGGCCGCCGTCGTAGCCAACTTCACAACACGCGCAATTGATTTCAAAAAACTCGATGGTTCGCCGGCGTTTGTGACCGTACCAGGCGGTCCGTCGACGTATTGCTTTTTGAACAATGCGAGCGGCTCGAGCAGGTGTTTCGCATGAAAATCCGTGTCGGCTTCGAGATGATCTACGACTTCCCGCAGCCGACGCCGTTGATTGCCGTGCTTGGCACGCATTTCACGCGAGCTTCCGACATCGTCGTGCCCGACTACCTTACCGTCAGCCCCTCGGTGCCGATCACGCCCTACCGCGACGGTTTTGGCAATTGGTGCAGCCGGCTCGTCGCGCCCGCCGGGCGGGTGCGGCTTGCCGCCGACGGCACGGTGCGCGATAGCGGACTGCCCGATATTGTCGTTCCATCGGCGTCACAACATGCGGTGGAGGATCTGCCGGCGGAAGCCATCGTCTATCTGCTCGGCAGCCGCTACTGCGAAACCGACCGGTTGTCCGACATCGCATGGAAGCTGTTCGAGAACACGACACCGGGATGGCAGCGGGTCCAGGCGATCTGCGACTTCGTTCACAACCACATCGGCTTCGGTTACGAGCATGCGCGCGCCACCATGACGGCCTTCGAGGTGTTCAACGAGGGCAAGGGCGTCTGCCGCGACTACGCCCATCTCGCCATCGCGTTCTGCCGCTGCATGAACATTCCGGCGCGCTATTGCACCGGCTATCTCGGCGACATCGGCATGCCGCTGCCGTGGGCCGCCGGCGATTTTGCCGGCTGGTTCGAGGCCTATCTCGGCGGCCACTGGTACACTTTCGATGCGCGCAACAACATTCCGCGAATCGGCCGCGTACTGATTGCGCAGGGCCGCGATGCCGCCGACGTGCCGCTGACCCAAACCTTCGGGCCGAACACCCTGGTCAGCTTCAAGGTCTGGACGGATGAACTCGTGTAAGTAGACGGCCCTGTTGCGTTGCGCTGCGCCGAGAGCTCGTTTCAGGCTGCCGTGATTTTTGGAGATTGCATCAGGCCGATTTGCGCTCCGACAATTCAGCAAACGCGCGGCCGGCCACAGCCCGCAGCCCTTCCAGCGTGACGTTTCCTTTTTTCACGCTTTGCATGAGCTTTTTGGCGATATGCTTTCGGCTCTCATGGTCGCCCCCGTGTGGCAAATTCCGGCAGACTTCCTCGAGTACGACGTCCATATTCGCGGCTGTTCGTTCTTCGATTTTGGTCATTTTGACACCAAGGTCGGTTATCGATGCCAATCGATCGGCGTAAATTTGAGTCGTCGTCGCTCCATTTCTTCGCGAAGGGTGTCGGCGTATTGCCTTGTTGCCTCGCCGATGAAGCGATAACGCCCGCCAGAATGCATGTCGGCTCGAACTTGCCGTCGAACACTTTCATAGAAGGCGATCAGGCTTTCATCTCTCGCATTTGAAAAATTCATCACTCACGCCATTTTCTCTACCTAGCGGCGGGTTTTGAATGTCGTCACCCGGCTCCGCGAGCTTCAACGCAATCACGGCTCGAACATCGAATGCCATACCGCGCAGGTCGGCGGCCAATCGATTGAAGGGTTCGCGCTTCCTTGCATCGGTGGCCAGTTTGCCAATGAGGGCGCAATCCTCCGCATCGGTCAGCAACTTTTCGAGCCTTGCCTGCAGGTCTTCCACGACGACACCTCGCGGGCCCTTTCCTCATACCGCACGCCGCTCCGGCGAGATGTCGTGCGAATAGTGCGAACACTCGACCACGGCCGACAGCGCGGCCAGTTTTAGTGTCGCCGGATTTCGCTCGCCCTTGCCGGCACGGCTGAGAATTTGCGAAGCCATTTCGGCCATCATCGTCGACGTACGCTTCGATTCCGGAAGCGTCGCGACGGCATCGTCGAGGACTGCTTTCATCAGCTGGATCAGTTCCGGCGGAAAAACCGCTCCGATTGCGTCCATTGCCGTTTCCTCACCCATCCTCACTCGCCACGCCCCTTTTATTGTTGGACAAGAGCTGGCTGTCTGTCCGGTACCGGACAAAGGCATTTCAATTAATGATTCGGGCTTTTTGCTGCGCTGCGCCGGCCGCCGACCTGCTCGCCGCAGACGAGGTGCTTGAGTAGGGTACGGCATCCTGCGGTGCATAAGTCCGAAAGGGCAAGAAAAGGGCAAGAACGGACACGCCGACCAGGTTGTTCGGACTACCTCCGTTTTGGAGGCACAAGGAAAGGTCGACAAAGAGCTAATGCAGGCGAAAGCAAAACAGGTTCAGCCGTTCCCGTTTGCCGCCGATGACTCGAGGTCCGTGGCGTGACCACGGTTCAAGGTGGGAGGCCGCCTTGGTTGGCGGCCCCTTTCGATTTCCAATCAATTTTTGGCGCTTCGCCTGTCGGCGCCGAACGGTCATGAAGGGCCCGCCGCCGTGCGGTCAGGCCCCTCTGCCAAGGCTTGCTGCTGCCGAGGCTTAATACGCACCTTTCATCGGCTTCCACCCCCATTGCGATTGGGACGGGGCTTGCTGTGTGGTTTCCGGTGTGGTTTCCGCCGGAGCTTGGGCCAGCGTATTGGCGTACGGGGCTTGGGTCACGCTGCCCGCGTTCATCGCACGGCTAAGATGCATCGCGCATCCACGCATATTGCCATTGAGCATGGCGTCCTGCGCCTGAGCGACCTCCCTTTGCGCCGTGAACTTGCCGGGACCGTCGGCCATGGTCTCAACTGCGCCTTCGACTCTCGCCTGGTCTTCTCCACTGCAACCAAAGCCGATTTGTGCGGCATGTGCGGGCACGAAAGCATAGGCACTCGCAGCCATGGCGGCTACACCGAGTAATTTTCTGAGCATGTTGCTCTCCTTTGTTTTTTGTTTTGTCTGTTTTTGCTTTTCATATCCGGTTTCATTGCCGGATACCGAACAACACCAATTTCCCTGGATCAGGGAAGAGGTTCGGAATGAACTTCGCGCGATACAAATGTGATCGCCACCGATTGCAACCCGCCCATGCAGACGGCTCATTGCACGGATATTTTTCTGAGCGCAGACCAGCAGGCTTCCGCCGGTTCAGTGACCGCTCCGCCGCTTTGGGTTTTCTGCGCCCATCGATGTGGCTCATCGAGGTGAATACCGCGCCGTCCGCGACCTTGCCGGGCCGGCGGCAGGCCGCAGGACTTTCGGCGGTGCCGCTACCTTCGGTCGTACTCGTCCGGCCCCATCGCCCAGAGCCATTCGTCATGGCCGTTGGCGTAGGTGCGGTTGGTGGTGGCCGGATTGCGGTTGACCAGCGGCCGCAGGTACATCGGATGGGTGGCGCTGCGCACCTCGTGCTCGACCGTGAAAAGGGGGCTGCCGCTTTCGAGGTCGACGATGTCGCGAAAGCGGTACTGGTACTGATTGTCTTCCTGCGAAACCAGGCCGCGCTCCAACAGGCGGCGGTACGGACCCGAGAAGTCGGTGATGTAGATCTGCACGTGGTGACCGTCGAATTCGCCCTGCGGGGAATCGGTCTCGCGGAATTGCAGATACTGGTCCTTTCCCACCTTGACGCGGGCAACCGTGCCGTCGCCGTTCTTCAGTTCGGCCGGAATTCCCATGATCTCCGGATAGAAGGCGCAGATGCCCTTCGCCGTCCCCTTCGGCACAGCGAATTCGACAAAGGGGATGCCGAGCGTGATACGTCCGAAGCGCGCGGCATCCGGCTCATAGCAACGCAGGCGATTGCCCCACGGGCACCTCGCCTCGACATAGTCGTTGTGCTCGCTGTAGGCGAAGGCGGTGCCCTGAAGCTTGCCGGCGACGGCGGCGAGGCGGGCGAGCAGCGCCTCGCGGCCCTCGATCACGAGCGCGGTATGGCCGCGCAGCACCTGGGCGTGTCCGGCCGGCAGGTGAAACTGGCTTCGGCCGACATTCACCCACATGTTGCTGTCGGACACCATCAGATAGGGATCGCGGGTCAGCCCGAGGCCGGTGACATAGAACAAGGTCGCCAGCCGCTGGTCGGGTATCGTTACATTGACATGTTCGAGATGGATCGAGTTGCCGAGATCTTCGGCGGCGCGGTCGAATGGTTGTTGCATGGCGGTGGCTCCCGAGGCGTCAAGGTCATCATAACGGAGCGGGAGGCGCAGTCCAACAATTCGCTGGCGGGGCTCCCATGCATCCCGGTACACTCGATCGCAAACGAAAAATTCGGGAAGAGGCGCCATGCGTGGACTATCATTGCTGCTGTTGGCGGGGCTGATGTCGCTTGCCGAGAGCGCGTCCGCGCAGACCGCGGACCGCACCATCGACGAGATCAAGGCCGAGACGCTGGCGCGGGCGCAGACCGGCGCCTATCCGGCGCTCGGCATCCAGCCGGATGACGCCAAGGATGCGCTCGGCCGCATCAAGACGCGCGACGCGGACGAATGGGCCGCGGCCTGGAGCGCGGTCGCCGACGGCTACATGGCCAAGGCAAGAGCGGCTTCCGACCCGAAGCAGGCCGACGCCAATTACCTGCGCGCCTGGCGGCTGTATTATTTCGGGCAGTGGCCGGCGCCGACGTCGGTCGGCAAGCAGGCCGCCTACCAGCGCGCGGTGGAGGCCTATCTGCTGCACGCCAAATATGCCGATCCGCCGCTCGAAGTCGTGCGCATTCCCTTCGAGGGCAGCGAGATCGTGGGCTACCTGCGGCTGCCCGCCAACGTCGCCCGGCCGGTGCCGCTGGTGCTGGCGATTTCGGGCCTCGACAGCCGCAAGGAAACGGTGGCCGAAACCTATGCGGCGGCGCTCGCCGAAGGCATCGGCTTCTTCGCGGTCGACAGCCCCGGCACCGGACAGGCGCCGCTCAAGGCCCGCGAAAACTCAGATCGGATGTATTCGCGCGTGCTTGATTATCTCGCCACGCGCAGCGAGATCGACTCCGGCCGCATCCTCGTGCACGGCCAGAGTTTTGGCGCCTACTGGGCCGCCAAGCTCGCGCATACCGAAGCCAGGCGCCTGGTCGGCGCCGTCGCCCAGTCGCCGCCGATCCACCATACCTTCCAGCCGGATTTCTTCCGCGGCCGCATGTACACCCGCGAATATCTGTTCGACCTGCTGCCGGCCAGCCTGTTCGTCTACGGCCTGACGTCGACCGACGAATTGCTGGCGCTACTGCCGAAGATGTCGCTGCAGGCGCAAGGGCTGCTCGGCGGGCCTTCGGCGCCGATGCTGGTGGTCGGCGGCACCAAGGACACCCAGGTGCCGATGGACGATCTCGAACTTCTCATCAACAGCGGCAGCGTGCCGCGGGAGGCCTGGATCAATCCGGCCGGCGGCCACATGGGCCGCAGCGCCGGCACTTGGCCCGATCCGGTGATTTTTCGAAAGGTCATCCTGCCCTGGGAAATGCGACATCTCGGCGAGCGACGCGAGAACTGAGCAGGGCGCCGCGTCCCGACGCTGTGCCGGGACGCAGGCCTTCGTGTGCCCGTTACTTGCTGCGGAGCAATGGCAGCAACGGCGACGGCAGCAACGAAACATCGCCCCAAATCGAGTTCGGCACCTCGTAAGGTGAGCCTACGGCCAGCACGTGGCTCGACGCGATCAGCCGGCTCGGCAGCTTCGGAGGTGGCAGCTTCTGGAATGTATAGGAACCGGGATTGTGGCAGGCGAAGCAGTTTATCACGCCGCTGATCGGCGTATTGTTGGGGCTCTGAGCGAACGTCTCGGCCGTGGCATTCGCTAAATTGACCGAACCGACCGCGTTGGTCTGGTTGCTGTTCAGGTTATAAGTATTCGGCGCCAGCCAAACGGTTCCGATCAGATTATAGTGGGCAAATACCGATTGCGGAGGCGGGAAGGCCGAGACGGCGGACTGAGCCTGACCATTGATGGCGATGATGTTGCCGACGCCGTTCGTCAGATCCTCGCCGCCGGTCTGATTTTCGAGCACCACATTGGTCACGGGCGTGATCTTCTGGGACGTCTCGTCGAGTTGCAGGGTCGGTGGCTTGAACGCAGCGTTCACCTGGGAGAACGGGGTGCCACCCTTGTACAAGGTATAGCTCTTCGGATCCTTGCGGGTCGCCGACGGCGTGAAGGTGTTGTCCGCCGTGGCCGGCGAGTTCAAGTTGTGCTCGAACGTCCCCCAGAGGAATTCGGGGTGATTGTCGGTCAGGCCGACCACGTGCAGGCCAACCAGCGCCACCGTCGCGGTGACGAACTTGCCGTCCACGGGCTCGATGGTAACGCGACCCGGAATGACCTTGGTTTCCAGCACCGGCAGCTGCGCCTGTGTCGTATAGGTGCCGGCCGGCGGCTGTTGTCCGGCATCGAGCCGCAGCCAAGTGGCTTTGAAGACGGCGGCGCCGACGTCGAAGTTGGAGTCTGCCGGCTGGCTCTGGAAGCCGCCGGTGGCGATCAGGTTTTTCTTGGCGGTGTCGAAATACGACTGGTTCATGTGAACCGAGGCATAGACCGGGTAGCCGTTCTGGGCGACCAGCATATTGCCGTCGGCCTCGACGATGGCGCCGGCGCCTTCGGTGAATCCGGGGGAGCCCAGGAATGTCTCCGAACGGGCGGCGAGCTTCAGCGTCAGCCGCTTGGGCTCGGCGGCAGCCACGCCGGTACTGAGGAGCTCGGCCGGCGTGTGCAAGGTCATGAATCGCGGCACCATGTCGCCCGACGCCGGGTCCTTGAGCAGCGCGGTGGCCCAGACGAAAGCCTCCCAGGACCATTGATGAAAATTACAGTCGGGGGTCGGCACGGGCTTGGTGTCCGAGGTGGGAAACGGGAAGTCCGGCGCCAGGAAACTCTTTAGTCCTTCCGACCAACCAAACTGCGGACAGTTCTTGGCGGGCGGTGGCGGCGCGGCGCCGGCAACGTTGCCGACGAAGCCGATCGCGGCGATTGCCAGCGTGACGAGGAGCGCGTGTCGCGGTGTTTTTTTCATGTTCGGTTTCCCTTTTCTGCAGGCACCGAGCACGGCCCAACCGTTCAACGCAACGCATTGCCTGACCCCGCCCGGGACACCGTCGAACCATACAAAGATCCGTTGTCACTGCAACTACAAATAGATACCGGACGAATGTCAGTCAGTCGATCTCCACACAACTTTGAGATGTAATTTCATGGCGATTGCGCGCATCCGAAGGGCCGGATAGGACCGTCGAAGGCCATCGGCGCAGCCGGCGCGACAAGCGCGAATCAGGCCTTCAGCTTGCCGCGAGTTTTCTTGGCCGGTGGCTTTTCGGCTCGCAGCCGGCCGGTCTTGTGCACCTTGGAGCGCGTCTCCACCGCATCCGCCAAAAAGATGCTGTGGCCCGGGAACATGGTTAGCGCGTGAGTGGCGGCGAACCCGAAAAAGCTCGAGCGACTCATGCCGAGTTCGGTCGCGCGGCGGTCAATCCGGCCGATCAGGCTTTTCGGCAGGTAGACATTCACCCGTTCCGACGGATTCGGCGGGTTGACCCCGACAATGAAATAGGCGAGCAGGTCGCACCCTTTGGGAAGCACGATTCGTTCGATCGGCGTCGGCTCCGGAAGCGGCCGGCTTTGTTCGGCCAGCGCGTCGACCGTTTGCGCCAGCTTGTTTTCCGCCTTCTCGATGGTTTCCTGCTGCGATCTGCCGCCGGCAACGCAGCCGGGGAAATCGGGAAACCACGCGCCGAACGTCCCCCGGGGGCCACGCTCCAGGACCGCCGGATAAAGCCGGTTTTTCATTTCCGTCTCTTTTGGCTGTTATGCTATTTCACACATCCTGATGTGTTTAATCGCACACTAGCCTAGCACCCGCCGGCGCGGGCCGAAAGGGGCCGATCGACCGGCAGGGCGAATTCCGCATCCGGCGGGCAGCTGTCGCCATGCGGATTCCGGCTTTCGCGGCTCAGACCGCTGCCGCGCCAATGGCTGGATCTGCAGCCTATCCGCCGTAACTCTGCACCAGGCTTCCCGCCACCAGCGACCAGCCGTCGACCAGCACGAAGAAGATCAGCTTGAACGGCAGCGATACCACCGCCGGCGGCAGCATCATCATGCCCATCGACATCAACACCGATGCTACCACGAGGTCGATGATCAGGAACGGCAAGAACAACAGGAAGCCGATCTCGAAGGCGCGTTTCAGTTCGGAGATCATGAACGCCGGCACCAGGATCCGCAGCGACATTTCCTCCGGCGTCGCCGGCGGCGGCTCGCCGGACAGGTCCATGAACAGCTTCAGGTCCTTTTCGCGCACGTTCTTCTGCATGAAGCCGCGCAGCGGCATGGAAGCACGCTGCAGCGCATCCTCGACGCTGATCTGGTTGGCGATCAGGGGCTTGATGCCGTCGTCGTATGATTTCTGCAGCACCGGGCCCATCACGAACGCGGTCAGAAATACCGCCAGCGCGATGATGACGGTGTTCGGCG
>NZ_DATHOP010000049.1:0-7003 GCF_035484855.1 Bradyrhizobium sp.
ATCGATGACGGCGTCGGGCCCGAGGATCGCCTTCACCTTCTTGACGTTGTAGCCGATGCCGGTCGTGCCCCACATATAGTCGATGGCGTATTGATTGCCCGGATCGTAGAGGGCGAGACGGTTTGCGATCTCCGGCCACACTGCCGGCAGATTGGGGAGCTTCGACTTGTCGAGCTTCTGAAAAATGCCGGCGCTGATCTGGCGGGCGAGAAAATAGGCGCTGGGCACCACGACGTCATAGCCCGATGCCCCGGCGAGCAGCTTTGCTTCGAGCGTGTCATTGGAATCGAAAGTGTCGAAACGGACCTTGATGCCGGTTTCTTTGGTGAATGTGTCGAGGATGGTCGGGTCCTGATAGTCCGACCAATTGTAGTAATTGACGACGCGCTCTTTGGGGACTGCCGGCAGCGCCAGCAGCGCGCCGATCGCGCCGGCGAGCGTGACGATGAGCGGGAAGCGGCGCAAAGCCATCAGGTCTCGGTGGGCAGGCCCGCCGCCTTCCACGCCAAAATGCCGCCGGCAAGATGTGACGCATAAGGATAGCCGTGCTGCTGCGCGGCGAGCGAGGCAGTGACCGAACGCCGGCCGGAACGGCAGGCGAATACCACTTCCCGGCCCTGCGGATCGGGAATGGCGCCGGCGTCGAAGTCCGACAGCGGCACGATCACCGCGTCCGGAAAGCGCTCCACCGCGGTCTCGTTCGGCTCGCGGACATCGACGAGCACCATGCGGCCTTCGCGCAACCCGGCCGCGACCTCCTCCGGCGTCAGATCGCGGACGCTGAGATTTTGATCCGACATCACACGGCTCCTCGCGAGTAATGAACTCTGCTTATATCGCGCGGCCGGCGCCGACGTGAAGAGGCTAGATCGTCACTTGCTAGATTGTCACTTGCGTGCCGACCTCGACCACGCGGTCGGTCGGAATCTGGAAATAGTCGGTGGCGTCGTTGGCCGAGCGCGCTAGGGTGATGAACAGCCGGTCCTGCCACAGCGGCATGCCCGGCCGCGGCGCCGGCCGCAGCGTGCGCCGCGACAGGAAGAACGACGTCGACATGATGTCGAAGTGCCAGCCGAGCTTGCGCGCGATGGCAAGCGCCTTCGGGATGTTCGGCGTCTCCATATAGCCGAAGCGCAGCAAGACCCGCATGAAGGTCGAGCCAACCGGCTCGATGCGCACGCGCTTGTCGGCGTCGACGCGCGGCGTATGGGTGGTCTCGACCGAGAGGATGACATTCTTTTCGTGCAGCACTTTGTAATGCTTGAGACTGTGCATCAGCGCCGTCGGCGCGCTTTTCGGATCGCTGGTCAGGAACACCGCGGTGCCGGGCACCCGTTGCGGCGGCTTCTTCTCGAGGATGCGGACCAGGTCGTCGAGCGGGGTTTCGAGCCGCCGCGTCTTGGCGAAGAGGATGCGCGTGCCGCGCCGCCACGTATACATGACCAGCATCACCAGCCCGCCGAGCGCCAGCGGCACCCAGCCGCCCTGAATGACTTTGAGCATATTGGCCGACAGGAAGGTGAGATCGATCAACAGGAACGGCACGATCAAGGCCGCGGCCGCGAGCGGCGACCAGCGCCACATCCGCCAGATCACGATGAAGGCCATCATGCAGGTGACGACCATGGTGCCGGTGACGGCAATACCGTAAGCGGACGCCAGCGCGCTCGACGAGCGGAACAGCGCCACCAGAAGCAGCACGCCGACCAGCAGCAGCGAATTGACGCGCGGCATGAAAATCTGGCCGGCGGTCTGCGCCGAGGTATGGCGCACTTCGAACCGCGGCAGGAGGCCGAGCTGGATCGCCTGGCTGGTCAGCGAATAGGCGCCGGTGATCACCGCCTGGCTTGCGATCACCGTGGCGATCGTCGCCAGCACCACCATCGAGATCCGCGCCCACTCGGGATAAAGCAGAAAGAATGGATTTTCGAGTGTCTTCGGCTCGGCAAAGACCAAAGCGCCCTGCCCCAGATAATTGAGTGCGAGCGACGGCAAGACGAGCACAATCCACGCGATCTGGATCGGACCGCGGCCGAAATGGCCGAGATCGGCGTAAAGCGCCTCGGCGCCGGTCACGGCCAGGAAAACGGCGCCGAGCGTGTAAAGACCGATAATACCGTGATGGGTGAGGAAGAAAACGCCGTAGAACGGATTGAGCGCCCACAGGATTCCCGGATCGCGCGCGATCCAACCGAGGCCGGGCAGCGCGATCGCCACGAACCAAACCACCATGATCGGGCCGAACAATGCCGCCACTTTGGCGGTGCCGACCGACTGCATGGCAAACAGCACGAGCAGAATGACGACGGTCAGCGGCACGACATATTCATGGAACGCCGGCGTTGCGACGTCGAGACCCTCCACCGCGGACAGCACCGACAAAGCCGGCGTGATCACCGCGTCGCCATAGAACAATGCCGCGCTGACGATACCGAGCAGCGTGACAAGCGTCGCCGCCCGCGAGATGCGGCCGACGGCGCGCGAGGCGAGCGCCATCAAGGTGAGCGTGCCACCTTCGCCGTTATTGTCGGCACGCAACAGGATGACGACGTATTTCAAGGTGACGATGACGAACAGCGCCCACAGGATGAGCGAGACGACGCCGAGCACGGTCGCACGGTCGATCGTGCTGTGGCCTTGGTTCGAGGCCGCGAGCATGGCTTCGCGCAGCGCGTAAAGCGGACTTGTGCCGATGTCGCCATAGACGACACCGATACTGCCCAGAGTTAGCGCCCAGAAGCCGGCGTGAGAACGCACTTCGCCGCTGCCGTTTGCCGGCACTTCGCTCCCGACGGGAGCGCTCGCGCTGTCTGTCATGAATGCTGAAACAGGACCTTGCCCTGCTCCTGGTGTCCCGGAGGGGATGCAGGGCCGCGCCTATACACCGTTCACGCTGCGGAGTCATGGGCGCGCCGGCGGGCTTCCGCGCCGCCGACGCGGGTGCAGCCGGTACGATGACGGTGGACGCGTAGCGCCGCCGAGTTCGGTCTGGGTCCCAGCCGATCTGATTTAGTTATACTGGATCAAGCATTTAGGGACGAACCCCGGCGAATCGATCGGCCCGGCGGCCATCAGGGGCGCTCCGGAACCGGGCTGCGGCATTCACCCCAAGCGGCCATTCCCCGGAAATATCTTTTACGGGGCAGCCTCTACGGCATCTTTTACGGCGTCAGTCCTGGCGGCACCGGCGGAGGTTCGTGCATCAGGGTAATGGTCACGCGGCGGTTGGCGGCGATATAGGGGTCGTCCGGGAACATCGGGTCGGTGTCGGCCTTGCCGGCGACCTCATAAATATTGTTCGACGGCAACCCCTGCTCTTCCAAAATCTGGCGTACCGCGTTCGCCCGATCGGCCGACAGGTTCCACGGCCCGTAATCGGCCGCGGCCGGAGTTTGCGAGGCCGAAGTGTGCCCGGTGATCGAAATCCGATAGGGCAGCGCCTTCAACGGGCCGGCGATCTTCTCGATGATGCGGCGGGTGCGCTCGTAAGGATCCTTGGAGCCTTCCGGAAACATCGAGCGGCCTTCCTGGTCGACGATGTTGATATCGAGGCCGTCCTTGGTCTCCTCGAACATGATGTGTTTGGAGGCCTCCGCTAGTTCCGGCATGTCCTGCAAGGCTTGGCGCAGCGAAGCCGCCGCAAGCGCGAACGCTTCGTCCTGTTGAAACTTCGCACCGTAACGCTGATTGCGGTCGTTCGCGTCCGGCGTCGGCGTCGCGGAGGCGTCTTCCGGCTGAATATGCGCGGCGTTCTTGAGCTTCGGCCGGGTCGGCAAGCCGTCGACTTCGATGATGCCGGAATAGCGCACATTGGTCTGCACGCCGAAGGCATCGCGCATCGAGCCGGCGACGATCTGCAGCTTTTGCTGATCCTGATTGGAAAACGCCACCAGCATGACGAAGAAGCTGACCAGCAGTCCCATCAGGTCGGCGAAGGTGACGAACCAGCCGTGACCGCCCGCATGTGCCTTTTCGCGCCTTGCCATCGCTAGGCCGGGACAGGTTCAGGCTCGGGCTCGCCGCGGTGCTTCTCCGGCAGATAGGCGATGAGCATTTCGCGCACCAGCGTCGGGCTCTTCGACTCGCGGATCATCAGCACGCCGTCGATGATAAGCGTGCGATTGATTTCCTCATCGGCGAGCTTGAGGTGCAGCTTGTCGGCGATCGGCAGACAGATGATGTTGGCGACCACCGCGCCGTAGAGCGTCGCCAAGAGCGCGGTCGCCATGAACGGGCCGAGCTTCGACGGATCGGTCATGTTGGCGAACATCTGCACCATGCCGATCAGCGTGCCGATCATGCCGAAGGCTGGCGCGCAGTCGCCGACCGCGCGATAGATTTTCTGGCCCTCGTCGAGATGGCTCAGGAAGTTGTCGCGATCGCGCTCGAGATTGTCGCGGATGAATTCGGCGTCATAGCCGTCGGCGACGAAGCGAATGCCTTTGGCCAGATAGGCATCTTCGACTTCGACCTTTTCCAGACCGATCGGTCCCTGCTTGCGGGCGATCTCGGCAAGGCCGGCGATCTCGTCCACCAGTTCACGCTGCGAGATGCGACGCATGGTGAAGACGAATTTCATGCCAAGCGGCAGGCCGTGAAAGATCGAGGACAGCGGGAAGCGGATCAGGGTCGCCGCAAACGAGCCGCCGAAAATGATGATGATGGCGTGGTCGGACACGAACATGCCCAGGCCGCCGCCCATGAGCATGAGGGTGATGACCACGGTCGCGCCGGCGAGCAGGCCGAGGCCCGTTGCTATGTCCATGAAACGCACCCAACCCGCGACGGCGGGCCCCCATTCTGGAGGAGCCCCGAGGAGCCAAGCTAAGGAGCCGAGCCAACACCCATGCTATGGCCCTATACGTAAGGTCATTGCGCTTAAGGGACGGTTACCGCTGGAACCTTTTGCGGCGTCGGAAAGCCGCGGATTGGCTTGTGCTTTGCCAGGGTAAATGGCTCGCAAAGGGGATGACCCGCAGGCGAAAAACCAGCTAGATAGCCCGATCAAAGCGACAATTTCTGGCGAGAAAACCGGTGCGCGAATGCCGGGACGATAAGGGAGACCATGATGCGCGAGATCGGCCATTTTATCGGCGGCAAGGCGGTGAAGGGGGCGTCCGGGCGCTTCGGCGACGTCTTCAATCCCAATACCGGCGAAGTCCAGGCCAAGGTCGCGCTGGCGGCGAAATCCGAAGTCGAACAGGCGATCGCCAATGCGCAGTCAGCCTTCCCTGCCTGGGCCGCCACCAATCCGCAGCGGCGCGCCCGCGTCATGTTCAAATTCCTGGAACTGATCCAGAGCGAATATGACGATCTGGCGCGGCTGTTGTCGTCCGAACACGGCAAGACCTTCGCCGACTCCAAAGGCGACATTCAGCGCGGTCTTGAAGTGGCCGAGTTCGCCTGCGGCATCCCGCATCTGCTGAAGGGTGAATATAGCGAAAACGCCGGACCCGGCATCGATCTTTATTCGATGCACCAGCCGCTGGGTGTCGTCGCCGGCATCACGCCGTTCAATTTTCCGGCGATGATCCCGCTGTGGAAATGCGCGCCTGCCATCGCTTGCGGCAACGCCTTCATCTTGAAGCCGTCGGAGCGCGATCCGTCGGTGCCGATGCGCATCGCCGAATTGTTCATCAAGGCGGGCCTGCCGCCGGGCGTGCTCAATGTCGTCAATGGCGACAAGGAAGCGGTCGATACGCTGCTCAGCGACGCGCGCGTCAAAGCGATCGGATTCGTCGGTTCGTCTTCGATCGCGGAATATATCTACGCGACCGGCACCGCGCACGGCAAACGCGTGCAGTGCTTCGGCGGCGCCAAGAACCACATGGTCGTGATGCCCGATGCCGACATGGACCAGGCGGTCGATGCGCTGATCGGCGCCGGCTACGGTTCGGCCGGCGAGCGCTGCATGGCCGTCTCTGTCGCGGTCCCGGTCGGCAAGAAGACGGCGGACACGCTCATTCAAAAACTCATTCCGCGCGTCGAAGGCCTCAAGATCGGGCCGTCGACCGACACACAGGCCGATTACGGACCGATGGTGACGCGAGAACTGCTCAACAAAGTGCGCGGCTATGTCGATACCGGCGTCAAGGAAGGCGCCAAGCTCGTGGTCGACGGCCGTGGCTTCAAGCTGCAAGGCTACGAGAACGGCAATTTCATCGGCGGCTGTTTGTTCGATGATGTCACGCCCGACATGAAAATCTACAAGGAAGAAATCTTCGGCCCGGTGCTCGCCGTGGTGCGCGCCAAGGACTACGAAGAAGCGGTGCGGCTGCCGTCCGAGCACGATTACGGCAACGGCGTCGCCATCTTCACCCGCGACGGCGACACCGCGCGCGACTTCACCAATCGCGTTCAGGTCGGCATGGTCGGCGTCAATTTCGCGATCCCGGTGCCGCTGTCCTATTACACGTTCGGCGGCTGGAAGCGCTCGGGCTTCGGCGATCTCAATCAGCACGGGCCGGACTCGATCCGCTTCTACACCAAGACCAAGACCGTGACCGCACGCTGGCCGTCGGGCACCAAAGAAGGCTCCGAGTTCGTCATTCCGACGATGCGGTAAGGCCTGCTGTCGTCGCTCGGCTTGTCCCGATCCAGAATGCACCGAAAGCGCCGCGATCCCGCAAACAGCGAGTTTGAAAGTTGCGAAGCGTCGGCAAAAACCGACTAATCAAACTGCAACTGGTTCAAATCCGCTCGACCAACAAACCCTCCGTCGCATAAGGCGCATAGCGAAAATCGCGGATGGCCGAAATCTGTTCGCCGGCCCAATCGAGCACGATGACGTAGGCTGCGTCGCCTGCGGCAACCGTTGGATCGCTGACCAGGAGCACCGGCCGTCCCTCGGCAGAACCGGGCACCACCTGCCAGTTGGGATTTTCGCGATAGCGCGTGAAATAGACCGAGACGTCCTTGCGTCCTTTCAGGCGCGTGCGGTTGACCAGGTCGAGACGGACCTCCTCGGACAGGAGATCGCGCAAGGCATCGAAATCGCGCGCAT
>NZ_DATHOP010000050.1:0-3538 GCF_035484855.1 Bradyrhizobium sp.
GCACGAGTTCCGGCGGGGCGACCCGCTCCCGGTCGTGCGAGCGTTGCTGGAGCGGATGATCGAGCTGGTGCGGCTGGGGACCATACGTCTGTCGGTCGGACCGCTCGCTCCGGCCAGCGAAGTGAAAGCCCTGATCGCTGAAATGAAAATGAACGAGCAACGCGCCGAGGCCGCCTATGACGCCATGTACGAGGCGAGCCCACGTTCGGCAAAGGACTGCTGCGACGATGCACGCGGCTTTTTGGCCGAAGCCATCGATCTGGCGAAGCGCGCCGGCCTTGCGGACGAGGCAGCGCGCCTGACCGCCCGCTGCGACCACATTATCAGCGTCTATAATTCGCAGTTTCGCGGCATCTGGTGAATCCGGTCGATGTATCGGTGCATGCCGGTCATTTCAGAAGATCGAGCATCTCCTGGACCTCCTTGGCATGTCCACCGCCGGGAGCGAGAACGAGATACTGCTTGAGCGTTTCCACCGTGCCGGAAGGCACCGTGTACTTGCCGTTTTTCCCCACGGCGCCCTGACCGACCATGACCGAGCCCTTGACGAAATAGGCATCCGCCTTTTTCGGATCGGCGGCGATCGCCTTGTCGCAGGCCGCAAGCGTCTTCACCGTCTCGCCGATGTTGTAGAGCACCGCGCAGATGTTGAAGTAGGCCACCGCCGGATTGGGATCGAGCGCCGCCGCCTTTTCATAAGCCGAAATCGCCACGTCATTGCGCTTCAGCTTCAGGTTAGCGTTGCCGATCATGGTGTACATCCTGCCGATGGCGGCGGGAGGGGCGGCGTTCTTTTGCGCCATCTCGATGGCGCGTTGACAGGAGGCGATCGAATCCTCGTAGTGACCCCCGTTGATTTGCGCGTTGCCCAGCGCCTCGAAATATTCCCAGCGCGGCTCGGACGACACCAGTTGCTTCAATGCAGCTTCCGCATCCACCCACTGCCTGGCGTCGAGCGCCGCCTGCGCCTTGGCCACCAGCGACTTTTCGTTGACACCCTGCGCAGCCGGCAGCGGCGCTCCCACGCGGTTCTGCGCCGACGCGGCACCGGTGAACGCGAGACCGGCCAGCACCGCCAAAGTCCACAATTTTCGGCGCATTGTTTTTCCTCGCAAAGGAATGTGGCTAGCCGGAGCGTAGGCAAACCGCTGCAGGCGCGCAAGGCGGCTTCGCGTTCAACCTGGCTGCCTCGCCACGGTTGGCATCGGTCCGCCGGGCCGCTATTTTGTGCTTTTCCCTTGGTGCGCCTCCGCCGACGGTCGCCGGTTTCGCGGATTTTTGAGCGTGCCGCGCGTGACGGATCGAGGCGCTAAAACGAATGAGCGAAGCTGATACTGGATTGCTCGCGACAACCTACTCGACGGCGACCGCCGAGTCTGTGGCGGCATTCGTCGCGGCCCAGTACGATCTGCCGCAACCGCTGGAATGCTGCCTGCTGCAGCGCGGCTTCAATGACAGCTTTGCGATCCGCGCCTCCGATCAGACCCGCTATGTCCTGAGGATGTCGGGCCGGCGCCGCCGCGGCGATGCCGACGTGGAATCCGAGACCAGGTTCATCGCTTTTCTGGATTCCGTCGGCGTGCCGGTTGCGGCGGCGGTTGCGAACCGCGCCGGCGCACTGTTTGGCGAAGCGGCCATGCCGTAGGGATTTCGTCCCGTGGTGCTGTTCCGGCACGCCGAGGGACGCCCGCCCGATCTCGACGCGCCGGAGGACGCGCGGGTGCAGGGCGCGACGCTGGCGCGCCTGCATGACGCAGCCGAGTGCTTTCCGGATCGGGAAAGTGGCCGCTACCGGCTCGATCTCGATCATCTCCTGCACCGCCAGGTCGCCGCCGTCATCGCACTGGCAGACATGAAGGAAGAAGCCCGCCGCTATCTCCTCGAGCTGGCGTCCCGGCTCGACGGGCGGGTCCGCGCGCGGCCCGGGCTGAGCTGGATCCGCTGTCATGGCGACTGCCACGGCATCAACGCCCACATCGTCACCGAGGGACCGCTGGCCGGACAGGCCCGGTTCTTCGATTTCGACGATGGCGGGTTCGGCTATCTCGCCTATGACCTCGCCGTGCACCTCTGGGCGCAGCTGTCGTTTGGTCGCCGCCGCTACGCGATGTGGTTGGCCTTCATCGACGGCTATCGCTCGGTCCGCCCGATCAGGCCTGCGGACTTCGAGGCGATCGCGTTGTTCGTGCCGATCCGCCACATCTGGCTGATGGGCGAATATGCCGGACGAACAGCCGAATGGGGCACGGGATCGATGGCCTGGCTCGGCCAGCAGCAGGAATTTTTGCAGGCGTGGGAGACGGAAAGACTGTCGCCCGGTTTGTTTGGATAAGTGCTGCGACTCGGCAAGGCGATTTCCGAAGAGATGTCGGCCGTTTCTCGTTCGCCACGCGTTTGCGCAGTGCCGAGCCTAGCCCAGCGCGCGGTACGCCGGTTCGGCCCTATCAATCCACGCAATTGTTCTTGTACAATGCCTTCCATAAGCCGGGGGAGGCAAATGAAACGCCGGGACCTGATTGCGCTCGTCGCCGGTGCGGCAGCGGCGTGGCCGCTGAAGGCGCAGACGCAGCGGTCGTCGATGCCGGTGATTGGATTCCTCAATCCTCGCTCCAAGGCCAGGGGTGAGCCGGTGGCGGCGGCCTTCCGGCAGGGCCTGCAGGATGCCGGCTATCAGGAGGGACGCAACGTCGCCGTCGAATATCGCTGGGCGGAAGATCAAAACGATCGTCTCCCCGTCCTTGCCGCCGAACTCGTTGCGCGCGGTGTCACCGCGATCGTGGCCGGCGGGAGCGCCTGGTTTGCCGCAAAGCAGGCGACGACTTCGATTCCCGTCATCTTCACGACCGGGCTCGACCCGGTCTCTACCGGTATCGTCACGAGCATCAATCGACCCGAGGGTAATCTGACCGGAGCAACTTTCTATTCCGGCGGGGCCATTATCGCCAAGCAGCTCGAACTATTACGCGAGCTGGCGCCCGATATCAGCCGCGTGGCAATGCTGGTCCATCCGTCCACCGCGTCGGCCGCGACGCAGATGCAGGATGCCGAGGTAGCGGCGCGCCAGAACGGCGTGGCGCTCGATATCGTGAAGGTCGAGGATGCCGCGGCGCTCGAGGCCGCCTTCGCTGCCGTCAAGGCCGACGCCCTCGTGATCGCGGTCGATCCCTTCTTCGACAGCAGGGCTTCCGAGATGGTCGCGGGCTCGGCGCGCCTGCGGTTGCCGACCATGTACTACATTCGCGAGTTCGTGGAGGCCGGCGGACTCATTTGCTACGGCGCGAGTATCCTCGGCACCTATCGTCAGGCCGGAGTCTATGCGGGCCGGGTGATCGCCGGGGCCAGGCCCGCAGACCTGCCGGTCGTCCTGCCAACCAGATTCGAATTGGTGATCAACCTCAGAGCCTGACCGAAAAAGCAGTGAGTGATTCCAGCAGGCCGTGATTCCTTCGGATTTGCAAAGATTCGAGGGAGAGCATCATGCCATGGACTGAAATCACTCGTGCCGAGTATCAACGCAGTGACCTGCGGTACGCAAGCG
>NZ_DATHOP010000051.1:0-96502 GCF_035484855.1 Bradyrhizobium sp.
CGGCGGCGAGATCGACGTTCTCGATCCGGGCGGATACGGCCCCGTCACCATCACGAAGTCGATTACCATCGACGGGAAGGGAATGGCCTCCATTCTGGCGTCAGGAACCAACGGTATTACCGTCAACGCCGGATCAACCGATGTCGTCATCCTGCGCAACCTCAGCATCAGCGGCGCGGCCGCCACGCCTGGGCGCTAACGGTGTCAACATTCTTGCCGGATTGAGTGTTAATATCGAGAATTGCGAGATCTTCGACTTTTCGAGCATTGGAATTGTCGACACGCGCTGGCACCGCGGTAAAAACGAGGATTGTGATCGCTAATTAGCCGGACTACCCCTCCCCCTCATCGCTCGCCAACAGCCCCTTCACCGCGCGCGCCCATCCCGCAAGCTTCCGCTCCCTTGTCGCCGCAGACATTGCCGGCTTGAAGCGATGCTCCAGCCGCCAGTTGTCGGCGAATTTCGCGGGCTCGGGATAGACGCCCGCTGACAGCCCGGCGAGATAGGCGGCGCCGAGCGCGGTGGTTTCCCGGATCATCGGGCGGTCGACCGGCGCGTCCAAAAGATCGGCGAGACGCTGCATGGTCCAGTCCGACACCGCCATGCCGCCGTCGACGCGCAGCACGACATTGGCGGCGTTGGCGTCGGGCCAGTCGGCGCGCATCGCGGCCCAGAGATCAAAAGTCTGGTAGCAGACGCTTTCCAGCGCGGCATGCGCGAGTTCGGCGGGGCCGGTGTTGCGGGTCAGCCCGAACAGCGCGCCGCGCACGCGCGGATTCCAGTACGGCGCGCCGAGGCCGACAAAGGCCGGCACCAGATAGACCGATTGCGTGGCATCGGATTTCTCGGTGAGTTCGTCCGATTCATGGGCGGTCTTGATGATGCCCAGCCCGTCGCGCAGCCACTGCACCGCCGAGCCCGCGACGAAGATCGAACCTTCGAGCGCGTAGGTGCGCTGGCCCTTCAATTGGTAGGCGATGGTGGTCAGGAGCTTGTTGTTCGAGGCCACCGGCGTCGCGCCCGTATTGAGCAGCGCAAAGCAGCCGGTGCCGTAGGTCGACTTGATCATGCCCGGCGAAAAGCAGGCTTGTCCAATGGTGGCGGCCTGCTGGTCGCCGGCGATGCCCGAGATCGCGATGGCGCCGCCGAACAGCTCACTGATGCTTTCGCCGAAGGCGTGCGAGGAATCCTTCACCTCCGGGAGCATCGAGCGCGGCACGCGCAAGATTTTCAGGAGATCGTCGTCCCATTCACCAGAGTGGATGTTGAACAGCAGCGTGCGCGAGGCGTTGGTGGCATCGGTCGCATGCACCTTGCCGCCGGTCAGCCGCCACAGCAGATAGCAATCGACGGTGCCGAACAGCAACTCGCCGCGATCGGCGCGCTCGCGCGCGCCGGGAACGTGGTCGAGGATCCAGGCGACTTTCGTTCCGGAGAAATAGGGATCGATGATCAGGCCGGTTTTTTGCGAGATCGCCGGCTCGTGGCCTTCGGCCTTGAGTCTCGCGCAGATGTCGGCGGTGCGGCGATCCTGCCAGACGATGGCGCGGTGGACGGCCTTAGCCGTCGCGCGGTCCCACACCACGGTGGTCTCGCGCTGGTTGGTGATGCCGATCGCGGCGATGTCCTTGGCCGCGAGATTCGCTTTCTTCAGCGCGTCGCGGCAGGTTGCGATGGTCGAGGTCCAGATGTCCTCCGGCTCGTGCTCGACCCAGCCCGAAGCCGGAAAATGCTGTGGGAATTCAGCTTGCGCGGTCGCCGCGATCGAGATGTCGGAGCGAAACACAATGGCGCGCGAGGATGTGGTGCCCTGATCGATGGCCAGCACAAAGGACATGGTGTTGCTTCCCCCGGATGTTTGTTGTGCGGGTTTGCGCAGAGGCAAGCGGATTGGGGCGTGAAGGTCAATATCGCCGGTGCCTGCGCTCCCTCTCCCGCTCTTCGCGGGGGAGGGCTGGGGTGGGGGCTCTCTCGGCATCGGGACTCGCTGAGAGAGCCCCCACCCGCCTCGCGGAGTTTATCATCGGGCGGCGCTTCGCGCCGACCCGTTGGCTCGGCACCCTCCCCCGCGAAGTGCGGGAGAGGGTTTGACTACGCCGACGCGGTGGTGACGCCGCCGTCGACGACGATGGTTTGGCCGGTCATGAAGCTTGCGGCATCCGAGGCGAGATAGGCGACCGCGCCCGCGATTTCGTCGGGCTCGCCGATGCGGCGCAAGGGCGTGGTGGCGCAGCGGCGTTTCAGGCGTTCTTCGTCTTCCCAGAGCGCGCGGGCGAAATCGGTCTTGACCAGGCCCGGCGCCACGCAATTGACGCGCACGCCCTTCGGGCCCCATTCGCCGGCGAGGCTGCGGCACAGCGCGAAGTCGGCGGCTTTCGAAATGCCGTAGGCGCCGATCACGGTCGAGCCACGAAGGCCGCCGATCGAGGAGATGATGACGACCGAGCCGCTGCCGCGCTCGGCCATTTGCGGGATTGCGAGGGCGCAGAGCCAGATGTTGCTCTTGACATTAGAGCTCATGATCTTGTCGAAGGCCTCGTCCTTGATGTCGAGCAGCGGGCCGTAATAGGGATTGACCGCCGCGTTGCAGACCAGGATGTCGATCCTGCCGTAATGCTTGGTGGCGCCCGCGATCAGCGCCTCGACTTCGTCGCGGCGCGAGATGTTGCAGGCGATGACATGGGCATCGCCGCCCGATTTGTTGATGCCATCGGCGACCTCCTTGCAGGCATCCGCCTTGCGGCTGGAGATCACGACCTTGGCGCCGAGTTTCGCCAGCAGTTCGGCCGAGGAGCGGCCGATGCCGCGGCTCGAACCGGTGATGACGGCGACTTTGCCGGTGAGATCGAACGGGGTGGATTTCATTTCGAGTTTCTCCGCAAGTGACGCCGTCATCCTGAGGTGCGAGCCTCGCGGTGCACTTGCACCGCTGGGCGAGCCTCGAAGGATGGGCAGATAGTTCGGTGCCAGCCCCCACCCTTCGAGGCCGTCGCAAAGCGCGACGGCACCTCAGGGTGACGGTTTTCTCTTACACCAGCCCGCCTGAATTGGTGACGCGGCGAAGGTGGTAGTCGGTGTCGCCAAAAGTGTTCTCGATCATGGTCAGGCGCTTGAAGTAGTGGCCGATCTTCGCTTCCTGGGTCATGCCGATGCCGCCATGGAGCTGGATCGACTGCTGGCCGACGAATTTTGCCGACTTGCCGATCTGCACTTTCGCCGCCGCCACCGCGGTGGCGCGCTCCTTGGCATCGTCGAAATCGCTCGCCATGGTCGCGAACATCGACATGGACCGCGCCTGCTCGACGGCGACGAACATGTCGGCGGCGCGATGCTGCAGGGTCTGGAAGCTGCCGATCGGCACGCCGAACTGGGTGCGGGTCTTCAGATACTCCACCGTGGTTTTCAGCGATTCATCCATCGCGCCGACGGCCTCCGCGCACATCGCGGTGCGGGCGTCGTCGACCACGCGCTCGATCAGCGGCAAGCCGCCTTCGGGATCGCCGATGACAGCGTCGGCGCCGACCTCGACGCCGGTGAAGGAAATGTCGGCGGCATGCAGGCCGTCCTGGGTCGGATAGCCCTTCTTCGCGACGCCCTTGGCACTGGCCGGCACCAGGAACACGCCGATGCCGGCGGCGTCGCGCTGGCCGCCCTTGGTGCGCGCGGTGACGATCAGCATGTCGGCGGTCTCGCCGTTGAGGACCACGAATTTCTCGCCGTCGATCACCCAGCCGTCGCCCTTCTTCTTCGCTGACGTCGAGACGTCGGACAAATCGTAGCGCGAATTCTTCTCGAGCTGCGCGAAGGCAAAGGTCCTGCTGCCGTCGATGATCGCCGGGATATGTTCAGCCTTCTGCGCGGCCGAGCCGCCACGGCGCAGGAAACCGCCGCCGATCACGACTGTCGCCAGATACGGCTCCAGCACCAGCGCCTTGCCGAGCGCCTCCATCACGATCATGGTCTCGACCGCCCCCGCGCCGAAGCCGCCATCGTCCTCGGAGAACGGCAGCCCGAGCAGGCCCTGCTCGGCCAGCTTGCCCCAGACGGCTTTGCTCCAGCCGCCCTTCTCCTTCATGTACTTCTTGCGCGCCTCGAAGTCGTAGGAATCCCCCAACAGGCCGTCGACGCTTTCCTTGAGAAGCCGCTGCTCCTCGGACAAATCAAAATCCATGTTCTCTGCTTTCTCCGAATAACGAATTTAGTTCGTCATGCCCGGGCTTGACCCGGGCATCCACGTCTCACTTCCTCCGCGTCAAGACGTGGATGGCCGGGTCAAGCCCGGCCATGACGACTGAGCAGTGGCCACATCTTGATTGTTGTCATTCCGGGACACGCGCCTTCGCGTGGGCCCGGAATCCCGAGATTCCGGGTTCGCGCTTTCGCGCGCCCCGGAATGACGGCTAGAGCCCCAGCACCGCCTTGGTGATGATGTTGCGCTGGATCTCGTTGGAGCCGCCGTAGATCGAAACCTTGCGGTTGTTGAAATAGCTCGGCGCGATCTGCGCGGTCCAGTCCATCGCCTCGTTGGAGCCGTCGTCGCCATGCTCGTCGAAGGGCGCGGCGAACGGGCCGATCACTTCCATCAAAAGCTCGGTCGTGGCCTGCTGGATTTCCGAGCCTTTTATCTTGAGCACGGATGAAGCCGGATTGGGCTTGCCCTTGCCGTGCTTGCCCTCGTCGGCGACGACGCGCAACTGTGTGAGTTCCAGCGCCTTCAGGTCGATCTCGACCTCGGCGAGCTTTTCGCGGAATTTCAAATCCTCGATCACGGGCTTGCCGCCGGACTCGACCTTCGAGGCCAATTCCTTGATGCGGCGGATGCGCTCCTTGGAAACGCCGACCCGGGCGATCCCGGTACGCTCGTTGCCGAGCAGGAATTTGGCATAGTCCCAGCCCTTGTTCTCCTCGCCGACCAGGTTTTCCAGCGGCACCTTGACGTCGTCGAAGAATACTTCGTTGACCTCATAGCCGCCGTCGATGGTCTGGATCGGCCGCACCGTGATGCCCTTGGTCTTCATGTCGATCAGGATGAAGGAAATGCCCGACTGCTTCTTCGCCGAGGGGTCGGTGCGGCACAGGCAGAAGATCCAGTCGGCGTGCTGCGCCAGCGTGGTCCAGGTCTTCTGGCCGTTGACGACGTAGTGGTCGCCCTTGCGCTCGGCCTTGGTTTTCAGCGAAGCGAGATCGGAGCCGGAGCCGGGCTCCGAAAAGCCCTGGCACCACCAATCCTCGACATTGGCGATGCGCGGCAGATAATGCTTCTTCTGCTGCTCGTTGCCGAAGGTGTAGATCACCGGGCCGACCATGCTGACGCCGAAGGCGAGCGGCGACGGCGCCGGCGCCATCTGCAACTCCTCGTTAAAGATGTAATGCTGTACCGAGGTCCACCCGGTGCCGCCATATTCCTTCGGCCAGTGCGACACGCCCCAGCCTTTCCTGTTGAGGATGCGCCACCAGTCGATCATCTCCTGCTTCGACAGGTGCCGGCCTTCCTGCAGTTTCTGCCGGGTTGCGGGCGGCACATTGTCCCTGAAGAACGCCCGCACCTCGTCGCGAAACGCCAGTTCTTCCTTAGAGAAGCTGAGATCCATCGGATCCTCCTGTGAGCGGATGAATTAACGCCTTACCTTATCGTTCGTTGTCCCGGCGACGGCCGGGACCCATAACCACCGATGCTTGTTGTCGCAAAGGCCATCGGCACCATCTTCCATTACGAGCGACACGGCGTATGGGTCCCGGCCTTCGCCGGGACGACGCTGAAAGAGTCACGCGCGGCCTCCCGAGGCGAGTTGCTGCGGTTTAAGCGCGGCGGGCTGCTGATTGCGCAGTTCATGGCGCGAGAGCTTGCCGACTGACGTGCGCGGCAGCTCGTCGACGAATTCCAGCGCCGCCGGGATTTCGTGCTTGCCGAGCTTGCCGGCGAGGAACGTCTTGAGTTCGTCCAGCGAGAACGGCTTTGCGCCGTCACGCAGTTTGACGAAGGCCTTTGCCGCCTCGCCGCGATAGGCGTCGGGAATGCCGATCACGATCACCTCGTGGACGGCGGGATGGGTGTAGATCGCCTGCTCGATCATCTGCGGATAGACATTGAAACCGCCGGAGATGATCATGTCCTTCTTGCGGTCGACCAGATAGAAATAGCGGTCCGCGTCCATGTAGCCGATATCGCCGGTGAGGAAGCGGTCGCCGACAAAGGCGTCGGCGGTTTCCTTTGGCCGGTTCCAGTAGCCTTTGGTCACATTGGGCCCGCGGATGCGGATTTCGCCGACCTCGCCTGATGGCACGATCTTTTTGGGATCATCGAGCGACACCACGTCGAGTTCGATGCCGGGCAGCATCAGCCCGATCGAACCCGGCTTGTCCGGGCCTTCCTGCGGATGCGCGGTGCCGGGCGAGCAGGTCTCGGTCATGCCCCAGCCGCTCTTCAGCTTCATGCCGACCCGGCGCTCCAGGATGTTGGCGACCTCGACCGGCAGCGGTGCGCCGCCGGAGCCGCAGCTCACCAGCGAGGACAGATCGCGCTTGTCGAGATCGGGCAGGCCTGCGATCGCGATCCACATCGTCGGCACGCCGGGAAACGCGGTCGCGCGCTTGACCTCGATGTCGCGCATCACGGCTTCGACGTCGAAGCGCTGGTGCAGCGAGATCAGGTGCCCGCGCCGCAGCGAGCTCAGGAGAACCACTGTCAGCGCAAAAATGTGAAACAGCGGCAGCACGCAGATCACACGCTCGACCGGGTTGCCGCGCTCCGCGCGGGCACGTTTGCCCCAGACGTCGTAAATCGACACCGACGAGGTCAAATTGCCATGGCTCAGCATCGCGCCCTTCGGCAGGCCGGTGGTGCCGCCGGTATATTGCAGCAGCGCCGTGTCATCGGCGGAAATGTCAGGCCACTGCGAAGGCTTCGTCGCCCCGTCGATGAACCGGCGGAAGGTGATGATGGCGGGATTTTTCGGCAGCGGCGTCTGTGGCGTGCCGACCTTGCCCCAGTCGTCGTCCTCGCACACGATCAGGCGATCGAGCAGACCGTGAGCGAGAAATTTCAGCGCGACCGGCAGCAACGCCGACAGGTTGGAGGTGACCAGCACGCGCGCGCCGCTATCGCTGAGCTTGTGCGACAGCGCGATCTCGCCGTCGAGCGGCGACAGATGCACGATGCGCGCGCCTGCCTTGAGCGCGCCGAAGAAATTGACCGGATGATCCGGCGTATTGCCGAGGAACAGCGCGACCGAGTTGTTCTTGCCGTAGCCCGCGCGCAGGAACGAAGCGGCTGCGACCTCGACCATCGCTTCGAGTTCGGCGTAGCTGATCGGGCGGTCGCGGAATTCGATCGCCGGCCGCGCGCCGTAGTCGGCCGCGGCCTGCGACAGCAGGTCGGGCAGCGTTCCCGTCGCGATCGGGTCGTCCCAGTGGACGCCTTCCGGATAGAATTTCTCGCCGGGATGGGTCATGCCCACCGCCTGTCGTCATTCCGGGGCGCGCGGAGCGCGAACCCGGAATCTCGAGATTCCGGGTTCATGCTTCGCATGCCCCGGAATGACGTGGAGAGAGGGCGCGAGCCCATCACGCCGCTTTCGCGGTCTGTGTCAGCGAGGCAAAGGTCTTGCCTTCGGCGGCGAGGCGCTTGAGCAGCGGCGCGGGCTCCAGACGGGGATCGTCGGTCTCCTTCGCGTAGAACGACAGCCGGTCGGCGATGTGCTTCAGGCCCACCTGATCGGCATAGAACATCGGGCCGCCGCGATAGATCGGCCAGCCATAGCCGTAGAGCCAGATCACGTCGATGTCGCTCGGCCGCGCCGCGATGCCCTCTTCGAGAATCCGCGCGCCCTCGTTGATCATCGGATACATCATGCGTTCGAGGATTTCGTCGTCGGAGACGACGCGGCGCTTGCGCCCGAGCCGGGTCAGCGTCTCGTCGATCAGCTTTTCGACGTCGGGATCGGGCAAGGGCGAACGCGAGCCGCCCTCATATTTGTAGTAGCCCTTGCCGGTCTTCTGGCCGAAGCGGCCGGCTTCGCACAGCGCGTCGGCAATTTCCGACTTGATGCCGCGATCTTTCCGCGAGCGCCAGCCGATGTCGAGGCCGGCGAGATCGCCCATCGCGAACGGTCCCATCGGCATGCCGAATTTGGTGACGACGGCGTCGACCTGCTGCGGCAGCGCGCCCTCGAACAAAAGCTTTTCCGCCTGCTTGCCGCGCTGCGACAGCATGCGGTTGCCGACGAAGCCGTCGCAGACGCCGACCACCGCCGGCACCTTGGCGATCTTGCGGGCGACCGCGACCGCGGTGGTCAGCGCGTCCGGCGCGGTCTTGTCGGCGCGGACGATCTCGCACAGCTTCATGACATTGGCCGGCGAGAAGAAGTGCATGCCGAGCACGTCCTGCGGACGTTTTGTGACTTTCGCGATCTCGTCGATGTTGAGATAGGAGGTGTTCGAGGCCAGCACCGCGCCCGGCTTGGCATATTGATCGAGCTTTTCGAACACTTCCTTCTTGATCGCCATGGTCTCGAACACGGCCTCGATCACGAGGTCCGCGTCCTTGACGTTTTCAATGCCGACCACGCCGGTGATCAGCGCCATGCGCTTGGCGGGCGCGTCCGCCGGAATGCCGCCGCGCGCGGCGGTGGCCTCGTAATTCTTCTGCATCACGCCCATGCCGCGCTTGAGCTGCTCCTCGCCGGTCTCGATCAGCGTCACCGGAATACCGGCATTGGCGAACGACATCGCGATGCCGCCGCCCATGGTGCCGGCGCCGATGATGGCGACCCGCTCGACGTTGCGCGGCTTCGTCCCCTCGGGCACGCCGGAGATCTTGGCGGCCTCGCGCTCTGAAAAGAAAGCATAGCGCTGCGCCTTCGACTGGTCGCTCGCGACCAGCTTCAGGAAACCCTCGCGCTCCTTCTTCAGCCCTTCGTCGAACGGCAGGTCGATGGCCGCACCGACCGCGTCGGCTGCCGCGAACGGCGCCTCCAGCCCGCGGGCGCGCTTGGTCATCGCCGCCACCGCATTGGTGAAGATCGAGCGGTCGGCTTTCGCCGCCGCGAGCTTGGAATCGTCGTCGCGCAGTTTGCGCAAGGGTCGCTTCTCCGCCAGCACCTTGCGGGCAAAGGCCTCACCGCCCGCAGCCGGACCCTCGACGATTTCCTCGATCAGGCCGTTCTTCAGCGCTTCCTGAGCGCTGATCGGGTCGCCGCCGACGATCATCTTGACCGCCAATTCGGGTCCGACCGCGCGCGGCAGGCGCTGGGTGCCGCCGGCGCCCGGCAGCAGGCCGAGCTTCACTTCCGGCAGGCCGAGCCGTGCGTCCTTGGTCGCAACCCGGAAATGACAGGCGAGCGCGACCTCGAGCCCGCCACCGAGCGCGGTGCCGTGGATCGCGGCAACGATCGGCTTCGGCGAGTTCTCCATGATGGTCAGCACCTCGTGTAGGCCGGGCGGCTTCGGCGGTTTGCCGAATTCGGTGATGTCGGCGCCGGCGATGAAGGTGCGGCCCGCGCAGGTCAGCACGATCGCCTTCACTTCGGGATCTGATATCGCGGCCTTCATACAGTCCAAAATGCCACCGCGCACCGCGGCGCTCAGCGCGTTCACCGGGGGGCTGTTGACCGTGACAATGGCGATGACGTCATGACGCTCGAGTTTTACGACTTCGCTCACGAGACTCTCCCTGGATACCTTGTTCTTGGTTATGTCGTTCTTGGTTATGTCGTTCTTAGTCGCGTTGTTCTAGGTGGCTGCCGCCTGTTTCGCACTGCGGAATTTAATTCCACATCTTGACAGGGAGGGTTATTTTGAAGCACGTCCCTTGTCAACGAGGTCCGTCCAGCGGCAGGCGATGAAACGTCCAGGCAAGAAAGTGGCGACCGATCGCAGCTTCGTCGTCGCGCTTTCCCGCGGCCTCGATGTGTTGCGCGCATTCCGTCCCAACGACGGGCTTCTGGGCAATCAGGAGATCGCGGCCCGTACCAACCTGCCAAAGCCGACCGTTTCCCGGCTGACCTATACTTTGACTAGGCTCGGCTACCTTACACCCGTTCCGCGGTTCGAGAAATATCAACTGGCGCCCGCGGCCATGGCGCTGGGCTATGCGGCGCTCGCCAATCTCGGCGTTCGGCATTTGTCCGAGCCGTTCCGCGAGGAAGTGATGCGCGAGACCGGCGGCGCGGTCGCGGTCGGCGGCCGCGACCGCACCAGCATGATCTATTTCGGCCAGAGCCGCGGCATGACATTGGGCGTGCAACTGGACGTCGGCTCGCGAATTCCGATTGCAACCACGGCGATGGGGCGCGCCTATGTCTGGGCGCTGCCCGAAGAGGAGCGCGGCAACCTGTTGCGCGAACTGCGCGAATATTACGGCAGCCGCTGGCCGAAGCTGCGCGACGGCATCGAACGCGCCGGCGAGACGGTGGCCAGGCACGGTTTCGCGATTTCGGCGGGCGAGTGGCACGACGACATCGCCGCCGTCGGCGTAGCACTAAAGCTTAATGACGGAACCGGTCCATATGCGTTTAACTGTGGCGCGCCGGCATTCCGCTTCACGGAAGACCGGCTGCGCCACGATATTGGACCTCGCCTCGTGGCGATGGTAAGGAACATCGAAGCCGCACTCGGCGGCGCCGCGCCGCATTCCATGTTCGGCAACGGCGCAAAGCCGCAATCAAAAAAAGAAGAGAGCAGGAAGTTGAGAGCAGGAGGGAAAGTTGCACGTGTGGTCGAGGGGATCAGGTAGGCGTGGTCGGCGCATGGCTTCGCGCGATCATTCCGGCGCAGCGCGTTCGGGCGTAACCGGCTCGGGCGCAGCAAAATGACGCAGGTACAGCTCGCACAGGGACATCAGCCCCGGCTTGCGTCCGGGTTCGCCCCCCTGCTCGCGGTCCGCGAGGTCAGTGTCGTGTTCGGCGGCATCATCGCGCTCAACGGCGTCTCCTTCGACATGCAGCAGGGCCAGATCCTCGGCCTGATCGGCCCGAACGGCGCCGGCAAGACCACGCTGTTCAACTGCCTGTCCCGGCTCTACCAGCCGAGTTCGGGCGACATCCTGATGGAAGGCGAGAGCATCCTGAAGCGCCCGCCGCACCGGATCGCCGAAATCGGCATCGGCCGCACCTTCCAGAACGTCGCGCTGTTTCCCAATCTCTCGGTGCTCGACAACGTCCGGGTCGGCACCCACGCCCGCACCAACTCTGACATCGTCAGCGACTCGCTGAAGCTGCCCTGGGTCCGCCGCGGCGAGGCCGAACTCAACAAGCGCGTCCACGAAATCATCAGCTATCTCGACCTCGACGAGGTCGCCCATGTCACGGTTTCCGGCCTGCCGTTCGGCACCCAGAAGCGCGTCGAATTGGCGCGGGCGCTCGCCGCCGAGCCGAAAATCCTGCTGCTCGACGAGCCCGCCGGCGGCCTCAACCATGAGGAAGTCCATGTGCTCGGCGACCTGATCCGCCGCATCCGCGACGACCGCCATGTCACCGTGCTCCTGGTCGAACATCACATGGGTCTCGTGATGTCGATCGCCGACCACGTGGTGGCGCTGAATTTCGGCCGCAAGCTCGCCGAGGGAACGCCGGCCCAGGTGCAGTCCGATCCCGACGTCATCAAGGCCTATCTCGGGAGCAAGGACCAATGACGGCGATGCTCAATGTACGGGACCTGCGCGCCTATTACGGCCAGGTCCAGGCGCTGCACGGGCTCGAATTCGGTCTCAACGAAGGCAGCATGACCACGCTGCTCGGCGCCAACGGCGCCGGCAAGACCACCACCTTGCGCGCGATCTGCAACATGGTGCGCTCGACCGGCGCGATCGAATTCGAGGGCGCTTCGCTCGCCGGCCGCTCCACCGAAAACATCGTCCGCCTCGGCATCGCGCACGTGCCGCAGGGCCGCGGCACCTTCACCACCATGACGGTCGAGGAAAACCTCCAGCTCGGCGCCATCACCCGCCGGGACAAGGCCGGCGTGGTTTCCGACATCGAGCGCATGTACGATCACTTCCCGGTGCTGAAGGAACGCCACACCCAGCAGGCCGGCACGCTTTCCGGCGGCGAACAGCAGATGCTGGCGGTGGCGCGCGCGCTGATGCTGCGGCCGCGGCTGATGCTGCTGGACGAGCCGTCGTTCGGCCTGGCGCCGCTGATCGTGCGCGACCTGTTCAAGATTCTCGGCAAGATCAATCGCGACGACAAGGTCACCATCCTGGTGGTCGAGCAGAACGCGCAGCTGGCGCTGGAGCTCGCCGACACCGCCTATGTGATCGAGACCGGGCGGATCGTGATGTCGGGCAATGCCGCCGAGATCGCCAACAACGAAGACGTCCGTAAATCCTATCTGGGCTACTGAGGAGCGCGGCGATGGAGCTTTTCACCAATCAAATCCTGGCCGGCATTTCCACCGGCGCGATCTATGCCTGCATGGCGCTCGCCGTGGTCATGATCTACCAGGCCATCGACCATCTCAATTTCGCGCAGGGCGAGATGGCGATGTTCTCGACCTTCATCTCCTGGCAGCTGATGCAGTGGGGCGTCCCCTACTGGGGCGCCTTCATGCTGACGCTGGCAATCTCGTTCGCCGGCGGCATCGCCATCGAGCGGCTGCTGTTCAGGCCGCTGGCGAAAGCGCCGATCCTGACCAACGTCGCCGGTTTCATCGCGCTGTTTGCGATCATCAACAGCGTCGCCGGACTGATCTGGGACTTCACCATCAAGCAATATCCGACCCCCTTCGGCTCGCACCCTTTCCTCGGCAGCCAACTGATCTCGACCCATCAGGCCGGCATGATCGGCGTTACCGTGCTGCTGCTGATCGCGCTGTATTTCTTCTTCCAGTTCACGCGGATCGGGCTCGCCATGCGCGCCGCCGCCGCGCTGCCTGAATCGGCCCGCCTGGTCGGCATCAACACCTCCTGGATGATCGCGCTCGGCTGGGGCATGGCGGCGGCAATCGGCTCGATCGCCGGCATGCTGATCGCGCCGGTGGTGTTCCTGGAGCCGAACATGATGGGCGGCGTCTTGATCTACGGATTTGCCGCCGCCGTGCTCGGCGGGCTGACCAGCCCGTTCGGCGCCGTGATCGGCGGCTTCCTGGTCGGCATCTTCGAAAATCTCGCCGGAACCTATATCCCGGGCGTCGGCAACGAGCTGAAGCTGCCGATCGCACTGGCGCTAATTATCACCGTGTTGGTCGTCAAACCGGCGGGCCTGTTCGGCCGGCCCATCGTGAAGCGAGTTTGATCATGAGCGCCATTCAGGAAATCGTCACCGAAGCGCCCACGGTCGAGGCCGTACCGAAGCGGGCGATGACGCTGGGCACTGGCACCTCGCTGGTGGTGCTCGGACTTCTGGTCGTAGCACCCTTGCTGGTGAAGAACTTCATCATCTTCCAGATGACGATGCTGCTGGTCTATGGCCTCGCGGTGCTGGCGCTGAACATCCTGACCGGCGGCAGCGGGCAATTCTCGCTGGGCCAGAGTGCCTTCTACGCGGTCGGCGCCTATACCACGGCGATCCTGATGGAACATGCCGGGATGAACTACGCGCTGACCTTGCCGATCTCCGGCATCATCTGCTTTGCCTTCGGATTCCTGTTCGGGCAGCCGGCGCTGCGGCTGTCCGGCGTCTACCTGGCGCTGGCCACCTTTGCGCTGGCGACCGCGATGCCGCAGCTCCTGAAACTCGGCTATTTCGAGTACTGGACCGGCGGCGTGCAGGGGCTGGTCGTGGACAAGCCCGACGCGCCGTTCGGCCTGCCGATGTCGCAGGACATGTGGCTGTATTATTTCACGCTGGTGATCGCGCTCGCGATCTACATCTTCTCCGTCAATCTCTTGAAATCGCGTTCCGGGCGCGCCTTCATGGCGATCCGCGACAACGAGATCGCGGCCTCCGCGATGGGCATCGACGTCGCGCTGTACAAGACGCTGGCGTTCGGCGTCTCGGCCGGCATCACCGGCGTCGCCGGCGGCCTGGGGGCGATCGTGGTGCAGTTCGTGGCGCCCGACAGCTATACCATCACGCTGGCGATCCAGCTGTTCCTCGGCATGGTGGTCGGCGGCGTCGGCTGGCTGCCCGGCTCGATCGTCGGCTCAGCCTTCATCATCTTCGTGCCGAACATCGCGGAAGGCATCTCCAAGGGTCTGTCCGGCGCCGTGTTCGGCGTGCTGCTGTTCCTCGTCATCTTCCTGGTGCCGCACGGCGCAAGGCAGGTCGCCATCGTCGCCCACGGGCTGGTCGGCAAATTCAAGAAGAACCTGAACTGACTTAAACCAAGGAGAGACTATGCTTTCTGGACAACAATTACGTATCGCCGCGTTCTCGACGGCGGTCATCGCATTCACAGTCACCTCCGGCGCAGCACTCGCCCAAAAGAAATACGACACCGGTGCCACCGATACCGAGATCAAGATCGGCAACATCATGCCCTATTCGGGTCCTGCGTCCGCCTATGGCGTGATCGGCAAGACCGAACAAGCCTATTTCAACAAGATCAACGCCGAGGGCGGCATCAACGGCCGCAAGATCAACTTCATCTCCTACGATGACGGCTACAGCCCGCCGAAGGCGGTCGAGCAGGCCCGCAAGCTGGTCGAAAGCGACGAGGTGCTGCTGGTGTTCAATCCGCTCGGCACGCCGTCGAACTCGGCGATCCAGAAATACATGAACTCCAAGAAGGTGCCGCAGCTGTTCGTGGCTACCGGCGCCACCAAGTGGAACGATCCGAAGGACTTTCCGTGGACCATGGGCTGGCAGCCCTCCTACCAGAGCGAGGCGCATATCTACGCCAAGTACCTGATGAAGGAGAAGCCGGACGCCAAGATCGCGGTGCTCTACCAGAACGACGATTTCGGCAAGGACTACCTCAAGGGCCTGAAGGACGCGCTCGGGGCCAAGGCGTCGATGATCACGGCCGAGGAAAGCTACGAGACCACGGAGCCGACCATCGACAACCATATCGTCAAGCTGAAGTCCTCCGGCGCCGACGTCTTCATCAGTGTCACCACGCCGAAATTCGCTGCCCAAGCGATCAAGAAGGTTGCCGAGATCGAGTGGAAGCCGCTGCAAATCGTTTCCAACGTGTCGGCCTCGGTCGGCGGCGTCATCAAGCCTGCCGGCTTCGAGAACAGCCAGGGCATCCTGTCGGCGGCCTACGCCAAGGACGGCGCGGATTCGCAGTGGGACAACGATCCCGGCATGAAGAAATTCTATGCGTTCCTGGAGAAGTATTATGCCGACGCCAACAAGCTCGACGGCTCGGTGGTCTACGGCTATGGCGCGGCGCAGACCATGGTCAAGGTGATCCAGATGTGCGGCGACAACCTGACCCGCGAGAACATCATGAAGCAGGCCGCGAATCTTAAGGACTTTACGCCCGACACGCTGTTGCCCGGCGTCAAGATCAACACCTCCGCCACCGACTTCGCCCCGATCGAGCAGCTGCAGATGATGCGGTTCAAGGGCGAGAAGTGGGACCTGTTCGGCGACATTATCTCCGGCGAACTGAGCAACTGAGGCGCTTTGGAGAGGAAGGCCTGCCCCGGACTTGATCCGGGGTGGGGTGCCTGTTGCGTTCGGGGCGTAGCGGACATGGCCGGACTTTCCGCTGACTCGATCCGGTAGCGAATGACCCACAGCGTCATTTTGCCATCGTCAAGTGACGCATTACGAAAGGTCTATTCGACCACCTCGTCGGCGGTAGCAAGTAGCGAGTTCGGCACGGTGATTCCGAGTGCCTTTGCGGTCTTGAGGTTAATGACCAGCTCGAACTTAGTCGGCTGCACAACCGGCAAGTCGACAGGACTCTCTCCCTTGAGAATCCTGCCTGTGTAGATGCCTACTTGGCGATATGTATCGGCAAGTCGGCTTCCATAGCTGATCAATCCGCCGGCTGCGGGAAATTCGCGAAATGCATAAATCGTTGGAATCGTATGACGTGCCGCTAATCCGACTAATTGATCGCGTTGACGGTTGAAAAATGGATTTGAGCCGACAAAGAGGCCGTCGGGCCGATCTGGAGCAATCGTCTCGAAGGCCGCATCCAACTCGCTCACCGTGCCCGCATTCGCAAAACGCAGCTGTAATCCGAGTGTTTTCGACGCCGCCTGCAATGACTCCCTGTCGAGCACAACGACTGGATCGCTTGGATCGAAGAGAGCCATGATTGTGACGGCTTTGGGAATCAGCTCGTGCAGCAGCTCCAGCCGCTTAGCAGCCGAATATGCAAACAAGGTTGCACCCGTGAGATTGCCGCCTGGTCGATTGAAACTCGCAACGAGCCCCTCCTTGACGGGATCGCCTCCGATGGTTGAGACAATCGGAATCGACGACGTCGCCGCTTTGGCTGCCCGTGCCGAAACGTCCCCGCCGCACGTAACGATCACGGCGACCTGACGTTGGACCAACTCGGCTGCCAACGCTGGCAACCGATCAATCTGACCTTCGGCCCAACGGTATTCGATCGCCACGTTCCGCCCTTCAACATAACCCGCCTCACCCAGGCCATCGCGGAACGCCTGCACGAGATGTTCAAATGCGCTCGCCGATGCGCTGTTGAGCAATCCAACCACCGGCAGCGCCGGCTGCTGCGCGCGCGCCGCGAGCGGCCAAGCAACTGCCGTGCCGCCAAGGGCGGATATGAATTGACGCCTTCCAATGCTGATTGCCATTTGACCCGTTCCAGCCCGGTCAAAGGTTAGCATATCACGTCAGGCTGTTCTTTGCGGTGCATGAGTCGCATGTTGGCACATCGCGACATCTCGCCGCGCTGCAAGATTTGGTCGCTATCGGGGCATGGCGGACATCGCGCAAGTCGTACCAAGTGAGCTTGAATTGCGGCTTCGCGCCCTGATGAAAACCGGGGTTCCGATACGCCGATTCGCACGTCCGTGACATAGGCTGTTCGACTAAATAACGCCCCCTGCGACCCCGGTCGCAGGGGGCTTTTTCTTGATGGGCGCAGCCGAAGGGTATTGAATGCGCCACGGAGCCGCCAAGCGCTCCCAATCAAAAAAATCAACACATTCAACCAGACCAAGGAGGTCCAGATGCCTGCTATCCTATTGCGATTGGGGGCCATTTCGGCTGCCCTCGCGATAACAGCCCTGTCCAGCACGAACGCATTGGCGCAAAAGAAATACGACGTCGGTGCCACCGACACCGAAATCAAGATCGGCAATATCATGCCCTATTCGGGCCCTGCTTCCGCCTATGGGGTGATCGGCAAGACCGAACAGGCCTACTTCAACAAGATCAACGCCGAAGGCGGCATCAACGGCCGCAAGATCAATTTCATCTCTTACGACGACGGCTACAGCCCGCCCAAGACGGTCGAGCAGGCGCGCAAGCTGGTGGAGAGCGACGAGGTGCTGTTCATCTTCAATTCGCTGGGCACGCCGCCGAACTCGGCGATCCAGAAATACATGAATGCCAAGAAGGTGCCGCAGCTGTTCGTCGCCACCGGCGCCACCAAGTGGAACGACCCGCAGAATTTCCCCTGGACCATGGGCTGGCAGCCCAACTACCAGAGCGAATCCCGCATCTACGCGAAATACATTCTCAAGAACCTGCCCAACGCCAAGATCGCGATTCTTTATCAGAACGACGATTACGGCAAGGATTACGTCAAGGGCCTGAAGGACGGTCTCGGCGCCAAGGCCGCTTCCATGATCATAGCCGAGGAGAGCTACGAGACCACCGAGCCGACCATCGACTCCCACGTCGTCACGCTGAAATCGAGCGGCGCCGACGTGTTCTACAACGTCACCACGCCGAAATTCGCGGCGCAGGCGATCAAGAAGCTCGCCGAGGTGGAGTGGAAACCGCTGCACTTCCTCAACAACGTCTCGGCCTCGATCGGCAGCGTTATCCAGCCGGCCGGCTTTGACGCCAGCCAGAACATCATCTCGTCGGCCTATTTGAAGGACACCTCGGATCCGCAGTGGAAGAACGATGCCGGCATGAAAGCGTTCGACGAGTTCCTCACCAAGTATTTTCCTGAAGGAAACCGGGTCGATGCTTCCGTGATGTACGGCTACACCGTGGCGCAGGGTCTGGTCTATGTGCTGAAGAACTGCGGCGACAACCTGACCCGCGAGAACATCATGAAGCAGGCGGCCAGCATCAACGGCCTTGAACTCGGCGGCCTGCTGCCGGGCATCAAGGTTCAGACCAGCGCCACCGACTTCGCCCCGATCTCCCAGCTCCAGCTGGAGAAATTCAAGGGCCAGAAGTGGGATCTGTTCGGCGACATCATCTCCGGCGACGTCGGCGGCTGATTTCCCGCCCGGCGGACGGACTGACTACTAAAGAAGCAGCCCCTGCGACCTCATCGCAGGGGCTGCTGCTTGATGGCCGCCGTCAAATGGTATTCAATTCGCCGCTGCGCCGCAATAAAACCAAGAGAAGAGGGCGCATGCACAACAGCCAACACGGGAGATCTGGAATGCCTGTTGCCATCAGCAGAGTAGCGATTGCATCCGCCGCGTTCGTCTTGCTCGCGGCGTCGAGCAATGGCGCGCTCGCCCAAAAGAAATACGATACCGGCGCCACCGATACCGAGATCAAGATCGGCAACATCATGCCGTACAGCGGCCCGGCCTCCGCCTATGGCGTGATCGGCAAGACCGAACAGGCCTATTTCAACAAGATCAACGCCGCAGGCGGCATCAACGGCCGCAAGATCAACTTCATCAGCTATGACGACGGCTACAGCCCGCCGAAGACGGTCGAGCAGGCGCGCAAGCTGGTCGAGAGCGACGAGGTGCTGTTCGTCTTCAATTCGCTGGGAACGCCGCCGAACTCGGCGATTCACAAATACATGAATGCGAAGAAGGTGCCGCAGCTGTTCGTCGCCACCGGCGCCACCAAGTGGAACGATCCGAAGGACTTCCCCTGGACCATGGGCTGGCAGCCGAACTACCAGAGCGAAGCGCGGATTTACGCCAAATACATTCTCAAGGAGAAGCCCGATGCCAAGATCGCCGTGCTCTATCAGAACGACGACTACGGCAAGGACTATCTCAAGGGCCTCAAGGACGGACTCGGAGCCAAGGCCTCGATGATCGTGGCCGAAGAAAGCTACGAGACCACCGAACCGACCATCGACAACCATATCGTCAAGCTGAAAGCCACCGGCGCCGATATCTTCATCGACATCACGACGCCGAAATTTGCGGCGCAGGCCATCAAGAAGGTCGCAGAAATCGAGTGGAAGCCGCTCCACATCCTCAATAACGTTTCGGCCTCGGTCGGCAGCGTCATCAAGCCGGCTGGCTATGAAAACTCGCAGGGCATCATTTCCGCAGCCTACCTGAAGGACGCCTCCGATCCGCAGTGGGACAACGATCCCGGAATGAAGGCGTTCTACGAGTTCATGGCCAAGGATTTTCCGGAAGGCAACAAGCTCGACGGTTCGACCGTGGTCGGTTACGGCGTGTCGCAAACGCTGGTCGAGGTGCTCAAGAACTGCGGCGACGACCTGACTCGCGAGAACGTCATGAAGCAGGCGGCGAACCTCAAGGACTTCCGCACCGAGGTCCTGCTGCCGGGCATCAAGATCAACACCTCTCCGACCGATTTTGCCCCGATCAGCCAGCTGCAGCTGATGAAGTTCAAGGGCGAGAAGTGGGAATTGTTCGGTGACATCATCTCCGGTGACGTCGGCGGCTAGAGGTTCTGGACCGCGTCCAGGACACGGAAGCATTGCAAACCCCCGCAGCTTGGCGTGCGGGGGTTTTCTTTTGCCGGAATCGGATGGATAAGCAGGGGCATGTCCTCGATTTCCATTCCCGTAACACCATGACCGACAGACGCCCTCTGCTGCGCGCGATCTTCGACGCGGCCGTGGCCGCCGCGCATCCCGACGTCGTGCTGGCGGCGCATCTGCAGCCCGTGCCGAAAGGCCGGGTGATCTGCCTTGCCGCCGGCAAGGGCGCCGCCGTGATGGCCGCGGCCGCGGAGCGGCATTATCTCGATACGCTGGAACTCGATCCGGCGCGGCTCTCCGGCATCGCGACCACCCGCCACGGCCACGGCGTGCCGACGCGGCGGATCGAGGTGATCGAGGCGGGCCATCCCGTGCCCGACGAGGCCAGCTTGCGGGCCGCCGAGCAAAGCCTGCGGCTCGCCGGGACCGCCGGCGCCGACGATCTCTTGCTGGTGCTGCTGTCGGGCGGCGGCTCCGCCAACTGGATCGCGCCGGCGGCCGGCGTGTCGTTCGCGCAGAAGCAACATCTGACCCGGGCGCTGTTGCGCTCGGGCGCGCCGATCGGCGAGATGAACATCGTCCGCAAGCATTTGTCGCAAATCAAGGGAGGAAGGCTCGCCCGCGCCGGCCGGCGTGCCGAAATCCTGACGCTGGCGATCTCGGACGTTCCGCATGACAACGCTTCCGCGATCGCCTCCGGGCCGACGGTGCCCGATCCGAGCACGCTTGCGGACGCCCGCGCCATCGTCGCGAAATACGGCCTCAAGGTCGACGACGCGATCAGCCGCGCGCTCGAGAATCCCGACAATGAGAGCTGCAAGCCCGGCGATGCCGCCTTTGCGCGCGCCCGCTTCGAACTGATCGCGCGGCCGCGGGCCTCGCTCGACGCGGCGATCGCAATCGCAAGCGAGGCCGACTACGACATCGTCGATCTCGGCGCCGACATCGAAGGCGAGGCGCGCGACGTCGGCGTCGAGCACGCGCGACTTGCCTTGCAGGCGCGCGCCCAGGGCAGGCGCGTGGCGATCCTGTCGGGCGGCGAGCTCACGGTGACCGTGCGCGGCAATGGGCGCGGCGGCCCCAACCAGGAATACGCGCTGGCGCTGGCCGCTCTGCTCAGGCACACCTCCGGCATTTCCGCGCTGGCGGCCGACACCGACGGCGCCGATGGCGGCGGCGGCAGCGCCGCCGATCCGGCCGGCGCCATGATCGACGCGACCACCTTCGCGATGATGGATTCGCTCGGCCTCGACCCGAAGAACTATCTCGACAACAACAATGCCACGGCGTTCTTCGCGGCCACCGGCGATCTCCTGCTGACGGGTCCGACGCTCACCAATGTCAACGACATCAGGGTGATCCTCGTCGATACGGGAAGATGATCCTCACGCTGAGGACCTCGTCTGCCGCACCCGCGATTGCGCGGCCTGCCGTTCGCGCGAAATCTTAACGCCTTGTTCAGCTAATTCCCGGGAAGTTGACTGAAATACCGGCATCTCGAACAGGCAATTCACCAGCCTTGGCTTCTAATGTAGGGCTCCTCATCGTCGGAGCACCGTGACACCTGCAAGAATTGCGGCGGAGGAACGCCAAATGGTGGATTCGATCGAGCGCACCGCCGATCCGGAGCCAGCTCACCCGGGTCGGCTTCTCGCTGAGGCCATCGACAACATGTCGCTGGGACTGGTGGTCTTCGATGGCCGCTACGAGGTCGTGTTCTGCAACGCGCGGTACATTGAAATTTACGGGCTCTCACCCGAGCAGGTGAAGCCGGGGACCCCCGTCGGCGAACTGATCCGGCGCCGCATGAATTTGGGGATCAAGGTCCGACCGCAACTCGACGATTATTTTCGCGAGTGCGCCGGAAACGCCGGGGTTCCCGCCACCAGCATCCAGGAATTCGCCGACGGCCGGATCATTGCCTGCACCGTTCACCCGATGCCCGGCGGCGGCGGAATGGTCACCCATGAGGACATCACGGCACGGGAGGAAATGAGCGCCCGCCTGCAGCGGCAGCTCGAACTCGGCCAGGAGCAGGAAGAGCGCCTGCGGATTCGAAACCTGCAATTCGATACCGCGATCAACAACATGTCGCAGGGATTGTGCTTCTTCGACGCTTCGCACCGGTTGATCGTCTGCAACGACCGCTACGTCGAAATGTACGACCTCCAGCGCGACCGCATCGGCTCCGGCACCTCGCTGCCCGAAATCGTCGACATGCGCTTTGAGGCCGGCAGCTGTCCGGCCATGACCCGGGAGGAATACCTGCACTGGCGCAGCAACGTCGCCGTGTCCCACGAACCCACCGACAGCATCGTCGAATTGCGAAACGGCAAGACCTTCAAGATCAGGCATCGGCCGATGCCCGACGGCGGCTGGGTTGCCACCCATGAAGACATCACCGAGCAGCGGCGATCCGAGGTCAAGATCGAATACATGGCGCACCACGACGCGCTGACGGGTCTTGCCAATCGCGTATTGCTGAACGAGCGGCTGGAACAGGCGCTGGGCCGCCGAATTCACTGCGAGGAATTGGTCGCGGTTCACCACCTCGATCTCGATCAGTTCAAGGCGGTGAACGACACCTTCGGTCATCCCGCCGGCGACAAGCTGTTGAAGATCGTCGCCGACCGCCTGCGCGGGATCGTCCGCGAGAGCGACACCATCGCGCGGATGGGCGGGGATGAATTCGTCATCGTGCAGGCCCCGATCGCCGATCCCGCCGCGGCCACCTCGCTGGCGCAACGCGCCATTGCGCTGATGAGCGAGCCCTTCGAACTCGACGGCCATCAGGCCGTGATCGGCGCCAGCGTCGGCATCGCGGTGGGGCCCGGCGACGGATTGCGACCCGACCGGCTGCTGCGCAATGCCGACCTCGCGCTGTACCGCGCCAAGGGCGACGGCCGCGGCACCTTCCGCTTTTTCGAGCCCGCGATGGACCTGCAGATGCAGACCCGCCGCATCATGGAACAGGACCTGCGCAAGGCGCTGCACGCCGGCGAGTTCGAACTCTACTACCAGCCGGTGGTGAATCTGGCGAGCCGCGAAATCAGCGGATTCGAGGCCCTGATTCGCTGGAACCATCCGGAGAAAGGCCTGATCTCGCCAGCCAGCTTCATTCCCCTGGCCGAGGAGATCGGATTCATCGTCCCGATCGGGGAGTGGGTGATCCGGCAAGCCTGTGCCACTGCGGCCCGATGGCCGGGCAATCTCAATGTCGCCGTCAATATTTCAGCCGTTCAATTCCGCAGCCCCGGCCTGATGCAGGTCATCGTCGGTGCGCTGGCGGCATCAGGCCTGGCGCCGACGCGGCTGGAAATCGAAATCACCGAGACGGTATTGCTGCAGCAGCGGGAAACCACGCTTGCGGTGTTGCACCAGTTGCGCGCGCTCGGCATCCGGATCGCGATGGACGATTTCGGCACCGGCTATTCCTCGCTGACCTATCTGCAGTGTTTTCCGTTCGACAAGATCAAGATCGACCGTTCCTTCGTCAAGGACATCGCGGAAAACACCGGGTCGCTCAATATCGTCCGCGCGGTTGCGGCGCTCGCCAACGGCCTGGGAATGACGGCCACCGCCGAGGGCGTGGAAACCTCCGAACAGCTCGACAGGATCACGTCGGAGGGCTGCACCGAGATGCAGGGATTCCTGTTCAGCAAGCCGCTGCCCGCCCATGAGATCGAGCGGCTGTTCCTGTCGGAGCGCGACGTGCGGAAGGATCAAGGTCGCATCGCCGCGGCGTGAGGCCCCCGTCATTCCGGGGCGCGCGTCAGCGCGAACCCGGAATCTCGAGATTCCGGGTTCGATGCTTCGCATCGCCCCGGAATGACGAACTAGAACTCCCGCGCGATCTTGGTCAGCATTTCCAATAGCGCGGCGCGGTTGGTGGGGCCTAACAATTCGTTCAGCCGCGCCTCGTGCTTGGCGGCGACGAGTTTTTTCGCCCGCGCCAGCACCGCGCGGCCCTTGTCGGTCAGCATCAGGATGTGGGAACGGCGATCGTTGGCCGAACGGATCCGCGCGCAGAGGTCGCGGCTCTCGAGGCCATCGAGCATCGCCACGAAATTCGGCCGGAGGATGCCGAGCGTATTGGCGATTTCGGTCTGGTTGCGGCCGGGATTGCGGTCGAGCAGCAGCAGCACCGAGAACTGCGCGGGCGTCAGCTGCAGCGGCGCGACACAGCGCAGAAAATCCTCGAAGATCTTCAGTTGCGCGCGCTTGAGCGAATAGCCCAATAGCTCAGACAGTTCGCCGAGCTGCAGCGCGGCGCTTTCGATGGCCGGCTCGGCGGGCTCCTTGCGGGCGGGACGAGATTTTACGGAATCAGGCTTGACGGAATCAGGCTTGGCGGCGTCGGCCATGGCGGTCTTGGAAACAGTCATCGCTCGATGCTCGCAATCTGGGCTAGGCTGCAAGGCGGCCGGGCCGCAACGGCCCGGGCCTTGAGATTATATTTGATAATTGTTATCCACCATATCAAATATCGCCAACCGTTTTCAACTGCCGATATCGCAACCGGCGGCGGCTTCCTGAAAGCGCGCGGCCGCAGCCATGATTTAAGGGGGAGCGCCAGCCTTGAACACGACGATCATGCTGTTCCTGCTTCAGGACGGCATCACCAACGGCGCCATCTATGCGTTGCTCGGGCTTGCGCTGGTGCTGGTGTTCGCCGTGACCCGCGTGATCCTGATTCCGCAGGGCGAGTTCGTCACCTATGGCGCGCTGACCTATGCCTCGCTGTCGTCGGGCCAGATGCCGGGCACGGCAAGGCTCGCATTCGCGATGGGGATCGTGGCGTTCGCTCTCGACCTGTTCGCCGCGCGGGCCTCGTTGCACCCGCGCCTGGTCTCGCGCGCCTTCGCGATCGATATCGGGCTGCCCTCCATCATCCTTGCGCTGACCTTCTGGTTCGCCGGCCATCATCCGCCGATCGCCGTCAGCATCACGCTGTCGCTTCTGATCGTGGCTTCCATCGGCCTGTTTCTCTATCGCATCGCGTTCCAGCCGATCGCACATACCTCGGTGCTGGTGCTGCTGATCGCCTCGGTCGGCTGCCACCTGGCGCTGCAGGGATTTGGGCTGGTATTCTTCGGCGCCGAGGGCCAGCGCGGCCCGACGCTTGCGGATGCAGCCTTCACGGCAGGTCCCTTGCGCTTCACCGGCCAAAGCATCGCGGTCTACGCCATCACGGTCGCCTTCATCATCGGTCTGTGGCTGTTTTTCGGCTTCACGCTCTACGGCAAGGCGCTGCGCGCCACCGCAGTCAACCGCCTCGGCGCGCGTCTTTCCGGCATCCGGACCACGCTGTCGGGCCAGATCGCGTTCGGGCTCGCCTCCGTGATCGGCGCGTTCTCCGGCATCCTGATCGTGCCGATCACGACGCTCTACTACGACACCGGCTTTCTGATCGGCCTGAAAGGTTTTATCGCCGCGATCATCGGCGGGCTCGTCAGCTATCCCTTGACCGCGGTGGCGGCCCTTGTGGTCGGCACGGTGGAGGCGTTCTCCTCGTTCTATGCCAGCAATTTCAAGGAAGTCATCGTCTTCACGCTGATCCTTCCGGTTCTCCTGCTGCGGTCGCTGGCGGCGCCCGCGGTCGAGGAAGAAAAGGATTGATCGCGATGAAGCAGCGGCTGCCGATCATCGTGTTCGCGCTCGTCATGGCGGCGATTCCGTTCGTGCCCGGCATGCCGCCGTTCTGGATCGTGCTCTTGGACAATATCGGGCTGTCCGCGCTGGTGGCGATGGGGCTCGTGCTGCTGACCGGCGTCGGCGGCCTCACCTCCTTCGGCCAGGCGGCGTTTTGCGGATTTGGGGCCTATACGACGGCGGTGCTGACCACCGCCTATGGCCTCTCGCCATGGCTGACGTTGCCGATGTCGCTGTTGGTGAGCGGCATCGCCGCGGTCCTTCTCGGAATCGTCACCGTGCGGCTGTCCGGCCATTATCTGCCGCTCGGCACCATCGCCTGGGGACTCGGGCTGTTCTATCTGTTCAGCAAGCTCGAATTTCTGGGGCGCAACGACGGCATCTCCGGCATCCCGCCGCTTTCGATCGGCAGCCTGCGGATGATCGACCCCGGCACGATCTATTTCGCGATCTGGATCGCGGTGCTGATCTCCGCGCTGTTGACGATGAACCTGCTGGACTCGCGCACCGGGCGCGCCATCCGCGCGCTGCGGCGCGGGCATATTGCCGCCGAAGCGTTTGGGGTACAAACGCCGCGCGCCAAACTTTTGGTCTTTATCTATGCGGCGGTACTTGCCGGCCTTTCGGGCTGGCTCTATGCGCATTTCGTGCGCGCGGTCAATCCGACCCCGTTCGGCGCGCAGGCCGGCATCGAATATCTGTTCGTCGCGGTGGTCGGCGGCGCCGGCTATGTCTGGGGCGGCGTGCTCGGCGCCGCCATCGTCGTGATCCTGAAGGAGTTATTGCAGAGCTACCTGCCCTATGTGTTCGGCGGGCAAGGCCAGCTCGAGACCATCGTGTTCGGCATCCTGCTGGTGGCGCTGTTGCAACTGGCGCCGACCGGGGTCTGGCCCTGGCTGATGGCGCGACTGCCGTTCAAGCCGGCCCGCAAGCGGCCCGATACTTCGCTTGTCTTGCCCGCCCGGGCGAAACCGCCGGGCACGCCGGAGGTGCTGCTGCAGGTCGAGGGCGCGCGAAAGCAGTTCGGCGGCGTGATCGCGGTCAACGACGTCTCGTTCGACGTGCAGGCCCGCGAGATCGTCGCGCTGATCGGGCCGAACGGCGCCGGCAAGAGCACGACCTTCAACCTGATCACCGGCGTGCTGACAAAGTCCGGCGGCACGATTTCCGTGCTCGGCAGGAACATCGACAACGCACCGCCGCAACAGGTTGCAAAGCTCGGCATCGCCAGGACCTTCCAGCACGTCAAGCTGGTGCCGGACATGACGGTGCTGGAAAACGTTGCGATCGGCGCGCATCTGCGCGGGCACGCCGGCGCGCTCGCCAGCATGTTCCGGCTCGATCGATCGGACGAAGCAAGGCTGCTCGCGGAAGCGGCGCGCCAGATCGAGCGCGTCGGGCTCAGTGACCAGATCGACGCGCCCGCCGGCTCGCTCTCGCTCGGCCAGCAGCGCATCGTCGAGATTGCGCGTGCGCTGTGCATCGATCCGATGCTGCTCTTGCTCGACGAGCCCGCCGCAGGCTTGCGTCATCTGGAGAAGCAGCGGCTCGCCGCGCTGCTGCGCAGCTTGCGCGACGGCGGCATGTCGGTGCTGCTGGTCGAGCACGACATGGGGTTCGTGATGGATCTCGCCGACCGCGTCGTGGTGCTCGACTTCGGCACCAAGATCGCCGAAGGCACGCCGCAGGCGATCAAGACCAATCCCGATGTCATCAAGGCCTATCTCGGAGCGGCCGCATGAATGCGCTGTTGCGGGTAGCCGATGCCCACATCGCCTATGGCAAGGTCGAAGCGGTGCGCGCGGTATCGCTCGAGGTCGGCGACAACGAGATCGTCACCATCATCGGCGCCAACGGCGCCGGCAAGAGCACGCTGCTCAACGCCATTATGGGGATTTTGCCGCTGAAGGGCCGTGTCGTCTTTGCCGGCGATGACATGTTGCGCGCCGAGATCGAAGACCGCGTCGCGGCGGGCTTGAGCCTGGTGCCGGAGCACCGCGAATTGTTCGCCACCATGAGCGTGGAAGACAATCTGCAGCTCGGCGCGTTCCGGATCGCCCGGGCGGTCGCGACAAGATCCTTCGAGCGAGTCTACACGCTGTTTCCCCGCCTGAAGGAGCGGCGCCGGCAGCTCGCCGGCACGCTGTCGGGCGGCGAGCAGCAGATGCTGGCAATGGGCCGCGCGCTGATGGGCGCGCCAAAGCTATTGATGCTGGACGAGCCGAGCCTCGGGCTGGCGCCGATCATCGTCGCCGACATCTTCCGCACCATTTTCGAACTTCGCGCCAGCGGCGTCTCCGTGCTGCTCGTCGAACAGAACGCGCAGGCCGCGCTAAAGATCGCCGACCGCGCCTATGTGATGGAGCTCGGCGAATTCATCCTGAACGGCCCGGCCAAGGAGATCGCCGCCAACGCGCGTGTGGCCGCGAGCTATCTCGGCTTTACCCATGAGGGCGAGAGCGCGATTTGAATCGCGCTTGCGTTTAGACCGCTGTCGCGTTTCACTTCACCCTCCCCTGGAGGGGGAGGGTCGCTTGGACCGGACGATGCGCAGCATCGTTCGGTCTAAGCGGGGTGGGGTGATCTATCCGCGAGTGCAATGCCCATGGTGTCCACATCCATCCGCCGCGCAGCAGCCAAGCGACTTCGGGCCAACACGACGCCGCACGAGCGCATATTGTGGCGCGCGCTGAAGGAACTGCCGGTCGAAGGCACACACTTCCGGCGGCAGGCGCCGATCGGTCCCTATGTCGTCGACTTTTTCTGCCCGGCCAAGCATTTGATCATCGAACTTGACGGCGGACATCATAACGATGACGAAACTGCCAGGCGTGATCAAGAAAGACAGCGTTGGCTGGAGCAGGAGGGATATCGGGTTGTTCGCTTCTGGAATTCCGAGATCACCCGTGACCTGACGGCAGTACTCGAACGGATTTATGTTGAATTGTATGGTTCGCGTGACGCAGAAGCCGAACTACTGAAACACCGCCGTCGACGATAGACTGTCACCCCGCCCCCGCCCGCATCGGACGATGCTTCGCATCGCCGAATGCGGACGACCCTCCCCCTCCAGGGGAGGGTAAGGAAGAGTCGAACTCGATATTGACCGAGTTGCAATCTCACTTCACCAGCACGTATTTCCCGTCCTTCACCGTCAGCAAAATCCGCGCGCGGTCGTCGAGGCCGTAGCGGTCTTTTTCGGTGAAGTTGTAGACGCCCTGGCTGGCGGCGATGTCGCGTTCGCTGAGCAAGGCCTGGCGGATCGCCTCGTGGAATTCCGGCGTGCCGGGTTTTGCCGTCTTCAGCGCCACCGGGATGACGCGCCCCAGCACCAGGAAGGCGTCGTAGGAATGGCCGGCGAACTGGCTGCGGCTGTTGGGGCCGTATTTGGCCTCATAGGCCTTGTCCAGCGCCATGCCGGGCTTCTTAGTCAGCGCGCTGTCAGGCTGGTCCTCGGGATCCATCACCGGACCGGACGCCATGATCACGCCCTCGGCAGCGGGACCTGCGATGCGGATGAAGTCCATGCTGGCGGCGCCGTGATTGTGGTAGATCAACCCCTTGTAGCCCCGCGCGCGCAGTTCAGTCTGCGGCAACGCCGCAGCCGTGCCCGACCCACCGACCAGGATCGCGTCCGGATTGGCGGCGATCAGCTTCAGCACTTGCCCCGTGACCGACGTATCCGGGCGCGCATAGCGCTCCTCATCAACAATCGTCAAGCCGAGCGGCACGCCCTGGGTCTTGAGATCGTTGAACCAGAGGTCGCCGTAGGAATCGGAGTAACCGATATAGCCGACGGTCTTTATGTTGTGCGCCTTCATGTGCGCGTACAAGCCCTTGCCCATCAGCGGCACCGGCTGCGGCATCGTCACCGACCATTTAGCGCGCTCCGGCGTGATCGGGAATGGCGCGAGACCGATATGTGGAATGCCCGCCTCGTTGGCGACGTTGGACACCGCGATCGTTGTCGGCGTGATCGAGGATCCCATAATGATGTCGGCCTTGGACTCCGTGACGAACCGCCGCGCATTGGTCGTGGCAGTGGTCGGATCGCCGCCATCGTCGAGCACGATGACCTTCAGCGGCACGCCGCCGATCTCCTTGGCGACGAATTCCAGCGCGTTGCGCTCGGGAATGCCGAGCGCCGCGCCTGGGCCGGTGGTGGTGACGGTGATGCCGATCACGATCTCATTGGTTTGCGCCAGCGCGGGTAGCGCCGGCAGAGCGAGCGACGCCGCGATCACGGCTGCGGACAGGTAAAGCCTTTTCATTCGTTCCTCCCGTTAAGTGTTGTTCTTAGTCTAGATCAAAATTCGCCCGACATTTCAGCCCCTTCTTTAGGTCATACCATCAGGCGAGTCAGCCCCGCATGAACCTGGCGACGATTTCCTCCGGCACCGCGGCCGATTTCAGCCGCGCCGGATCGTCGGGGTGACGGCCGACCAGCACCCTGGTCTCGAACGCCTCGATCGCCAATGCCTCGGCCTTGAACACCTTGTGGGTGACCTCGAAACTCGAGCGCTTGAAGCTCTCGACCCGGCTCTCGATCGTGATCCAGTCGCCATGGGTGGACGCGATGTAGAATTTCGCCCGGGTATCCACCATGGGAATGCCGACCAGGCCGTACTTCTTGATGATGTCCTGCTTGGAGAAGCCGGCGGCCTCGAACATGATCGAGGTCGAATCGTCGAACATCGCGAAATAGCGCGGGTAGTAAACGATATTGGCGGGGTCGCAATCGCCCCACTGTATCTGCAAATCGCGACGATGAACGAACATGGCTTCAACCTTGTTTCAGTCTGGGCAATATCGCGCAGCAACGGCGGTCGGCTCCCTCTCCCGCCCTTCGCGGGGGAGGGTTGGGGTGGGCGTGCCAGCCAAGCAACAGATGTCGCGTGGATAGAATTCCCCCACCCGCCGCGCTCCGGACGATGCTTCGCATCGCTCGGCGCGCGTCGACCTCCCCCGCAAGCGGGGGAGGTGAAGGAATGCACGTCGCAAATTTCAATTCGCCAACCATCACTCAGCGCGGCGCCATGCGCAGCGATGCGTCGAGCCGCACCACCTCGCCGTTGAGATAGGGATTGTCGATCATGTGCATCGCAAGCAGCGCGAATTCGTCGGGCTGGCCGAGACGATGCGGGAATGGAATCGCGGCGGCAAGCGAGTCCTGTGCCTCCTGCGGCAGGCTGCCGAGCAGCGGGGTGAGGAACAGGCCGGGCGCGATGGTGAGAACGCGGATTCCGAACTGCGCCAGTTCGCGCGCGATCGGCAAGGTCATGCCGACAATGCCGCCCTTGGACGCCGAGTAGGCGGCCTGCCCGATCTGGCCGTCATAGGCAGCGACGGAGGCGGTGTTGATCACGGCGCCGCGCTCGCCGCCCTCGAGCGGTGCAAGCTTCGACATCTCGGCCGTCGCAAGCCGGAGCATGTTGAACGTGCCGATCAGATTGACCTTGATGACCCTCTCGAAATCGGCGAGCGGATGCGGGCCATCGCGGCCGACCACGCGCTTGGCAACGCCGATGCCGGCGCAATTGACCAGCACGCGCGCCGGACCGTGCACCTTGGCCGCCTGCACGACCGCGGCCTCGGCCGAGGCGGCGTCGGTGACGTCGCAGGCAATGGCCGTGCCCTTGATCTCCGCCGCAACGCTTTCGGCAAGTTTTGCGTTGAGATCGCACACCGCAACCTTCGCACCCGCAGCCGCCAATCTTCGCGCGGTGGCCGCGCCCAGTCCCGAGGCGCCGCCGGTGACGATGGCCGCATGATCCTTCAACTGCATGATTCTCTCCCTGACGAATTATTGTTTGGAATTTGGCAGCAGCGTTATCACGTGTTCGGCCGGCGTCGGCGAGTAAAGCTCGTCGATCAGCGCGGCGCGAGCGTCCAGCACCGCGCGCTGGTTGATCGAGCCCTTGTCGGTGACCTCGCCGCGGTCGATCGAGACCGGCGTATCCAGCAGCACCGCGCGCGCGATCCGGGTCGACGATCCCGTCGAGGTCGCGAGGAATCTTGCAAAGCGCTCGCGGAAGGCCTCAACGATCAGGGAATCGGCCGCGGCAGCGGCAAGGTCGTCCAGCGCCAACGTCGGATTGATCAGCCGGCAGCCGTCGAGATCGAGAATCACCAGCGCCGATATCTCGTCGCGGTTGATGCCCGCGATGACCACGTCGCGCACCAGCGGCGCGCAGGCTGCGATGAAGCGGGCGCGCAGCGGGCCGACGCTGACCCAGGTGCCGCTGGCCAGCTTGAAATCCTCGGCGATGCGGCCGTCGAAATCGAAGCCGGCGTGCAAATCGGCAGGATCCGCCGGCTTGAGCGCATCGCCGAACTTGTAAAAGCCTTCCTCGTCGAAAGCGGCGGCGGTGAGTTCCGGCTGCCGCCAATAGCCCGGCGTAACGTTCGGCCCACGGCAGCGAACCTCCAGCTTGCCGTTATTGGGCACGAGCTTGGCGTCGTTGCCGGGCACGGGAAGCCCGACATGGCCGGAGCGGCTGGTGGAAGGAGTGACCGACATGAAGAACGGCGCGGTCTCGGTGGCCCCTAACCCGGTCAGCATCGGCACGCGGAATCCGGTTTCCTGCAAAGACAGTTCGTCGAGGCTGTTCCAGACGAACGGCGACAGCGCCGCGCCGGAAAAAAACATCGCATGCAGCCGGGAGAAGAATTTCGCCCGCAACGCCTTGTCGTCGCGCAGGTATGGCAATAGCGATTCGTAGCCCTTGGGCACATTGAAATAGACCGTCGGCGCAATTTCGCGCAGGTTCCGCACGGTCTCCTCGATGCCGCCGGGCATCGGCTTGCCCTGGTCGAGATACATCGAGCCGCCGTTGTAGAGCGTCAGCCCGATATTGTGATTGCCGCCAAAGGTGTGATTCCACGGCAGCCAGTCGACAATGACCGGCGGCTCGTCCTTGAGGAAGGCCATGGTTTCGCGGATCATCACCTGGTTGGCGCAGATCATCGCCTGCGTATTGACGACCGCCTTGGGATTTCCGGTCGAGCCGGAGGTCAGCAGGAATTTGGCGATCGTGTCCGGACCGATTGCCTCATGCACGGTGTCGAGGCTGGGATGCAGCGGCGTCGCCATCAGGCTGGCGAGCGCGGTGACGTCGCGCCCTGGTAGCGCGCCAGAGGCGACGACGATCTCGGTTCCGAAGGAGACATTGGCTTCCAGGGCGGTAGCGAATTTATCCGCGTCGTCGGCGAAGACGAGGCCGGGGGTCAACAGCTTCATCAGATAGGACAGCTTGCCAAAATCCCGCGATACCAGCGAATAGGCAGGGGATACCGGGCAAAACGGAATCCCCGCATAGAGCGCGCCGAACGCCATCAAGGCATGATCGATCGAATTGCCGGAAAGGATCACCAGCGGTCTCTCGGCGGAAAGGCCGCGCGCCAGCAGGGCTGAGGCGATATGCCGGCTCGCGGTCAGCAGTTCGGCGTAAGTGATCTGCCGCCACGAGCCGCCGCCAACGCGCTCCGCCATGAAGACGCGATCTGGTTCGGCGCCGGCCCAATGGTGCAGGCGGTCGGTGAGGCGGACAGGATATTCGCCGAGCGCAATTTTTGGCCGCAGATAAATCGTACCATCGTCGCGGCGCTCGATCGTAACAGAGGGATCGCCGAACGAAATCGGACGCAGCGGGGCATCGCTGCACATGGTGGGGGCCGAACTGTTGGCTGTCGCGCTCATGTCAGGCCGGCTTCACCTTGGCGGTCTTGCGGTCGAGGAAGGCGCGGATGCGCAATTTGGCCTCCTTGTCGCTTTGCGCCACCGTCGCCATCAGCGATTCCATCAACAGCCCGGTCTGCGGATTGGCTTCCGCGATCATCGGCAGCGCCTGCAGCACGGCGAAATTGGTCAGCGGCGCATTATCGGCGACTTTTGCCGCAAGCTCCATCGCCTTGGGCAAAGCGCCGTCTTTCTCGACGAGATATTGCGCAAAGCCGTAAGACGCGCCCTCGGTCGCGGAATAGACCCGCCCCGTGAGCATCATGTCGGTCATCCGCGCCACCCCGATCAGCCGCGGGAGCCGCACCGATCCGCCGCCGCCGACAAAAATGCCGCGCTGGCCTTCGGGCAGCGCGAAATAGGCTGACGGCTCGGCGACCCGGATATGCGCGGCACAGGCAAGCTCCAGCCCGCCGCCGATGACAGCTCCCTTCAGCGCCGCGATCACGGGCACGCGGCAATATTGCACACGGTCGAACACCCGGTACCACATCTGCGAATGCCGCAGGCCGTCGGTAGCGTCGTGCTCGGTCAATTCCGAGAGGTCCAGACCGGACGAGAAATGCTCACCCACGCCATGGATCACCACCGCGCCGATGCCATCGGGAATGTCAGCAAAGCAGTCCTGGATCGCGAGGATGATGCCGTCGTTCAGCGCGTTGCGTTTTGCGGGGCGGTTGAGGCCCACGGACAGCACCGGGCCCGAACGCTCGACCTTGAGCAGCGCGGAAGGCTCCGCTTTGGCGGCGGGGGCGGCGTTTCCCATGGGCTTATTACGTCCTGTCCAGAATAGTTATGTTTTATAACGATTGGACGGGGAGTCAACAAGGCTCTCTCTCGAAACCGTCATTGCGAGGAGCGCAGCGACGAAGCAATCCATGCTTCCTTCGCGGAGCCATGGATTGCTTCGCTTCGCTCGCAATGACGAGTAGGCCCCCGCCTGATGGCCTCACAGCACCTGATGCATGTCGATCTCGACGCGATCCGGGTGCCTTGCGCCGACGCCGATGAACAGGTTCTCCATCAGCCAGCGGTATTTTTCACTGCCGGTTTCGAATTTCGGCACCGAGCGGAAATAGATCGACGCGGGATCGACGATCTCGCCTTTGGCGATGCGGTCGAGCAATTCCTTACGCCCGAAGCGGATGCCGATGTTCTCGATGTAGACGATGGCGCCATCGTCCAGCTCAAAGGCGTATTTCGCTTCCAGTTCCGTAAAACCGTTCGGGCGAATGGTCTGAAAATCCGCGCCGACCGGAAAGATCGTTCCCTTGAAGCCGTTGCCGAAAACTTCGCCGCCGAGGATCGGGATCACGCGCCTGACACCATGGCCGTGATCGCCGGCAATGATCGGCGCGCCGACCTTGATGGCGAGACTGAAGACGTATTTGGTTTGGAGTGCGGGTGCCATTCTAATGCGCCATCATGCGTTGCGGCAGCCAGGTCGCCAGGATCGGAAAGGCGATCAGGATGACCAGCCGGACCAGGTCGGTCGCCACGAACGGCAGCACGCCCTTGAAGATCGTGGCAAAGGACACGTCCTTGACCACGCTCTTGATGACGAAGACGTTCATGCCGACCGGCGGATGGATCAGGCCGAGCTCCACCGTCATCACGATGATGACCCCGAACCAGATCGGGTCGAAGCCGAGATGAGAGATCACGGGAAAGATGATCGGCACCGTGAGGATGATCATCGCCATGGCGTCCATCAGGCAGCCCAGCACGAGATACATCACCATGATCAGCGCCAGCACGCCGTAGGGGCCGAGACCGAGCCCGGTGAGAAATTCCGTGACCTTCTGCGGCGTCTGCGTCACCGTGAGGAAATAGCCGAAGATCAGCGCGCCGATCAGCACCGTGAACACCGCCGCCGCGGTGCGGGTCGCCTGCAACAGCGAGGCGAGGATTTTTTCCCTGTCGAGCCGACCGGTGGCGACACCGATCAGGAACGCGCCGGTGGCGCCGACGCCGCCGGCCTCCGTTGGCGTAAAGCGCGGCAGGAATGGCAGGCCGTAGAGCCCGCCGATCACGAACACGAACAGCAGCACCGGCGCCCAGATGTCCTTCAGTCCGGCAAAACGCTCGCGCCAGGTGGTGGTGGCGCCTTTCGGCAGGAAGCCCGGCCGCAAATAGCCGATCAGCGCGATGGTGATCATGTACATGGTCATCGCGAGCAGGCCGGGAACGATGCCGGCCATGAACAATTTGCCGATGTCCTGCTCGGTGATGATGCCGTAGACCGCAAGCACGGTCGAGGGCGGCAGCATCGCCCCCAGCGTGCCGCCGGCCGCGATCACGCCGGTGGCAAAGGATTGCGGATAGCCGAAGCGGCGCATTTCCGGATAGGCGACCGCCGAAAATGTCGCGGCCGTTGCGACCGACGAGCCGCAGATCGCGGCAAAACCGCCGCAGGCCGCGACCGTTGCGATCCCGAGGCCGCCGCGCAGATGTCCGACAAAACCGTTGGCGGCGCGGAACAAATCACGGCTCATGCCGGAATTGCTGACGAAGGTGCCCATCAGCAGGAACATCGGAATCACGCCGAAGGTATAGTCGGTCACCGTGCGCATCGAGGTCTGGCCGACCAGCTTCAGCGCCGGCGTGCCGCCCACGAGATAGCCGAAGCCGGAAACACCGACCAGCCCCATCGCCATGCCGACCGGCACGCGCAACAGCATCAGCGCGAACAGCGCGACGAATCCAAGGATCGCGACGGCGTCGGTGCTCATGCCCTACTCCGTGGCCGCGATCTTGGGGTCGTGCATCTCTTCGGGATGGAAGATCAGCCGGTAGGTGCGAATCGCGATCAGCAGCACTGCGGAGACGTCGCCGATCCACGCCACCGCGAAGAACGGCCAGGTCGGCATATGCATGTCGAAGGTGAGGACGTGATCGTTATAGGTGCCGCGCACCTTGTCGAACAGCGTCCAGGTCTGCACGGTGACGACGAACAGCAGGACCAGGGTTGCGAACACGTCGATCCAGCGTTGGTACCTTGGGCCGACATTGGCCCAGACCAGATCGACGGTGATATGGCCGCCGCGATAGCTCGTCGCGGCGATGCCCCAGAAGATCAGGATGCCGAGCAGCATGCGCCCGATGTCGAAGGAATCCGGAATCGCATAGTTGAAGAGATTGCGCAGCAGCACCGCGACGAAGATGTTGGCGGCGACGATGCCGACGAAGCCGGCCGCGATCCATTCGATCGTATCGATGAAACGGTCCATCGACGCGCGCTTCATGTCCGCTCCGGAGGGTCAGAGGATTAAGGTAAGAAAACGGCGGCGGGATCGTCCCGCCGCCGCGGTGAAATGCGATTGCGCCCTATTGCGCCAGGGCGTTGTACTTGGCGAGCGAGGCGCGAAGGTCCGTCAGCGCCGCGTCCGGATCGGTCCCGGTCTTCCGGACGGCGTCGGCCCAGGTCTTGACCAGCGGCTCGGCGGCCTTTTTCCACAGCGCGGTCTGGTCCGCCGTCAGCTTGTAGACCTCGTGCCCCTCCTCCGCCTTCACCTTGTCGATGCCGGCGTCCTCGAACTTGCCCCAGGGCTCGCCGACGCGGCCGGCGGCCTCGGTATTGCAGTTGTCGTCGATCGCCTTCTTCTGACGGTCGGACATCTCGTTATACTTGTCCTTGTTCATCACGAAGGCGAAGGTCGTGACATAGAGCGGCGCGTCCATGTGATACTTCGTCACCTTGTCGATGCCGAACAGCACCAGCGATCCCCACGGGAAGGTGAGCGCGTCGGCGACGCCGCGCTCGATGATGTCGCGCGCCTCCGGCGCCGAAGACTGCACGTTGGTGCCGCCGAGAAGGGTGACGAAATTCGCGATGGTGGCATCCGCAGGGCGGATCTTCATGTCCTTGATGTCGTCAGGCACCACGATCTTCTTGGTGCGCGAGTGGAACGACGACGGCGCATGGATGAAGGCGAGGCAGAATTTTACGTCCTTCATCTCCGTCCCGGCATATTTCCGGTACCAGGCATCCAGCCCCTCCGAGCCGCCCTTGGCGCTCGACATCAGGAACGGCAGCTCGCCGGCACCGATGATCGGGAAGCGGCCGGGCTGGTAGCCCGGATTGATATAGGTGACGTCGGCGATGCCGTCGCGCGCCATGTCGTAATGGTCGAACGCCTTGCCGAGCTGCTGGGCGGGATAGACCTTGTAATGGATGGTGCCGCCGCTTTCCTTCTCGACCGCCGCGCCCCAGTCCTCCAGCGCCTTCTGCAGCGGGTGCGAGGCCGGCACCCAATGTGACAGTTTCAGCTCGAAGGTCTTTTCCTGCGCGAGCGCAGGCGTCACGCTGGCGGCCAGCAGCAACGCCAAGAACGTCTTCCTCATCGAGATCGTCTCCCCTCTGATATCAGGGCTTCAATCGCCCTTTGCAGATATTGTTATATGATATAATTATCATTGCAAGACGGGCGGCTACGCCCGTAAGCGGCTCACGTTGAAGCCTATAGCAATCAGGGGGGCAAGTATTGCGGACAAAAGTAGCAATCATTGGCGCGGGGCCGGCGGGATTGCTGCTGGGGCAACTGCTTCATAGCTACGGTGTCGACAACATCATCCTGGAGCGCCAGACGGGCGAATACGTGCTCGGCCGCATCCGCGCCGGCCTGTTGGAAGAAGGCACTGTGGCGCTGCTCGATGAAGTCGGCGCAGGCGCGCGGGCGCATCGCGAGGGGCTGCTCCATGACGGCATCGAACTCGCCTTTTCAGGCAGCCGTCATCGCATCGACATGAAGGCGGCCACCGGCAAGACGGTGATGATCTACGGCCAGACCGAAGTGACGCTGGACCTGATGAACGCGCGCAAGGCCGCCGGCCTGATTTCGGTGTATGAAGCCAGCGACGTCAAACCGCATGATTTCGACACCGATCATCCGCGCGTCAGCTATGTCAAGGACGGAGTCACCCACGAGATCGCATGCGACTTCATCGCCGGCTGCGACGGTTTTCATGGCGTCAGCCGCGCCTCGGTAAAACCTTCCGCGATCCGGACGTTCGAGCGGGTCTATCCGTTCGGCTGGCTCGGGATCCTGTCGGAGACGCCGCCGGTCAGCCACGAGTTGATCTACTCCAATCACGCGCGGGGATTTGCGCTGTGCACGATGCGATCGATGCACCGCAGCCGCTATTACGTGCAATGCTCGCTCGACGACCACGTTGATCAATGGCCGGATGAGCGATTCTGGGACGAGTTGAAGCGGCGGCTTGACCAAAGGGCGGTCGATCATCTCGTCACCGGGCCCTCGATCGAAAAGAGCATCGCTCCCTTGCGCAGCTTCGTCGCCGAGCCGATGCGGTTCGGGCGGATGTTTCTCGCCGGCGACGCCGCCCACATCGTGCCGCCGACCGGCGCCAAGGGCCTCAACCTCGCCGCCAGCGACGTGCATTATCTGTCGCGGGCCTTGCGCGAATATTACGACGAGAAATCCTCCGCAGGCGTCGATGGCTATTCCGAAAAGGCACTGTCGCGGGTCTGGAAGGCGGTGCGCTTTTCATGGTGGATGACCTCGATCCTGCATAAGTTCCCCGATCAGGGCGACATCGGCGCGCGTATTCAACTGGCCGAACTCGACTATCTCGTCAACTCGAAGGCGGCGGCGACATCGCTGGCGGAGAATTATGTGGGATTGCCGTACTGAGGATTGAAATTCGCGGCGGCCCCGCCGCCGTCATTGCGAGGAGCGCGAGCGACGAAGCAATCCATTCTGGCAGCGGTGCTGCGTCGTGGATTGCTTCGCTTCGCTCGCAATGACGAGGTCATACCATGCTTACCCTCTATTTCGCCCCTGGCTCCAGTTCGATGGCCGTGCACATTGCGCTGCACGAGATCGGCGTCCCCTTCGAGGCCAGGCCGATGTCGTTCAAGGCAAACGACCTGCGCTCCCCGGAATATCTGGCGCTCAATCCGGAAGGCAAGGTTCCGGCGCTGCTCGTCGACGGGTGTCCGCTGTTCGAGGTGCTGGCGATCCTGTTTTATCTGGCGAAACGCTTTCCAGACGCAAAACTGTTGCCGCGCGAAAATATCGAGGCCGAGGCGCAGGCGTTTTCATGGATGTCGTTCGCCGCCGCCACGCTGCATCCAGCGCGGCAGCGCGGACTGGATCATGCCATCGAGGTCTGGCAGATCGCCGACCGTCGGCTGGGCAGCAGCTGGGCGCTGGAGACTTATTCGATCGCCGACATCCATCTGTTTCGCCTGTACTGGCGGCTCGCCAATTCCCTGAAGCCCGCGGCGGGCACCTTCCCCCATCTCGAGGCGCATTACGCGCGCATGATGGCGCGGCCGGCGGTGCGGAAGACGATCGAGATTGAAACCGCGATCGGATATGAATTGCCGGCGTGAATGTTCTGTTGTCATTCCGGGGCGATGCCAACGGGTCCGGCCTTTGGCCGGCCCGATGACAGGCTCCGCATCGAACTACGATGTGCAATGGCACATCGGAGAATCTCGAGATTCCGGGTCTGGTCCTTCGGACCATCCCGGAATGACGGCGCGCCTTCCGTTTCAAACACCCGCCGAAATCCCGTTTAAAACTTTGTAAGCAGTGAATATCGCGCGCATCGCGCTTAATGATGGCCGCATCGGAAACACGCGAGCCGCATATGACCGATATCCCCCAGGGTTTCGAACGCCAGTCGCGGCGCAGTCCGCTCACCGATCCATGGGAGCCGATCTATTCGAAGCTGACTCCTGACGCGATCATCCTGGGCCTGCGGCTGGCGACGCCGCACACCAATGCGCGCGGGTTCGTGCATGGCGGGCTGATCGCAGCGCTGACCGATAAGGCGATGGGGCACAGCTGTGGCCACAAGATGCACGGCACCCATTCGCTCGTGACGGTCAGCATGTCCATCGATTTTGTCGGCAGCGCCCAGATCGGGCAATGGCTCACGGTCGAGACCGACGTGATCAAGACCGGCAGCACGCTCTGCTTCGCGCAGTGTTTGGTGAAGGCCGACGACGCGATCATCGCGCGCGCCAATGCGACGTTCCGCGTGGTGAAGAAGGGGGAATAGCCTTGCGCCCCGTCGCGAAGCCCACAACCGTCATGCCCGGCCTTGTGCCGGGCATCCACGTCTTCCTGCCGGACGAGGAAAAAGACGTGGCTGGCCGGGCATAGGCGAGCGACGCCGTCCTTCGGACGGCTATGCCCGGCCATGACGAGAGTTTTGTTTAGGGCCGAGCCTCACTTCCCAAAATGCCAGTCGCTCACCTCGATCACGAGATCGATGAACGCCCGCACCTTGGCCGACAACAGCCGCGAGGTCGGATAGACCAGGTGGATCGGCAGTGGCGGCGGCTCGAAATTCGCCAGCACGATTCTGAGCCCGCCGCGCCTGAGCGCGTCGGCCGCCTGATAGAACATCACCCGCGTCAGCCCGCCGCCTGATTCCGCATACTGGATCGCGGCATCGGCGCTGTTGGTGACAAATCGCGGCGCGGGCGTCACGCGGACCTCGCGGCCGTCCTCGACGAAACGCCAGTCCGGCGGCGCGGCGGTGGCGCCAAACTGGATCGTGGCGTGCGTGGCGATCGCCGCGGGCGTTGCGGGTTCGCCATGCGTCTCGAGATAGGCCGGTGCGGCGACCACGAGCCGCCTCATATCGCCGACCTGGCGCGCCACCAGGCTGGAATCCGCCAGGTGACCGATCCGGACCGCGAGGTCGACGCCGTCCTCGACCAGGTTGATCATGCGATCTTCCAGTCGCAATTCGCCGGCTACTTCGCCGTAGCGCTTCAGGTAGGCCGACATCACGGGGCTGACATGGAGGCGGCCGAAACCGACCGGCGCCGAGACCACAAGCCGTCCGCTCGGCTTGATACGTTCGCCCTCGGCCGCGCCTTCGGCTTCCTCGACGTCGGCAAGGATGCGGCGGGCGCGTTCGAGATAGCGGGCGCCGACATCGGTCAGCGCGACCTTGCGCGTGGTCCGCTGCAACAGCCGCGCGCCGAGCCGATCCTCCAGCGCCGCGATCAGCCGCGTCACCCCCGAAGGCGACAGCCCGAGCTTGCGCGCCGCCGGCGCAAAACCCTGGAGGTCGGCCACCGCGACGAAGGCCTGCATGGCGTCAATGCGATCCATGAGACTATTTCATATGTTGCAATGATGAAGTGTCAATGCGGCCGATTGTTTAATTTCTGAAGGGGGCCACTTTGATGGAAGAAAAACAGGGAAGTTTCCGATGTCCGACCTTCACACCTATTCCAGCGATGTCGCCTTCACCCCGTCCGTCAAGGCGATCCAGGCCCGCAAGGGGTCGCGCGGGGCGTATGCCCATGTCGAGGAGCGCGGTGGGTGGCGCACCGAAATCGACGAGAATCTCGCGGCCTTCCTGGCGCAGGCCGATAGCCTGTACTTCGCGACCGCTTCAGCCGACGGACAGCCTTATATCCAGCACCGCGGCGGACCGAAGAGGTTTTTGAAAATCCTGGACAAGACCACGCTTGCCTTTGCCGATTACAGCGGCAACCGGCAGTACATCACGCAAGGCAATCTCTCGGAAAATCCCAAGGCGCAGATCTTCCTGATGGATTATGCGCATCGCCGCCGGGTTAAAATCTGGGGCGAGGCGCGCGTGGTCGACGACGATCCGGCGCTGCTGCAGTCGCTGATGCCTAGGGGTTACGGGGCGCGGCCCGAGCAGGTGATCGTGTTCAGGATCGCGGCCTGGGACACCAACTGCCCGCAGCACATTCCGCAAAAATTCGATGCCGCCGATGTCGCCGCGGCGCTGGCTGCGCGCGATGCGCGGATCGCCGAACTGGAGGCGGAGCTCGCGGCCGCCAAGGCCGCGCCGGCTCCGGTGTAACCCTCAAGCCGCCTGGCGCAGCGGCGTCCAGCCAAAGTCCGGATAATGTTCCAGCATCATCCGGTCGACATAGGCGGTGAGATTGCCGAACTGTTCGGCCCGCGCGCGCAGGGGAGAGTCGAAGAACGGCGTCAGGATCCCCGCCAGCGTGGCGAACGCGGTGGCATCGGTGCCGCAGGCGCTATCGCCCATCAAATACGGCTTGTCGCCAAGCTGGACCGACAGCGCAAACAGCGAGCGCAGCGCCAGATCGACGTCGTCGTCGGGGGCATGGCGTCCGAGACCGCTCAGCAAATAGTTCTCGGCGACGCGGAATTGCGCGTCTTCGCGAAGCTTTTCGCGCAGATGCTCGGGCGCACCGTCGAACAGATGCGCCGGACCCTTGGCAAAATTCTCGGAATCGACCCAGCGCGCGCCAACCATCGCCCAATAGAGGTGATGCTCGATCATCCGCTCGAACGCCCAGGCCTGTGCGCGCGCCTGCAGGCTGAGCGGGGCGTCGAAATCGACGCCGTATTTGCCTTCGAGATGCGCGCGGATGAAGGTGGAATCGGCGATGCTTTCGTCCGCGTCGACGATATAGGGCAGTTGCCCCTTGGGCGAAGCCGGCGGCTTCGCCTTCTCCTTGCGAAAAGCGAGGCCCGCCATCTTCAGCTGGACCTCGGTCTTGGTCACGAACGGGCTGATTTCCGGCAGCCCAAAACCTTCGCCAAAGCCGTAAAGCGTGATCACGAGAGCGCTCCCGATTTCCTGAGCAGGCGCCTCAGGCTAGCCACCCCCTGCTGCCACCGTGGTGTCAGCAGCGGCGACACCGTCGTCCAAAGGTCGAGGCCGTAGATAATCATCATGGACAAATTCCTCTTCGTTTGAGTGTTGTCCCGTTATACTTGCCCCCTGCTGCCAACATGCTGTCAGCATCGATGGCAGCGCTCGGAAAAGAGATGAACCATGAGACGCGCCGACCGGCTGTTCCAGATCATCCAGGTGCTTCGGCGCACCCGCAAACCGCTGACGGCGGATGCGATCGCGGCGGAACTCGAAACCTCCAAGCGCACCATCTATCGCGACATCGCGACGTTGATGGAGCAGCGCGTGCCGATCCGCGGCGAGGCCGGCATGGGCTATATCCTGGAGAAGGGATTCGACCTGCCGCCGTTGATGCTCACCCCCGACGAGATCGAAGCCGCCGTGCTCGGCGCGCAATGGGTCGCCGGACACGCCGATCTGGTGTTGTCGCGCGCCGCCTCCGACCTGATCGCGAAAATCGCCGACACCGTTCCCGAACGCCTGCGGCCGTTCGTGCTCGAACCCGCCAGCCGCGCCCGCGCGGCCTGGCAGAGGGAGCCCGACCGCATCGACATGGCGCGGACGCGGGCGCAGATCCACGAGGGGCGGAAAATCACGCTGCGCTATCGCGACGAGCAGGGCCGCGACAGCGAGCGCACGATCTGGCCGATCGCCATCGGCTATCACGAGGCGGTGCGGATTCTGGCGGCCTGGTGCGAGCTGCGGCGGGATTTTCGCAGCTTCCGGACCGATCGCGTGGTCGACGCCGCCTATCTCGACGAGAAATATCCGGAGCGGCGCGACCTGCTGCGGGCGCGATGGCGCAGGAGCCTGGTCTGGGAAGCGCCGAAGGATACCTGATGGATACATGATGGCGGACCGGTTCATTCCGCGCTAGACGGTCGCCATGGAGCATGCCGGTCCAGCCCTCGATGCCGAAAGCCTCTGCCAGGCTTGCGGCGCCTGCTGCGCCTATTCGGCCAACTGGCCGCGCTTCTCGACCGAGGACGACGCGGCGCTGGATTCGATCCCGGCACAATTTGTCAACGAGAAATCTTCCGGCATGCGCTGCGATGGCGACCGCTGTTCGGCCTTGTCGGGCAAGGTCGGCGTCGCGACCTCCTGCACCATTTACGCCATGCGGCCCGAAGTCTGCCGCACCTGCATGCCCGGCGATGCCGAGTGCGCGATGGCGCGGCGCAAGCATGGGCTGCCGGTGTTGGCGGAATCGGCGGATCAGTAGGGTGGGCAAAGGCGCTCTTGCGCCGTGCCCACCGCGACGAGACCGGCAGTCACGTATTGTTGCAAGATGGTGGGCACGCGGAGCCTGTCATCGGGCGCGCATTCGCGCGACCCGTTGGCTTTGCCCACCCTACAAACCGTTGGGATTTAAGCCGTCACAGCTTCCACAAAATCCTCGTCGTCGAGTTCATCCTCGATCGGCGAGAAAGTCGAGAGCGGCTTGGTCGAGAGCGTGATCGGCTTGCGGTTGCCGTAGGACGAGGACGGCGCGGCGCGCGCGGCGGGTTCGCGCGACAGCGCGTAGAGCGTGGAACCGACGCGGCCGCCGAGCTGGATCAGTTCGCGCTCGCTGCAGCTTGCCGCGATCGCGATCGCCAGCGAGTGCAAATGGCTGCGGCGGTAGCAGAACAGCGCCAGCATCGCCCGGACGTCGGAGGTCACGCTGTCGACGAGCTTGGGCAAGCCATTCTCGCTGGCACGGTACATTTCGCCCAGCAGTTCGTCCCGGACCGGGCAGAAATCGTTCTCGAAGGCGTCGCGGCTTGAAAACATCTGCGTATCTCCCCGCTACGTAGGATGCAGTGCAACTCTCTAACGAAAGGTTAACCAGCGCACCCAGTAGTCCTCCGGGGGTCTTGATCGAAGCCTGCGAATCGGAACGCGCCAAGCCTGCGGCAATCCGATCGGAGCCAGGCCACCGCCTGCGCGGGGAGGACCCGCGTCCATGAACGCCGTCAGCCGTTGGCCGCCATGAAAATCGACAGGCCGAAATCGGTGAGATGGTGCAGCGCCTGGTCGACCCCGATCAGGGTCCAGAACCACGGGTGCTTGTTCTCCTGCGTCATGCCGAAATGCGCGGCGCAGAATCCCTTGGCACGATCGATGGTGATGTGGATGGCGAAATCGATCAGGGCGACGAACCAGAACCGCGGCGCCACGATCAGGATCAGGGTCAATGCAACCGCAAGGTGCACGAGGCAATGCGCCAAGAGCGGCAGCGCCCAGCCGTGCTTCTGGTCCTTGCCGATCGCCATCCAGGATGTCTGCAGCACGAAATCGGCGATGATGTGCTTGACGGTCAGCAGCAACATCCATCCGATCAGCGCAGCCAACGGAACCGACGAGGACAGGGAGGGAAACGACAAGCTGAACGTCCTCGCTCGGACTGACTTGAAAATGACACGGGCGGCAACGGAGGCTTGGTGCCCCTTCTAAACCCCGGACATCGCCCGGTATTGCCCTTTTATGACATCTCCCGGGCCGGATTGCACCTGCATGGAACTCGAAAAACGCCAGGTGTTGCCGAACGGCGATAGGCCGCGGCGCGAATGCAACCTTCGAAGGTATGGTTGCCCGCGCGCCCCGGTTTGCAATCCGCCTGGGTGCGGATATCATCGAAGGACAAGAATTGTCGTTCTATTTTAGACATTTACGATCTCGTCGGGCAGTCCGCGGTGCCGATTGTGCGGCGCCAACGCCAGCAGTTCGCGGGGTTGAGCGTCACGGGGTTGAGCCATGGGTGCTGAAATGCCGACGCCATCCGCCGAGCCGCCGCCCGGGCGTTCGCAAGCCGTCAACAGCAACCGCCGGCAGATGTTGCTGTTCCTTGTGCTGACGCTGATCCTGACGGCGGCAACCGTATGGGGGGTGCGGGTCTGGCTGCGCAATTCGGAAACGCTGGTGTTCGCGACAGGCGACGCCAACGGCGTCGAGGCGCGCTTCGCCACGAGGCTTGCCGCCATGCTCAAGAACACCAATTCGCGGCTGCGACTGAAGATCGTCGCCAGCCCCGACAGCGCCAAGGCGCTCGCCGCGTTCGACCGCCGGCAGGCCGATCTAGCGGTGCTGCGCACCGACGCCAAGGTGCCGCCGCGCGCCCGCGCGCTGGCGATCCTGGAACATGACGTGTTGCTGTTGATCAGCCCGGGCAGCAAGAAGATCGCCTCATTGGCCGACTTGCGAAAAAAGAAGATCGCGGTGCTGGCCGACGGCGACAACAATCTGGCCTTCGTCCGCAGCCTACTGGACATCTCCGACAATGCCGACGCCGCGCGGGTGCAGATGGCGCCGCCGAATTCGACGCTCGACAAGCTGTTCGGCTCGGGCGGCTATGGCGCGGTCATTGCGCTCGCGCACACCTCGACGCTGGTGAAGGACAAGCGTTACGAGCAATATGCCAAGCATGGCGCCTTCACCATCAACAAGATCGACGAGTCGAAAGCGCTGACGCAGCGCAATCCCGGGATCACCGAGGAGACGCTTTCGACAGGCGAGTTGTCCTCCTCGCCCGAGATTCCCGACGACGACCTCGATACGATCGGCTTGCAGTGGCTTTTGGTCGCATCCTCCCGGATGTCGGCGACGACGGCGGAGGATCTCGCGCGAGCCATTTATGAGAACAAGGCGGAACTGGCGTTGCCGGATGGCTTCGCCTCCCGGATCGAACCGGCCGACACCGACAAGGACGCCTTCGTCGTCGCGCACCGGGGCGCGGCCGACTACATCAACGACTCCACCAAGTCGTTCATGGAACGCTACAGCGACGTGCTTTATCTCGGCGCCGCCGCGCTCAGCGTCATCGGCTCGATCTTCGCCGGCATCTATACCAGCCTGACCCGGGTTGCGCCGGAAAAGGCCAGCGAACTTGCGACCGCCATTCTCGACATTGGCGAGCGGATCGAGCACGCCTCCTCGCCGGATGCGCTGGAAGCCCTGCAGGACGAACTCGAAGGCGTGCTGCGCGGCGCGGTGATCGGCCTGCGCGACGGCACCATCTCCAGCGACGGGCTCGATACGTTCAAGCTCGGCTACGAACTGGTCCGCGAGCAAATCAGCATGCGCCGGGAGCACCTGAAGCGGCGCGCCGGCCACGAGGACAACGTGGTGGTGGTGAAGTCCGCGCAAAGCGCGTGAGCGGCATTTCGCGGATCGCATTTTCAAATAGCGAAGTTGCAACTGGTGCTCAAACCGTCATTGCGAGCGCAAGCGAAGCAATCCATCGTGCAACGAGAAAGAAAGCAAGAATGGATTGCTTCGTCGCAAGCGCTCCTCGCAATGACGGCAACTGATCGTCATGCCCGAGGGGAGATCACCGCGCATGACTTCGCGATCTCACCGCGTGTCGCCATTGCCGCCGGGGGCCGTGGCTGCCGGCTGCGCCGCGCCGGGATATTGATCCCACGCCATGAAAACGGTCTTGAACACCTGATCGCCGGAGGTGCCCTTGTCGATGGCCAGGATGGCGCGCCGCTGGTTGGTGTAGACGATCGGAATGTCGATCCACGAACGCTCCAATAGCAGGTTCTGGTTGCGCTCCCGGTCCGCCGGCGCATTCGACAGCCCGACCATGAAAAGCCCGCCGGCGACGGCAACGGAAACCCCGGCCAGCGGCACACCCCGTGCCTGTTGGTTCAATTTCATCAGGATCCCCGGCACGTTCGAAATCCCGCCGCCCTCGAAGCCGGCCGGCAGTTGGAACGTCAGTTCCGCGACGTGGCTTGCCGGCAAGGTGGGGTCGAGATTGCGCTTGAACGACATCGTCATCCGCAGCCCGCGCGATGGCACCTCGATTTCGGCGCGGACGGCGGGTTCGCGCGCTTTGCCTGCGGCCTTGACGGGTTCGGCGCGCCAGACCACCGAGCCGACATATTGCCGGCCGGTCGGATTGGAAGGGTCTTCGTCGTAGAGCACCACGCGTTCGCGGACGCCGTCCGTCGGCATCGGACGTACCGGGTAGGTTCGGACGGCATTCGGTGCGTCAGGCGGCGATGCCTTGGCGGCGGCCGCCTTGAGTTCGCCGATCCGTGCCGTTGCGAGCACCGCAAAGAAGGTGTTGCGATAGCGCTGGACGAAGGCTTCGAGCAGCGCCGGATTGGTCGTATCCTTGACGGCATCCCAGGCTTCTGCCGCTTCGCTTTTCGGCGCAGCGCGATCGTTCGATCCGCTGCCCGGGGGCGACGGAGGGCTGTTCCCGAGATCCTCGGCGTGAACGGCAGTCATCGCCAGGCTGACGGCGGCGATCAACACCACTCGAACAACGAAGTCACAGACAGCGCGGCCGCTCGGCATCATGACGCAATTCAGCCCTGGAAATCCCGTCAGGTGAGGACGACGGCGTTTCGACGTCGCTGCTCACAACTGCAACGCGAGCACTTTACAGTGAAGAAGGCGGCCTCGCAATGAGAGCTACCCGATGGCTGAGTAGCCCGCATGAGTGGCATGCGGGAATCATCGTATGAAGACCCCGGATATCGCTGCGCTCATCCCGTCTACCCTTCCCCACGAAACACGCATGACCGCGGGCGAAGATGATGGGTTTCGCGAAGGGCTCAACCCATCCCACAGACGACAGCGCCTCGTTGACGATCTCGCGCCAGGGGGGCACTTTGGGGCCAGCCGCGACGGAATGACCGTCGGGCTTCTTCCAGCAACGGGCACCGCGCCACCCATGTTCAAGCCGTCCGTCACCTCCGATCTGGCGCAGTTCGTGGCCGCCACCGCCGGCCGCAACATGACCAAGGCGGCCTATGTCGCGGTCGCGATCGGGGTCGCGATGCTCCTGCTTCTGACCATCGATCCCGCCTATCAGGCGGCGCATCACTGGGTCGACTCGGTGCTGTGGGCGTGCCTTGCTTTCTTCGCGTTCGAATGGGTGGTGCGGCTTCGCCATGCTTTCCAGGCGGAGCGCGGATGGGGCTATGCGCTGTCCGGGCGCGGGCTGGTGGATGCTGCCGGCGCCGTCGCGGTTCCGCTGGCGCTGATCCTTGGCGCCGATCCCAAAACCGCGTGGCTCTTGGCGGCATTCTGGCCGCTCAAGGTGGTGCCGGGGATTCCGGGCCTGCGGCAATTGCGCCGGGTGCTGGTGCTGGAAAGCGGGCCGCTCTTGAGCGTGCTGGTGATCTTCCTGATGGTATTGTTCCTGGCCTCGGTGGCGCTGTATTTCCTGGAGCGCGATGTGCAGCCGGCGGGTTTTGGCAGCGTCGCCGCGGCGCTGTGGTGGGCGGTGGCGACGCTGACCACCACCGGCTATGGCGACGTGGTGCCGATCACGCCACTCGGCCGCGTGGTCGCGGCGGTCGTGATGATCTGCGGGCTCGGCGTGTTCGGGCTGTGGACCGGCATCCTCGCCACCGGATTTGCCGCCGAAACCCGCCGCGACAATTTCCTCAAAACCTGGGAATCCGTCACCAAGGTGCCGTTCTTCGCAGCGCTCGGCCCGGCGGCGATCGCCGACGTCACGCATATGCTGCGCACCATGGACCTGCCGGCGCGCGCCATGATCATCAAGAAGGGCCAGGCCGGCGACTGCATGTATTTCATCGCGGACGGCGAGGTCGAGGTCGATCTGCCGGGCAAGCAGGTGCGGCTCGGCGAAGGCGCGTTCTTCGGCGAGATGGCGCTGCTCGGCAACAATCTGCGTTCCGCCAACATCACCACCACGCAGGTGTCGCGGCTGCTGGTGCTCGATCTCGTTGACTTCCGCATGCTGATGGCGCGCCATCCCGACCTGGCCGAGACCATCGACGTCGAGGCCAAGCGCCGCGAGCAGGAGAACAAATGATGCAGCAACACACCACCGCCGCCGACATCGCGAGCGCGCCGGTGCTCGAACTGAGCGGCCCGCGCGCCACCATCCGCCTCAACCGTCCCAGGCATCTGAACCGGTTGCAGCCCGACGATCTCGACGAGTTGCTGAAACTGTTCGACCGGATCGAGGCCGATGCTGCGATCAGGGTATTGGTCTTGACCGGTACCGGACGCGCCTTCTCGGCCGGCTACGACCTCAACTCGGTCGCAGAGCGCGCCACCAGCGCGATGGAGGAGAAGAGCGCAGACAGCGCGTTCGAGGTCGTGGTCAACCGGCTCGAAGACCTTAGCCTGCCGACGATCTGCCGGCTCAATGGCGGTGTCTATGGCGGCTCGACGGATCTGGCGCTGGCCTGCGATTTCCGCATCGGCGTCGATAGTTGCGAGATGTTCATGCCGGCCGCACGGCTCGGGCTGCATTATTACAAGAGCGGCATCGCCCGCTATGTGACGCGGCTTGGCGTCGACAATGCCAAGAAACTGTTCCTGACCGCCGAGAAGATCGGCGCCGCGGAGATGCTGCGGATCGGCTATCTCACCGCGATGGCGCCGGCGGAAGCGCTGGACCAGGAGGTCGACCGGCTGGCGGCGCTGCTCGCCGGCAACGCGCCGGTGGCGATGGCCGGCATGAAGCGCACCATCAACGAATTCGCCCGCGGCAAGCTCGATGAAGCCGCCGCCGACCGCCGCGCCCGCGACAGCATGCGCAGCGCCGAGATCAAGGAAGGCATCGCCGCGTTCGCGGAGAAACGGCCGCCGAAGTTTTAGGGTGTGACGTGTTGGAGTTGCATCAATTCATCCCGCAAGGCAGGGCGTGGACAAAAATCGCGAAAACAACCCCATGCAAAGTAGAGTGGAGCCAGCTCGCGGCACTCTTGCTGCGCTGCGTCGCGGAGGGTTACGATCATTCGTCGATGAAGGTGACGGTATCGCCGACAGAGGCCCGCGTGGTGCGGTAGCTGTTGGCCTTGTGGGCGCGGTCGGGATAGCCGAAGGAAATGCCGCAGACCACCTTGCGGTCGTCGCCCAATCCAAAATGCGCTCGCACCGGTTCGGAATGAAACGCCAGCGCCGCCTGCGGCACGGTGGCTATGCCGAGCGCCTGCGCCGCCAGCATGAAGCTCGTGACATAGCCGCCGCAGTCGATCGCGCCGTAGACACCGAGCGCCTCGTCGGTGTGCACGATGGCGACATGCGGCGCGCCGAAGAAATTGAAATTTTCCAGGGCCTGCCTGGCATAGGCGGCCTTGTCGCCTCTGGGGATGCCGAGCGAATTGTAAAGCTGAAACCCGCTTTCGCGCCGGCGCTCCAGATAGACGCCGCGATATTCGCGCGGGAACGGAAAATCGCCGCTGTTCGGCTTGCCGCTACTGGCGGCGCCGTACATCACGTCGCGGAATTTTTTGGTCGCTTGCCCCGAGGCGATCTCGAGCCGCCATGGCTGGCTGTTGCACCACGACGCGGTCTTCTGCGCCGCCGCCAAAATGCGCTCGATGGTCGCGCGCGGCACCGGATCAGGCCGGAACGCGCGGCAGGAAAAGCGCTCGCTCAGCAGTTCTTCGAGCACCTCGATCGGCGCGGTGTCGGTTTTGGTGTCCATAATGTTGTCGCCTCTCTCAGCGTCCGTAGGGTGGGCAAAGCGAAGCGTGCCCACCACCTATCGTGACGCGCGGTGGGCATCGCAAGCGCGATGCCCACCCTACAAGCTATCGTCCCTTGGTCGGAATCTTGTTGAACGGCACGTCCTTGTCGACTCGGATGTCGCCGGGTAGCCCGAGCACGCGCTCGGCGATGATGTTGCGCAGGATTTCGTCGGTGCCGCCGGCGATCCGCATCGACGGCGACGACAAGAGCATCTGCTGGAACTGGCCGCGCGCCTGTTCCTCGTCTGCTCCGGTCAAGGCGCCGGCGGCGCCTTCGAGATCCATCGCATAGGTCGCGATGTCCTGCAGCATCGATCCGGCGACCAATTTTCCGATCGAGTTTTCCGGCCCCGGCCGCTCGCCCTTCGACAGCGCCGATATCGCGCGGTAGCTGGTGTATTTCAGCCCGCTCGCCTTCACCGCCCAATGCGCAAGCTTCGAGCGGGTGGCGCGGTCGTCGATCGCCGGGCCGTCGTCGGTCATCAGGTTGGAGCAGAACTCGAACATCTCGGGAAAGCCAGTGGCGAGCCGCGAGCCGATCGACATGCGCTCGTTCATCAGCGTGGTCAGCGACACGTTCCAGCCGTCGCCGACCGCGCCGAGCCGCTGCGAATCGGGGATCACGACGTCGGTGAAATAGACCTCGTTGAATTCCTGCATGCCGTTGGCCTGCTTGATGGGGCGCACCTCCACGCCCTTGCTCTTCATGTCGAGAAAGAACATCGTCAGGCCCTTGTGCTTCGGCACATTGGGATCGGTGCGCGTGATCAGCAGGCCGTAATCCGAATAATGCGCGCCCGAGGTCCAGATCTTCTGGCCATTGATGATCCAGTCGTCGCCGCGCTTTTCCGCGCGGGTGCGCAGGCCCGCGACGTCGGAGCCCCCGGCGGGCTCGGAAAACAGCTGGCACCAGATCTGTTCGCCGGCGGCGAGTTTCGGCAGGTAATGGCGTTTGTGCTCCTCAGAGCCATAGGCCATCACGGTCGGGCCGCACATGCCCTCGCCGATCTGGAACGGCTGCGTCAGCTTGCCGTAGACGCCCTCTTCCTGCTGCCAGATCACGCGCTCGATCGGCGTGGCGCCGCGGCCGCCATATTCCTTCGGCCAGTGCAGGCAGGCCCACCCGGCTTGCGCCTTCTTCTTCTGCCAGGCCTTGCCGACCTCGACCATGTCGTGGTGCTGCAGGCGGATGCGGCCGAGCGAGGATTTCGAGAGCTCGGCTTCCAGCTCCTTCGGCGCGTTGCCGTCGATCCATTTCCGCGCGGTGGCGCGGAATTCGGCTTCCTGCGGGGTGTCATCGAAATTCATTCACATTCTCCTCTGGTCGTTCCCCGGACGCCGCGCAGCACGAAGTGATGCGCTGCTGATCCGGGGTCCATCGAGTAGCGTTCTTTGGGTCCCGGCTCTGCGGAGCAGCGCCAAGAGAGCTGCACCGCGTCCGGGACACGAGCATCATCGTCCCTTCGTCGGAATCTTGTTGAACGGCACGTCCTTGTCCACCCTGATATCGCCGGGTAGGCCCAAGACGCGCTCGGCGATGATGTTGCGCATGATCTCGTCGGTGCCGCCCTCGACGCGGGTTCCCGGCGCGCGCAACAGCATCGCCTGGAATTTGCCGGTGGCCTCCGCATCCTCCGGCCCGCTGAGCACGCCGCTCGCGCCCTGCAGATCGAGCGCGTAGGCCGCGACGTCCTGCACCATCGAGCCTGCGACCAATTTGCCGATCGAATTCTCCGGTCCCGGCCGCTCGCCCTTCGACAGCGCCGAGATCGCGCGCATGCTGGTATATTTCAGCCCGCTCGCCTTCACCGCCCATTGCGCGAGTTTCGAGCGGACGTTGCGATCGTCGATCGCAGGACCCTCTTCCAGCATCAAATTGCTGCAGAATTCGAACAACTCGGGAAAACCGGTGGAGACGCCGGCGCCGATCGACATCCGTTCGTTCATCAGCGTGGTCAGTGACACGTTCCAGCCGTCATTGACTTCGCCGAGCCGCTGCGCGTCCGGGATTTTCACGTCGGTGAAGAACACCTCGTTGAAATCGGACTGGCCGCTGGCCTGCTTGATCGGTTTTATGACCACCCCCGGGCTCCTCATATCGAGGAAGAACATGGTGAGCCCCTTGTGCTTGGGCACGTTGGGATCGGTGCGCGTCAGCAGGATGCCGTAGTCCGAATAATGCGCGCCGGAAGTCCAGATCTTCTGGCCGTTGATAATCCAGTCGCTGCCACTCTTTTCCGCGCGCGTGCGAAGCCCCGCGACATCGGAGCCGCCGGCGGGCTCGGAGAACAGCTGGCACCAGATGTTTTCGCCAGAGGCCAGCGGCGGCAGGTATTTGCGCTTCTGGTCTTCGGCGGCGAACGCCATCATGGTCGGCCCGCACATGCCGTGGCCGATGATGAACAGGCCGGAGAGCTTTCCGAACGCGCCCTCCTCCTGCTGCCAGATCACGCGCTCGATGGGCGTGGCGCCGCGGCCGCCATATTCCTTTGGCCAATGCAGGCAGGCCCAGCCCGCGTCCGCCTTCTTCTTCTGCCAGGCCTTTGCGACCTCGAGGATGTTGGCGCCCTTCAGCGCCGTGCGGCCGAGCGAGGATTTTTTCAATTCCTCTTCATACTGCTTCGGCGCGTTGGCGGCGATCCAGGCCTTCGCCTCGGCGCGGAATGCGGCTTCCTGCGGGGTGTCGTCGAAATTCATTTCGCCTGATCCTTGCTCGTCATTCCGGGATGGTCCGAAGGACCAGACCCGGAATCTAGAAGTTAATTATCTCGAGATTCCGGGTTCGATGCTTCGCATCGCCCCGGAATGACGTTGTGGCTACGCCGCATTCCGCTTGCGCATGCGGTCGATCAGCGCGTCTTCCCAATACGACAATGAGCCGAGCCCCAATGCGGTGGCGTTGGCGCGGCGGTAGTACATGTGGCAGTCGAATTCCCAGGTGAATCCCATGCCGCCATGGACCTGGATGTTGTTCTTGGCGCAATGCTGGAACGCCTGCGTTGCGCTGATGCGCGCGGCGGCGGCGGCTTCCGGCAGTTCCGAGGCGTTGGTCGAGAGCGCCCAGGCGCCGTAATAGCAGTTCGAGCGCGCCAAGGTCGCGGAGACATACATGTCGGCCAGCATATGCTTCACCGCCTGGAACGAGCCGATCGGCCGGCCGAAGGCGATGCGGTCGAGCGCGTAGTCGCGGCCCATTCCCAGCGCGCGGTCGGCGCCGCCGACCTGTTCGAAGGCCATCAGCACGGCGGCGCGGTCGAGCACCTGCGAAAGAATGCTCCAGCCTTCGTTGGCGGCGCCGAGCGGCTCGGCCTTGCAGTTTTTGAAGGTGAGTTCGGCCTGTCCGCGCGACGGATCGACATTGGTCAGCGCCTTGGCCTCGACGCCTTCGGCCTTCATGTCGACCAGAAACAGCGAGACGTCGGTATCGCGCCCGCTCGAACCGGTGCGCGCGGCAACGACGGCGAAATCGGCGATCGCGCCGTCGGGCACCGGCTTCTTGGTGCCATTGAGGCTGCCGCCGGAAGCGACGAGTTTTATCGCTTGCGGCGACGGATTGCCCTTGCCCTCGAACAGGGCCAGCGTGCCGATCGCTTCCCCCGATGCGATCAGCGGCAGCCATTTCTGCTTCTGCGCCTCGGAACCTGCGAGCAGGATCGCTTCGGCGGCGAGATACACCGTGGATGAAAACGGCACCGGCGCCAGCGCGCGGCCCATTTCCTCCGCGATCACGCAGAGTTCGAGATGGCCGGCGCCGGCGCCGCCATAGGTCTCGGGGATCGCGACCCCGAGAAAACCCATGTCGGCAAGCCCCTTCCACAGGCCGCGGTCATAGGGCTCCTTGCCGTCCAGCACCGTGCGTACCGCCTTCGGCGGGCATTTCTCGGCGAGGAATTTTCGCGCTTCGTCGCGGAGCTGTTTCTGTTCGTCGGAGAAATCGAAGTTCATGGCGTGTTACTCGGCTTGTGTGAGGTATTTTTCGTGTCGCGTCGTCCCGGCCTTCGCCGGGACGACGATGAAATTACCGGGGCGCCATGCGGATGGCGCCGTCGAGGCGGATGGTTTCGCCGTTCAGCATCGGGTTCTCGACGATGTGGACCGCGAGGTTGCCGTATTCCGAGGCATCGCCGAGCCGCGCCGGATGCGGCACCTGCGCGCCGAGGCTTTTCCGCGCTTCCTCGTTCAGCCCCATCAACAGCGGCGTCAGGAACAGGCCGGGCGCGATGGTGTTGACGCGGATTTTCTGGCTGGCGAGGTCGCGCGCCGCCGGCAGCGTGAGACCGACCACGCCGCCCTTGGACGCCGCATAGGCGATCTGGCCGATCTGGCCCTCATAGGCCGCGACGCTGGCAGTATTGATGATGACGCCGCGCTCCTCGCCGATCGGCTCCGCCGTGACCAGCCGCTCGGCGAACAGCCGCAGCACGTTGAAGGTGCCGATCAGGTTGACATTGATGATGCGGACGAACTTCGCCAGCGGATAGACGCCATCGCGGCCGACGATACGCTGCGAGCCGCCGATCCCGGCGCAGTTCATCAAGACGCGCGCAACACCATGGGCGGCCTCGGCCTTGGCGATGCCGGCCTTGACCTGGGCCTCGTCGGTGACGTCGGCATGGACGGCCACGCCCTTTACTTCCGCCGCGACTTTTTCGGCATTCTCCAGGCTCTGGTCGAGCACGGCGATCTTCGCGCCCTTGGCGGCCATGGCACGCGCAGTGGCGGCGCCCAGGCCCGAGCCTCCACCGGTGATGAGAACGGCAACGTCTTTCAACTGCATGAGAGAACCTCCCTTGATGTTTCTTTCTTTGGGGCGAATGGCGAGTGGCGAATAGCGAATGGGGAAAATGACCCTTCTCTGTTCTTCCCTATTCGCTATTCGCTATTCGCCGCTTCCATTCGCCATTCGCTATTCGCTTCTTCTCAACATGCCTCCGCAAATCAGCGCTTCCATGTGCTTGATGTATTGGCGGCAGACCTCGTCGGTGACGGGGCCGACGCCGGACGCGCGCGACATCGCGTGCCGTCCGAAGAACAGGTGATCGCAGGCGCCGATCAGGCTGGTGTAGAACAGCACGGGATCGATGGCGCGGAACTCGCCGGCCCTGGTGCCTTCGGCGAGCAGGCGGCGATGGAAATCAAGCAAGGGTGCCACGAAGAACTTTGAAACCTCGTCAGCGGCTTCCGCGCTGCTCTCATGCAAGAGATAATGGATCAGCCGGTTCATATAGGGGAACTGGTGGTAGGCGCGGATGATGCCGGCGATATGCAGCTTCAGTTTCGCGGTAGGCTGAATCGGCTGCGCCAGCAGATATTCGAGGTTCTCCACCTCGGTGGCGGCGTCGCGCGCCAACAGCGCCAGCAACAGGCCGTCCTTGTTGCCGAAATGATATTTCACCAGGGCGGCGTTGACGCCGGATTTTTGCGCGATGTCGCTGAGCGACACCTCGATCGAGGAGCGTTCGATCATCAGTTCGCTGGCCGCGACCAGGAGCTTCTCGGCGGTGCTGTTCTTCGCCGAGGGATGCCTGACCGGCATACTGGTATTCAACTGTGACGCCATGGCCCGCCCGTCGGGAGAATTTGCGAAGGCAGATAAGCCGATGAAGCGGCCGCACTCAAGAGTTAATTGATTGATTGACTAAATCCCTCTGCGCACCTTAAATCCGCTCCCGTCATTCAAACCATGCCCCATAACAAGCAGGGAGAACCGTCATGGCCGAGGCCTATATCGTCGCCGCCGCGCGCACCGCGGGCGGCCGCAAGGGAGGCCGCCTCGCCGGCTGGCATCCGGCCGATCTCGCCGCTTCGGTGCTGGATGCGCTGGTCGAGCGCTCGGGCGCCGCCCCCGACCAGATCGAGGACGTGATCATGGGCTGCGTGATGCAGGCCGGCGAGCAGTCCAACAACGTCGCGCGCAACGCCATCATGGCCTCGAGGTTGCCGGAGAGCGTGCCCGGCACCTCGATCGACCGGCAATGCGGCTCCTCGCAGCAGGCGCTGCATTTCGCGGCGCAAGCCGTGATGTCCGGCACGATGGATTGCGTGATCGCCGCCGGCGTCGAATCGATGACGCGGGTGCCGATGGGACTGGCCTCGCAGCTGCCGGCCAAGAACGGCTTTGGGCATTACAAGAGCCCGGGCATCGAGAAGCATTATCCGAACATCGTTTTCAGCCAGTTCACCGGCGCGGAGATGATGGCCGAAAAATACGGGCTGTCGAAGGATGAACTCGACGAATATTCCTACCACAGCCACCAGCGCGCGATTGCGGCGACGCAAGGCGGAAAATTCAAGGACGAGATCGTCCCGCTTACGATCACCCGCGCCGACGGCTCGACCGATACGCATGCGATCGACGAAGGCATCCGCTTCGACGCCACGCTCGAAGGCATCCGGGGAGTCAAGCTGATCGCGGAGAACGGCAAGCTCACCGCCGCCAGCGCCAGCCAGATCTGCGACGGCGCCTCCGGCGTGCTGGTGGTCAACGAACGCGGCTTGAAGGCGCTCGGTGTGAAACCGATGGCGCGGATCCACCACATGACCATGATGGGCGGCGATCCCGTGATCATGCTGGACGCGCCGCTGCACGCCACCGAGCGCGCGCTGAAGAAGGCCGGCATGTCGATCGACGACATCGACCTGTTCGAGGTCAACGAGGCCTTTGCCTCGGTGCCCACGGCATGGCTGAAAACGACAGGCGCCGATCCGACAAAACTCAACGTCAATGGCGGCGCGATCGCGCTCGGCCATCCGCTCGGCGGCTCCGGCACCAAGCTGATGACCACGCTGGTCAATGCGCTGAAGCAGCGCGGCAAGCGCTACGGCCTGCAGACCATGTGCGAAGGCGGCGGCATGGCCAACGTGACGATCGTGGAGAGGCTGTAGAAAGCCGCATCAGCAATAACGGTGTCGTCCCGGCCTTGAGCCGGGACGAGCTATTGCAATCAGCCTATCGGCGTCAACGCACCGTTCAGATTGAATGCAAAGTAGAACCTGACGTGCGGATGCCGCCGCTGGTGCTCAGCAAAGTCGGCGACGGTCACTTTTCCCTCCCAACCGGGGTGCACATGCCTGCTTGCTAGGAACGCCATCAATCCTTCGCCGACGCCTATGAGGCTCGCCAGCATATCGCGCATATAGATAAGCAAAGGCACTTCGGGCTCCGGCGTGTCCGGATGAACGATCTCGATCATCGGTGGCTCAATCTGCCCATTTGCCGTCAGCTTGAAATCCGAAATGACCACTTGCTGATCGTCTTTCCGATGCTCCACGCAGTGGCGGCAGTTCCGCAAAAACTTCGCGAATTTTGCTATTGACTTGATTCTGTCGAGCTCTGCCGGCTCGAGCGAATGAGCAGACTTGGCGGCCTCCACGAAGCTATCGAACCATGCTTTTCCAGCAGGCAAACGATAAAAGATTTGGCATAAAGCTAACAGCCGTTGCATGGCATGTTCAGCGCGCTGGATGAAGGATTTCGCCTTTCCCGCGATATCAGCAATCGACGGAAGGAGAAGGGTCGTACCCGCTGACTTTTGTTTCTCGTACAGAGCGGCAGATGAATCCTGCTCCTCTATTAGAGCCTCGAACACCGTGACCGCTGCGATCACCTCGTCAAAAAATGCTAGGACCGCTGATAGGAGCATGGCCTTGTCAAAGCGGGGATCAAGCATTCCCTTCTCGAATAGGTATTTGGCCGTCATGAGGATACGTCCGACCACTTGCGATGATGCGCCTACCGAATAGAGTTTCTGCTGGACATGCGGAATATCGATGTTGGTCCGGCCGGGATCGAGTTGATCAGCCAGTTGAAACTTGTAAATGGCATCCTCTTTTATCATCAGAAGAGTATGTCCAATACTGAGGAACTCCTTCAGAATACCCTCACCATCAATTCCGACCGTCCCGGAAAAGGCGGAATCACGTATAAGGTCGATCGGTCGTTTCTCGGACATGTTCTAACTTCCGAAGCAATTCGGTCCAGGGTAGCTACAGTTGGACAAGCCAGTTCATGGCATCTCTGTCCAAAGGACGGCCACGCCATCCCGCGACGGCTGATCCAGAGATTGTCATGACCGCCCTCGCGGCGTTATTTACTAAAATCTTGGGTGAAAAGCACGAGCCAATGCCGGAAATGCCCGCCCTCCCCGACATCCCGCTTCCCGCCGCCATCCGCTCGCGCTTTGTCGAGGACATCAACGGCCTGCGCATTCATGTGCTCGAAGCCGGCTTCGAGACCAAAGGCCGGCCCTGCCTGCTGCTGCTGCACGGCTTTCCCGAACTCGCCTATAGCTGGCGCAAGGTGATGCCGGCTCTCGCCGCGGCCGGCTATCACGTGATCGCGCCGGACCAGCGCGGCTATGGCCGCACCACCGGCTGGGACGCCGACTACGACGGCGACCTCGCCCCGTTCCGGCTCACCAATCTCGTGCGTGACGCGCTTGGCCTCGTCTCGGCGTTCGGCTATCGCTCTGTGGACGCCGTGATCGGACACGACTTCGGCTCCTCCGTCGCCGCCTGGTGCGCGCTGGTGCGGCCCGATGTGTTCCGCTCGGTCGCGCTGATGAGCGCGCCGTTCGCAGGCCCGCCGCCATTGCCGTTCGACACGGCCGACAAGCCTGCGGCGCCGAAGCGCGACGACCCCGTGCATCGCAGGCTCGCGGCGCTGCCGCGGCCGCGCAAACATTATCAATGGTACTATTCGACGCGCGAGGCCAACGCCGACATGCACCACGCGTCACAGGGCGTGCATGATTTCCTGCGCGGCTATTATCATCACAAGAGCGCGGACTGGAAAGCGAACGAGCCCACTCCGTTGCAATCGTGGACCGCGGGCGAACTTGCCAACCTGCCGACCTACTATGTGATGGATCTTGCGAAGAACATGGCGGAGACGGTGGCTCCGGAAATGCCGTCGAAGGAGGCGATTGCCGCCAACACCTGGCTGCCTGATCGCGAGCTGGCCTTCTACAGCGCCGAATACGAGCGCACCGGATTCCAGGGCGGCCTGCAATGGTACCGCTGCGGCACCTCCGGCGCGTTCATCCCCGAGCTGCAGACCTGGTCCGGCCGCAGCATCGACGTGCCCTCCTGCTTCATTGCAGGAAAACAGGACTGGGGCACCTACCAGCGCCCGGGCGTATTCGAGGCGATGCAGAAGACGGCCTGCACGAACATGACCGGCGTCCATCTGATCGACGGCGCCGGCCACTGGGTGCAGCAGGAGCAGCCAGACGAGGTGAGCCGGCTGCTGCTCGAGTTTTTGCGGCAGGCGGGTCGCGATCCCGGTTGCGGGTAAGAGCAAAATGCCCGACATTCCCGCTTAGCGTGAAAACAGCGGGAAGCTTCGCCGCATCCCCTAAGCGAGGCTCGCGCGTCCGGAGGCGTTTATGGCGCGGAGCGTCGTGGAAGTCTTTCTGAGTTCTACCTCTCAGGACCTGACGCCGCATCGCGAGGCCGTCTATGAGAGGCTGCGCCGCATCGAGTTTGTTCATTGCGTGCGACAGGAAGATTTCGGCGCGCAAGATTCTGACGCGGTGGATTTCTGTCGCAAAAGGGCGCAAGCGGCACGTCTATTCATCGGGCTGATTGGCATGCGTCGTGGCTGGGAGCCGGAAGGCGACCATACTAAGCGCTCAATCACCGAAATGGAGTACGATTGGGCGAAGGAAGCAGGAAGGCATCGATTCATTTATATGTCGTCGGACACGTTTCCCGTTCCGGGGAACCTGCGGGAAACATCGGCGGAACACAAACGCCTGCTGGCATTTCGAAAACGAATCATGGCGGAGCGAATCGTCTCACAAAAGGGATTCGAGTCGCCCGAATTATTTGCCTCCGAGATCGTAGAGCGGCTGTTAGCCTACATCGTAGTGAGCGATCTCTTCGCTGAGATGCATCCCGAGTTCGTACGCAAGGATGCCGCCACGATTGAGGAACGGCGACCGGCCATTACCGCCGCGGTGGAGCGCCTCGCCGAGGACGATGACGTCGATCTGCTGGCCCTCGCCAAGAATCCGAAGGACGTCGATCTGGACGGCCTCGAATCGAAATTGAAGACGCGTGCGGAAACGCACGAAGCCGACGGTCGATCCTCCTTGCGAAGCAGCGCCGAATACTGGCGCCACATTGGCGCGCTCGCATTTCTGCATAATACTCAGAAAGCGCTGGCGGCTTACGAGAAAGCGGTGGTACTCGATTCGTCAGAACCCGAGGCATGGCGATTTCTCGGCGAGCTGCAGTTTCGGCTCGGTGAGCTCGATTGCGCGCAACAATCGTTCGACCGTGTCCTTGCGCTTGGCAAATCGACCGATGACCTTAAGACGCAATCAATAGGCTGTACGCGGTTAGGATGGATTTTCCGGGATCGCGGCGATTTGACCATCGCCGAGGCTCTAATCGCCGACGCGGTCAGATTTGCGGAATCGGTCCAATGGCCGGAAGGCATGGCCCGCGCCTACGGCAATCTCGGACTTATCCACGAGGTTCGCGGCGATCTTGAAAAGGCCGAGGTGATGCAACACAAGTCACTTTCGCTCAGCGAGGAGCAGGGCAGCAAGGAGTTAATGGCCGCCGCCTATGGCAATCTTGGAGTCATCTACTATGCCCGCGGCGATCTCGATGAGGCCGAAGAGTTGCACCGCAAGGCATTTGCGCTTAGCGAAGAGCTGGGCAACAGGCAGGGAATGGCCATCGCCTGCAGCAATCTCGGCGGCATCCATTCGCAAAAAGGCGACAATGCAGCCATGTGCGATTCCTGGCGCAAGGCGCGCGATCTCTATCGACAGTTGGGACTGTCGAAAGAAGCCGCCGAGGCGGAGACCTGGCTTGAGCAGAACAAATGCGGCGAGAGCTGACCTGAACGCCAGCCGGTCAAGCCGTTCATTCCCCCTGAATTGACGTGCAATAACCCCCTGGAACCATCGCCCGTCGCCCGCGTTGCCGACTGCCGGCAATGCGCCCGGCGCCAATCATCTGGAGGAGAACCTATGGATAAGAAGATCGCTGGACTTTTGGGGGCGGTGGCGACGCTCGGGGCCCTGGGCGCCGCTCAGGCCGCGCCGGTGCCGGTCCCGACCGACGTCGTGCGTGCGAACTCCTTCGCCGGCCTGCTCGAGCCGATCCCGAACGCGGCCTCGTTGCTGCAGGTCGTCGACAAGACCGCGCCCGCCCCGGAGGCCAACGTCGAGCTGGCGCAGCTGGTCGTGGTGCGTCACCATCACCACCATCACCACCACCACATGCGCCGGCATCATCATCACCATCACCACCACCATCATCGCCACTGACGCCGCGGCGATCGAAGTCGTCGCGTCACATTCGATGACGAAAAACAGGACCTCGCGGTCCTGTTTTTTGTGGCTGTCGCCCGCTATTCGGGCTGATGGTTCGGGGCACGAGGGGAACAGATCGTCATTGCGAGCGCAGCGAAGCAATCTACCGAGCAGCGTAAAGAAAGAATGGATTGCTTCGCTGCGCTCGCAATGACGGGCTTCTATCTCTGCAGCCCGTCTTGAAAACCGCGCCCTATTCCTGCCTTGCCTTCTCCTTGGCGGCGCGGTGCAGATGGCGGTAGGTGCCGTCGAACACGGTGTCGGTGGCCGACGTCCATTCGGTGCCGGCCGACAGATTGGGCCTGGAGTTATAGATGCGCCGTGCCTGCAGCTCGCGCTCGGCGGATTCCTCCTCGCTCATCGGCTCCAGTTCGAAAGAGGCTTCCTCGGGGATCACGATGATCTGCGCGAACGGCTCGTTGGGGCGGAAAATATGGGTGTGGCCTTCGGCCGGCGCCTTGAACACGCAGAAGAACAACATCGGCCACCAGTTGCGGATCAATGCAGGCACTGCGATCGGCACGGTGTCGGTGGGATCGGTATAGAACCGCGGATGCGGTTCGGTGCGGACCGCCATGCCCTTCGGCACCTTGAGATCGAGCAGGATCTGATAGGTGTAGAAAATATCGCCGAAATTCCGGAACGGCGGCCATTGCAGGTCGCCGGCCGGCGGCGGACCCCAATCCCCCTCCAGCTTCAACTTGCCGTCCTTGGTGGTGACGTGCAGCTCGTTGTCGTAGGGGTAGAACAGCTCGATGCCGTATTGCGCGCCCTCGGAAAAAGGCACGCAGTGCCACACCTGTTCGCGTGAACCATCCGCGCGGGGTTCGCGCTTGCCCGCCCAGCCGGGAATCTCGAGCCGAGTCCGGCGCGGCGCCAGCCGCGGATCGTTCAGGCGGTATTTGATTTTTTCCATGCGATCTCCCCAGCGATTTTGCCTGCGGCGGCAGGAACTCGAACGGACACCGGCCGCAACGGTTCCATTCGGGCGGCGCGTTTGACCCCATCAAGGTGAACCTGTATGGTTTAGAACCATTCTAAAATGGTTTGGAAGACCGCGATGAAGAATTTCGCCGATTTGACCGAGCGCGAGGTGTTGGCGGTCGCGATTTCCTCGGAAGAGGAGGATAGCCGCATCTATATGACCTTCGCGGAAGACCTCGCCGAGCGCTATCCGGATTCGGCCAAGGTCTTCGAGGAAATGGCCGAGGAGGAGCGCGGCCATCGCCACCGGCTGCTGGAACTCTACGAGCAGCGGTTCGGTCCGCATTTGCCGCCGATCCGCCGCGACAATGTCCGGGGGTTCCTGAAGCGCCGCCCGATCTGGCTGACCAAGAACCTGTCGCTCGACACCATCCGCAAGGAGGTCGGGACGATGGAATTTGAGGCCGAGCGCTTCTACATCAAGGCCGCCGAACAGGCCGAAGATGTCGGCGCTCGCCGGCTGCTGGGCGATCTCGCCGAAGAGGAAAAGGGCCACGAGAAACTCGCGGCAAAACTGACCGACCAGATTCTCAGTCCGGACGTGCGCGAGGAAGAGGACAAGACCCGCCGTCGCGTGTTCGTGCTGCAATATGTGCAGCCCGGGCTCGCCGGATTGATGGACGGCTCGGTGTCGACGCTGGCGCCGCTGTTTGCGGCGGCCTTTGCGACGCACCAGAACTGGCAGACATTTCTGGTAGGCCTTGCCGCCTCGATCGGCGCCGGCATCAGCATGGGCTTTGCGGAGGCCTTGTCCGACGACGGCTCGCTGACCGGGCGCGGTTCGCCGTGGCTGCGCGGCATCACCTGCGGCCTGATGACGGCGCTCGGCGGGCTCGGCCACTCCATGCCGTATTTGGTCCCGGACTCTTGGCACAACGCGTTCTGGATCGCGACCGCGATCTCGGGCGTGGTGGTGTTCTTCGAGCTGTGGGCGATCGCCTATATCCGTGCGCGCTACATGGACACGCCGTTCCTGCAGGCGGTGTTCCAGATCGTGCTCGGCGGCGTCATCGTGCTCGGCGTCGGCATTTTGATCGGCGCGGCGTAGACAACGCCGGCGGAAGTGCTAGCTGCCGTCGAGGCCGCCGATCTCCGGAAAGAACATGTCCTTCCACGATGCCGGCTCGTGTTTGGTGGTGCCGACCTTGTACATGAATTTGGCGAATTTCATCGTCGCCGCCGGCGTCATGGTCCATTCGACATCGGGGCCGGTCACGACCTTCTTCACCATTTCGAGCGGCAGTTTGGAGCCGGAATCGTCGATCCAGCTTTGCGCCGTGCCTGTCGGGTCGGCGACGACGATGGCGGTCGCTTCCTTCACGGCGTCGAGGAAGGCGGCGTAGAGTTCGGGATTGTCCTTGCGAAACCGCAGCGAGGTCCATGCCACGGTGAATGTATGCGGCCCCAGCACGTCGAAGGATGACAACACGGTGTGAATGTTCTTCTGCTCCAGCTGCTGAAACTGGAACGGCGGCACGCTGAACACGGAAGAGATTCCGCCCGCCCCGCCCAGCATGGCGATGGTTGCATCCGGCGGCGACATCGACACCGTCAAGGAATCGAGCTTGGCGTAGTTGGCCTCGCCGAAGGCCGCGGCCACCGCCATCTGCAGCACCACCGCCTGCACCGACACCTTGATCGAGGGAACCGCGATGCGGTCGCGCTCGCCAAAATCCTTGACCGACTTGACGTCGGGATTGGCGGTGTTGAGCAGGAACGGCTGCGAGGAGAGCGCGCAGATGCCCTTGACCTCGTAGGCGGTGCCTTGGGTCTTGTCCCACAGCGTGATCAGGCCGGGCACCCCGCCGGCCACGATATCGGTGGAATTCGACAACAGCGCTTCGTTCATCGCCGCCGGGCCATTGAAGCGCTGCCAGGATACTTTGAAATCCTTCAAGCCACGTTGTGCGGCATATTTCTCGATCAGCCTGTCACGCTTCATGACGTTGAATTGCAAATAGCCCATCGAAAACTGCTGGGCCAACCTGATCTCGCCCGCACCGGCCGCGGTCGTCGCGCCGCCAATCGCAAGGGCGATCGCCGCACCCCTCGCCCATCCCAACCTCATCGTTCTCTCCTGGCTTGCGGTCATTTTTTGTCGACCGGGAGCGTACACGGCAGACAGCGTGTTTGTCAGCAGGTTGCGGACATGGCGGCGCACCGCTGCGCAGCGATCGCTTTCATCCACTCGCGCCATATCGATAGCGGCATCGGCGGCGCATGCCTTGACCGATTCTAAATCCCATCATTTTTGTTTGCTGCTAAGGAATAAAGCAGGCACCGGCCGGATCACGGTGATGCCGAGGATATCGTACAGGCAGGGAACCTCATGACCGACCGTTTGCAATACGGAACCACCGCGAAAGTCTTCCATTGGGCCATCGTGGCCCTGCTCGTGGTGCAATATTCGATCGGCTGGCTGATGCCGGACATCCATCGCAACATGAAGCCCGGCGTCGGCATGACGTTGCATATCTCGATTGGAATCAGCATCCTGGTGCTGATCCTGCTTCGACTGGTGTGGCGGCTGACGCATCCGGTGCCGCCGGACAGTGCCCTTCAGCCCTGGCAGCGACGATCCTCGGAAGCCGTGCACTGGCTGCTCTACGTCCTGGTGCTGGCAACCACCATGACCGGCTGGCTGTTCGCATCGTTCCGCGGCTGGTCGATCTGGTTTTTCTACCTGGTGCCGATGCCGATGCTGGCATCCGACAATGCCGCGGCCGGCAAGGCGATCGACGGCCTGCATCAGGCCGCGGAATGGTCGCTGCTGGTGCTGATCGGCCTCCATGTCGCGGGGGCGCTGGCCCATCTCTTCTTCTATCGCGACCGCATCATGCAGCGGATGCTGCCGGGATAGCGGATGCTGCCGAGATAGCAGCTCTGCGACGGCAATAGCGATCTAGCGGACGCCGTCAAAAACAAGCATCATCCGGTCACGCAACACGTCACCGGGAGCACGCCTTGGCCAAATCGCAATGGAGTTTTTGCAGCGCCACCGAATTGTCGGCGGCGCTGGCGGCGAAGAAAGTCTCCGCCGCGGAATTGGCGCAGGACGCGATCGGCCGCATCGAGCGTCACGACGGCCGGATCAACGCGGTTTGCGTGCGCGATTTCGACCGCGGCCTGGAGGCGGCCCGCGCCGCCGACGCCGCGCGGGCGAGCGGCGCAACGGGCGCGCTGCTCGGCATTCCCATGACGGTGAAGGAATCCTACAACGTCGCCGGCCTGCCGACGACTTGGGGCTTTCCGGCGCAGAAGGATTTTGTCGCAAAGGAAGACGCGCTGTCGATTACGCGGGTCAAGGACGCCGGCGGCGTGATCCTCGGCAAGACCAACGTGCCGATCGGGCTCGGCGACTGGCAGAGCTATAACGAGATCTACGGCACCACCAACAATCCCTATGATCTCGGCCGCACCCCCGGCGGCTCCTCCGGCGGATCGTCGGCGGCGCTGGCGGCAGGATACGGCCCGCTCTCGCTCGGCTCCGATATCGGCGGCTCGCTGCGGGTGCCTGCGTTTCATTGCGGCGTCTACGCGCACAAGCCGACCTATGCGCTGGTGGCGAATCGCGGCCACACGCCGCCGCCATTGCCGCCGCTGCCGCCCAGCCGCGATCTCAGCGTGATCGGGCCGATGGCGCGCTCGGCCGCCGACCTTTCGCTGCTGCTCGACGTGATCGCCGGGCCGGATCCGCTGGAGGCCGGCACCGCCTACAGGCTCGCATTGCCGCCGCCGCGCCACGGCGACTTGAAGAATTTCCGCGTGCTGCTGATCGACACCGATCCGGTGCTGCCGACCGACAAGGACGTGCGCGCCGGTATCGAGAAACTGGCCGCCAGCCTCGGCAAGGCCGGCGTGAAAGTCGCGCGCAACAGCCCGTTGCTGCCCGACTTCGCCGCATCGAGCCGGCTCTATATGCGGATGCTGATGGCCTTGTTCGGTACGGCCTTCACGCCGGAGGCCTATGCCGACGCCACGGCGACGGCTTCGAAGCTCGCTTCCGACGATATCAGCCTGAAGGCGGAGCGGTTGCGCGGCCTCGTGCTCAGCCACCGCGACTGGCTGGTGGCCGATGGCGCGCGCGCGGGCCTGCGGGCGCGGTGGCGCGAACTGTTCAAGACGTTCGACGCGGTGATCTGCCCTCTGATGCCGACGCCGGCCTATCCGCAAGATCATTCGGAGCCGCAGGAAGCGCGCCACATCGCGATCGACGGCAAGGATTACCTCTATTCGGATCAGCTGGCATGGCCCGGCATCGCCACGCTGCCCGGCCTGCCGGCGACCGCGATCCCGACAGGGCTTTCGCCGCAGGGCCTGCCGACCGGCGTGCAGATCGTGGGTCCCTTCCTGGAAGACCGCACGCCGCTGAAACTCGCCGAACTGATCGAGCGCGAATTCGGCGGATTCACACCGCCGCCGATGTTTGACGATTGAAGATTGAACACGTGAAACGAGAGCGCAACCAACAGCGTCATTGCGAGCCAACGGGTCGCGCGAACGCGCGCCCGATGACAGGCTCCGCGAAGCAATCCATTGCTGCAGCAAGCGCAAGCATGGATTGCTTCGTCGCAAGGGCTCCTCGCAATGACGGATGAGAACTGGAGGAGAACATCATGCGAAACGATCTTGCCGAACTGACCGCGCTGAACCGCGACTACGTCGATTCCGTGCAGAATTCCGACGTCAAGCGGTTCGACGAAATCCTCGCCGAGGATTTCTATTGCTCCAATCCCGACAAGTCGCTGGTCGACCGCGCGGCCTTCCTGGCGCAGACCGCAAAGCCGGTCGCGATCAGGAATCTCGAAGCCCGTGACGTCAGGATTCGCCTGATGGGCGATTTCGCCATCATCCATGCCGCGACAAGCTACACGATGCCGGACGGGCAACAGGCCTCGGGCCGCTACACCGACGTCTGGGCGCGGCAGAACGGCCGCTGGCTCGCGGTCTCGGCGCACGTGTCGAGGTGAGAGCGTCGTCCCGGCGAGGCCGGGACGGTTAGAGTCGTCATTGCGAGCCAACGGGTCGCGCGAATGCGCGCCCGATGACAGGCTCCGCGAAGCAATCCATCCCACAGCAAGCGGAAGTATGGATTGCTTCGTCGCAAGCGCTCCTCGCAATGACGAGGTTAGCGTTACGCCGCCGCCAGCTTCTTCGGCGGGAAGCGGCCGTAAAAAGTCTCGCCCTTGGCGGCCATCTCTTCCAGAAGCTTCGGCGGGGTAAAGCGCGAGCCGTATTTGGCCTCGAGCTTGTGGCACAGCGCCACGAAGTTCTTCGTCCCCATGAAGTCGATATAGGACAGCGTGCCGCCGGTGAACGGGGCAAAGCCGAAGCCGAGGATCGAGCCGACATCGGCCTCGCGCATGTCGGTGATGACGTGATCCTCCACGGTGCGCGCGGCTTCCACCGCCTGCACCACGAGAAAGCGCTGCTTCAATTCCTCGACGTCGAGCGTATCAGGATCAAGATGCTTTGGCTGCAGCCCGGACAGCGCCGCCCACAGGGTCTTCTGGCCCTTGCCCTTCTCGGGATAGTCGTAAAAGCCCTTGCCGTTCTTGCGCCCGAAGCGGCCCTGTTTCTCGACCATCTCGACCAGCAGCTTCTTCTGGGCCTGGTCGATGGCGTTGGCGCCGAGATCGGCTTCGGTCGCCTTCATGATCTTGAGCACGAGATCGAGGGCGACTTCATCCGACAGCGACAGCGGCCCGACCGGCATGCCCGCCATCTTCGCGGTGTTCTCGATCATCGCCGGCGGCACGCCTTCCATCAGCATTTCCAGCCCCTCGGCGGTGAAACGCAGCACGCAGCGGTTGGCGAAAAAGCCCCTGCTGTCATTGACCACGATCGGCGTCTTGCCGATCACGCGCACGTAATCGAGCGCGGTGGCGAGCGCGACATCGCCGGTGTTCTTGCCGACGATGATCTCCACCAGCATCATCTTCTCGACCGGCGAGAAGAAATGGATGCCGATGAACTTGCTCTGGTCCCTGAACTCCTCCGCCAGCGAATTGATCGGCAGCGTCGAGGTATTGGAGGCGAAGATCGCGTCCGGTTTCAACAGCGCCTGCGCCTTGGCGTAGGTCTCCGCTTTCACCTTCCGATCCTCGAACACCGCTTCGATGACCAGGTCGCAATCCTTCAAAACGCTGTAATCTGATGTCGCCGAGATGCGGCCGAGAATGGCGTCGCGCTCGCTTTCCTTGGCGCGGCCCTTAGCGATCAGGTCGTCGATCACCGCCTTGGCGTGGCCCTTGCCCTTGTCCGCGCTTTCCTGGTCACGGTCGATCAGCACCACGTCGATGCCGGCCCGTGCCGAGACGTAGCCGACGCTGGCGCCCATGAAGCCGGCGCCGATGATGGCGAGTTTTTTCACCTTGGTCGGCGGCACATTCTGCGGACGCCGCGCGCCCTTGTTCAATTCCTGCATCGACAGGAACAGGCTGCGGATCATCGCCGCGGCTTCCTTGCTGCGCAGGATCTGGGTGAAGTAGCGCGACTCGACCCGCAGCGCGGCGTCGATCGGCAGCTGCAGTCCCTCATAGACGCACTGCATGATGGCGCGCGCCGCCGGATAATTGTCATAGGTCTCGCGGCGGAAGATCGCGTTGCCGGCCGCGAACATCATCATGGTATTCTTGGAATAGACCGGGCCACCCGGCAGGCGGAATTCCTTGGTATCCCATGGCGCGACCGCCTTGCCGCCGCCCTTGATCCAGTCTTTCGCGGACTTGATGAGATCGGCAGGCGGCACGATGGCGTCGATCAGCTTCAGCGCCTTGGCCTTGGCGAGATTGACCGCCTCGCCCTTCAGCAGCAACTGCATCGCATCCTGCGGCGCCACGATGCGCGGCACGCGCTGGGTGCCGCCGGCGCCGGGAAACAACCCGACCTTGACCTCGGGCAGGCCAAGGCGGGTCTTCGGATTATCGGCCGCGACACGGTAGTGGCAGGACAGCGTCAATTCGAACGCACCCGCCAGCGCAAGGCCGTTGATCGCGGCCGCCCACGGCTTGCCGCAGGTTTCTATCGCACGAAACACCAGCGAGGATCTGCGGCTCTCGTCGAACAGGATCTGGTTGGCGGCGACCTCGCCTTTTTCCTTCAGGATGTCGCCGTAGCGGCGGTTCATGCCCTCCAACATCGAAAGGTCAGCGCCGGCGGAGAACGCTTCCTTGCCCGAGGTGACGACGACGCCCTTGACCGCGGCGTCAGCGGAAGTCTGTTTCACGATCTCCTCGAGCTCGGTGATCGTGGTCTCGTCCAGCACGTTCATCGAACGTCCGGGAATATCCCATGTCACCAGCGCAATGCCGTCGGCGTCGGTTTCGAGTTTGAAATTCTTGAAGGCCATGTTGTCGCTCCCAATTCAATCGCTGCGTCACTGCGTAGGGTGGGCAAAGCGAAGCGTGCCCACCACCTACACGGTCGGATTTAGATGGTGGGCACGGCGCAAAGAGCGCCTTTGCCCACCCTACGGCTTGTTGTCTACGTCATCCTGAGGTGGCCTCGCCCTTGCGAGGCCCTCGAAGGATGACTCTCTCCATCCTTCGAGGCTCGGGCTTCGCCCTCGCACCTCAGGATGACGCCTGAGTTCTTGTCAGCAGATGTTTACACCCGCTCGATGATGGTCGCGGTCCCCATGCCGCCGCCGATGCACAAGGTCACCAGCGCGGTCTGCTTGTTGGTGCGCTCGAGTTCGTCGAGCACGGTGCCGAGAATCATCGCACCCGTCGCCCCCAGCGGATGGCCGAGCGCGATCGCGCCGCCATTGACGTTGATCTTGTCGGGGTCGATGTCGAAAGCCTGCATGTAGCGCAGCACCACCGAGGCGAAGGCTTCGTTGAGTTCGAACAGATCGATATCGGATTTCTTCATGCCGGAGCGTTCGAACAGTTTTACGGTAACGTCGACCGGGCCGGTCAGCATCATCGCCGGCTCCGAGCCGATATTGGCGAAGGCGCGGATTTTCGCACGCGGCTTCAGGCCGTGCTTCTTGCCGGCCGCTTCGCTGCCGAGCAGTACCGCGCCGGCGCCGTCGACGATCCCCGAGGAATTGCCGGCATGATGCACGTAATTGATGCGCTCGATCTCGGGATGCGACTGGATCGCCACCGCATCGAAGCCACCCATCTGCGCCATGCCTGCGAACGACGGCTGCAGCGACGCCAGCGACTGCATCGTCGTGGTAGGCCGCATGTGCTCGTCCTTGGCCAAGAGCGTCAGCCCGTTGACGTCCTTCACCGGGATCACCGAATTCTTGAAGCGGCCCTCGTCCCAGGCCTTGCCGGCGCGCTGCTGGCTCTGCACCGCATAGGCATCGACGTCGTCGCGCGAAAAGCCGTACTTTGTGGCGATCAAATCAGCCGAGACGCCCTGCGGCATGTAGTAGGCCGGCACCGCGATGGAGGGATCCACCGGCCAGGCGCCGCCGGAAGCGCCGATGCCGACCCGGCTCATCGATTCGGCGCCGCCGCCGATGGTGAGTTCATGCTGGCCGCTCATGATTTGCGCCGCGGCGAAATTCACCGCGTCGAGGCCGGAGGCGCAGAACCGGTTGATCTGGACGCCGGGAACGGATTCGCCAAGCCCCGCCTCGATCGCCGCGAAGCGCGCGATGTCGCTTCCGGCCTCGCCGACCGGATCGACCACCCCGAGGATGACGTCGTCGACCACGCCTTCCGCCAGATGGTTGCGCTGCTTCAGGGCCTTTAGCGGCGCGGTGGCGAGCGCCAGCGCGGTCACCTCGTGCAACGCGCCATCCTGCTTGCCGCGCCCGCGCGGGGTGCGAACGTGATCGTAGATATAGGCCTCAGGCATGACGCCCTCCTGGTATGAGGATCATAATATATAGGCGGATTGGAAGATGTCGCGGACCTTGCAGGGCCGCGGGAAGAAAATTTCTCCGGTCAGAACGCTTCCGCCGCCAATTCCATGGTGGTCGCGCAGCCGGTCTGGATGCGCGCAAGATGCACCGACGTTTCCGGCAGCATCCGCTCCATGAAGAAGCGGCCGGTCACGAGCTTGGTGGTCAGATAGGGCGTCGTCCCCGCGGACGCAATCTTGTCGAGCGCCACTTTCGCCATTCGCGCCCACATATAGGCAAATGTGACGAGCCCGAACAGCTGCATGTAATCGGTGGCCGCCGCACCGGCATTGTCGGGCTTCATCATCGCATTCTGCATCAGCCAGGTGGTGGCCTGCTGCAGATGGCCGAGCGCGCTGCTCATCGGCGTCACATAGGGCTTCATGGCCTCGTCCCCGCCATGATCCTTGGCAAACGTACCGACCTCGTTGAAGAACGCCATCACAGCGCGGCCGCCATCGCGCGGCAGTTTGCGGCCGACCAGATCGAGCGCCTGGATGCCGTTGGCGCCCTCGTAGATCATGGCGATGCGGGCGTCGCGTACGAACTGCTCCATGCCGTTTTCGGCGATGTAGCCGTGGCCGCCATACATCTGCTGCGCCAGCACCGCGTTGGAGAAGCCGACGTCGGTAAGCACGCCCTTCAGGACCGGCGTCATCAGCCCCATATGGTCGTCCGCCTCCTGGCGATCCTTAGGATCAGAGGAGCGGTGGGCGACGTCGCTCTTCAGCGCGGTCCACACCACCATGGCGCGCGCCGCCTCGTTGAAGGCGCGGATGGTGAGCAGCGTGCGGCGCACGTCGGGATGCACGATGATCGGATCGGCCGGCTTGTCCGGCGCCTTGGGCCCGGTCAGCGAGCGGCCCTGCAGCCGATCGCGCGCATAGGCGACGGCGTTCTGATAGGCGACTTCCGACTGTGCCAGCCCCTGCACGGCGACGCCGAGCCGCGCCTCGTTCATCATCACGAACATGCCCTGCATGCCCTTGTTTTCCTCGCCGATCAGCCAGCCGGTGGCGCCGTCGTAATTCATCACGCAGGTGGAATTGCCGTGGATGCCCATCTTGTGTTCGATCGAGCCGCAGGAGACGCCGTTGCGTTCGCCCAGCGAGCCGTCGGCATTGACCAGGATTTTCGGCACCACGAACAGCGACACGCCCTTGATGCCCGCGGGCGCGCCCTCGATTCGCGCCAGCACCAGATGGATGATGTTGTCCGCCAGGTCGTGCTCGCCGGCGGAAATGAATATCTTGGTGCCTGTGATCTTGTAGCTGCCGTCGGCCTGCTTGACCGCCTTGGTGCGCAACAGGCCCAGATCCGTGCCGCATTGCGGCTCGGTCAGGTTCATGGTGCCGGTCCACTCGCCCGCCACCATCTTCGGCACGAACAGGTTCTTCTGTTCGGGCCTGCCGTGCACGATCAACGCCGCGGTCGCGCCCATGGTGAGCCCGCCATACATCGAAAACGCCATGTTGGCCGAGCACTGGAATTCGGTGACCGCCTGGCTCAACGCCACCGGCAGGCCCTGTCCGCCATATTCCGATGGCACCGACAGCCCGAGCCAGCCGCCTTCGGCGACCTGCCTGAAGGCGTCCTTGAAACCCTTTGGCGTCGTTACGCTGCCGTCGTCGTGGCGGACGCAGCCCTCCAGATCGCCGGTGCGATTGAGCGGCTGCAGCACTTCCTCCGCCAGTTTCGCCGCCTCACCCAAAATCGCCTCGCGCACATCGGCGGAAGCGTCGGAAAAGCCGGGAAGGTTGTCGTAGCGGTCGATCTGAAACACGTCGTTGAACAGGAACTGGACGTCTTCCACGGGGGCTTTGTAGATCGGCATGATGTTCTCCCGGCAGGGGCAATCTAAAGTTGGCGGAGGTGTTTTGGAGGCAGGCGTTGAAGCGGAATCTTGCGATTCTCTGGAGACTGACCTTATCCGGTTCCTGAGGTCCTGGCGGCAAATATCCGCTGCGCCGTTGCGACATTACGGCAGCAGACATTGTCTCACTGTTTTGGTCTCACTGTTTTGCGAGTTGCTCCCCCATCAAACGATGCAGGAGATTGATCGCCTTGAGCGGGCGCACCATCACCTTGAAATGCGCGATCCGGCCATCCGCGCTGAAGGTGATGATATCGACACCGTTGATTCGGACGCCCTCGACGTCGTTTTCGAATTCGAGGACCGCACCGTCATTGCTGCGCCATTCCCCGGTATATCTGAAGCCGGGGCCGCCCAGCACCTTTTCCGCGCTCGACAGGTATTTGAAGGTGATGTCGCGCCCGCGCTGCGGCGTATGCACGACGGGGCTCTCGAACACCGCATCGGGATGAAGCAGATCCCAGAGCGCCGCATGGTCGTGGGACTTCATATAGCCGTACCACTTGTCGAGGGCGGTGATGGTCATGCTGTCTCCGGTCCGCGCGATGACGACGTCGGGTCCCGGCAAGATGCCGGCCAATCTTTATGTGCGTTGACGCATATGCAACTTTATGCATAATGTCAATGATGCCGTAAGAGGGAGGGGCCCGCGTGATGGCGCTCGGTGACGCGATCCTTGTATGCCTGACGGAACGTCCGATGACGGGCTATGAACTCGCCAAGACGTTCGACGCGTCGATCGGTTTCTTCTGGAGAGCCGACCACCAGCAGATCTATCGCGAACTCGCACGGCTGCGCGACCGGGGCCACATCCAGGGCCGCGAGGTCGTGCAGACGGGCAAGCCAAACAAGCTGGTCTATACCCTCACGCCCGAGGGTAGAGCGGCCTTGCGGCACTGGGCGGCGCGGCCGAGCAGCCCGGCTTCGATCAAGGACGATCTGCTGGTGCGGCTCTACGCGCTTGACAGCATCGACATCGATTCCTTGCGCACCGACCTGATGGCGCGGCTGGAGTATCATCGCGACCGTCTATCCCGCTTCGAACATATTCTTGACAGCCGCTTTCCCCATGGCGCCGCGTCACTCGCGGAGACCGGCCGGCTGCTCGTGCTGCACATGGGGCTTCGCCACGAGCATGCCGTGGCGGAGTGGTGCGAGCAGGCGCTCCAAACCCTGTCGGCCAACGCCAACGACATGAATGTCACGCCGATCAACGGCAGCCAGCGCGACACCAAGGGATGACCGTATCGCCTGACGGCTTCAGCCAATCTGGCGCGGTAGCGACTGCGACATAACAGGGCCAAGCGGGAGACAGCCAGATGACCGATCACATTCTGAGCATTCGGCACGGAGCCGTGCTGGAAGCACGGTTAAACCGCCCCGAGAAGAAAAATGCGCTGACGGGTGCCATGTATCACGGCATCTGCGATCTACTCGAACAGGCGAGTTCCAGTAATTCGATCCGCGCGGTGTTGCTGACGGCCGAAGGATCGACGTTTACCGCAGGAAATGATCTGGCGGAATTCATGTCGCTTTCCGGCGATTTTACGAATTCGCCGCAGGGCCGGTTTGTTCGCACCATCACCAGTACAACGAAACCAATCGTTGCAGCAGTGCATGGAAGGGCAGTCGGCATTGGCACCACAATGCTGCTGCATTGCGACCTGGTCTATGGGTCTCCCGACCTCAAGCTATCGACACCCTTCGTGGACATGGGACTGATCCCGGAGGCCGGTTCGACCGTGCTATTGCCCGCCTATATCGGGCTGCAGCGCGCCTCGGCGCTGCTGCTGCTCGGGGAGACCTTCGACGCCGAGACCGCCGTTGCCGCGGGTCTTGTGAATGCGATTGTATCGGCCGACGAACTCCATGCGCATGCGCTCGAAAAGGCGCAAGCGCTCGCATCGAAGGCGCCGGAGGCGTTTGCGGTGGCGCGTCGGCTGATGCGCGGTCATAAACCCCAGCTCGACGCGCAACTGGCGGAGGAAGGGGAAGCGTTCAAGCGGGCGGTCGGCGGCCCCGAAGCGCGGGAAGCATTCGCCGCCTTCTTTGAGAAACGCAAGCCGGTGTTTTGAGGGGATCACCTGGCGCGTCCTGGTTGGGCGACCAGTCGCGCCGCCGATCATTCCCGTCAATTTCGAGCCTTTAGCCAACTTTCCGGGCTCCCGATCCGATTCCTTAACCGGTTATTTACCGTAACAGCCAAAAGTCGGTGTCTGAGGCAGACGACCTGCGCGGAATCCGATTGTCTCTTCTCAAGGGACGCGCGGGGAGGCTGAAGGCGCGAGGTGGCGCGCCGGAGTCGGAACCGGACCAGAGCATGAATTCGCGCGTATCGTGGAGTGTTGAGGGCATCGATCCATCCGTCCGCGAGAGGGCCGAGGCCGCCGCGCGGCGTGCCGGCATGTCGCTGAACGACTGGCTCAATTCCACCATCGGCGAATCCGCCCCGCCCAATTTTCGCGAGCCTGCCGAGCAGCGGCCGATGGCGCCGAGCCAGGAAACCCGCGACGTCGCCGACATCCATCAGCGGCTGGATTCCATTACCCGCCAGATCGAACAGATCTCGCAGCCCAAGCCGCGCGGCGACACCGTGCGCAGCGAGCAGGGCGTCGCCCGGCAGCTGAACGATGCCATTTCGCGCCTCGACGCGCGGCTGTCGCAAATCTCCAATCCGGCCGCAAGGCAAGCCCAGCGTCAGGACAAGCAGCGCCAGAACGAAATGGTCGAGCGCGCGGCGTCCCAGGTCTATCGTCCCTCGCCGCCGCTGAGCCCGGCCTCGCTCGATTCCGCGATCGCCGAAATCGCGGCACGGCAGAGCGAACTCGATGCGCCGTCACAGCGGCAAGCGCCGCGCCTGCCGCCGCGTAGCGCGCCTCCGACCGCGCCGGCAATGGCACCCGCCATGGCGCCGCCGCCAGCGCCGCCAGCATCTCCGGGACCGGACTTTTCCATCCTCGAGCGGCATCTGCTCAAGATCACGAGCCAGATCGAGGCGCTGCAGCGTCCCGACGGGATCGAGCAATCGATCGCCGCGTTCCGCAGCGAACTCTCCGAGATTCGTCACGCCATCACCGAGGCGATGCCGCGCCGGGCGATCGAATCGATCGAAAGCGAAATCCGTTCGCTGGCCCGCCGCATCGACGACAACAAGCAGAGCGGTACCGACGAAAAGGCGCTGGCCGGCATCGAGCGCGCGCTCGGCGAAATCCGCGAAGTGCTGCGCTCGCTGATGCCGGCGGAGCAACTCGCCGGCTATGACGAGGCGATCCGCAATCTCGGCGCCAAGCTCGACCTGATCCTGCGCTCCAGCGACGATCCCTCCACCGTCCAGCAGCTCGAAGGCGCCATCGCCGCCCTTCGCGCCATCGTCTCCAATGTCGCCTCCAACGACGCGCTGGCCCGGCTCTCCGAAGATGTCCGCCTGCTGTCGGCGAAGGTCGACCAGCTCGGCCGCACCGAGAGCAACGGCGATTCCTTCGCAATGCTGGAGCAGCGCATCGCGGCGCTGACCTCGGCGCTGGAAGTGCGCGAACCGCCGGCGCGAAGCGAAAACACCGAATATCTCGAAGGCGCGCTGCGCTCGCTGTCCGAGCGCCTCGACCGGATGCCGGTCGGCAATGACAACAGCTCCGCCTTCGCCCATCTCGAGCAGCGCGTGTCCTATCTTCTGGAGCGGCTGGAAGCCTCGAGCGATCACCGGCCCTCGCTCGATCTCGGGCGGGTCGAGGAAGGGCTGCAGGACATTCTGCGGCACCTCGAAGCCCAGCACGCGGCCGTGGCCCGCCTCGCCGCCGACACCGGCCGCAGCGAGCCCGAACCTGTCGATTCCGGCCTGATCGACGTGGTCAAGCGCGAATTGTCCGACATCCGCTTCAACCAGTCGGAAACCGACCGTCATACCCAGGATTCGCTGGAGGCCGTTCATAACACGCTCGGCCATGTGGTCGACCGGCTGGCGATGATCGAGGGCGATTTGCGTAACGTGCGCGCAGCCCCGGTTGCGCCGCCGATGGAAGCGCCATACGCGGCGCCCCAAGCTCCCCTGCCGCAACCGGCCGCCGCAGCGCGCGTCGAGATGCCGCCGCAGCCGAAGCCGGAATTGCCCAATCCCGCCGCGGCGCAGGAGCCTTTCATGGCCGCGCCGCGGGATTTCCACGCCTTCTCGGCGCCGACGCAGGTCACGGCCGCGGCCCCGGTGGCGCCGCGCGCCATCAGCGAAATCCTGGTGCCGCACACGGCGACGCCGTGGCCGGTGATCGAGCCGGATCTGCCGCCGGATCATCCGCTCGAACCGGGCACGCGGCCGAGTGGCAGGGTCGCCTCGCCGTCGGAGCGCATCGCGGCGTCCGAAAACGCGATCAGCGAAATTCCGGCCGCCGCCGTGAGCACCCCGGCCAGCACGTCGAGCTTCATCGCCGCCGCGCGGCGCGCCGCGCAGGCGGCAGCTGCGGCTGCGCCTGCCGACGCCAAGACCGGCCGCGGTCCGCTCAAAGGCGCCACCGGCAAGGGCAAGGAACCCTCCACCATCACCTCCAAGATCCGCTCGGTGCTGGTCGGCGCGAGCGTGGTCGTGATCGTGCTCGGCACCTTCAAGATGGCGATGACGCTGCTCGAAGGCAGCAGCGCGCCGCCGATGCCGGCAGTCGAGACCAGCGAGCCGCCGCCATCAGCGCAACCGCCCGCCAATGACGCCGCCAAGCCGACGCCGCCGGAGCAACCGTCGATGACCTCGCCGACGCCGATCGGCCGGCAATCGTTCAATAATCCCGCGCCTGCCGCCGATGTCGGCGCATCGGTTGCGATCCCGCCGGCGCCGCCCACCGCCTCGCCGGTCACATCGAGCGATATCACCGGTTCGATTCCGACAGCGATGGCCTCGCCCGGCAACCATAAACTCTCGATGGTGCAGGTGCCGCCAACCGAAAGACTGCCCGACGGCATCGGCGGACCGGTGTTGCGCGCCGCCGCGATGAAGGGCGATCCGACCGCGGCCTACGAAGTCGGCGTGCGCTTCGCCGAAGGCAAGGGGATTGCCGTCAATCTCGACGAGGCCGCGAAATGGTATGATCGCGCGGCGCAGGCCGGCGTGGTGCCGGCGATCTTCCGGCTCGGCACCTTCTACGAGAAGGGCCTGTCCGTGAAAAAGGACGTCGATATCGCACGGCGCTATTATCTGCAGGCCGCCGAGCGCGGCAACGCCAAGGCGATGCACAATCTCGCCGTGCTTGACGCCGATGGCGGCGGCAAGGGCGCCGATTACAAGAGCGCCTCGCAATGGTTCCGAAAAGCCGCCGATCGCGGCGTCGCCGACAGCCAGTTCAACCTCGGCATCCTCTATGCCCGCGGCATCGGCGTCGAACAGAACCTCGCCGAATCCTTCAAATGGTTCAGTCTGGCGGCGGCGCAGGGCGACGCCGATTCCGCGCACAAGCGCGACGACATTGCCAAGCGGCTCGACCCGCAATCGCTGGCCGCGGCCAAGCTCGCGATCCAGACCTTCACGCCTGAACCGCAGCCCGACGACGCCATCAATGTGGCGGGCCCGGCCGGCGGATGGGACCCGGCGCCGGCGCAGGCCGCCGCCGCGCCAAAGCCCGCGGTCAAGCCGGTTGCGGCCAAGCGCACCGCCGCCGCGCATTGAGGCCGCTTGGCGGCTCAGCCGCCATATTTTTCTTCGGAAAACCCGTGTAGACAGGCGCGGCATCACGCCGCGTGAGGATCATTTGTCTGCCAATGACGGTCAGGACCAGGACGGTCCATTCCGAAGCTCGCCGACCGGGCCCTGGGTGACCCCGCCGCGCAAGCCGGCCGCCGCCCCCTCCCCGCGGCCTCGCCCTGCGACCAGAAGCCGGCGGAATCTCCTCTCGGTCCTGATCTTCGTTGTCCTGATTTCCAGCATCGGCGTCCGCGCCTACAGGGATCTGTCGCGGCCCGAGGCCTGGGCCTACTGGAGGGACCAGTATTTTTCGCCGAGCCTGACCTCGTCGCTGGTGAGGGGTGTCGACCTCGGTGGCGGCAGCTCCGGCCGGCCCGCCCTGTTCATCAGCGGCAAGATCGGCCCGGCCGCGGCGAGCTGGTTCCGCGACAAGGTGGACGACGCCCATCTCGCGCCGGGCGATACCGTGTTGATGTCCTCGCCGGGCGGCGATGTGGATCAGGCCGTCATCATGGGAGAAATCATTCGATCGCGCGGATTGACGACGGCCGTCGGTGTCGTCGACGCCTCGGGCGCGCTCAGGCCGTCTTATTGCGCCAGCGCCTGCGTATTGGTCTACGCCGGCGGCAAGAACCGTTACGGCGTCGAAGGATCGATGCTGGGGGTCCACCGCTTTGTGACGTCTTCGCCCGGGCGCGACCCGGTTGCCGAAGCCCAGCGGACCACGGGGATGGTGCTGAGCTACATGACCAGAATGGGCGTCTCGTCTGCGGTCGTGGAAGCGATGTCCGCAACCAGCGACGTCCGCTGGCTCGGCGCAAGGGAAGCCGTGGCCATGAACCTCGTCACCGACCCGGTCCGGAAGCCTTGAAGCGCGGCTCGTTAATCTGAATTATTCACCACACCGCAAGGTGCGTCGCCGGCCGCGGCAAAAAAGCCGCCCGGTTGCGGATTCTTTAGTCCCTCCGCGCGGCGATTTCGGTTATGCAGGGGCGCGGCCGTTGATCCGCGCTCCCGAAGAAACCACGCCGTGAGCGGCTTCGGCCGGCCTCACCGCCCATTCTCGAAGCAACCGCGCGTGCAACTTTATCTTCCGATCGCCGACCTTCCGGTCAATATTTTCCTCATCCTGGCGATGGGCGCGGCCGTGGGTTTCGTGTCGGGCATGTTCGGCATCGGCGGCGGCTTCCTGATGACGCCGCTGTTGATCTTCATCGGGATCGCGCCCGCGGTCGCGGTCGCCTCCGTCGCCAGCCATATCGCGGCCTCGTCGTTTTCCGGCGCGCTGTCCTATTGGCGCCGCCGCGCGATCGATCCGGCGCTGGCGCTGGTCTTGTTATGCGGCGGCATCGTCGGCACCACGCTCGGGGTATGGACCTTCACGCTGCTGCGCTCGCTCGGCCAGCTCGACCTGATGATCGCGCTGTCCTACGTGCTGCTGCTCACCACCGTCGGCGGCCTGATGTTCTGGGAAGGCCTGCGCGCCATCCTGCGCGCGCGCCGCGGCGCGCCGGTTTCGATGCGCCGCCCCGGCAGCCATGGCTGGATCCACGGCCTGCCGCTGAAGATGCGCTTCAAGCGCTCCAAGATCTATCTGTCGGTGATTCCGGTGGTCGGCGTCGGCGTCATCATCGGCTTCATCGGCGCGGTGATGGGCATCGGCGGCGGCTTCATCCTGGTCCCGATCATGATCTATTTCCTCAGGGTGCCGACCTCGACCGTGATCGGCACCTCGATGGTGCTCACGCTGGTCACGATGATTTTCGCCACCCTGCTGCACGCGGTCACCAAGCATCTGGTCGACGCCGTGCTGGCGCTGATCCTGATGGTCGGCGGCGTCACCGGCGCGCAGTTCGGCGCGCGCGCCGGGCAGAAGATTCGCGGCGAACATCTGCGGCTGTTGCTGGGATTGTTGATTCTCGCGGTCGGCATCCGCTTTGCCGTCGAACTCGTGATACGCCCCGACGATCTCTTCACCATCCGGGAAACCGGAGGCGCCGCATGATCGCGCGCGCCGCCCTCACCGCAATTGGCGCCGTGCTGACGCTGGCGCTACCGCCGGCGCCGGCACGCGCCGAGCGGCTGATCGTCTCGGTCTCCAACCACCGGGTCACGGTGACGCCGAACTATTCCGGCGAGGAGCTGGTGTTGTTCGGCTCGGTCGAAAAGGACGCCACGACGCCGTCGACCCGCAACAATTACGATCTGGTCGTCACCGTCGCAGGGCCCCCCGCCGACATGGTGACGCGGCGCAAGGAGCGCAAATTCGGCATCTGGATCAACACCGATTACCGCCAGTTCCTGCAGGTGCCGACCTATCTGGCGCTGTTTGCCAACCGGCCCTTCAACGCCATCGCTTCCCCCGACGTCGAGCGGCGGCAGCAGCTCGGATTGAACAACGTGCTGTTGACCCAGCGGGTCGGGCCCGATTACGCCGACGTGGTGCCGAACGACGCATTCCGCAGCGCCTTCGTGCGGCTGCGCAGCGAGCACGGCCTCTACCGCGAGGACACCTCCGCGGTGACCTTCCTGACGCCGACGCTGTTCCGCACCGGCATCCCGCTGCCGGCCGAAGTGCCGATCGGCACCTACAATGTCGAGATCCAGCTGTTTTCCGGCGGCGCGCTGGTGACGAAGACCGAGACCACGTTCGAGATCGTCAAGGTCGGCTTCGAGCAGTTCGTCGCCACCAGGGCACGCCAGGACGGCCTGGTCTATGGCCTTGTCACGGCGTTCATGGCGCTGATGACCGGCTGGATGGCCTCGATCGTGTTCCGCAAGGATTGATCCTCCGCGGAGACCCGCATACCCAGTGCGGGTGCGGCGGCCTTGCGCAGTCAAGGGATGGCCAGCAGTCCGCCGGCAATCGCCAATGTGGCGAGAGCCGAAAGCGCAAGCGACCAGTGCACGCCGATCAGGCTGCCTAACAGGCCAACGGAAACGCCGCTGAAGGCGCGCAAGCCAAGGCTCGACATATTGAACAGACCGATGACACGTCCGCGCTTGTCGGGCGGAGCATTCATCTGGACGAGGGTCTGCGCCATGGCGTTGAAGGATAATTCCAGGAATCCCGCGGCAAACAGGAAGCCGACGGCGAGCGGATAGCTCTTGGCCAGCGAGAAGACCGCCAGCGCCACACACCACAACATGGCGAGCACGATGGCGGTGCGCGGCCGCGGCGGCAGCAATCCCCTGGCTTCGAGCATGACGCCCCCGAGCAACCCGCCGGCGGCATCCGCGGCGAGGAGCAGGCTGTAAGACAGGCCGGGATCGCCATGGCCGAGATCGTTCGCGAAACCCGGCATCTGGGAACTATAGGCATTGCCGACGAAGAACGAGGCCGCGCCGGCGAGCAGCGTCATCGAGACGATGACGGAATGAACCCTGATATCCCGCATTGTCTGCACGATGTCGCCAAGTCCGCGGACGGCGCGGCGCGGCGCAGGCTTGCCGAGGCGGTAGCGCGGACCGTACGGCGCGTTCACCAGCCATAGCACCAGCGGCAAATAGAACACGGTGTTGAGCATGATGCCCGGTGCCGGCCCGAACGCGAGCAGGATGGCGGCGCCGACTGCCGGACCAACCAGCACCGCGAGATAACGCGCCATCGCGTTGAGCCGTACCGCGCTCTCCAGATCCGACGGGCCGACGATATCGTAGAGCAACATCTGGTTCGGCGTCTGCCACAGCACCCCGGCACAGCCATGAATCACCAAAATCACCATGGCCTGCCACATCTGCAGGGTGCCCGTGACAAAGAAATAGCTCCAGCTCAGGGATGCGATAATGAAGAGCATCATGCCGATCTGGATGATCCGGCGTGGGTCGAAGCGATCGGCGAGCGCGCCGGAGGCGACCGAAAACATCAGGAACGGCAGCCAATGCGACACGACGGCGAAACCCGCGAGCGCCGGCGAGTGGAATTTCTGATACAGCATCCAGTAGCTGATGACGTGCTCGATATTGTCCGCCATCATGGCGAGCACGAAGGTGGTGAATTGGGCGCGAAAGCCCGGGTGGCGCATCGCCGCGAAGGACCGCTTCGCAGGTAGCGACGGGTCGACGGGGGCAGCTATCGTGTCACTCATAGAGGAACCATCAGTTTTGTTGCGCCGTGCGGTTCGTCCGTCGATGGCAGATCAGGGATCGACAGCTTGGTTGGGCGCGACACTGTCGCGCTTCGCGGACCGCAGGCTGTGGAAGGAAGTTGGCAAGGCGTTCGTGCACGCAGCCGGCGCAACGCCGTTGCGTGATGGCGGTGCGCAAACGGGCAATACCCGCAAATCCTAGCAACGCTCAATCGCGACCGCGGCCGCGTCGAGCGCGGCGGCGATATCGCGGACTTGCTGCTCGGTCAGGGGACCGCGTCCTTCCCGCAAGCGAAGTGCCAATTTGAGGTTTTCTCTCGCGCGCGTGATCTCGGGGGCAGGGCCGCCGCCGTGCCTGGTATTTACCGATTGCATGCGCGCCAGCGCGTGCTCGACCGCGGTTCTGTTCGCTGCGAGGTAGTCGGTGCCCTCGGCGGTGATGGCGTAGAGCTTCCTGCCGTCGCTTTCGACCAGGGTCGCATGCCCGAGTTCTTCGAGCATTGTCAGGGTCGGATAGATGACCCCGGGACTGGGGCTGTAGGTCCCGGCCACGCGATCTTCGATCTCCTTGATGATCTCGTAGCCATGTCGAGGACGTTCGGAAATCAATTTGAGGACCACGAGGCGAAGCTCGCCATGGTCGAACAAACGTCCCGATCGGCGGCCATGCCTATGGTGGCCGCGCCCATCGTCGCGTTCATGGTCGCCGGCTGCGGCCGGCCCGCGGCCAAAGCGGCCGCCGTGATGCTCTCGGTCTGAGTGTCTGTGACGCATTTTTCTTTCGATCCATTTTCGATACAGCTTAGATATATCTAAATCGTATCGAATGCAACACCTTTTTTAGCAAGACTTTTGCGGCACCCGCCAGGACGGCGTGGTCCATGAATTGGTCGCCGCCTGCATGGCGCTGATGACCGGCTGGATGGGCTCGGTCGTTTTCCGGAAGGATTAACGCGCCGCTGCTGGCGGGCTGCAATACGATCGATCACCTCCGTATTTGTCCGGAGTTTGGCTAACGGACTGTTCACGCTCAGTGCCGTCACCGCAGCAGGTTCACGGATTCGCAACTTTGAGGCTGTCTGCTGGCTGGACTATGGCCATTGCCGCGACGGATTCCCCAATCGACCCTGCCGGCTCTCCGAAACATCGGAAGGCCAGGAATTCGGCTGCTCAGTCCGATCGCGCCGCCCAGCTGGCGCTCAGCGCATTCATGAGCATGAACCGGGCGGTCGCCATCATGGGGCCCGACGGCAAGCTGCTGATGCCCAATCTGGTGTTCGGAAAACTGTTCGCCGATGCCGAGCTTTTCGATCGCATCAACCGCGACGCCGGCGCCAACAACGGCAAATGCGAGCGCCAGATCACCCTGGCCGATGGCCGGGCGTTCTGGGTCGAGACCATTCCGATGGACGGCGGGTGGCTGGTCAGCGCCTACAGCATGACCGAACGATCGGCCAAGGCGCGCACCGACACCGTGACCAAACTCGGCAACCGCTTGATGTTCCACGAACAGCTGGCGGAGCTGCTGACCAATCCGGATCGCGCGGGCACTGGTGCCGCCTTGCTCGTGATCGATCTTGATCGCTTCAAGGCCATCAACGAATCGCTTGGACGCAACATCGGCGATGGGCTGCTTGGCCAGGTAGCGGAGCGGATCCGCTCCGCGCTCGGCCATGGCGATATCGTCGCTCGCCTCGGCGGCGACAAGTTCGCCATCATCCAGGCCGGTGCACCGCAGCCGCAATCGGCGGCTGCCCTTGCGGGCCGGATCGTCGATCTGATCGGACGTCCTTTCCTGGTGGAGGGTCAATTGATCGATGTCGCCGCGAGCGCGGGTATCGTCCTGTTCCCCGCCGGCACGGCCGACTGCGAGCAGCTGCTGAAGAACGCCGATCTCGCCTTGCATCGCGCCAAGGGCGACGGCCACGGAACCTATCGCTTCTTCGAGATGGCGATGGACGAGAAGATGCGGTACCGCCGCAATCTCGAAATCGACCTGCGCCGCGCGCTGGCGCGCGGCGAGTTCGCGCTGGTCTATCAACCCCAGTTCAATCTCCGGCTCAACGCGATCACCGGGTTCGAAGCCTTGCTGCGCTGGCAGAGCCCGACCCGGGGCGCGGTGTCGCCGCTCGAATTCATTCCGGTCGCGGAAGATACCGGCATCATCAACTCGATCGGAGAATGGGTGCTACGGACCGCTTGCCTGGAGGCCGCAACATGGCCGGGCGCGCAAAACGTTTCCGTCAATGTTTCGTCGATCCAGTTCAAGAACCAAAATCTCGTGGCGACGATCATGTCGGCTCTCGGCGAAAGCGGCCTCGACCCGCGGCGGCTGGAGCTCGAGATCACCGAAAGCGTGATGCTCGACGCCGGGGGAACCGCGCTTGCGACGCTGCAGAATCTTCGCCAGATCGGCGCGCGCGTCGCGCTGGATGACTTCGGTATAGGCTATTCGTCGCTAGGCTATTTGCGCAGCTTTCCGTTCGACAGGATCAAGATCGATCAGTCCTTCGTGCGAGGCACGCCCAACGACGCCACCGGCCGGGCGATCGTCCGCGCGATCGCCTCGCTCGGTCACAGTCTCGGGATGGCAACGGTTGCCGAAGGCGTCGAAACCGAGGAGCAGATGGCCCGTATCGTGTCGGACGGCTGCACCGATGTGCAGGGCTATCTGATCAGCCGGCCCATGCCGCCGGAACAAATCGGCAAATTTCTCGCGATCCGAGGCCCGAACGCTCAATAGCAGCGCGAGGCGGCAATGATGTGCAGCCGGACATCGCCGAGCACATGCGCCATGAAGCCGGCCGTCTGGAATATCCTTTCGAACGCCGCATCGCGAATGCTGAGGCCCCCGGCATAGGCGCCGAACGCCGGCATCACCGCGCGCTCGCCGTCACAGGCGAAGCATCGCCGCTCCATGGTTCGGCCGCGGGTCGACACCCGCGCCTTGGGATGCAGATGGCCGGCGATTTCGCCGGCAGCACCCGTGGGCTCGTGGCGGAACACGATTTCGCCGATCGCGACTTCGCTGGCGACCAGCCCGCCGAGATCGGCGGGCAGCGCCGGATCGTGATTGCCGGAGATCCAGATCCAGTCGCGCCCCACCTGAAAGGCCGCGATGGTGTCGCGGTCCGGCGCGGACAACCGGTCGGGCGCGGCGCGGTCGTGAAAACTGTCGCCGAGCGCGATCACCATGCGCGGGTCGTGACGGGCGATCACGGCGGCGAGGCGGCCGAGCGTCGCCACGGTGTCGTAGGGCGGCAGCAGCACGCCGCGCGCGGCGAAGCTCGAACCCTTTTCCAGATGCAGGTCGGAAACGACCAGCAGGCCCTGGTCTTCCCAGAACAAGGCGCCGGAGAGATCGGCGGCGAACGTCACGCCGGCGATATCGACGGTGGCGTTGCGCGCGGTTTGCAATTCGTCGTCCAGATCCTGCGCGCTTGCCGTCACGTTCTATCCCGTCGCCTCTTTGACCAGTTCCGCGGCGGCTTCCGCCAGCAGTTCGTCGGATGCTTCGCCATAAACCGCTTCGCGGCCGATTTCCAGCATCACCGGCACCGCCAGCGGCGATATCCGGTCCAGTTGCCGGTGGGTGATTCGACCCTTGATTCGCGCGAGCATATCACTGAGCCGGCGAATATCGAGTAGCCCGGTGGCGGCGTCGGCGCGGGCGGCGCGCAGCAGCACATGGTCCGGCTGGTGCTTGCGCAGCACGTCGTAGATCAGGTCGGTCGAGAACAGCACCTGACGGCGGGTCTTGTCCTCGTCCGTGAAGCGGCGGGCGATCAGGCCGGAGATCAGCGCACCATTGCGGAAGGTGCGCTTCATCAGCGCGGATTCGGCGAGCCACGCCTCGAGATCGTCGCCCAGCATGTCGGCATCGAACAGCGCGTCGAGATCGAGTTTTCCCTGGCGGATCATGAACGACATGTCACCGAGCGCCCACACCGCCAGCGCATATTCGTTGGCGATGAAGCCGAGCGGCCGGGCGCGGGCGCGCTCCAGCCGCCGCGTCAAGAGCATCCCGAGCGTCTGGTGCGCCAGCCGTCCCTCGAAGGGATAGCAGACGAGGTAATGCTTGTCGGCGCGCGGAAAGGTTTCCACCACGAGTTCCCGCGTGCCGGGGACGCGCGAGAATTGCGCCTGCAGCGACAGCCAGTCGCGCACCTGGTCCGGCAATGCGGCCCAGGCGCGCCGGTCGGCGAGCAGTTTTCGCACCCGCTCGGCGAGATAGGTCGAGAGCGGAAACTTGCCGCCCATATAGGACGGCACTTTGGCGTCCTTGTCGTTGGCGCGCGAAACATAGACCTGGTCTTCGACCAGCGCCTCGTAGCGCACGACCTCGCCGCCGAACACGAAGGTGTCGCCGACCACGAGGCCCTCGATGAAATATTCCTCGATTTCGCCCAGCATCCTCCCGCCGCGGCCGAGCGCGCCGGTCACCCCGGAGCCGCCGCCGCGCGAGCGTACCAGCCGCACCTTCAGCATCGCCTCCTCGACGATGGTGCCGACATTGAGGCGGTAGCTTTGCCGCACCCGGGGATTGGTGACGCGCCAGCGCCCCTGTTTGTCCTGCTTGATGCGCGCAAAACGTTCGTAGGTTTTCAACGCGTAGCCCCCGGTGGCGACGAAATCGATCACGTCATCGAAATCGGTTCGCGCGAGATTCGAATAGGGCGCGGCGGTGCGCACTTCCTCAAACAGCTCGTCGGCGAAGAACGGCTCGCCGCAGGCGCGGCCGAGCACGTGCTGCGCCAGCACGTCGAGCGCGCCGGTACGCAACGGCGGCGTATCCTGCGCGTTCTCGCGGATCGCGTCGATCGCGACCGCGCATTCCAGCACCTCGAAACGATTGGCCGGCACCAGCACGGCGCGCGAAGCCTCATCGATGCGATGATTGGCGCGGCCGATTCTTTGCATCAGCCGCGAGGCGCCCTTCGGCGCGCCGATATTGATGACGAGATCGACGTCGCCCCAGTCGACGCCGAGATCGAGCGAGGAGGTGCAGACCACGCCACGCAGTCGGCCGGCCGCCATCGCGTCCTCGACCTTGCGGCGCTGGGCGACGTCGAGCGAGCCGTGATGCAGAGCGATGGCAAGGCCATCGTCGTTCATGCGCCACAGCTCCTGGAACAGCATCTCGGCCTGGCTGCGGGTGTTGACGAACACCAGCGTGGTCTTGTTGCGCTTGATCAGGTCGTAGACCTCATTCAGCGCATGGCGCGCGGAGTGGCCGGCCCATGGCAGCCGCTCGCGGGTGTCGAGCATCTCGACGACGGGCGCCGCGGCGCCGCCGGCGATCACGATGTCGGCGGCCTCGCTCTGGCCGTCGCGCTGCGGCACCAGGAACCGCGCCAGCGATTCCGGTTCCGCCACGGTCGCCGACAATCCGATCGCGCGCAGATGCGGCGCCAGCCGCCACAGCCGCGCCAGCCCCAACGACAACAGATCGCCGCGCTTGGAGGTCACCAGCGCGTGCAGTTCGTCAAGCACGATGCGCTTGAGCTGAGAAAACAGAAACGGCGCGTCGTCCGACGCCAGTAGCAGCGCCAGCTGCTCGGGCGTGGTCAGCAGGATATCCGGCGGATAGCGCCGCTGCCGCTGCCGCCGCGACACCGGCGTGTCGCCGGTGCGGGTCTCGACCCTGATCGGCAGGCCCATCTCGGCGATCGGCGCCTCCAGATTGCGCGCGATATCGACCGCGAGCGCCTTCAGCGGCGAGATATAGAGCGTGTGCAGCCCGCGGCTGCGGGCGATGCCGCGGCCGGTGGAGATGACGGTGGGGCGCAAGGAATGCCCGATCTTCTCCCCTCCCCCCGCGCGGCGTGAGCCGTGTGGCGGGGAGGGAGCCTGCCCCGGACTTGATCCGGGGTCGGGGGTGGGGGGTGCCTCAGCAAACTCTCTGCCAGAGGAGCGAGCCGAGAGACCCCCCACCCCCGACCCCTCCCCGCCGCTTCGCGGGGGGAGGGGAGAAGAGCGCATCGCGGATGACGGAGCGGGAGCGGAAAGCTCCACCAGCGTCGGCAAAAATCCCGCCAGCGTCTTGCCGGCGCCGGTGGGGGCGATCAGCAGCGCCGAGCGGTCGTCGCGGGCTTTGGCGAGCAGCTCCAACTGATGCTCGCGCGGCGCCCAGCCGCGCGCGGCGAACCAGCGGCGGAAACGGTCCGGCAGCAGTTCCGTCGATTCGGTCGGAAGCTCAATCTGGATGGGGCGGGGCACGCCGAACAGCTAAGCTGTCGCAGCCGTTTCGTCGAGGGGCACAGGGTCACCTCGCCCCGCTTGCGGGGAGAGGTCGGATCGCATCGCAGATGCGATCCGGGTGAGGGGGAGCCCCCGCGAGTCGCGCTTGTTGAGAGAGCCCCTCACCCCAACCCTCTCCCCGCGAAGAGCGGGGCGAGGGAGAAGTCCATCACTCCGTCACTGCCTTTTCGGAAATCTGCCAGTCCTTGCCGTCGAAGATCGAGATGTGCAGCGTCTTCATCGGCGTGTAGTTGTCGGGCGTGTAGCTGTAGGTGATGTCGTCGAGGAAGAACGGCGAGTGGAAGCCGGCCAGCGTGCTGGCCTGCTTCAGCACGTTCTCTCGCGTGAGGTCGTCGCCGCAGCGACGCAGGATTTCGCCCATGGTGACGGCCTGGCCGTAGCCGGCATAGGCGATGGTGTTGTCGGGATCGACATTGGGCAGGTATTTGGCGCGCAATGCCTCGAACGCGACGACGTCCTTGTCCTTTTCCCAGCGACCGGGTCCGGATTCCTTGGCATAACGGATCGCGATGACGTCCTTGGCGTTCTCGAAGCCGGCGGCGGAAAGGATCGAGCGGCCGGTCGATCCCGCCGACAACAGCTGCAGCGGTTTCCAGCCGAGTTCGGTGACCTTGCGCACCGACTGCGATGTCGCCTTGCCGGTGGTGATGTTGTAGAACGTGTCGGCGCCCGACTTCGACAGATTGATCAGCTGCGAATCGACCGTCGGCTCGGTGAGATCATAGGTCTGCTCCATGATCACGCTGGCGGTGCCGCCGGCATCCGCCAGCACCTTCTTGAAGGGACCGAGGAAATCGCGGCCGAAATCGTCGTTCTGGTAGAGGATGCCGATCTTCGCATTCGGCTTCACGTCCAGAACGTGCTTGGCGAGAATCCGCGCCTCAGTCGGATAGAGCGGCAGGCCCGCCATGGTCCATTTGTTGTTCTTTGGATCGTTCCATTTCGACGCGCCGGTGTTGAGCAGCAGCTGTGGCACGCCCTTGCTGTTGAGATATTTGTGCACGGCGGTCTGCGGCGCGGTGCCGAGCGAGCCGAACAGCGCCAGCACCTCCTCCTGCTCGACCAGCCGCCGCGTCGCCTCGACGCATTTCGGTGCGCTATAGGCGTCGTCCAGCGTCAGGAACGTGATCTTGCGCCCGTTGATGCCGCCGCTTTCGTTGAGCATCTGGAAATAGGCCTCGCCGACCCGCCCCAACACGCCGTAGAGCGAGCCAGGACCGCTATGCGGCACGGTTTGCCCGAGTTTTATTTCGGTATCGCTCGAGCCCGGATCGTATTTCTTCTCGGCGGCTCGCACATGGGGCGCGGGCAGGACGGATGCGGCGATGGTGGCAAGTGCGGTGGCGCCGAATTCGCGCCTCGTTTGTTTATTGCTCATTGTTGTTTTCTCCCTGGAGGAAGCATTGACCTACATTCCCGCGGATACGGCAAGTGCGAAGTTGCCGCGCATTCGGCACGTCATTTCCGTGAAGCGAGATTCACGCCTTTGCCGCGACGATCACCAGACCGGGCACCGGCGCGTTGTCTTCATTGCGGGCGGAGCGGACTTCAAGCTGGGACAAGTTCAGTCCCGCCGCCTCGACCGACGCGCGAACATAATCCGCGCAGTGCGCGTAGCGCAGGCCCTCGCCGAGCATGACACCCTGCCCGTCATGGGTTTCGACCGTGAACGCGAGTACGCCGCCAGACATCAGCACGCGTTTGGCCTCCGCGAGCACAGGTGCGAGATCGGCGACATAGACCATCGCGTCGGCGGCGAGCACGAGGTTGGCGCTGGCGTCGGGTTTGCCGCGCAAGCCTTGCAGCATGTCGGCGACTTCGAGCTGCGCATAGAGCCCGGTCGCGCGCGCCTTCTCGATCATGCGCGGCGACAGATCGATGCCGATGAAATGATCGACCTCCCTGGCGAACGCGCCGGCCGCCAAACCCGTGCCGCAGCCGAGATCGATCGCGCGCTTGAAGAAGGCCGGCTTGCGCACCGCGGCGCGTGAGGCCAGCACGGCCTTGAACAGCAGCGCGGGGCCGCGATAGCCGAGATCGTCGACCAGGGCGGCTTCGAATTTCGGCGCATATTGGTCGAACAGCGCACGCACATAGGCCTGTGGCATGTTGGACAGTTTCTCGGCGCCGAGCCGCATCAGATGCAGGCTGGCGCCATGGCGGTCCTCGGGATCGGCGGCTTGCGCCTTGCGAAAGGCCGCGATCGCTGCCTCCGGCTCGCCGAGCTGTTCGCGGATTTCGCCGAGTGTGAACCAGGCGGAGGCAAAGCCGGGCGCGAGTTCGGTCGCCTGTTCCAGCAGATCGGCGGCGGCGGCGAGATCGCCCTTCAGCTGCAGATCGCGCGCGAAATCATACCTGCGGTCGGCCATCAGATCGCCGGAGGACAGAAACAGGCGCGCGGGCATAGGCTCCACATTCGTCATTGCCGGGCTTCGACCCGGCAATCCATCAAGACAAAGACTCTTCGTGAAGATGGATGCGCGGGTCAAGCCCGCGCATGACGGGTAAAAATTGCTGCAACGGCTCCTATATAACCAACATGCGCCCGCAAGACATCCTGATGCCCGTTCCCGCCGGCCTGTGCTGCAAGCCCGGCGGCTTCCATATCGACCCCACGCGCCCCGTGGAGCGCGCCGTGATCACCCACGGCCATTCCGACCATGCCCGCCCCGGCCATGGCGCGGTGCTGGCGACGCAAGAGACGCTCGACATGATGCGGCTGCGCTATGGCGACAATTTCGCCGGCAGTACGCAGGCCATAGCCTATGGCGAGGAGTTGAAACTCGGCGACGTCACGGTCAAATTCCATCCCGCCGGCCACGTGCTGGGCTCGGCGCAGATCGCGGTTTCCTGCAAGGATATCCGCATCGTCGCCTCCGGCGACTACAAGGACGCACCCGATCCGACCTGCGCGCCGCTCGAGATGGTGCCCTGCGACGTCTTCATCACCGAGGCCACCTTCGGCCTGCCGGTGTTCCGCCATGGCGATGCCGCGGGCGAGGTGAAGAAGCTGCTAGCGTCGGTAGCGCTATTTCCCGAGCGCGCGCATCTGGTCGGCGCCTATTCGCTCGGCAAGGCGCAGCGCGTAATCGCGCTGCTGCGTGCGGCCGGCTATGACGCGCCGGTCTATTTGCACGGCGCGATGGAAACGATCACGCGCTATTACGAAAGCCGCGGCGTGGCCCTCGGCGAGCTGCGTCTCGTGAAGGGTATGAAGAAGGCCGATCTCGCCGGCACCATCACGCTGGCGCCGCCGTCGGCCACCTCGGATATCTGGACACGGCGATTCCCCGATCCGGTCACCGCCTTCGCCTCGGGCTGGATGCGGGTGCGCGCCCGCGCGCGCCAGGGCGGCATCGAACTGCCGCTGGTGATTTCGGACCATGCCGACTGGGATGGCCTGACCGCGACCATCGAGGCGACCGGCGCCGGCGAAATCTGGGTCACCCACGGTCAGGAAGACGCGCTGGTGCATTGGTGCCAGACCAAAGGCCTTGTGGCACGACCGCTCGATCTCGTCGGCTATGGCGACGAGGACGAAGCCGACGCTGAAGCGGCGGGGGACGCCGAGGCATGAACCGCTTTGCGCAGTTGCTCGATCGGCTCGCCTACGAGCCCGGCCGCAACAACAAGCTGCGGCTGCTGACAGCCTATTTCAAAGAGGTCGAAGACCCCGACCGCGGCTACGCGCTGGCCGCGCTGACCGACGCGCTGTCGTTCAAGCACGCGAAACCCGGCCTGATCCGCGACCTGATCGCCGCGCGTACCGACCCCGTGCTGTTTGCGCTGTCGTATGATTACGTCGGTGATCTCTCCGAGACCGTAGCGCTGATGTGGCCGCGCTCGCCTTCTTCCCCCTCCCCCGCTTGCGGGGGAGGGCCGGGGTGGGGGCCAGCCGCATCGGTCCCCGCGAAAGAGCCCTCACCCGGATCGCTTCGCGATCCGACCTCCCCCGCAAGCGGGGGAGGTGAGGAATCGCCGCAGCATCTTTCTTCTCCCCTCCCCCCGCGCAGCGGCGGGGAGGGGTCGGGGGTGGGGGGCGCTTCAGCAAACTCGCTGCCAGAGAAGCGGGTAAATTCGCTGGCAGAGGAGCAAGCCGATAGACCCCCCACCCCCGACCTCGAGAGCGAGCTTCGCTCGCCTCGGACCCCGCCACTCGCTGCGCTCGCGGGGGGAGGGGAGAAAAAGGTTCTCGGCCACAACAATCCTCCGCCGCCGACTCTGACCGAAGTCGTCACCACGCTGCGCACGCTCGGCAAGACCGAGCTGCCGAAACAGCTCGCGCGCTGGCTCGACGAATTGGACGAAACCGGGCGCTGGGCGTTGCTGAAGCTCGTCACCGGGGCGATGCGGATCGGGATTTCGGCGCGGCTGGCGAAGACCGCGGCGGCCGAATTCGGCAACAAGGATCCGCACGACATCGAATTGATGTGGCCCGGGCTCGCCCCGCCCTATCTCGAGCTGTTCGCATGGCTGGAAGGCCGTAGCGAAAAGCCCGTCAATCTCGATCCCGTGCCGTTCCGCCCGGTGATGCTGGCGCATGCGATCGAGAGTACCGATTTTGCTGGCTTGAACGCCGCCGATTTCATCGCGGAATGGAAATGGGACGGCATCCGCGTGCAGGCGGTCAGCGGCCGCGACGCGCGCGGCCACATACTGGCGCGGCTTTATTCGCGCAGCGGCGAGGACATCACCGGGAGTTTTCCGGATTTGCTGCCATCGCTGCATCTCCCCGGCGCGATCGACGGCGAATTGCTGGTGGTGCGCGACGGCCGCGTGCAGAGTTTTAATGTGCTGCAGCAGAGGCTGAACCGCAAAGTGGTGTCGCCGAAACTGACAAAGGACTATCCGATTCATCTGCGCGCCTATGATTTGCTGGGCGAGGGCGATAGCGATCTGCGCACGCTGCCGTTCGCCGAGCGTCGCGCGCGGCTCGAAGCCTTTGTGGCCAGGCTCGATGATGCGAGAGTCGATCTGTCGCCGACGATCGCCTTCGGCGATTGGGAGGAGCTGACATTGGCGCGCAAAAATCCGGCGAGCGCGGGCGCCGGCGAGGATGCCGAAGCCGTCGAGGGCGTGATGCTGAAGCGTCGCAATGCGCTCTATCTGCCGGGCCGCCCGAAGGGACAATGGTGGAAATGGAAGCGCGACCCGCACCTCATCGATGCCGTCCTGATGTATGCGCAGCGCGGCCACGGCAAGCGCTCGTCCTATTATTCGGACTACACTTTTGGAGTCTGGACGAGCGGAGAGGATGGCGAGGAGCTGGTGCCGGTCGGCAAGGCCTATTTTGGCTTTACCGACGAGGAGCTGCTGCAGATCGATCGCTTCGTCCGGCGCAACACCACCGAGAAATTCGGCCCCGTGCGGCATGTGGTGCACGAACCGGACCAGGGCCTGGTGCTGGAAGTGGCGTTCGAGGGCCTGCAACGCTCGACGCGGCATAAATCCGGCGTGGCGATGCGGTTTCCGCGCATCAACCGGCTGCGCTGGGACAAGCCGCCGCGCGAGGCCGACCGGCTGGAAACGCTGGAGCGGATGCTGAAGGCGGAGACGAGCTTTGAGCCCGCCGCGCCGGGCGGCCATTGACGCCAACGGACGGGTTCCCCATCTGGACTGTAACGACTACAATGCGCGGCCACTTCGCGCGCGGGAGACAGAAATGCCCAACGACACCCGAGAATTGCCGGCAGCCAATGACGGCCTGTATCGCTTTCTCGGTGGCTCGCCGCTGATGGTGGCGTTCCGGCTGATCCTGTTGTCGATCCTGGTCGGCGTGGTGCTCGCCGCGATCGGCTTCGATCCCTGGAATATCCTCAAGAGCATCGAGCTGTTGTTCCAGCGGCTGTGGAATCTCGGCTTCGACGCCGTCAACTGGCTGTGGCGCTATTTCCTGCTCGGCGCCGTCATCGTCATTCCGATCTGGCTGCTGTCACGGATGTTCGGCGCCCCGCGCGGGCGATAATCAACAGGCTTACCTCCCTTGAGTTCGAAGGTTACGAACGCGCGGGTTTTTGCCATCGCGGGTCCTGCGATGGTCGCAAACCTCACGACGCCCTTGATCGGTGTCGTCGCCACGATCGCAATCGGGCGGCTCGGCGATGCGACGCTGCTCGGCGGGGTGGCGATCACGTCGGTGGTTTTCGACTGCCTGTTCTGGCTGTTTTCGTTTCTGCGCACCAGCACGGTCGCGTTCACCGCCCAGGCGCTTGGCGCGGAGGAGATGCAGGAAATCCGCGCGCTGCTGGTGAGGGGGCTTGTGATCGCAGCGCTGG
>NZ_DATHOP010000052.1:0-26996 GCF_035484855.1 Bradyrhizobium sp.
CGGACGCAGCCCACCCTTGGCCTCGATGAAACCGATGATCCGATCGAGGCCTTCGCTTTTCTTCAGGTTGGTCATCACAAACGGCCGCTCGCCGCGCATCCGTTTGGCGTCGGTGTCCATCTTTTCCAGCGACGCGCCGACATAGGGCGCCAGATCGATCTTGTTGATGACCAGAAGGTCCGACCGGGTGATGCCGGGCCCGCCCTTGGAGGGGATCTTGTCGCCGGCGGCGACGTCGATCACGTAGATGGTGAGATCGGCGAGTTCCGGGGAAAAGGTGGCGGCGAGGTTGTCGCCGCCGGATTCGATCAGCACCAGATCGAGGCCCGGAAATTTCGCGCGCATGTCGGCGACCGCGGCGAGATTCATCGAGGCGTCCTCGCGGATCGCGGTGTGCGGGCAGCCGCCGGTCTCGACGCCGGCGATGCGATCCGGCGTCAGCGAGCCCGAGCGCACCAGGAACTCGGCGTCCCATTTGGTGTAGATGTCGTTGGTGATGGCGGCGATGTCGTAGCGATCGCGCATCGCCTTGCAGAGCAGGTCCATCAGCGCGGTTTTTCCCGAGCCGACGGGACCGCCGATGCCGATGCGAAGCGGGCCATGAGGGTTAGGCATGTCGGATGCTCTCTCCACGTCGTCCCGGCGAAGGCCGGGACCCATAACCACAAACGGATGTAATGAAGGAAGGTATCTGCCGCCCTACCCTAACGATGGGCCGCGGTGTATGGGTCCCGGCCTTCGCCGGGACGACGGGTTGGGAAATCCTCATGACCGGAACAGCCTGGTATATTGCGTCTCATGACGCAGGCCGGCGAGGTCGGCGCGGAAGGTGGCGCTGCCGAGATCGTCAAGCGAGGCGTTGAGCGCGCGTTGCGCGGTGGCGGCGACGACGGGCTCAAGCGCCGCCAGCACGCGCTGGCTGTCGGTTTGGCCGAGCGGAATCAGCCGGGCGCCGGCGGAGATCCAGTTCGATACCAGCGCATGCAGAAATGCGTGCATGGTGGGGGCAAGCGGGATCGCATGCGCGGCGCTGACGATCCCGACGGCGACGGGATAGACGATCGCGCCATCGCATGCCGCAATCAGCGGCCCGAGACGATCGCAATTCCACGCCGCGCGCGCGATGTCGATGAAGGCGCGGCCCTGCGAGGTGGTTTCGAGCGCCCGCTCCCGCGAGGGCACGAAGGCTGCGGCCAGTTCGGTGATCTCGCGCAGCGCCGACTTGTCGCCCGCCGCCGCGCCGCGGTGGGTTGCCGCCAGAAACACACCGTCGCAAAATCCGCTGCCGCAGGACAACATCGCCGCGAGCCAGTCGTACAGCGAGGTGGCGTCGGCGATGTCGCCGGCCTCCACCGCCCATTCGATGCCGCTTGAATAGGAGAACGCGCCGACCGGGAAAGCCGGCGACAGCCAGGTCATCAGCCGGTACAGCGCGGCGGCTTCGGTCTGGTCCAGACCGCCGGGATCATCGATCGGCGGCGGCTTACTTGTAATCATGAGCATGGGAATCGCCGTGATGATGCTCGTGCTCGCAATGCTCGTCATGGTGATGATGATCATGATCATGGTCGTGGCCATGATCACCGTGATCGTGCCCGGCGTGGGCATGCGCCTCCGCATGCGAATGGGCCCCGCCATGTGCATGCGCCTCGGCATGCGCATGGGCTGCGCCGGCATAGGCACCGCCTTCGGGATCGAACGGCGCCTCGATCTCGATCACCCGCGCGCCCAATCCCTTCACCATCGCCTCGATGACGTGGTCGCGCCGGATCCGCAGCCCTTTCGGCATGATCTGGGTCGGCAGATGGCGGTTGCCGAGATGCCAGGCGACCCGGATCAGATGATGCGGGTCGGCGCCCCTGATCTCGAGCAGCGGCTCGGGGGCTGAGACCACCTCGACCAGCCTTCCGTCCTCGAGCACCAGCGCGTCGCCGCCGCGCAGCGCCACCGCGTTTTCCAGGTCGAGCAGGAACTCCAGCCCGCGCGTGCCCGTCATCGCCATCCGCCGCCGGTGGCGGTCGTCGAAATCGAGCACGACGGTGTCGGCCGCAGGCTCATTCCAGCGATGCTGTCCCTGGACTCGCGTGGCGCGGATCATGCGGAATTCTCTTTTTGACGCGTTTTCTTCACGCGAACCGGTTCCCACTTCGCTTGAAAACGCTTTAAAACTTCTCGACCTTACCGTCGCTGATGATCTCGATCACGGTCGGCGCCGTCTTCATCTGCGAGGAATACTCCCGCCACACCTTCATATGCGGCGCCTTGCTATGTGCGGTAAGGTCATCGCGGGTCTCCCAGCGCTCCACCACCACATAGCGGTTGGGGTCGTTCACACTGACATGACCTTCATAGGAGATGCAGCCTTTCTCCTTGAGGGTTTCGGCGATACAGGCTTTGTGCCCCTTGATGAAGTCGTCCTTGTTTTCCGGCTTCATCGGTGTGGTGGCGACGACATAGATCATGGGTGCTCTCCCTGGCTTTTCTTGACTAGCGGACGACGACGCTTTCGGGCGTGATGACTTCGATCTTCGGCGGCGCCGTGATGCATTTCACGACGACGCGGCCGAAGGTCTTCATGTGTTCGGCGCCACGGTGCGGCACCAGCGCTTCGGCATTTTCCCACTGCTCGACGAACACCATCTTGGAGTGGTCGGTGACACTTTCATGCAGATCATAGGCAATATTGCCGGGTTCCTTGCGGGTTTCATTGATGCAGGCGGTGGCCGCTGCAATGAATTCGGCGCGCGTTTCAGGTTTTATGGTCAGCGTGGCGACGACATAGATCAAGAGATCCTCCCGGGCTTTTGTTAGGGCTGGCATGCCCGGGAGAAGCTTAGAACATGAAATAGCGCTGCGCCATGGGCAGCACCTCGGCGGGCGCGCAGGTCAGCAGTTCGCCGTCGGCGCGGACCTCATAGGTTTCGGGATCGACCTCGATTTTCGGCGTGGCGTCGTTGTGGATCATGCTCTTTTTCGAGATGCGGGAGCGGGTGTTTTCGACTGCGTAGAGCTTTTTGTCGATGCCGAGCTTTTTGCCGAGGCCTAAGGCCACCGCCGCTTTCGAGGAAAACACCACCGAAGACGCCGTCAGCGACTTGCCGAAGGCGGCGAACATCGGCTGGTAATGCACCGGCTGCGGCGTTGGAATCGAGGCGTTGGGGTCGCCCATCGGAGCGGCCACGATCGAGCCGCCCTTGATGATGCATTCCGGCTTGACGCCGAAAAAGGCCGGCGACCACAGCACGAGATCGGCGAGTTTGCCCTTCTCCACCGAGCCGATCAGTTTCGAGACGCCATGGGCGATCGCGGGGTTGATGGTGTATTTGGCGATATAGCGCTTGACGCGGAAATTGTCGTTGTTGCCCTTGTCCTGCGGTAGCGACCCGCGCTGTTTCTTCATCTTGTCGGCGGTCTGCCAGGTGCGGATGATGACCTCGCCGAGCCGGCCCATGGCCTGCGAGTCCGACGACATCATCGAGAGCGCACCGAGGTCGTGCAGGATGTCTTCGGCGGCGATGGTTTCTTTCCGGATGCGGCTTTCGGCAAACGCCAGATCCTCGGCGATCGAGGGATCGAGATGATGGCACACCATCAGCATGTCCAGATGCTCGTCGATGGTGTTGCGGGTGAAGGGGCGGGTCGGATTGGTCGAGGACGGCAGCACGTTCTTCAGGCCGGCGATCTTGATGATGTCGGGCGCATGGCCGCCGCCGGCGCCTTCGGTGTGGAAGGCATGGATGGTGCGGCCCTTGAACGCCTTCACGGTGTCCTCGACAAAGCCGCTTTCGTTCAGCGTATCCGAGTGGATCATCACCTGGATGTCGTAGTCGTCGGCCACCGAAAGACAATTGTCGATCGCCGCCGGCGTGGTGCCCCAGTCCTCGTGCAGCTTCAAGGCGCAGGCGCCGGCCTTGATCATCTCGACCAGTGCCGCCGGGCGCGAGGCGTTGCCCTTGCCGGAAATGCCGAGATTGACCGGAAAGGCGTCGAACGACTGGATCATCCGCGCCATGTGCCAGGGCCCGGGCGTGCAGGTCGTCGCATAGGTGCCGTGCGAGGGCCCGGTGCCGCCGCCCAGCATCGAGGTAACGCCGCTCATCAGCGCGTGCTCGATCTGCTGCGGGCAGATGAAATGGATGTGGCTGTCGAACCCGCCGGCGGTGAGGATTTTGCCCTCTCCTGCGATCACGTCGGTGCCGGGACCGATGATGATCGTGACCCCGGGCTGGATGTCGGGATTGCCCGCTTTGCCGAAGGCGCTGATATATCCTTCCTTGATGGCGACGTCGGCCTTGACGATGCCCCAGTGGTCGACGATCAGCGCATTGGTGATGACGGTATCGGCCGCGCCCTGCTTGTTGGTGACTTGCGACTGCCCCATGCCGTCGCGGATCACCTTGCCGCCGCCGAATTTCACCTCCTCGCCATAGACGGTGAAATCCTTCTCCACCTCGATGATGAGATCGGTGTCGGCAAGCCGCACCCGGTCGCCGGTGGTGGGGCCGAACATGTCGGCATAGACGGAACGCTTTATTTTGACGGACATGGGGCCCACTCCGAGGTCGTCATCCTGAGGTGCTCGCCCTCTCGGGCGAGCCTCGAAGGATGGTTGAGATGATGCATGTAGCCCATCCTTCGAGGCGCGCCCAAGAGGGCGCGCACCTCAGGATGACGGCGGTGGATGTGGCTGGCGATGGCAGATTCACGCCTCACAGCTTCCCCATCACGTCGCCGCGAAAGCCGTAGACGGTGCGTTTGCCCGCGAGCGCCACCAGATGCACGTCGCGGGTCTGGCCGGGCTCGAAGCGGACGGCGGTGCCGGCGGCGATGTCGAGCCGCATCCCGCGGGCGCGTCTGCGCTCGAACTTCAGCGCCGGGTTGGTCTCGAAGAAATGGTAGTGCGAGCCGACCTGGATCGGCCGGTCGCCGGTGTTGGCGACCGACAGCGTCACCGTCTTGCGGCCGGCATTGAGTTCGATCTCGCCGTCCTGGATGAAGAGTTCACCGGGGATCATCTTTATCACCTCATAACGCTATACGGCCGTCATGGCCGGGCTTGTCCCGGCCATCCACGTCTTCCTTCGACCACCGAAAAAGACGTGGATGCCCGGCACAGGGCCGGGCATGACGAAATCGAACGGCGGCGCGCTTTTCATCTGATCGGTTCATGCACGGTGACGAGTTTTGTGCCATCCGGAAACGTCGCCTCCACCTGGATGTCGTGAATCATCTCGGCGATTCCCGGCATGCATTGCGCGCGGGTCACCACCTGGGCGCCGGCCTGCATCAGCTCGGCGACGGTGCGGCCGTCGCGCGCGCCCTCGACGATGAAATCGGAAATGATCGCGATGGCCTCGGGATGGTTGAGCTTGACGCCGCGCTCCAGCCGGCGGCGCGCCACCATGGCCGCCATCGAGATCAAGAGCTTGTCCTTTTCGCGGGGAGACAGATTCATGCGTGCACTCGAAATGTTTGACCTGATCTAATTCAGCCAGAGCCGCGGCAGCGCCGAGCCGGAGGCACGGCCGATCACCGCCATCATGTCGGCGCGCAGCTTCCCCGCATCTTGGGCACAGAAGCGCGCCATTGCAAACCCATTCCACGAGGAGATGCCGACCTCGCCGGCGAATGATGCCGTGACCTCGCGAATCCGCTCCACCAGCGCCTCGTCGCCGGGCACCATCAATGCGGTGCCGATCGCCGCACCGCCGTTTGCGACCGCGGGTCTTGCCAGCTTTTCGCCGATGTCGCCGTCGAGCCGGATGTTTTCGGCGAATACCAGCCGGCCGCCGCGGGAGAGCCGCCAGCGGTCGACGAATTCGCCTGAGAGCATACGCTCCCCCATCGCGGCGCGGCCGAACACCACGATTTCGCAGAGCAGCAGCGAGGCGCTTTCCGCAAGTTCAATATCGATCCTGCGCTCGACCCGCGCCCGGTCGAACAGGATGGTCTCCTGCGGCAACCAGGCGAGGTGCGAAGAGGCCTCGGCCTTCAGCGCAATATTGAGCCGCGCGGCCGGCCCCGCGGCACGGTAGACCTTTTCCGCCGCTGCCGTCGTCACCGCAAGCCGCGATCCCTCGCCGGCCGAAATCTCGATGTCGAAACGATCGCCGCCGGCAATCCCGCCCGCGGTGTTGACGAACACCGCCGACAGGCCCTCCGCTTCGGGTGAAGGAAAGCGGACCCGCAGCGAGCCGGATTCATGAAGATGCCCGCGCCGGGTGACGCCTTCGATCCGATGCACGTCGAAGCTCACCGCCCCCCTCGCCCGGTTGGCCGCGAAAATCGCGGAAGCAGTGCTGGTGGTATCGGTCGGCATCCCGCTCCCAACCCCTTCGTGAAAGGCCGCGCGACCGGCGCCGGTCGCCTGATCATGCCGTTATAGCGCCATCTGGCGGCTGATTTCAGCCGGATCCATCGCGCTGCGGTCGCAGGCATATTTCACCGCGCCGCGGTCCATCACCGCGAAACTGTCGCCGAGCTCGCAGGCAAAGTCGAGATATTGCTCGACCAGCACGATCGCGATGTTGCCGAGGCTGCGCAGGTACAAGATGGCGCGGCCGATGTCCTTGATGATCGAGGGCTGGATGCCTTCGGTCGGCTCGTCGAGCAGCAGCAGTTTCGGCCGCATCACCAGCGCGCGCCCGATCGCGAGCTGCTGCTGCTGGCCGCCGGAGAGATCGCCGCCGCGGCGGCCGAGCATGCTTTGCAGTACCGGAAACAGCGAGAACACGTCATCGGGGATGTAGCGGTCGTCGCGCTTGAGCGGCCCGAAACCGGTCTTGAGGTTTTCCTCGACCGTCAGCAGCGGAAAAATCTCGCGGCCCTGCGGCACGAAGCCGATGCCCTTGCGCGCGCGTTCATAGGGCCGCAAGCTGGTGATGTCGGCGCCGTCGAAGGTGATCGCGCCCGAGGCGATCGGATACTGGCCGACCATCGCGCGCAGCAGCGAGGTCTTGCCGACGCCGTTGCGCCCGAGCACGCAGGTCACCTTGCCCGGCTCGGCCGAGATCGAGACGCCGCGCAGCGCCTGCGCCGCGCCGTAGAAGAGGCTGATGTTGTCGACTTTTAGCATCGGCGACCTCCGGTCGCGCGAATGGCGAATAGCGAATAGCGAATGGTTGGAATTGTAACACCCATAATTCTCTGGACCCTGCTTCTATTCGCTATTCGCCTACCGCCCCAGATACACTTCGATCACACGCTCGTTCGACGAGACCTGGTCGATCGTGCCTTCGGCGAGCACCGTGCCTTCATGCAGGCAGGTCACCTTGACGCCGAGTTCACGGACGAAGGTCATGTCGTGTTCGACCACCATCACGGTCTTGTCCTTGTTGATTTCCTTCAAGAGTTCGGCGGTCTGGTGGGTTTCGACATCCGTCATCCCCGCCACCGGCTCGTCGACCAGCAACAGCTTCGGATCCTGCGCCAGCAGCATGCCGATCTCCAGCCACTGCTTCTGGCCATGCGACAGGCTGCCCGCCAGCCGGTTGCGGGCATCCTTGAGGCGAATGGTTTCCAGCACACGCTCGATGCGCTCGGTTTCGGGTTTGCTTTCGCGCCAGAACAGCGTGCCCTTGACGCTGTGATCGACATTGAGCGCCAATAGCAGATTGTCCTCGATGGTCTGGCTCTCGAACACCGTCGGCTTCTGGAATTTGCGGCCGATCCCCAGTTCGGCAATTCTGGTCTCGTCGAGCCGCGTCAAATCGGTGACGCCGTCGAACAGCACCTCGCCCTGGTCCGGCTTGGTCTTGCCGGTGATGATGTCCATCATCGTGGTCTTGCCGGCGCCGTTGGGGCCGATGATGGCGCGCATCTCGCCGGGCGCCAGGGTCAGCGACAGGTTGTTGATGGCGTGGAAGCCGTCGAACGAGACATGCACGCCGTCGAGATAGAGCAGCGCGGAGGTCTTCCTTTGGTCCATGACGTTCATGCGTTCATTCCGCCATGTTCGGTTCGCTGACGCCGTCTTCGCGGGCGGCGCTGGCCTTGTCCTCGGCAAGAGCCGTGCGCTGCGCCTTCCACGGCTCCCACCAGGCATTGAAGGTGCCGACGATCCCCCTCGGCAGCAATAGCGTGACCAGGATGAACAGCGCGCCCAGCATGAACAGCCAGTACGGCGCCAGCACGCCCGAGGTGAAGAAGGTTTTGGCGTAATTGACCACGACGGCGCCGAGCGCAGCTCCAATCAGCGTACCGCGGCCGCCGACCGCGACCCAGATCACCGCTTCGATCGAATTGCCTGGCGCGAATTCGGATGGGTTGATGATGCCGACCTGCGGCACGTAGAGCGCACCGGCAACGCCGGCCATGCAGGCCGACAGCGTAAACACGAACAGCTTGTAGGATTCGACGCGGTAGCCGAGAAATCGCGTGCGGGATTCGGCGTCGCGCACCGCAATCAGGACCTTGCCGAGTTTCGAGGTCACGACCGCCCGGCAGATCAGGAAGGCGATGATCAGCGCAAGGCAACTCAGCAGGAACAGCGCCGCCCGGGTGCCGTCGGCCTGGACGTTGAAGCCCAGGATATCCTTGAAGTCGGTCAGGCCGTTATTGCCGCCGAAGCCGAAATCGTTGCGGAAGAAACCGAGCAGCAGCGCATAGGTCATCGCTTGCGTGATGATCGAGAGATAGACGCCGGTAACGCGGGAGCGAAATGCCAGCCAGCCGAAGCAGAAGGCCAACAGGCCCGGCACCAGCACGACCATCAGCGCCGCGAACCAGAACATGTCGAAACCGTTCCAGTACCAGGGCAGTTTCGGATAGTTCAGGAACACCATGAAATCGGGCAGGATCGGATTGCCGTAGACGCCGCGGCTGCCAATCTGACGCATCAGGTACATGCCCATGGCATAGCCGCCGAGCGCGAAGAAGGCGCCATGGCCGAGCGAGAGAATGCCGCAATAGCCCCAGATCAGGTCGATCGCGAGCGCCAGGATGGCGTAGCAGACATATTTGCCCCACAGCGCCACCAGATAGGTCGGCACCTGCAGGAAGAAGCCGGCCGGCAGCAGCAGGTTGGACAGCGGGATCAGCACGCCGAGGCTTGCCACCACGATCAGGAATAAGGTCGCGCTGCGATCCAGCGAACGCGTGAGCACGTGCGGCATCATGCTTCCACCGCCCGCCCCTTGAGCGCGAACAGGCCGCGCGGGCGTTTCTGAATGAACAGGATGATCAGCACCAGGATGGCGATCTTGCCGAGCACGGCGCCGGCCACCGGCTCGAGGAACTTATTGGCGATGCCGAGCGTGAATGCACCGACCAGCGTGCCCCAGAGATTCCCGACGCCGCCGAACACGACTACCATGAAGCTGTCGATGATGTAGCTCTGGCCGAGATTGGGACTGACATTGTCGATTTGCGACAGCGCCACGCCGGCAATGCCGGCGATGCCGGAGCCCAGCCCGAAGGTCAGCGCATCGACGCGCGAGGTCGCGATCCCCATCGAGGCCGCCATGCGGCGGTTCTGCGTCACCGCGCGCATCTCGAGACCGAGCGCCGTGAAGCGCAGCATCGCCAGCAGGATGACGAACACGGCAAGCGTGAAGACGAGGATCCACAGCCGGTTGTAGGTGATCGTGATCTGCCCGATCTGGAACGCGCCGCTCATCCAGGAGGGATTGCCGACCTCCTGGTTGGTGGGGCCGAACATGGTGCGCACCGCCTGCTGCAGCACCAGCGACAGCCCCCAGGTCGCCAGCAGCGTTTCCAGCGGGCGGCCGTAGAGAAATCGGATGATGCTGCGCTCGATCAGTACCCCGACCGCGCCGGCCACCAGGAAGGCCAGCGGCACCGCGAACAGCAGCGAATAGTCGAACAGCCCCGGAAAACTGGTGCGGATGGTCTGCTGCACCACGAAGGTGGTGTAGGCCCCGATCATCACCATCTCGCCATGGGCCATGTTGATGACGCCCATCACGCCGAAGGTGATGGCAAGCCCGATCGCCGCCAGCAACAGCACCGAGCCGAGTGACAGGCCGTACCAGGCATTCTGCACTATCGACCACAGCGCGAGGTTGCTCTGGATCGCCGCGGTGGCGCCGGCGGCGGCGCGCGCGATCGCCGGCGACTGCTCGCCGCTCAATCCGGTCAACAGCGCCAGGGCCTCCTGGTCGCCGCGCGCCTTGATGGTGTTGATGGCCTCGAGTTTCTCGGCGTCGGTGGCGTCTTCCTTGAACAACAGAATCGCGGCGCGGGCTTCCGAAAACGCCAGCTTGGCGGCCTTGTTGGTTTCCTTTGCCAACGCGGCGTCGATCGCCGGCAGCATGCTGTCATCATGGGTCTTGAACACCGATTGCGCGGCCTGGATGCGCACGGCCGGATCGGGCGACTGCAGGGTCAGGCTGCCGAGCGCGGCCTCGACATGGCGGCGCAGCTTGTTGTTGAGCCGCACCACCGAGGCGCTGTCGGGAATGCTGTCGACGGGCGCGCCGGTCAAGGCGTCGATGATCTTGCCGTCGGGCTGGGTGAGATAGACTTTCTTGCTGTCGGAATCGGCCGACAGGCGGCCGTCCTGCAGCGCGCTGACAATGCCATAGGCAAGCGGGTTGCCGCTGGTCGCGAGCGTATCGACCGCCTCCTCGGTGTCGGAAAACTCGTCGTTGGCGAATTTGCCGACCGCATCTTCGAACGGCCCGGCGAAGGCTGGCGACGCGAAGGCGATCAGGACGATCGAAAGCGCGAGCGCGCGAAGGCAGGCAAGGACGTTGGCAGGCACTGGCGACCCCGGCAGAAGTTGAAAGAAGGCGGCGACGTGCCGCCTTCTTCGTTCTCTTGAGTTAAGTCAGTCAAGGGATCAGGAGCCGGAACCCAGGCACTTCTTGGTCACCTTGTTGTAGTTGCCGCATTTCAGCGTCACCCAATCGGCCTCGAGATCCTTGGAGCCCTCGAGGTAATCCGACCAGGCGTCGCCGGGAACCAGCTTGGCCTTCTTCGGATCGTCAGGGGAGACGACGTTGAACTGGCCGTCGGCCCGGATTTCGCCGATGAAGACCGGCTTGGTGATGTGGTGGTTCGGAAGCATTTCCGAGATGCCTCCCGTGAGGTTGGCCTGCTTGATGCCCGGCAGCGCGTCGATCACCTTGTCAGGATCGAACGACTTGGCCTTTTCCACCGCCTTCACCCACATGTTGAAGCCGATATAGTGCGCTTCCATCGGATCGTTGGTGGTGCGCTTCGGATTCTTGGTGAAGTCGTGCCATTCCTTGATGAACTTCGCGTTGTCTGGGGTCTTGATCGATTCGAAGTAGTTCCAGGCGGCGAGATGGCCGAGCAGCGGCTTGGTGTCGAGGCCGGCGAGTTCTTCCTCACCGACCGAGAACGCGACCACCGGAATATCGGTCGCCTTGATGCCCTGGTTGCCGAGTTCCTTGTAGAAGGGAACGTTGGCGTCGCCGTTGATGGTGGAGACGACAGCGGTCTTCTTGCCGGTCGAGCCGAACTTCTTGATGTCGGCGACGATGGTTTGCCAGTCGGAATGACCGAACGGGGTGTAGTTGATCATGATGTCGTCGGCTGCGACGCCCTTGGCCTTCAGATAGGCTTCCAGGATCTTGTTGGTGGTGCGCGGATAGACGTAGTCGGTGCCCGCCAGCACCCAGCGCTTCACCTTTTCTTCCTTCATCAGGTAATCGACGGCCGGAATCGCCTGCTGGTTCGGAGCAGCGCCAGTGTAGAACACGTTGCGCTCGCTCTCCTCGCCCTCGTACTGGACGGGATAGAACAGGATCGAGTTCAGCTCCTTGAACACCGGCAGCACGGATTTGCGCGACACCGAGGTCCAGCAGCCGAACACCACGCTGACCTTGTCCTTGGTGATCAACTCACGGGCCTTTTCCGCAAACAGCGGCCAGTTCGACGCGGGATCGACGACCACCGCCTCGAGCTTCTTGCCGAGCACGCCGCCCTTCTTGTTCTGCTCGTCGATCAGCATCAACATCACGTCCTTCAGCGTGGTCTCGCTGATTGCCATGGTGCCGGAGAGCGAATGCAGGATGCCCACCTTGATGGTGTCATCAGCCGCTTTGGCCGAGGAGAACCCGGCCAGGCCCAGAACGAGGCCGGCGGTCGCCGCAAGCCAGCGACGGCGGCTCATAGGCGTCGCTATATCGTGAGTTCGTTGTGTAAGCATGAGGTGTCATCTCCCTGACGCAGGCGTTGAAACGCTGCGAAACGGCCCCACGGCCGCCTGCGTCAACGGAATCGCAAGAACCATGCCACGGGGTGGAGATAGTATAAGCGGATGGCTTCGTTGAGGAATTCTGCAATCTGCGGGAATCTGGCAGGCGCTCCTGCCCAATATTTGGACCGAAAAAATGTATACTTACGCGGCAATATGTTTATTTTATAGGCAAAAATGATGCATTGTCTAAATTTCTGGCAGAATATTTTTTGCGTTGCAATGTACGATTGATGCCGGATTGCATCGGAAAAACCGCCGTTTCCGGCGCTTTCTTAACCGCGCCGGCACTTGCCTGGCAATTCACCTTGAAAGCGCCGCCTTCGTGTTCCATATGTCTGGTGCGACCCAGGGAATCACCGGGTCATTGCGAGCCGCGTGTTCTGAGGCCGTCCAAACGGTTTCTGGCTTGCCTCATCAAGCTAACAAAACCGATGCCCCAAACACGCGGGTGTCTTGAGACACCCTCGCGCGCTCCTGGCGGACAATCTGCCGGGCGCCTGCCTTTTATAATGGAAAGAACCCACCTTTTGACCTCCTTTCAGGATTTCGGCCTTGCCGATCCCATCTCGCGTGCGCTCAAGGAAGAGAACTATCTGACGCCCACGCCCATCCAGGCTCAAACCATCCCCCTCGCACTCGCCGGCCGTGACGTCGTCGGCATCGCCCAGACCGGCACCGGCAAGACCGCGGCGTTCGCGCTGCCGATCCTGCACCGCATTCTGGAAAACCGGATCAGGCCGCAGCCCAAGGCCTGCCGCGTGCTGGTGCTCGCGCCGACCCGTGAATTGGCGGGCCAGATCCTCGACAGCTTCAACGCCTATGGCCGGCACATCCGGCTGACCTCGGCATTGGCAATCGGCGGCGTGCCGATGGGCCGCCAGGTCCGTTCCATCATGCAGGGCGTCGAAATCATGGTCGCCACCCCCGGCCGCCTGCTCGATCTCGTGCAAAGCAACGGGTTGAAACTCGGCCAGGTCGAGTTTCTCGTGCTCGACGAGGCCGACCGCATGCTCGACATGGGCTTCATCAACGACATCAGGAAGATCGTCGCCAAAACGCCGATCAAGCGGCAGACGCTGTTCTTCTCGGCGACAATGCCGAAAGACATCGCCGAACTCGCCGAGGCGATGCTGCGCGATCCGGCGCGCGTGGCGGTGACGCCTGCCGCCACGACGGTCGAGCGCATCACTCAGCGCATCCTCCAGGTCGATCATTCCGCCAAGCCCGCGCTGCTGGCGCAGTTGCTGAAGCAGGAGGAGGTCGGCCGCGCGCTGATCTTCACCCGCACCAAGCATGGCGCGGACAAGGTGGTGAAGGGCCTCGTCAAGGCCGGCATCGCCGCCGACGCCATCCACGGCAACAAGTCGCAGAACCATCGCGAGCGGGTGCTGGCGGCGTTCCGGTCGGGCCAGATCCGCACGCTGGTCGCCACCGACATCGCCGCCCGCGGCATCGACGTCGACGGCATCTCGCATGTGGTGAATTTCGATCTGCCCAATATCCCCGAGACCTACGTCCATCGCATCGGCCGCACCGCGCGCGCCGGCGCCGAGGGCGTTGCGATCTCGCTGGTCGCAGGCGCCGAGGAAATGGGCTATCTGCGCGACATCGAAAAGCTGATCCGCATCGCGCTGCCGCGCGAAGATCGCCGCACGCCGGGCCATCGCGAGGCAGCTCCCGCACCCACCCAGCACCGGGGCGCGCGTTCCGCGCCGCGCGCGCATGCTCGGGGCGCAAATGAAGGTGCTCCGGGGGCGAAAGGGCCTCGCCGACACCGCCGCGGCGGTGGTAATAATGCCGCTCCGCAAACCAACCGGCATGAGGCCACCCGGCATGAGCCGCACCGTCCGTCGTCCCCGCCCCATGGCAGCGGCAAGGCTGAAGCAATGCAGGGCGTCGCCTTTTTGCATCGCGAAAGCCGACCCAATACCAAACCCAACCGCACCCAACGCCCCCGCTAGAAGTCGATCGATCTGGAGATAACCATGGCCAAGGAAGAGCTGATCCAGTTCGAAGGACTGGTGACCGAAATCCTCCCCGACGCACGCTACCGCGTGCAACTCGATGCCGGGCACGAAATCGTCGCCTACACTGCGGGCAAGATGAAGAAGAACCGGATCAAGACGCTGGCAGGCGATCGGGTGACGATCGAGATGTCGCCCTATGACCTGGAAAAGGGCCGGCTGATCTTCCGGCACAAGGACGAGCGTCCGGGCACCGGCGGTGGGGCGCCGCGTGGTGCACCGCCGCGCGGCCAATTCCGCCGCCGCTAGACGGCCAAAGCCCCGGTTTTGATCGCTTCGCACCGGGGCAAGCCTTCGCTCGAAAATGCCGCGCTCGCGCTGCCGCCAAATCGCGCATGACAAAAACATGTCGGGGCACGGTAGCCGACAAAGGGTGCAGTCCGCGAAACATGCTGCGCCCAAAAAATCGCGCACGTCAGGATTGTTTTGGGCCCTACTTTGGAATAATATGAGGCCATCGATTTTCGGCCGGACGACATTAGCTATCCACCGGTACAGCCGGTTTAGACGCTGACGACCCTTCCAAAAATTCGATCTCACCAGCCCGTCGAAAGCGGGCTTCTACTATATCTATCTTGAGAAGGGACTATCCCGTGAGCATGGGAACCGTGAAGTGGTTTAACGCAACCAAGGGCTTCGGCTTCATTCAACCGGACGATGGTGGCAACGACGTGTTCGTGCACATCAGCGCCGTAGAGCGCGCCGGCCTTGGAACGCTGCGTGAAGGCCAGAAGATCAGCTACGAGATCGTAGCCGATCGTCGTTCTGGCAAGTCTTCGGCCGACAATCTGCGCGCCGCCGGCTAAGGCGAATTTCATCCGATCCGGCTCGCAAGGGCGGGGGCGCGAAGGGATTCCGACAAACAGGAAAGGCCGTGCTGATCGCGCGGCCTTTTTTCTGTCGGGTCTTTTTCTGTCAGGTCTTTTTTCTGTCTGCGACCGACCGCCAACCGGCAATCAGAGCAGCGGACAGTTGGTGCCCGTGGGGTTCTGGGCGGGCAGACTGTTATAGACCACGCAAGTGGCCTGACGCGGCCTGGTATAGGAGACGTCGCTTATCGTCACGCCGGCCGGCGCCATCACATAGCCGATGGTGGGGGTGTAGAGATAGCTCACCTCGCTGAAGATCAGATAGGTCTGCTTGATCAGAAGCGCCGTCGGCACCAGGCTGGTAACGGTGTCGCCCGCGTTGCGGCTCGACGACGTCAGCGTCGCCTGGGTGGCGCCGCTCGAAATGGTCGCAGCCTTGCTCCATTGAATCTTCGCGACGGCGTTCTTGTCGACATAGATCTCCGAGATGGTGCTCTTCACCGGCGTCTGCAGATACGGGGTGATGATGGCGATGCTCGCGGTAAAGACGTTTTGAATGTAGGTGTCGGTTATCTGCGCATAGGTTTGCGCCTGATCCGTCGCCGGCGCCTGACCCGTCAAATCGGACAGGGTCCTTGCGATGAAGGTTACCTTGCGGTCGACCGCCACGCCGGACGACATCTCGACGGTGCCGAAGAACATCACCAGCATGATTGGAACGATAAAGGCAAACTCGGTCGCGGCGATGCCCGACGAATCCCCGCGCAGGCGCGTCGCCGCAAGCCGCATCCGAAACAGAGCCCTGAACATCGATGTCGCTAGCATGGGTTCGGTCCTCTAGGGTTCGTTCTGGAACGCCACTGTTGCCGCCAGCAATTTCTGGTTGCCGCACAAATTCGAAATGTTGAAGCCGAAGCCGGTGACGTAGAGCTGCCATTGGTAGAACAACCTGACGACGACAATATCGCCGGGGTTGCCGGGGCTGTAATTGGTCGGCGGGACGAAGTTGCAGCTGTTGATCTGACTGTTGATGGTGATGTTGCTGAAGGCCGGATAGCTCTGCACGTCGATGTAGACGTTCGCACAATTGAACAGCACGCTGGCGAGACTGCCGGTTGGGCAGATGTACTGGGCCTTGAACTGCGCCTCGTTGTAGCCCGCGGTCTGTGCCTGCCCGGTCAGGATCATGCGCGACGAATTCTGCGCCACGGATTCAAGCGTCTGGTCGGCAAAGAAGAACAGCGCCGACTCGAGGATCGCAAACAACAGCGCGAAGAAGACCGGCGCGATCAGGGCGAATTCGACCACGGTCGAACCCCGGCGGTTGCGGCGGAACCGGCGCCACAATGGTCGCAGTGAGGCTTCGGAAGCGGTGGACGACGGCATCGTGGAACCCCCACAGGCGGCAGCTTTGATCTGCCCCGCGACAATTACTCCAAACTGATTGTTGAAGTGTTTCGGCAAATCCGGCCAAACCGACCCGACGCGTTAACCGCAGATTAATCTTGTTATGAACGCGACGCGCCAGGCGGACGATTCGCAAGTCGCGCGAAGGCTGGCTGGTTAGAGCGTTCCCGAGCGAAGTGGGTACCAGTTCGCGTGAAGAAAACGCGTCAAGACAAGAATCTGGAGCTTCGGTTCTGATTCAATCAGAACCGAAGCTCTAGTTGGATTTGCCCGCCGCGGAGGCGCTGCCGACGGCCTGGCCGCTGAGCGAACCGGCCTGATCCATCGCGGATTTGAAATAGGTCTCGCCGTCGCCAAGGGTGACCCGGCGCTGGCAGATCGGCATGCAGCTGTAGGATTCGCGGTCGATTCCGCGATACACCGTCACCAGCTGGTCGGTCGGGCCCTCGACCTGGATCACCCGGTCGACCAGGACCTCGCCGCCACGGTCCATGGCGATGAAATTGGTCGCGCCATAGCCCTTGCCGGTGACCACGATGATGCCGCCGGCCTGCAGGGTAACGTCGGCGATCAGCGGGTTGCCGACCACGATGGTGGCGACGCGACCGGGGAGTTTGACGAGCTTGGCCTGATCGACATTGACCGCGATGGTGTCAGTCGTCGTCGGCTCGGCGCCAGCCGCGAGCGGCCACAGCAGCGCCATCGCCAGCAAACCGAAAACCGCGCCGAGGCGCGTACGCAGGGAACACAACGACATACTCTACCCCGGGGCGTTGACGAGCCGGCAAAAGCGATACGCAGCGGAACCGGCGCCCGACAACCGCAAATCTGACTTCAATTCGTGAAAGAACCGCAAACTTCGACGCTACAATCCGCGGCGTCTGCGCATTATTGCCGGAATGGGTACGCCAGCTGCCCGGCGATCTCCGACGGCATCGCCGGTTCGTCCTTGCCGTAATTGTCCGGCAATTGGCCCTCCGGCATCCGGAAGGTCCCGAACATCATGTCCCAGACCGGAAAAGTGCCGGCAAAATTGGTGTTGCCGCCCTCTTCCAGCGAGGTGTGATGCCAACGGTGGAACACCGGCGTCGCCAGTACGTATTTGAACGGGCCCAGCGTCCAGCTCAGATTGGCGTGGACGAAGGCCGAGTGGAACGTCGTGAACGGCCCGACCCAGAGCATGACGTTCGGGGAGATTCCCGCCATCAACAGGATGACGTCGACCATGATGGTGCCGAGGAAAAGGTTGACGGGGTGGAAGCGCGCCGCGGAAATCCAGTCGAGGTCTTCCGAAGAATGATGGATGGCGTGATACTTCCAGAAGCCGCCGCCGTGAAACAGGCGGTGCAGCCAGTACAGAATGAAGTCCGACAGCACCAGGAACAACAATCCCTGCAGCCACAGCGGCAGCTGGGACAAGGGACCATGGCCGTTGTCGTAGAACGCGATCAGTTCGTCGGCATCGTGGATGTTGAAGACCACGCCGGCGCCGAGCACCAGGAGGCCGATCCGCAACACGCGCGCGAACAACGGCACGAAGAACCAGTAGCAGATGTCGGTGACCAGTTCGCGCTTGCGCCACCAGGGCGTGCCCGGATTGCAGGCCCAGAAATGGGTCAAGACCGAGAACACCAGCGCCAGCAGGATCGTGATCGGCACTACCTTGGCGATCGTTTGCCCGAGCATCTCGACGACTTCCAGCGGTAGATTGGGATTGGCCATGGGCGCCTCATGCGGTCAGCACCCCAAGGGGTATCCCTCCGCGCTTAAGGAGCGGTGAATCGCGGGGCGCTGCGGCAAGCTGCTCTCTATAATCGTTTGCAGGCCGCAACCGTAGCATCCACGCCGTCGAAACCCGGGCGTGAATTGTAACAAAACCCTTAATGCCAAATTTACTCTGCCCAAGAAGTGCCGGTTCTGCTCGCATTTGCGCGATCGAATTAACTGCCCTGAAATTTCCCGACCCTAGGGTGGAACCATGGTCACGGTGCTGAGAACGCCGGGGAGACCAAACGTTAGTTCGACCAGCCACGTGTACACATGGAGCTACCTATGAAAAACCTGATTGCGCGTTTCGTGAAGGATCAGTCCGGCGCCACCGCCATCGAATACGGCCTGATTGCCGCCGGCATTTCGCTGGCCATCATCGCCGTCGTCAACGGCCTCGGCACCAACCTGAACACCAAGTTCACCTCGATCAACACCTCGCTGAAGTAAGCAGGTCGCGACCGACGAAATCCAAAGGCCTCGGCGAAATCCGGGGCCTTTGTCTGTTTCTGCCGCACCGGAATGGCGTCCACATGCGTAAACCCGGCACCGTATTCGTACCGGCAACCAGAGCTTCGCCCGCGGCCGGCGGCGGGAGCACTGCTCCGACCGAACTGGTCTGCCTTGCGCTGGCGCTGGCGTTGATCGCGCTCGCCGCCCGGATCGTCAGCATCTGGTGAGCGCGCGTTCTCAGATTATTCACCATTCGCCGCTAGGCTGGGGCGATCGCTGCGACCTCGCCTTCAGTCCGAACAGCACAGATCCATGATCCTCGACCTCGCGCGCCTCCTGCTGTTTCCGGCCCTGATGGCGTTCGCCGCCGCGAGCGACCTCTTCACCATGACGATCTCCAACCGGGTGTCGCTGGCGCTCGTGGCCGGCTTCTTCGCGCTCGCGCTGATGAGCGGCATGGGCCTTTACGACATCCTCTCGCATCTGGGCGCCGGCGCCGCCGTGCTGGTGGTGGCCTTCGGCTGCTTCGCCATGGGCTGGGTCGGCGGCGGCGATGCCAAGGTGGCGGCTTCAGCGGCGCTCTGGTTCGGCTTTGCCCATCTGATGAACTATCTGCTCTATGCCTCGCTGTTCGGCGGCGCCCTGACGCTGCTGCTGCTGCAGTTCCGGCAATGGCCGCTGCCCTACCCGTTCGCCGGCCAGGCCTGGCTCGACAGACTGCACGCCAAGGAGAGCGGCATTCCCTACGGCATCGCGCTCGCGATCGGCGCGCTGATGATCTACCCGGAGACCGAATGGATCAAGGCGGTCGACCTTGCCCGCTTCGCGCTGCCCTGAGCGGCGCGCAGGCCCCTGAGTAAACCAGCCGTTAAGTTGATTTAGATACGCCTCATTAACCATGCTTTGACGAATAGCTGGTCAACTCCCAGCACGGCGGCGGAAGCGTCGCGGCGTTATGTGGAAAGTGAAGCGTATGAATCGCGCACGCATTGTCGTCCTGGCGATCGCTGTCGGAGCCGGCGGCGTTGCGCTGTATCTTGCGAGCGGACCGGACACCAGCAAGCCGGCCCCGACTGAGCCGGTTGCGCAGATGCAGACGGTGGACGTTCTCGTCGCCAAATCCGACATCGGCCTAGGCCAGACGGTGACGCCCGAAGACATGCTGTGGCAGACTTGGCCGGCGGCGACCGCGAGCAACACCTTCATCCGTCGCAACGAACGCCCGGACGCCACCACCCAGATCGCCGGCTCGATCGCCCGCTCGCCGTTCATCGCCGGCGAACCGATCCGCGAGCCGAAGCTGGTCAAGGCCAATGGTTCCGGCTTCATGGCGGCGATCCTGCCGACCGGCATGCGCGCGATCTCGACCGAAATTTCGCCGGAGACCGGCGCCGGCGGCTTCATCCTGCCCAACGACCGGGTCGACGTGATCCTGACCAAGCGCGACAAGAACGCCGATCGCCCGGGCGCGCCCGATGTCGTCAACTCCGAAATCATCCTGTCGAACGTTCGCGTGCTGGCGATCGACCAGGCGCCGAAGGAAAAGGACGGCCAGAATGCCGTGGTCGGCAAGACGGTCACGCTCGAACTGCGGCCCGAGCAGGCCGAGACGCTGTCGCGCGCGCGCCAGACCGGCACGCTGTCGCTGGCGCTGCGCAGCATCGCCGACATCAACATGGTCGAGAACAAGACCGACGATAGCGCCTCCCGACGGGGCGAGACCATCAGTGTGGTGCGCTACGGCATCTCAAGCTCGACGACGACGCAGAAGTGACCGAAAGGACGCTCGATATGAAATGCAGGGTAACCCAAACGGCGATGCGGACCTTCCTGGTCCGCGCCCTGTCGTTTTCGGCGGTCGCCGCGCTGACGCTCAATCCGGCGCTGACGCCGGTGGTGGCGAGCGATTACCATGCCGCGGCACCCGTCGTGGCCGACGGCCAGATCAACGCCCGCTTCCTTTCGCTCGGCGTCGGCAAATCCATCGTCATCGACCTGCCGCGCGACATCAAGGATGTGCTGGTCGCCGATCCCAAGATCGCCAACGCCGTGGTCCGCTCGGCGCAGCGCGCCTATATCATCGGCGCCGCGGTCGGCCAGACCAACATCGTGTTCTTCGATTCCGCGGGCCAGCAGATCGCGGCCTATGACATCGCCGTCAAGCGCGACCTCAACGGCGTGCGCGCCGCGCTGAAGGCGACCTTGCCGAACGCCGATATCCAGATCGACGGCCTCGGCGACGGCGTGATCCTGACCGGCACGGCGGCAAGCCCGATCGAGGCCCAGCAGGCCGGCGACCTCGCCGGAAGGCTGGCCGGTGGGCCCGACAAGGTGGTCAACTCGATCGTGGTCCGCGGCCGCGACCAGGTGATGCTGAAGGTCACCGTCGCCGAAGTCGCGCGCTCGATCATCAAGCAGATGGGTATCGACCTGTCCGGCAGCCTGAACTACGGCACCGCGGTGGTGAACTTCAACAATTCCAATCCCTTCACCGCCTACGGCCGCACGCTTGTGACCGGCAACGCCGCGACCGCGTCGTTCGGCTCGACCCCATCGGTCAGCGCGACCTTGCGCGCGATGGAAAGCGCAGGCGTGGTGCGGACGCTGGCCGAGCCGAACCTGACCGCGATTTCCGGCGAGTCCGCGACCTTCATCGCCGGCGGCGAGTTTCCGATCCCGGCCGGCTATTCCTGCGACCCGACCACGCATGTCTGCACCACCCAGATCAGCTACAAGAAATTCGGCATTTCGCTCAACTTCACTCCCGTCGTGCTGACCGAGGGCCGGATCTCGCTGCGGGTGATGACCGAAGTCTCCGAATTGTCGAACGATAACTCGATCACGCTGTCGCAAGCGATCACCGCCTCGACCGTGAACTCGGTGACCATTCCCTCGATCAAGACCCGCCGCGCCGAAACCACGCTGGAAATTCCCTCCGGCGGCGCGATGGCGATGGCGGGCCTGATCCAGGAACAGACCAAGCTGGCGGTCAATGGCTTGCCGGGGCTGGCGCAATTGCCGGTGCTGGGATCGCTGTTCCGCAGCCGCGACTACGTCAACAGCCAGACCGAACTGATGGTGCTGGTGACGCCCTACGTCGTGCGCGCGGTCGCGCAGAAGGATCTGTCGCGCCCGGATGACGGGTTTGCCGCGGCTTCCGATCCGCAGGCCGACCTGCTCGGCAGCATCAACCGCATCTATGGCGTTCCGGGCCGCGTCGAGCCGGAGCGGAATTATCGCGGCACCTACGGCTTTATCACGGACTGAGGCGGGGGACGAGGATACCACGATGACAACCAGAACACCCGCCGATCGCCATCGCGCCTTCCGCACCGCCGGAGCGCTGGTCGGCCTTGCCGTCGCGCTGGGGGCCTGCACCCATACCGGTGACGAGGTGGCCATAAGCTATCCCGACGATTACCGTCTGCGTCATCCGATCGCGATCCAGGAGGCCAACGCCTCCATCGTGGTCTTCATCGGCCATGCCCGCGGCGGCCTTTCCGCTTCGCAGCGCGCCGACGTGATGGGATTGGGACAGACCTGGCTCCATGAAGCAACCGGCGCGATCACCGCCGACGTGCCGGTCGACACGCCGAACGCGCGCGCCGCGGCCGATTCGTTCCGGGAAATCCAGGCAGTGCTCGCATCCGCCGGCGTGCCGGCGCGCGGCGTCGTCCTGCACCAGTATCGGCCCGAAGATCCGCGCCAGTTGCCGGCGATCCGGCTGAGCTACCCGAAAATCTCGGCGGTAGCCGGTCCCTGCGGCATCTGGCCGGAGGATCTCGGACCCTCGGTCAAGAACAAGAACTACTACGAGAACAAGTCGTATTACAATTTCGGCTGCGCCTACCAGCGCAACATGGCGGCGATGGTCGACAATCCGTCGGACCTGGTGCAACCGCGGCCCGAGACTGCGCCCTATACGACGCGGCGCTCGGAAGCCTTCGAGAAATATCGTAAGGGCACCCCGACCGCGACCGTCTATCCCGAAGGCGAGAAGGCCAAACTCAGCGATACCGGCAAATGATCAGCTACGCCCGTCAAAATCCCGAAGCCCAGCCGGAGGCGACATCCCCGCCGGCCGAGGATCATATTGCGCCGGCACCGCGGGTGTCGGTGCAGGCCTTTTGCGAGACCGTGGAAACCGCGGCCGCCGTGCAAGCGGCGGGCGAAGACCGCCGCCTCGGCAAGGCCCATCTCAAGATCCAGATGGGCGGCATGGCCGCCGCCATCGAGGCCTATCGCACGGCTCCGACGCCGAACGTGATCATCCTGGAAACCGAAGGCCGCAACGACATCCTGACCGGCCTCGATCAACTCGCCACCGTCTGCGACGCCGGAACCCGGGTCGTCGTGATCGGCCGCGTCAACGACGTCGGGCTCTACCGCGAACTGGTGCGCCGCGGCGTCAGCGACTATGTGCTGGCGCCCGTCAACGCGCTGGACGTGGTGCGCTCGATCTGCGGCCTGTTCTCGGCGCCGGAGGCCAAGGCGGTCGGCCGGATCATCGCCATCGTCGGCGCCAAGGGCGGCGTCGGCTCATCGACCATCGCGCACAACGTCGCCTGGGCGATCGCGCGCGACCTGGCGCTGGATTCGGTGGTCGCCGATCTCGACCTCGCCTTCGGCACCGCCGGGCTCGACTACAATCAGGATCCGCCGCAGGGCATCGCGGATGCGGTATTCTCGCCCGACCGCGTCGATACCGCCTTCGTCGACCGCCTGCTGTCGAAATGCACCGACCATCTTAGCCTGCTGGCGGCGCCGGCGACGCTGGACCGAGTCTACGATTTCGGCGCCGACGCTTTCGACTCGATCTTCGACACGCTTCGCACCACGATGCCATGCATCGTGCTCGACGTTCCCCATATATGGTCGGGCTGGACCAAGCGGGCCTTGATCGGCGCCGACGATATCCTGATCGTGGCGGCGCCGGACCTCGCCAGCCTGCGCAACACCAAGAATATCTACGACCTCCTGAAGGCATCGCGGCCCAACGACCGGGCGCCGCTGTATTGTCTCAACCAGGTCGGCGTGCCGAAGCGCCCCGAGATCAACGCGGCTGAATTCGCCAAGGCCATCGAAAGCCAGCCGATCGCCTCCATCCCGTTCGAGCCGCAAATGTTCGGCGCGGCGGCCAACAACGGCCAGATGATCGCGGAAGTCTCCGCCAAGCATCGCACCACCGAGATGTTCCTGCAGATCGCGCAACGGCTGACAGGCCGGGGCGAGACCAAAAAGCCGAGGGGTTCGTTCCTGTCGCCCCTGATCGAAAAGCTGCGGGCAAAGTAGCCGCCCGCGTGGAGTATCGTCGTGTTTGGTAAGCGTAGCGGACCCGAAAGCGAGACCCGGCCGGCAAGGCCCGGCGGCGGCGCGCTGGAGCCAGCTCCCGCGCCCGCCGCTCCGCGCAGCGCGCCGGCCGCGCCGACCGTGGCTTCGCCGCCGCTGGCGCCGGCGAGGGCGGCGGCGCCTCAGCCTGCGATGGAAGCCCGGCGCTCGGACACCTATTACCAGGTCAAGGCGACCATCTTCGGCGCCCTGATCGAGGCCATCGATCTCGCCCAGCTCGCCAAACTCGACGGCGAGTCGGCGCGCGAGGAAATCCGCGACATCGTCAACGAGATCATCGCGATCAAGAACATCGTGATGTCGATCGCCGAGCAGGAAGAACTGCTCGACGACATCTGCAACGACGTGCTCGGATACGGCCCACTGGAGCCGCTGTTGTCGCGCGACGACATCTCCGACATCATGGTCAACGGCGCCGGCACCGTGTTCATCGAAGTTTCGGGCCGCATCCAGCGCACCGGCATCCGTTTCCGCGACAATCAGCAGCTGTTGAACATCTGTCAGCGCATCGTCAGCCAGGTCGGCCGGCGGGTCGACGAATCCTCGCCGATCTGCGACGCCCGCCTCGCCGACGGCTCGCGCGTCAACGCCATCGTGCCGCCGCTGGCGCTCGACGGCCCGGCGCTCACCATCCGCAAGTTCAAGAAGGACAAGCTGACGCTCGACCAGTTGGTCAAGTTCGGCGCGATCTCCGCGGAAGGCGCCGAGATCCTGCAGATCATCGGGCGCGTCCGCTGCAACGTGCTGATTTCCGGCGGCACGGGCTCCGGCAAGACCACGCTGCTGAACTGCCTGACGCAGTTCATCGACGACGAGGAACGCGTCATCACCTGCGAAGACGCCGCCGAGCTTCAGCTGCAGCAGCCGCACGTGGTGCGGCTGGAAACCCGGCCGCCCAATATCGAGGGCGAGGGCCAGATCACCATGCGCGAACTGGTCCGCAACTGCCTGCGTATGCGCCCTGAGCGCATCATCGTCGGCGAAGTCCGCGGGCCGGAGGCGTTCGACCTGCTGCAGGCCATGAATACCGGCCACGACGGCTCAATGGGAACGCTGCACGCCAACAATCCCCGCGAAGCCCTGTCGCGCTGCGAATCGATGATCACGATGGGCGGATTCTCGCTGCCGTCGCGGACCATTCGCGAGATGATCTGCGCCTCGATCGACGTCGTGATCCAGGCCGCGCGGCTGCGCGACGGCTCCCGCCGCATCACCCACATCACCGAGGTGATGGGAATGGAAGGCGACACCATCATCACCCAGGACCTGTTCCTCTACGACCTGCTCGGCGAGGACGCCAACGGACACATCATCGGCCGGCATCGCTCGACCGGCATCGGCCGGCCGCGGTTCTGGGATCGCGCAAGATATTACGGCGAAGAAAAACGGCTGGCCGCAGCACTCGACGCCGCCGAACACAAGGGTGAGGTCTAGGGGAGCCCGCCATGAAAATGCAATCACTCGCACTGGCGTTTCTCGCCGCCACCACCATCGGCGGCGTCGCATGGGTCTTCATCTATCCCTATTTGTCTGGAGAGAAAAAGGCCGAGAGCCGCCGTGCCTCGGTGGCGAAGCCGGAACCGGCCGCCCGCCAGGCCGACAAGACCCAGCGCTCGCGCCGCGAACAGGTCGAAACCTCGCTGAAGGATCTCGAGACGCGCCGCCAGAAGGAAAAGTCCATTCCGCTGAGCGTCCGCCTCACCCAGGCCGGTCTGCACTGGACGACGCAGAAGTTCTGGATCTTCTCCGGCGTCCTCGGCGTCGTCGTCTTTGCGGCCGCGACCATTCTCGGCGGCGGGCTGCTCGGGGCCGCGGGCCTTTCGTTCGGCGCCGGCTTCGGCCTGCCGCGCTGGGGCTTGAGCTTTCTCAAGAAACGCCGGGAACAGGCTTTCCTCAAGGCGCTGCCGGACGCCGTCGACGTCATCGTCCGCGGCATCAAGGCGGGCCTGCCGCTGTTCGAATCGATCAAGGTCGTCGCCGCCGACGCGCCGGAGCCGCTCAAGGGCGAGTTCCTCGCCATCATCGAAACCCAGGCGATCGGCATGCCGCTCGGCGACGCCTGCGCACGGCTGTTCGAACGGATGCCGGTGCCGGAGGCGAACTTCTTCGGCATCGTGATCGCGATCCAGCAAAAGAGCGGCGGCAACCTGTCGGAGGCGCTGGGCAACCTGTCCAAGGTGCTGCGCGACCGCAAGAAGATGGCCGAGAAGATCCAGGCGATGTCGATGGAGGCCAAGGCGTCGGCGGCCATCATCGGATCGTTGCCGCCGATCGTCATGCTGCTGGTCTACCTTTCGACCCCCGACTACATCTCGCTGCTGTGGACTCACCCGACCGGTCAATTGATGCTGGTCGGCTGCGTGATCTGGATGTCCATCGGCATTTTCGTGATGAAGAGAATGATCAACTTCGACTTCTGACGGTGCAGTAATGATTGATTTCCTGGTCGCCAAGCTCCACGACGCGCACTTCATGACGATGCTGTTCGCGGCCATCGCCGTGAGCGCGACGGCCTACACGCTGATCATGCCGCTGTTCGCCGGCGAAGGCCTGCAAAAGCGCATGAAGGCGGTGGCCAGCGAACGCGAGCGGATCCGGCAGCGCGAGCGCGAGCGCCTCAACAAGAGCGAGAAGGTGTCGCTGCGCCAGACGCCGAAGCAGCTGGTCTCCAGGGTGGTGGAGGATTTCAACCTCGGCAAATGGCTGGCCCAGGAAGCCGCGCGCGACAAGCTCGTGATGGCCGGCTATCGCGGCCAGGCGCCGTACGTCACCTTCCTGTTCTTCCGGCTGGTGACGCCGATCCTGTTCTTTATTGGATCGGTGCTCTATGTGTTCGTGATCTCGCACATGGAGAAGTCGCTGCCGGTCAAGATCGGCATGTGCCTCGGCGCCGCCTATCTCGGATTGCAGGCGCCGATGCTGTTCCTGAAGAATGCGATCTCCAAGCGCCAGTTGTCGATCAAGCGCGCCTTTCCCGATGCGCTCGATCTGCTGCTGATC
>NZ_DATHOP010000053.1:0-10934 GCF_035484855.1 Bradyrhizobium sp.
CAGGATGGCGTCGAGGCCGCCTCGCTCGGCCTCCTTGAGCCAGACCGAAATGTTGGCGCGGGCGCGCCCCAGCGCGTCGCCGTCGCGCCCGAGATGGTGGGTCAGCGCGCCGCAACATTGCTCGTCCCTGACCAGCACGACCTCGATGCCGTGACGGGTCAGCAGATTGATGGCGGCCTGGTTGATACGCGGCGCCAGCACCTGCTGGGCACAGCCCTGCAGCAAGGCGACGCGCCCCTGCCTTGGGCCTTGGGCCGGGAACACGCTGCCCCCTGATGGTCCGGCTGGGGGCAAATGGCCCGGCGCCAGCGCCAGCATCGCCTTGATTCGCCGCAACAGCGTCGGCGTCGCCGATGCGGTTTTCGGGGTTGGCAGCAGCGCCCCCAGCGGCCGGCCCAGCCGCGCCAGCACCATGCTCAGCCGAAACAGCCCGGGTCGCGGCAGCACCCAGGCCAGCACCGCCCGCAACGCCCGTTCGGTCAGCGGCCTGGTATAATCCCGTTCGATCCTGACCCGCGCCTGATCGACCAGATGCATATAGTTCACGCCCGACGGACAGGTGGTCATGCAGGCAAGACAGGAGAGACAGCGATCGATGTGCTTGACCACTTCTTCGGTCGGCGGCTGGTTCTTTTCCAGCATCTCCTTCATGAGATAGATCCTGCCGCGCGGGCTATCGAGCTCGTCACCAAGCAGCACATAGGTCGGACAGGTCGCGGTGCAGAACCCGCAATGCACGCAGGCGCGCAGGATCTTGTCGGCTTCCGCGATATCCGGATCGGCGAGCTGCGCGAGACTGAATTCGGTCTTCATGCCGCACTTCCTCGCAAGAGCCGGCCGCGATTGAGGATGTTCTTCGGATCAAAGCTTTGCCGGACGCGTTCGCTTAGGGCGGCGAGACCGCGGGCCTGTGGATGAAACACGTCGACATTGCGGCGAACTTGGTCGGAGGCGCGAATCAGCGTGGCGTGGCCGGCGACCTCGTCGACGCGGGCGCGGACCAAAGCGGCCTGGGCGTCGGGCTTGGGCGGCAGCGCCGCCCAGATCAACCCGCCGCCCCAGTCGTAGATCACGTCGCCGCCGGTGTCGCGCGAAAGCCGCTCGCCGAGCCTGCCGCCCGAGGCCGGCGGACAGACGATCCGCCACACCGGCCATGCCCCCAGCGCGCCGCCGGCCGCGAACGGCTCGACGTCGCGAATGGAACCCCAGAGCGCGGCAGAAGCGGCGTCTTCCAGCATGTCCGCCGCCGCGAACGGAGCCAGCAGTTTAGCGAGGGCTGTGGCGCGATGGGCGACGGAGGCCGAAATGCCCTCCAGCCGCAACAAAGTGGCCGCCTGCCGCTGGGCGCCGAGCTCACCGAGCCCGCCGCCGGCCGATCGAAATGCCGAATTCGGAACGTGCGCCGCGCCCGTGACATCGAAGGGCGAGCCGAGCGCCGCCGTCATCGCCTTGTTCGCGCTGATATCGTCGAGCCCGTGCAGCACCAGGGTGCGCTCGCTCTCCGGCCGCGGCATGACCTTCAGCGTCACTTCGGTCATCACCGCCAGCGTACCCCAGGAACCCGCCAGCAATTTGCAGAGATCATAGCCGGTGACGTTCTTCACCACCCGGCCGCCGGCCTTGAAACTGTCGCCGAAGCCAGACACCCCGTGTGCGCCGAGCAGATGGTCACGGGCGCCGCCGGCCTTGATGCGGCGGGGGCCGGCGAGGCCGGCGCCGATCATGCCGCCGATGGTGCCGATATCGGGCGTCCCCAGCAGCACGGCGGTGTTCATCGGCTCGAAAGCGAATTGCTGGCTCTTGGAATCGATCAGCGAGGCAACGTCGGCCAACGGCGCGCCGGCCTGCACGGTGATGACCAGTTCGTTCGGCTCATAGGCTGTCACCGCATTGAGCGCCGACAGGTCGAGCAGCGCATTGGTCGCCATCGGCTGACCGATCAGCCGCTTGCCGCCATGGCCGACGATTTCCAGCGGCTGGTCGCTCGCGATCGCCGCCCGCACCACTTGTTCGACATCCTTGGCGTCACGTACCTTCAGGGTATCCACGTCTGTCGCCTTGCCCCGTCCCGTCACCAACGCGGCCACCTCGGTCGCAGCCGTCATCGGCATCCCTTCTAAAGCGCTGGATGCCGGACACAAGAGCGCCGATGCCGGAAGGCGGCAGCCGGTTCGATGAAAGTCGCGGCCATCGGCTTCCGGCAGAACCTGCGCCTCGCGTGCCTCCAGGACGCTTCGATCGGGATCGAAGTGATTAACGTTATCGTTCGACGTTGATCGAACTATAATCTTCGGGATTCGATCTATCAGAGGACTTCCCGAAGAAAACAAGGAGTGATGACGATGGTTCGATATGCAATGGACAAGACTGTCGGCGAAGCCGTCGATGGCGGCGGCCTGTTGATTGTCGCGCAATGGGAGGCCAGGGAAGGACAAGCCGACAGGGTCGCCGGCATTCTGGATCGTTTCCTCCCCGAGGCGCAGAAGGAACCCGGCGCAAAGCTGTTCCTGATCTCCAGGGCCAGGGAAAATCCGGCGCAGTTTTTGTTCTACGAACTGTTCCGCGACGAAGCCGCCTTCAAGGCCCATCAGGAGAGCGCGCATTTCAAGACCTACATCGCCGGCGAAGCGCTGCCGCTGCTCGCCAAGCGCGAGCGCGCGCAATATCAGTTGCTGTGACGACGCGACTCCCCTCCCCCCGCGAGCCTGGCGAGGGGCGGGGAGGGGGTGCTTGCTCGTGGAGAGGTCCACTCACCAGGGCGTGTACTCATAAATCGGGACGGCCATGGAGTTGACGATGTCCGAGTTGCCTTCGGAAGCAGACGTCTTGGCTGACTCGAGGCCAATCCGCTAAACGCCAACAACGGAAATGACCGAGGTTATTCGATCACCTCGTCGGCGCGAGCCAGCAGCGTGGGAGGAATCGACAGCCCGAGCGTTTTGGCGGTCTTCAAATTAATCGCTAATTCAAATTTGGTCGGCAGCAGTATGGGTAAATCGGCGGGTTTGGTCCCCTTTACAATACGCGCAGCATAGATGCCCGCCTGTCGGTAGGTTTCAGTGTAACTCGTCCCGTAGCTCATTAGGCCGCCTTCTGCGACCTGTATCGCTGAATCATAGATCGTGGGCACCGCTCGTCGTGCCGCCATTCTGATTATCTGATCGCGGTGAGCGCTAAAAAACGGATCGGATATCACCACCAGACCACCGATCTTCGCTTGGACGATTTCATCAAATGCTGAGTCGATCTCGACCTCGGTGCTGGCAAAAAGAAAATGAACTGGTTGTGAAATTGATTGCGCCGCGTTTTCGATGCTCGATTTCACGTCGGTCAGATCCGGCCGTTTTGGATCGAGCAAGACGCCAAAGCTCGTGTTTCCGGCAGGGACCAATTCGCGAAGCAGCTGAAGTTTTTTCTGCTCCAACGCGACGCTGTAAAGCGTGACACCCGTAACATTGCCGTCCGGGCGGTTGAGGCTACTTACTATGCCGTGTTTGACTGGATCAGTTCCCACCACGAACACAATGGGGATCGATTTAGTCGCGGACATCGCCGCGCGCACAGGGAGATCGCCAGCGACTGCTACGATTAGCGCCACGCGCTGGTCCACCATTTCTTTTGCGAGCATCGGCAATCTGTCGAACGTTCCGTTAGCCCAGCGGTACTCCATCTTGATGTCTCGGCCTTCGACCAAACCGACTTCGCCAAGCCCTCGAAGGAACGCGGCCAGGACCGCTTCGGAATCGGTGGCGGTGCGTGCGCTCAAGAACCCAATCACGGGCAGAGACTGCTGCGCCCTTACCGTGAGCGGCCACGCCACTGCACCGCCTAAAACACCGAGAAAATGCCGCCGACGCATGTCTGCCCCATGCTCTGGAGACGACATCTTAGCGGCTCAAACAAGCACTGCGATAGGGGCTGGACCCGCGTCGAAACCATTGCCGCAGCGCACAGCTAATGTCGCAGTTGGGTCAGTCGCGACACTTTGACCGTCGGCCGGCCACTTCCGGTCCACCCCGAGGAACGGACATCGTTAGACCGCTCCGGCATGTCAGAAAAGTGCCAGAAGGAAACTCATCCACCGCAGCAAATTGCAAAGCTATTCGATCACCTCGTCGGCGAGCGCCTGCAAAGTGGGCGACACGGTTAGGCCGAGCTCTTTCGCAGTCTTGAGATTGATGACAAGTTCGTAAGTTGACGGCTGCAGCACCGGTAGGTCGGTGGGCTTTGCGCCCTTGAGTATCTTTCCCACATAAATTCCGCATTGGCGAAATGCATCGGGCAGATTTGCGCCATAGCTCATAAGTCCGCCTGCCTCCGCATACTGGCGCAAGGGGTACATTGTGGGCATCGCAAAACGTTTCGCCAGGGTCACGAGCTGATCTTGACGACTGATGAGATATCCATCAGCGGTGATGATTAGCGCTTCGACCCGGTGCTGCAGCAAGGTGGGGAAAGCACCCTCGATTTCCGCGTCATTGCTAGCGCCAATAGTGACAAGTTGCAGGCCAAGCGCTTGTGCGGCCGTTCGCAGGTCGTTCAGTTGGGGCTCAGCGTTCGGATTCACCGGATTAGCAAGTGCGGCTATAACGGTGGCCTTTGGTACGAGCTCGCGCAACAACTCCAGGTTCTTCGCACCCAATCTGGTAAACATGAAGGCGATGCCGGTGACATTACCCGTCGGCCGATTGATACTCGATACCAGACCCGATCCAATCGGATCACTACCGCTCAGGAAAACGATCGGAATTTCTGGAGTTGCTGCTTTCGCCGCCAATCCGGCAGGAAGAAAGTCAGCGGCTATGACTGACACATGACGGCTGATCAAGTCCGCCGCCAGCGCTGGTAGTCGATCGTATCGACCGTCCGCCGGACGATCTTCGATCGTAACGGTAGAACCTTCACCAAAGCCTCCCTCGACCAGACCCTTCCGGAACGCGGTTCTGGATGGCATCGTTGGCAATGACCCTTGGTGGAGAAAACCTATGACCGGGCTCGGCTGCTGCGCGCGCGTCACAACCGGCAAAGCCGCCGCCGCTCCGCCAACAAGTGTGATGAATTCGCGCCGCTGCATGTCAGAATCCACGCTCAAGAGACGGCATATTAGCGGCTAAAGCGAGTACTCCGATAGGGCTCAAACCGTTCAAAAACCATCTTGCAGGGCACGGCCAATGTCTCAGTTGGGTCAGTCGCGACACTTTGACCGTCGGCCGGCCACTTCCGGTCCACCCCGAGGAACGGACATCGTTAGACCGCTCCGGCATGTCAGAAAAGTGCCGGACTCGGAAGAAATCCCGCCCCGGCAATTGCTTCAACCAAAGCTCCCGGGGTCGCAATGATTTCGGCTTCGCGAAGCCCTATTCGGCAAGGTCGGGATCAATCTTCTTTGCGGCGACGATATCGGCATCGCCGCCGGCCCTGTCTCCGTCCAGCCGCCTGACGACGCCACGTCGAAACAAGGCTGCGGCGTAACCGGGATCAAGCCGAATTGCCTCGGTGTAGTCGGCGATGGCGTGAGCATAGTCCTTCTTTCGGACGAAAGCCGTGCCGCGATTGTTGAAGGCAACAGAGAATCTTGGATTGAGCCGAATGGCTTCGTTGTAGTCGGCGATGGCGCGGTCGATCTCGTTTTTGTGCAAATAGGCGAGCCCGCGATTGTTCAAGGCAACGGGTAATCGTGGCTGCAGGCGGATTGCCTGATCGTAATCCGCAATGGCGCGATCATAGTCCGCCTTGATGCTGTGGACGACGCCGCGGTTGTAGTACGCTTGGGCCGAACTCGGATCGAGGCGGATGGCTTGACTGAGGTCCGCCAACGCATGGTCGTAGTCCTGCTTTTCCGTGTAGACGCTGCCTCGGTTGGCGTAGGCGTGAGCCAAACCAGGATCGAGGCGGATCGCCTGATCGTAGTCCGCGATGGCGCGATCCCGGTCACCCTTGTTGCCGTAAATGCTGCCGCGACTATCGTAGGCAGGGGCGTAGGTCGGGTCGATCCGGATCGCCATATCGTAATCGGCGATGGCGCGGTCATAGTCGCCTTTGATCTGATATGCCCCACCGCGATTGTTGTGGGCTAGGGCGTAAGCCGGATTGAGGCTGATCGCCTGGCCATAATCGGCGATGGCGCGGTCGATGTCGCCCTTGGCCTGGTACATCGACCCGCGGCCATTGAAGGCATACGCGGCCTTGGGATCGATCCTTATCGCAGAATCGAAATCGGCGATGGCACGGTCGATGTCACCCTTGGCCGCATAGGCGTTGCCCCTGCCATTGTAAGCGACGGCGAAATTCGGATCGAGCGCGAGGGCCCTGGTCAAGTCGTCGATCGCGTTGTCGTTTTGCTTTTTGGCAAAATATGCCGCGGCCCGGCCGTAAAACCAAACGGCTGAGCTGGCATCGATGGCGATCGCCTGATCATAATCCGCGATCGCAAGGTCGAGCTCGCCGTTGTCGAGATACGCCCTGCCACGGTTGCCAAAGGCTACCGCAAGATCCTTGCCAACAAAGGCTCCCGACTTGATCGCGTCACTGCATCCGAGGATTTGTTGGCCGGCCGGGATATCGGACTTGCCGGTGCAACTACGGTCGATCAAAGTTTGTGCGCGAGCCGGTGCCGGAATCCATGCCAGCGACAGAATTGTCATTGACGGCATCGCTGCGGTCAAAACTGCGCCAAAAAATCGCGCCCTTGAAAGCATAGCCCACCCCTGCCGGTCAGAACGCATCCCCGGTTCGGCTTATTGGTGTGCTCGGACGATATACCGGTTCAATGCTGCGATGGGTTACGCAGTCCATCAACCATCGACATGATCGCCCTGGTCAAACCGGTCCGGAATCGGCTGCCGGTGCCATGTCCGGTGTACCCCCGCAAGCGACCGCATTGCGGGCATGCCTGGTGCTCCCTTTTGTGCCAAAGAGCGACATCGACTCGATCACGATCCGTCCGCTCAGATGGCGGGGATCGTAAACTGAAAGAAAACAGCCTGCGGTTCGCACGGGATCGCCTAATCCAAACCGGCACGACGGAACCCTTCCAAATAATGTTCGCGATCAGCGTCGTATCGGATCGGCATATGGCTGGCGAGCCAGCCAAGGGAAATATTGGGCTGCGCCCGTTCAAGCTCGAGCAATGCGGCCCTGGCCAAATCGTCACGGCCCGCCATGCCGGCGGCGGCAGTCAATACCCGATGACCGCCGACGAAGTCGCCGCGTTGCCTGATGCCCTCGGTTGCGAGGCGTATCGCGTCGTCATAATTGCGCCCGACAAAGTGCGAATAGGCGGCGATGCCGCAAAAAATTGCCGCGAAGGGGTCGCGAGGGCTCAGTCGCAACGCCCGTTGCGCCGCCACGCAGGCCTCTTGCCAACGACCGCAATACGACAGGGTCAGGCCGTAGTAACCCTGGGCAAGCGAAAAATTGGGATTGAGGCTTAACGCCGACTCGAACGCGCCCAGCGAATCTTCGAAGCGCCGCTTGAACAACAACGCGCTGCCAAGTGCGAGATGCGCCCAGGGATCCTCGCTGTCGGCCTGGATCGACGCCAGCGCAGCGCGTTCGGCGATCGGCACGACAGTTGCCATGTCCGCCCACCCCATATGCGCGCTGAAAGTATGGCTGGCGGCGAGCACGCCAAGCGCCTGGCCGTAATTCGGATCGATCGCGATCGCCTTCTCCAGCAGCGCTTGGGCGACAACATTATCCTGTCGCGTCACCCGCCAATAATGCGACAGCGCCCGCATCACCAGATCCCACGCATCCATGCTGTCCGGCGGCTTGCGGCGGGCACGAAAATTCTCCGCGGCATAGAGTTGCGGTTCGATCGCAGCGACAATGGCCTCGGTGATTTCATCCTGTACCGCGAACACGTCCGCGATGCTGCGGTCGTACTTTTCCGCCCAGAGATGACTGCCGGTTGCGACATCATTGAGCTGCGCTGTAATGCGCACGCGGTCGCCGCGCTTGCGGACGCTGCCTTCGACGACGTAGCCGACGCCGAGTTCCTCGGCGACCTGCTTCAGGTGAACGGCCTTGCCCTTGTAGGTAAACGACGAGTTGCGCGCGATCACGAAGAACCAGCGCAGTTTGGACAGTGCGGTGATGATGTCTTCGCTGATGCCGTCGGAGAAATATTCCTGCTCCGGATCGCCGGACATGTTGGTGAACGGCAAAATGGCGATCGAGGCGAGTGCTGCGGGTGCCGCGTTTTCCTCCTTCGGTTTCGGTTTGGCGAGATCGGGAGCCGCGCGCGGGTGCCATTTCCAGACGCGGATCGGCCGATCGATATTCTTGACTGAAATCTCGCCGCCATCGCGAAAGCTCACGTCGATCCGGTTGCCGACGCTTTCGTTGACGATGGACGAGACGCAAATCCCGCCCGGTTCGGCCAGCGGCTCGAGACGGGCGGCGATGTTGACGCCGTCGCCGTAGATGTCGTCGCCCTCGATGATCACGTCGCCCAGATTGATACCGATCCGCAGCACGATTTTGGGCTGGCGCTGGGCCTCGTCCGGCAGCAGGCCGTCGGAGCGTTGCACCGCCAGCGCACAATGCACGGCGTCGACGACGCTGCCGAATTCCGCGATGGTGCCGTCGCCGATCAGCTTGACGACGCGGCCGTGGTGGGCGGCCACGGCGGGATCGAATACCGCCTGGCGGTGTTGCTTGAGCGCGGCGAGCGTGCCCTCTTCGTCGACCCCCATCAGACGCGAATAGCCGACCACGTCGGCTGCAAGGATCGCCGCGAGCTTACGGTTGACGCGTTCTTCAGCCATGGCCGCTTCGGCCTTACCCCGGAGGATTTCCATTCAACGTAGTGCGCCGTTTTGAAAAATCCACGACCAAGGTGCGGTGAAACCGTAAAAAGGGGAGGCTTGGCGCCCGAGTGGTTAGGTCCAAGTGAAACTACGTCTGGCCGTCGCGCCGGCATTGCGCATAAAGCGCCGGTAGAAATTGCGCCAAATGCTGCATTTCCTCGGCGCAGTGCACCAACAGGGCGCGCGCGTCGGCTTCGGTCGGGCGCATGAAAACGCGTGCCGCCCGTGCCATCACGGTTCCGAGCGCGCTATTGCGGCCGGCCGCATAGCGCCCACCGATAAAGAAGCGCGAACGCATCTCGCTGCCGCCCGTGGTCCGGCGCACATGGTGAACGAGGTAACCGACATCGATTGGAACATCAGCGAGGCCCGTTCGCGCACATACGATGGTCGCCTGCTCGGCATCGTCGAGGCCCGCCTCGGTAAAGCCCAGTCCCGCGGGCGGCAGAAAACGGATGGCGGCGCGCAGCAACGCACTGCCGATATACTCGTCGACAATGGAGGTTGCCTCCACATAGCGCGCTCGGCTCTGGCTTCCCGGCGCGGGCGGCGACAGCCAGGCGGCGTTGACGTGCGCCAGCGGATGCCAGAGCTTGTAGCGCTCCGGGCTGTCGCTGTGCCAGCCGAACCACCAGTCGATCATCGCTGGCGTCACGCCCGGCAGATCGGTGCGCGCCGCAACCACCATGGCGCCGTCGGCGGTCAGCGCAAAGCCGTTCTCGATGGCGGGCGTTTGCCCGAACAAGCTCCGCGGCGCCGTGTCGAGCGTCGGCAGCAGCGGCTCGGGCAGGGGGCCGCGATCGAGCGCGTGGCGGATAGGGTCGGGCAGCGGCCGGATGTCTGGATCGAGAAAGCGCGCGTAGGGTTTGGTCGCGAGATCGGCTGCGTCCCAGCCGAGATGGCGGCCGGCAATCGGTCGACTGCGCTTCATCGGTTGTCGCGCGCCTGCCCGTCGGGCCTGCCCATGTAAGAGTGAAAGCGGCCCGCGGGGTCGAGGCTCGCCTTGAGCCGATCGAGCCGCGCCAGATTGTCTTGTGCCATGAAGCGCGCCGCCCGCGCGCCGAGGTTTTCGTCGGCCAGCTGAATGCCGGTGGCCAAGGGCGCCATGTCGGTCATGCCGTCGAGCGCCCAGCGTGCGGCCTTGTTTGCGGCCTTGTCCTCATCGCCGGCTTCGCGCCAGACGCCATACATCGCCACGTAGATCTCATCCTCGAATGAAAAAGCCATGTCGGGCCGCCGCAGCCGCGGCGCCCAGTTCATCCATAAAATATGCGACGGCGCCGGCGGCAGCTTGGCGACGATGCGCTTGAGTGCGGGCAGAAGCGCGTCGGGCGCTGCCCGCGTCCACATATTATCCACCGCATAGCGATGATTGTCCGGGTAATGCGACATCACCCGCGCGCTCAGCGTCGAGAGCCGCATCGGGATGAACGGCGTCGCCCGCTTGGCGCCGGGCGGCCGCGTTTTCATAAAGTCGAGATCTTTCCACGCCGCGAAAATGCTGTCGGCAAAAACCGGCGCCACCACCATGATGCCGGGGCCCTCGATAAAGGGAATGCAGCGCGACACCATGAACATCAGCTCGATCGAGAGCGGCACCTGCGGCCCGACCTGATGCGCCCAGCGCACGATCTGTTCCAGATGATCGGCGGTGTAGAACGCGAGCTTGGCGCCGATCACTTTCGGCCGCCGGTAAAGCTTCAAATAAAAGCGGGTGATGACGCCGAAAAATCCCGGTCCGGCGCCGCGCGCGGCCCAATACACGTCGGCATTTTCGCTGGCGCTGGCGTGGCGCAATGCGCCATCGGCGCCCACATAGTCGATGCCCAGCACGCTCTCGCAGGCCATGCCCACCGCGCGCGAGTGCCAGCCGAAGCCGCCTTGCAGCAGAAAGCCGCCGAGCCCAACGCCCTCGCAATGACCGATCGGGAAGAACAGCTTCTGTGCCGCCAACAATTTGTTGACCTGATTGCCGCGGCAGCCCGGCCCGACGGTCGCGCTCAGCTGCCGCGCATCGATCGTCACTGCGTTGAGGCGCGATACGTCGAGCAACATGCCGCCGTCGCGGACGGGATTGCACGACCAGCTATGGCCGCCCGAGCGTGTCGCGACGGTCCAGTT
>NZ_DATHOP010000054.1:0-55682 GCF_035484855.1 Bradyrhizobium sp.
TGCGACGTCCTTGCCCAATTCCAGAATATTCGCGCCCTTGGCGGTGACTACGCCGATGCCGAGCGCGGGCTTGCCTTCCTGACGCACCACGAAGCTGGGCGGATCGATATAACCGTGGCTGACGGTGGCGATGTCGCCTAAGCGAAACACCCGGCCATTACTTTCGACCGGCGTCTCCGCGACGGCCTTGACGCCATCGAGCGCGCCGGTGACGCGCAGCGGCACGCGCTGCGCGGACGTTTCCACCGTGCCGGTCTGTACGATGTTGTTCTGCTTGGCGAGGGAATCGAACAGCGCTTGTGGCGTGATGCCCAGCGTCGCCAGCTTGGCGTGCGGAAATTCAACGTAAATCTTTTCGTCCTGCGTGCCGTAGAGATCGACCTTGGTGACCCCAGGCACTTTCAGCAGCCGCTGGCGCATGCCTTCGGCGGCCTTCTTCAACTGCGCGTAGTCGGCGCCGTCGCCGGTCATCATATAGAGAATGGAATCGACATCGGAGAATTCGTCGTTGACAAAGGGGCCGAGCAGACCCGCCGGCAGCTGCGGCTGCACGTCGGCGAGCTTCTTGCGCAACAGGTAAAACAGATAGGGCACTTCCTTCGGCGGCGTCGAATCGCGGAAGGTGACCTGCATCGCGGTAAAGGCCGGCTTCGAATAGGTCTGCACCTTTTCGAAATAGGGCAATTCCTGCAGCTTCTTCTCGATGGGATCGGCGACCTGGGCCTGCATTTCCTGGGCGGTCGCGCCCGGCCAGATCGCCGAGACGTTGACCACCTTCACCGTGAAGAACGGATCCTCGGCGCGGCCGAGCCGCTCATAGGAGAAGAAGCCCGCCGCGCCGAGCGCGATGACCAGGAACAGGATCAGGGCGGGATGGCTGACCGCCCAGGCCGAAAGATTGAAATGTTTCATCGCGCCCTCCTGAGATTACAAAAAGATCGTCATTGCGAGCCAACGGGTCGGCGCGAAGCGCCGCCCGATGACAGGCTCCGCGAAGCAATCCATCGTGCGGCAAAGAAAGTGTGGATTGCTCCGTCGCTTCGCTCCTCGCAATTGACGGGGACTAGAACGACAGTGACGACACGACCCGGACTTTTTGCGCCGGATCGAGCTTCTGCACGCCGAGCGCCACCACCCTGGCGCCTTCGTCGACGCCACCGGTGATGACGACGTCGTTGCTCTCGTAGGATTTCACCGTGACCGGCTTCAGCGCTACCTCGCCCTTGTCGTCGACCACATAGAAGGAGGGATCGCCGCCTTCGCTGAACAGCGCCGACAGCGGCAGCCGCGCCACCCGCGTGGTCGCCGGATCGGCAAGCGTCAGGGTTGCGGTCATGCCGAGCGAGACGTGGTCGCCGGCGTCGGGCAGCGAGAATTTCGCCAGATAAGTGCGCGTGGCGGGATCGGCCGCGGGCGCGATCTCGCGCAGCTTTGCGGCATATTTCTTGTTCGCCTCCGACCACAGCGTCACGCTCGCAGTGCCCTCCTTGGCGCGGCCCAACAAAGTCTCGGGGATCGCGACCACGGCTTCCTTTTCGCCAAAGCGCGCGACGCGGATCGCGGTCTGGCCGGAAGCCACGACCTGGCCGGGCTCGACCAGGGTCGCGGTGACGACGCCGCGGCTGTCGGCAACCAGCGTGGCGTAGGACAAGGAATTTTTGGTGAGTTCGACCGAACGCTGGGCGCGGTTGAGCCGGGCGCGGGCCTCGTCGGCGGTGGCCTTGGCCTGGTCGAGCTGGGCGTCCGTGGTCCAGCCCTTGACGCGCAGATCCTTGGCGCGGGTTTCGGCGGCGGCGGCCTGCTCCAGCACGCCGGTGGAGGCGCGCAATTCCGCCTCGGCCTGCTCGGCCTGCAGCTTCAGGTCGATTTCATCAAGGGTGGCGAGCGGCTGGCCAAGTTCGACGGTCTGGCCGACCTCGACCAGGCGCTTGGCGACCTTGCCCGGGACCCGGAACCCCATGTCGGCCTCGATCCGGGGCCTGATGGTGCCAACAAAGCTGCGCTCGGGGGATTCGGCCTCGTAATGCACCGTGGCGACCAGAACCGGGCGCGACGGGACCAGCTTCTCGGCGACCTTGTCATTGCAGCCAGCCAGCGCCACGACCAGAAGTGCCAGCGATGCACCCACTAAAAGCCTGGAATAGCTCGGCAAAACGGATCGGACGAACATGGTGGCTTCCCTCGTTTAAGCTCAGAGGGACTATCGATTGTCTATTGATGAATGTCAATATTCATCAGTAATCATGATTTCGTGAAGCACGAAGCCGGTTAAGGGGCGTGAATTCCTTCCGACCGGCTCAACCCGAACTGTCGGGAATCATGCCGGTCCAGGATTCCGACCATCGTTCCGGTCGGGCGCTTTTCTGCGCGAAACCTGCACGAAAATCCGCAAATCCTGAACGGCCTGAGCAAACGGGCTGCCAATCGGCCGGGCATGGTTGCGGCCATGGCGAAGATCATCCCCTTTCGATTTCGGCGATCGCGGCTGCCCCGGCGGCTGCTGGCGAAGCGCTGGTGGCTGACACCGCCCGTTCGATCCGTCGTCATCACGCTGCCGAACGCCGGCGCGCCAAAGCCAAAGCCCAAAATCCGTCATCTCACCCTCCTGCACCCCGGAAAGTGAAATCATGTCGATCGCGACCGCCTCCGATTTCGAGATTGCTCCCGTTCCCGCGCGCCTGCTGCTGCTGCCGCTTGCGGCCGCCATAGCCTGCGTCGCGTTGGCCGACTGGCTGTTCTGGGACTGGCAGACCATCGGCGTCTCGCTCGCACTGTTCCTCGGCGCGCTCGGCGTTGTCGCCGTCTTTATCAATGGTGCGCGCGCGCCAAAGAATACTCAAATCGTCATCGGCGCTGCGTTCGTCATCGGCCTGCTGGCCGTGGTCGAGGATTGCAGCGATCTTTCCCGGACGGTAGCCGAGTTGGCAACCGCGCTATTCGTCATCATCATGACCGCCCCTGAAGCATCGTCCTGGCCACGTAACCTGCTCGAAGCCGTGACGCTTCCGTTTCGCGGACCGTTTCAACTGATCGGCGATCTGTTCGGCGCGCTTCGTCGCATGAAAAGCTGGACGCCCAATTGGCTGGGCTCGCTGGTGGCCTGGATCGTTCCGCTTTGCGTTTTCGCGGTTTTCCTGGCGCTGTTCGCACAGGCAAATCCATTGATCGAAAACACCCTGATGCAGATCGACCTGCGCGCCTTCCTCAATCTGTTCAACCTCTGGCGGATCGCATTCTGGCTGATGATGGCCTGCATCACCTGGCCCTTGATCCGGCGGCGTCTGCGACGCAAGCCGGTTCGGGAATCCGAACCGCGCGCCGCCGTCGCCACGCAAACCTCCGATCTCGATTTTCTCCTTGGCACGCGGGCCATGTTGCGCTCGCTGATCCTGTTCAATGCGCTGTTCGCGCTGCAGAGCGGACTCGACCTGACTTATCTCTGGGGCGGCGCCAACCTGCCCGACGGCATGAGCCACGCCCAATATGCCCATCGCGGCGCCTATCCGCTGATCGCCACCGCGCTGCTCGCTGCGGGTTTTGTCCTGATCGCGATGCGGCCGGGCGGGCCGTCGCAACAGTCGAGGCTGATTCGCCCGCTGGTGCTGCTGTGGGTCGGGCAAAACATCCTGCTGGTGATCTCGTCGATCTTCCGGCTCGACCTCTACGTCGCGGCCTACTCGCTGACCTATCTGCGGTTTGCCGCATTCATATGGATGGTCCTGGTCGCCATCGGCCTCGTGCTGATCCTGATCCAGATTGAGCTGAAAAAATCCAATCGCTGGCTATTGTCCGCCAATGCCATTTCACTGGTGCTCGCCCTCTACGCTTGCTGCTTCATCAACCTGCCGTACCTGGTGGCCTCCTACAACGTGCAACATTCACAGGAGATCGCGGGCGCCGGGCCTAAACTCGATCTGTGTTATCTTGGGTCATTGGGTCCGCAGGCCGAGCCTGCGCTCAGGCCGCATCTGAAGCAGATACCGGCACTCGAACACGTGATTAGTAGAGGCAGGAACGCCAACCATCGCCTCGGTTATCACGAAAACTGGCGGGGCTGGGGCTTCCGGACATGGCGCCTGGAGCGATATTTGGCTAACAATCCCTATACCCCGCCTAATCCCGATCAGAGCGGCAAAGGCTAGCGCACGTGGCTCATTCCATTCTCGTCGTCGATGACGACCCCCACATCCGCGACGTCGTGCGCTTCGCGTTCGAGAAGACCGGCATGGCGATTTCGATCGCGCCTGACGGCAAGGAGGCGCTGCGCCAGTTCGACCGCAACGTCCACGACCTCATCGTGCTCGACATCGGCATGCCGGAAATGGATGGCCTCGAAGTCTGCCGGCAGATCAGGAAGACCGCCGATACCCCGATCCTGTTCCTGTCGGCGCGCGACGAGGAGATCGATCGCATCCTCGGGCTCGAGATCGGCGGCGACGACTACGTCACAAAGCCGTTCAGCCCGCGCGAACTGGTGGCGCGCGTCAATGCGATCCTCCGACGCGTGCGGACCCCGCCTGCGCCTTTGGAAAGCAAAGTGCTGAGCCATGGCGGGCTCGCGATCGATGCGGATGCCCGCACCGCGAGTTTCGGCGATACGCCGGTATCGCTGACGGCGCTGGAGTTCTCGATCCTGCGCACGCTGCTGGCGCGGCCCGGATTCGTGTTCACGCGCGAACTGATCCTCGATGCCGCCTATGCCGGCAATATCCACGTCGCCGACCGCACCATCGACAGCCACATCAGGAACATCCGTGCCAAGATGGCGGCCGCCGGCTGCGATTCCGTGATCGAGACCGTTCATGGCGTCGGTTTCAAGCTCGGACGCTGCGAGGCATCGCGTTGATCGACGACGCCAGACCTGTGCCTGCGGCGCTGCGGAAGTGGCGGCCGAGCCTCAGCCTCGTGGTTTTCCTGGTGCTGGCGAGCGTGCTGTCGCTGCCGCTGTTCAGCCTGTATTTCCTGAAAGTCTACCAGAACGAGCTGATCCAGCAGACCGAGTCCGAGCTGATCGCGCAAAGTGCTGCGCTCTCGGCGATGTTCCAGCGCGAGGTGGAGACCGCTATTCCATCGACCGTAGCGTTGGGGACGAAGGTCCCGCCTCCCCCGCAAAAGCCGCCGGACGAACCGTATCAGCCGATCTGGCCGAAACTCGAACTGGCAAACGAGAGCGTGCTGCCGCCGCGGCCGCAAGCCCGCGAGCCGGCCGCGCCGGCGGATCCCGCCTTCACGGCGCTCGGCGCGCGCATGATGCCCGATCTCATCGCAACGCAATACGTGACGCTGGCGGGTTTTCGACTACTCGACCCCAACGGCGTCGTCATCGCCGGCCGCGAGGAAGTCGGGCTGTCGCTGGCGCATCTGGAGGAAGTCGCCGAGGCGCTGCAGGGGCGCTTCAGCGCCGTGTTGCGCGTGCGCATCTCCAAGCATGACCAGCCCTCGCTCTATTCCATGAGCCGGGGCACCGGCATGCGCGTCTTTACCGCGATGCCGGTGATCGCCCGCGGCCAGGTCGCCGGCGTCATCTATGCCTCGCGCACGCCCAGCAACGTCTTCAAGTATCTTTACGAACAGCGCGGCAAGGTCATTCTCGCGATCCTTTCCATGATCGTGCCGACGCTGTTGATCGGGTTTCTGTTTCACCGCACCATCACCGAGCCGATGCGGGAACTGATCGAGCGCACCGGCCCGATCGGCAAGGGCGACCGCGATGCCCTGCGGCCGCTGAAGCGCCGCGGCACGTCGGAATTCGCGCGGCTGTCGCAAAGCTTTCTGGAAATGGCGCGACGGCTGAACACGCGCTCCAGCTTCATTTCGACCTTCGCCACCCATGTGTCGCATGAACTGAAATCGCCGCTGACCTCGATCCAGGGCGCCGCCGAGCTGCTGCGCGACGACGTCGAGGCGCCCTCGATGGACGACGAGGACCGGCGAAAATTTCTCGACAACATCATCGCCGACACCGACCGGCTCACGAAAATCTCGGCTCGCCTGCGCGATCTCGCCCGCGCCGAAAATCCGGTGGCGCTGGGTGCTGCCAAACTGTCAGACACCATCGCCGCCTTGCGTTCGGCATTTCCTTCGCTCGAACTTCGCACCTCCGGTGAACTCGAGACGCCGATGCGGATATCGGAGGAGAATGCTTCCATCATCTTCTCCAATCTCGCCGACAATGCCTTGCGTCATGGCAGCACGGCCCTCGAACTATCCGCCACGCGGCAAGACAACCTGCTGCTGATCACAATAGCCGACAATGGCGAAGGCGTTTCGCCCAACAACCGCACCCAGATCTTCGACAGTTTTTTCACCACCCGGCGCGAGAAGGGCGGCACCGGCATGGGGCTGGCCATCGTCCGCGCCATGCTGGATGCCCATGGCGGGGCGATCCGCCTGCTCGTTTCCGAACGGGGGACGGCGTTCGAGCTGACGATCCCGATCGCGGACGCGCCGTCGTGATGTTGAAGGCGCCGTCAGAATGATTCACTCCTCGTCATGGCCGGGCTCGTCCCGGCCATCCACGTCTTTCTTCCCTAAGTCCAGCAAAGACGTGGATGCCCGGCACAAGGCCGGGCATGACGAGCATCGAGTTCGGAGGCGGCAGTGATCCTCCGTGTCGGCCTTTGCCTATCGATCATCGTCTGCGGACTCGCCTTGCGCCGGTTCGGTCTCGGCCTCGGCTTGCCGTCGTTTGTCGTGAAATATGGCGGCTCGATCCTCTGGGGATCGATGGTCTTCTTTCTCGTGGCGATGGCTGCTTCAAATCGGTCGCGGCCATCGATCGCGCTGATCTCGGCGGCGATCGCCGTGTGCGTAGAGCTGTTCCGGCTCGTCCATGCCCCCTGGCTCGACACTTTCCGGCTGACGCTTGCGGGCGCGCTGCTGCTCGGCCGCATCTTCTCGGTCTGGGACTTGGTCGCCTATGGCGTCGGGATCGTCCTGGCGATCGGGCTCGATCGCTTTGCAAGCTCCGTTCACAAGATTGCGTAGGATGCAATCACTCCCCCAGCTGAAACCGCTCGAACCGGTGCAGCTCTTGCTCGATACGGGGCTTCAATTCCTTGCGCGCGTCGCGCCTGGCGCCGGCGCCGACCCAGCTCCATTTCTGCACCAGCAATTTCCGGTTCTTGCGGTCGGTCTTCAGATCGAGCGCAGCGACGATGTCGCAGCCGGCGAGGACCGGCAACGCGAAATAGCCGAGCACCCGCTTTTCCTTCGGCACGTAAGCCTCGAAGCGATGTTCGTAGTCGAAGATCAGGTGCGTCCGCTTGCGCTGGATGATCAGCGGATCGAACGGGGAGAGGATGTGCACCAGCTCCGAAGCGCCGACATCCGAAACATCCAGCGCTTCCGGCCGCGCCCAGTGCTCCTTAGCTGCGCCTTCCAGCGCGACCGGGACCAGTTCGCCGGCGCGCACCCTCGCCTCGATCAGCCGGCTGACCTGCGCCTTGCTCGGCGCGTCGAGATGACAGATCGAATCGAGGCTGACGACGCCTTGCGCGCGCAAGCTCCGGTCGAGCAGATAGGCGGTGGTCTCGCGCGGCGAAGCGCCCTTCGGCTGATGGCCCCAGCCGAAATGCCGCGTCATCAGCTCGTAGGTCTTCAGCATGCCGCTGCGTTCGGAGATCGTAGCTATACCCTGGTAGAACAACAGCTGCAGCGCCCGCTTCGACGGCTTGCGGCTCGCCCATAGATGCTCCTTGTCGACCAGCACGTCGTCGTCGATGTCGCGGATGGTCAGCGCGCCGTCGCGGCGCAGCAGCCGCATCACCTTGCGCAGGTCGGCCGGTTTGACCGACGAGAGCCATTTGTGGCCCTCCCGCCGATGGCGCTTCATGGCGGGAATGAAGAACCGCAAATCCCGCGTCGGCACGTAGGACAACGCATGGGTCCAGTATTCGAATACGCTTCTGTCGATGCTCTGGGCCTGGCGCAGGTCGGCGCGGCGGTATTCGGGAATCCGGTTCCACAGAATATGATGGTGGCTGCGCTCGATGACGTTGATGGTGTCGATCTGGACATAGCCGAGATGTTCGACGGCTGCCGCCACAGCCTCCGGCCCCGCGCCGAACGGCGCCCGCGTGTCGAGGCGCTGGGCGCGCAGCCAGAGGCGCCTGGCCGCGGCCTTGGTCAGGGGATGTGAAATCTTCGGGCGGGACATCGCGCAGCAATGTAGCGGGATTCGCCCGTCCTGCCAGACCCGTCAGTGTGCCACGGGCGGAAGCTCGAGCTTGTAGATGTCCTTGCCGATGGCAAAGGCGGAGATGCCGCCATCGCGGCGTTGCACGAACCTGATCTTGTTGGTGGAAAGGCCCATGGCTTGCGCAGACCAGGTTTTGCCGCCGTCTGTCGTGCCGTAGCCGCCGGTCGAGCCGCCGACAAAGCCCCGCGCCTCGTCGATGAAGGCGATGCCATAGGGTATCCAGTCCCTGTCATGGCTGACGGTGAGGCGGTGCCAATGCTCGCCGCCATCTTCGGTCTTCACGACGTAGCCGCGCGCCTCGCCGGCCGGGGCCTGATAGCTGATGATGGTGGCGTAGCCGACCTTCGCGCTCGGGAAGGCCAGCTTCCAGTTGACGTCGCCGGCACGATCGCTGTCGAACACCGCGCGCCACGACCGGCCGCCATCCGACGTCTTCAGGATCCGCGCATGCGCCTTGTCTTCTTCGGCAGCACTTGCGCCGGCGATGAATCCGGTATTGGCATCGACAAAATGAATGTCGAGGATCATGCCGGTCAGGCGGCTCATGTCCCTGGCACGAAAGCTCTCGCCGCCGTCGAAGGATTCGAGCATGCCGGCCGGACCGCCGACCCGGCCCCCGGCGCGCACCGCCGCTACCTTGCCGTCGAGTTTGAGCACGTCGATCGCGCACACGCCGGTGATCTGGGCGCCTTGCGCCAGCCTGACCGCCGCCCAGTGCACCCCGCCGTCATGGCTCACGTAAAGCGGCTGCCGGTCGGTCACGCCTGGAAAATAGCCGGAGCCGACATTGCCGAGAAAGCCGGTATTTTCGTCGACGAATTCCAGCGCCCGCACATAGGTGCCTTGCTTGGTCCAGATCAAGGTCCAGGCCTCGCCGCCGTCATCGGTGCGATAGACGCGCCCCTCGCCGTTGCCGTACCAGCCGGTCAGGGCGTCGGCAAAGGCAATAGCATCCTGCTTGTTGTTCAGCGTGTAGGGCTCGGACGGCAGTTTCACCCAGCCGTCGCCCGCCATGGCTGGGGCTGCGAGCGCGAGCGTCAGTCCGATCGTCAGAATCGTCCGGTGCAGCCGGCGCGCCATCATGGGAACTTTCCGTCGCCGGTCTGCAGAAAGGCCGCACCGCCTCATCGGCGGCGCGGCGGTCTTCGGTCGCAGCCTTCGCTATTTCATCATGCTCATCTTCTGCGCCTTCATGTAGTGCATGCAGGCGCTGCGCGACTTGCCTTTGCTCATGTCCGTGTTGGCCATGGCCATTTCCTTGTTTCCGGGCGATTCGCCGGGGGGCATCATCATGGCGGATTTCATCATGTTGGCAGACGTGCATGCCATCATGGCCGCCGAAGCGGGTGACAGGGCCAAGGCCGAAAGCAGCGCAGCAGCGATCAATATCCTCATATGAACCTCGCTTCAGAGATGAAGCCAGCGGAATGCTGGCTATCGAGATACGTATTTTCTACCCGCCGCGTTTCAGCAGGAAGAAAATTTTGCATGTTGCAGCGCAATGAGAAGTCCCGCGTCAAGCGGGACAAGCGGAGCAGCCCGGCTTCGTGCGCGTCATGCGACGAAGACTCAGTGCTTCGGCTGCACGCCGATACTGCCGGTCGCGATGTCGGGCTCGCACGAGGCCTTGCCGCGTTCGGCGGCCTGGCATTTGTAGACGTTGCCGGTGAGACGGTCGATCAGCCACACATTATCGTCGTTCGGACTGTCCATGCCGATGAACCGCGTGCCGACCGCCGTGATCAGCGTCGACAACAGGATTGCGGCTGCGATGATGACAGCCCCGATCAAAATCGGTACCGAGCTTCCCTGGCGATCCGGCATAATCGCGCGATATCCCTGATACTCGCCGTATCTTTTCGGTGACTGAAACAAGGCCCTGACGCTTCGCTGTCTTTTGTTTTTCTTTTGTTTTGTACGCAAGCGTTTTCCTAGACGTGCATCTGGCCGATTTGTTGTTCGCACCCCGGCGCTGGCGCGACGGCTTTGCGACCTCTGCAAAGCCGGCACGAAAAAGGCGGCCCACAGGGACCGCCTTGATTTGAGAAGTTCCATCGGTCTTCTCGAAGAGTGACTTTCACCTCCGTCCGAACAGTCCGCCCATCATGCCGCCGAAGAACGCGCCCGGTCCGCCGCCGCGATAGTGACGACCACCGCCGCCTCCGCCGCCATAATGGCGGGAGTGGCGTGTCGACTCATCGTCGCCGTCGTCGGTCGAGGCAACCTTCGTGGCGGCGATTTCGGACTGCAGCGCCTTGAACTGCAGCGCGTTGAGGAAGCCGGACTTCGGATAGCCGCGCGCCGCCTGCCAGCGCGTGATCACGGCGCGGGTCTGCTCGTCGAACTTGCCGTTGACGCGGGTGTCGAAACCAACAGCGGTGAGGCGGCGCTGCACGTCGCGGCGCTGGCCCTTGTCGAGGCCGATCTGGTCCTCGCTGGTCTGGTCGGCGTCCTGGGTGAAGGTCGCCGGATCGATGCCGGTGGTCAGGTTGCGGGTTTGGGTCGAGGGGCCGTCCTGCAGCGAGGCGATGCGGGCCAGCGCCAGCGACTTGAAGGTGCCGTTCGGATAGTTGGTCAGGTAGGCGTTGAGTTCTTCCGGCTTGTTGGAGTCCTTGATCGAGCGCCAGAACTCGAGCTCGACTTCGGAAGCCGGGCTCGCGGTGACGGCCGGCGTATTCGGCGCCTCGGCCTTCTGCTCCGCCGCGCCCGCGACCGGATTGAGATAGACCGAACCGATCAGGTCGGTGTGGCCCCATGGCAATTGGTTCTTGTTGGTCTCTTCGTTGACCTGGGCGCGCACCCTGGTCATGGCCTGCTGGATCTCGACGCCGGGGGCGGCGATGTTGGCCAGCAGCGCGCGGGTGAACGGGCTGTTGGTGCCGGCCTCGCCGTCGAGCGCGGTCTGGCCGGGGCCGGTGGCGAACGCGATCAGCGTGCCCTCGCCGGATTTCATGTCGACAAGGCCAGACTCCACCGAGAGGCTGCGGGTCGCCTTGACGGAACGGAGCTTCGCCGCAAAGGGGTTATCGCGGCAGGCGTCGAGGAACACCAGCTTGACCTTGGCGTCGGCCATGGTCTGCTCCAGCGTCAGGTCGACGTTGATGGCGGCGCCCAGTTTGACGTCCATCTCGGATTTGAGATCGGCGTCGACCGGCAGCAGGTAGTTGGTGCCGTTCACGGCGATGCCGTGGCCGGCATAGAAGAACAGCGCGACGTCGGCGCCCTCGGCCCGCTTGCCGAAGTCCAAGAGCTTTTCCGTCATCTTGTCGCGGGTGAGATTGGTGCCCTCCACCACATCGAAACCGACATTGCGCAGCAGCGCCGCCATCGACTTGGCATCGACCGCCGGGTTGGGAAGCGGCGCCACGTTCCTGTAGGCGCCGTTGCCGACCACGAAGGCGACGCGCTTCTCGGCAAGGGCCGCGTTGCCGCTGACCAGAAATGCTGCGACTGACAGTGCTGCGATCCAGAAGCGCATGATCCATTCTCCCCTGCTCTAAGCGTCGAACTGGTTGGCCATGGGCCGAACCGTTGAGGACAATGTGCTCCAGTGTGCGCGGGCGTACTGTGATCCACGTCACTTTGAGCCGGAGAGCGATCGAACCGGGTCACGTCGGGCGGCGACGGGGCCGAAATGAGGGCCAGTTGCTCGTTACGCCGCATCAGACTTGAAGGTAATGCGTCCGGGCGTTCCCGCCTTGCGGTTCGGCTTCATGACAATCTCGATATCCTGCTCGAATGCGGTGAGCATTTTCATCAGGCGTTCCACTGAATAGTCGTCGAAATCGCCACGCAGGAGGAGCGAAAGGTCGGGCTGATGAATGCCTATCAGCTTGGCAGCCTTAACCTGCGTAAGTCCGCGCTGTTTGATAAGGCGATGCAGTTCGCTCACAATATTGGCCTTTAACAGCCGTTCTTCAGGATTGGGCAAGCCAAGGTCGGCAAACACGTTGCCGCTTCCTGTGTAAACGTCAATTTTGCGTTTTGTCATGGCTTGCGACCTTCATTTTCGGTGCTCTCACGGTAGTGCAATTGTGCATCGCGCAGGCGCGATCTAACGAGCTCGATTTCTTGCAAAGGTGTAGCAATTCCCTTCTTGGCCTTCTTCTGAAACGCGTGAAGCACGTAGACCACTCCGGCGAAACGCACCGTATAGACCGCTCGGTATGTGTTGCCGTCAAAATCATCGACCAGTTCCAGAATAGAACGTCCGCCGAATCCCTTCAGCGCCTTGGCGGAGGCGGGTTCTTCGCCCTCCTGCACCTCGAACAGGGCGTAACCCAAACGGTTCTGCACCTTGGCCGGGAATTGCTTGATGTCCTTGCGGCTGGAACCGACAAAGAAACATGGCTTCGGTTCGGGACGTTTACGCACACCTCAATATAGGGATATCCCTATATTGCGTCAAATCCTGACCGCACGTTGAGGGGGCGTGACCCAAATCACATTCGCCGCTTCGAACCTGGCCTATCCTGCCAGCATCAAATGCTTATCAGGCGTCACAACGAGGACCACGACAATGACCAGCTCTCTCAGACTTTCCGCGCTCAAGGCGATTACGCTCACTGCCGCGCTGTCGATGACGGCGGGGATTGCCATTGCCGGCGACAACACCGTCCCGGCGGACCAGATCATCCATGCGCTGCAGCCGAAGCCGCTGACGCGTGGCCTGTCGACCGAACAAGTCGATCCCGCGATCAAGGCCAAGGAAATCGGCTTCCTTGCCACGGTTCGCAACCGCAAGACCCGGTCGCTCTCGCTCGGCGAGCGTGAGGAAATCGCGGAGATCGCGTCCACCAAGCCGAAAATCGATCTCAATATCCAGTTCGAATACAATTCGGCCGAGATCAGCCAGACCTCGATGTCGTCCGTCCAGGAGCTGGGCAAGGCGCTCTCCAATTCCAGCCTCAAGGGTTCGACCATCGTGGTCGCCGGCCACACCGATGCGGTCGGCGGCGAAGGCTACAACCAGGACCTCTCCGAGCGCCGCGCCGATACCATCAAGCGCTACCTCGTCGACAGGTATGGCATCAATGGCACCGACCTCGTCACCGTCGGTTATGGCAAAACCAAGCCGATCGATCCGAACGCGCCGATGGACCCGCGCAACCGCCGCGTCCAGGTCGTCAACATGGACACCAAGACCGCGTCGAAGTGACGGTAGCCGTGTTCGTCCGCCTGCCCTGAGCGGCAGGCGGACATACGAAAAATCCAGGTTCGGAACAGCCGGTCATCGGCGGCCGGCCCACCGAAACACCTGACATCAAACCTGTCGACATAGGGGACTCCCATGAAGAAGATCATCCTTGCCGCGGCGCTTCTCACCATCGGCGCGTCGGCTCATGCCGGTACCTATTCCTACGAAGGCGTCACCGTTCACGTCCAGGACGGCTGCATGTCGTCCTCATGCGTGGCGGTCTACGCGCCCGGCTACGGCTCCTATAATGGCGGCCGTTCGGCGAAAATCCACAAGGCGCACAAGGACGGCGCGCGCGTTGCTTCCGCCAAGAAGGAAGACGCCGCCCCGGCTCCGGTCACCGCGGCTCCGGCCACAGATGCGACCCCGGCCAAGGCTCCGGAGGCTGCACCCGCCGATGTTGCGCCGGCCAAGTAACAACCGTCATTCCGGGACGCGCGTGAAACGCGTGAGCCCGGAACCCCATCACCACGACGGGGCGTATGGATTTTGGGGACCGCGCGTTGCAGCGTATCCCGAAAATGATACTCTCCCATCAGCATCCAGGGATGATTGAGATGAAAACCCATTTCACCGGCCTCGCCATCGCCACTTTGCTGGTCGTCGCTCCAGCTTTCGCGAGTCTTGCAGAAGACGCCCCCGCGGCAGCGACGCCGCCGGCGGCGGCCGCTCCCCAGACCGAGCCGGCGCCCGCGAGCGTGCCGCGTCCATCGATCGTGCCGAAGACGGCAGAGCCTGCACCGCCGGCCGCCGATGCCGAGCCGGCGCCGCGCCATCGGCGCTACGCCCATCGCCACTGGCACCGCTACGGCTATTACCGCACCGCCTATTGGGAGCCGTTTCCGATCTTCTGGCCCCATTTCTATCACAACCGGGTCCACTGGAGCCGGGTACCCTGGCTGTTCCGTTTCTGACGGTGACGCCGTCGACGGCCGCGCGTTGTCTGGTCATATCCAGTTCTGGAAAAGCATCAGCCGATTGAACGTCTCCATCGACGTCCCGACGAAGGCGGCCGAGATCGGCAGCATCGCGGCGAAGCCCGCGAACGCGACGGCAACGAAGGCCCACAACAGCCAGCGCGGGCTGCTGCCGCGCCGGAGCGCATAGACCAGCGCAAGGCTCGCGAGCGTGGCCGCAGGCAGATAGTAATAAAGAAATCCGAGGGTACGGGGCAGCAGCGCCCAGGCAAGCCAGGTCCCGAAATAGAACGCCACGATCAGGAAAGCGTCGGCGCGGCGCGCCATGATGAAGTCGCGCAGGCAGACGGCGAGCGCCACCAGCGCCGCCCACAGCACCACGGGGTTGCCGAGGAACACGATCGCCGCGATCCGGTCGTCGCCGACCTTGTCGAACAGGAACCAGACCGGCCGCGCCAATAGCGGCCAGGACGGCCACGAACTCATATAGGTGTGGCCGGCGATCGCGGTCGTGGTGTTGTCGGCAAAGATGCGGCGCTGCGCCTCGACCAGATCCCAGAACGACAATCCATAGAGCGGGACGAAGCTCGACAGATAAACCAGCGCCGGTATCAGGACGAAGCAGACGGCGAAACCAAGCATGCCGAAATCCGGCCATAGCCCCGGCCGGTACCAATCATCGGCGCTGCCGTCGGCGAATTCCGTGCGCCAGCTTTGCAGCAGGCGGACCGCGCCGATGATGACGATGCAGACGGCCAGCGGGAACAGGCCGCTCCATTTGCAGGCGGCCGCAAGACCGAACGCTGCCCCCGCAAGCGCGAAGTGGAGATGCGGCCTTAGCCGGCGGAAACCGTGCATGAAGGCCGCGATCCCGAACAGCCCGAAGGCGAGTGCGAAAATATCCAGCATCGCGATCCGCGACTGCACGAACACCATCTGGTTGAAGAAGGCGAGCAGCGCTACGGCCAAGGCCGGCTGTTGGCCCTCGAACAGCGCCAGGCCGCAGAGATACATCGCGACGATCGCGAGCGCCCCGAACAGCGTGCCCGGATAGCGCCAGCCCAGCGCATTATCCCCGAAGAAGCGGATCGACAGCGCGATCAGCTGCTTCGCCAGCGGCGGATGCATCGGATTGAGCATCGGCTGTGGCAGCACCGGCTCCAGCATCTGACGCGCGGCCGGCACATAATGCACCTCGTCGAAAACAAATTTCTCCGGCGTCGTCACCCCGACCAGCAGCGCGAAATGCGCGGCGAAAAATATGATGATGGCGACAATAGGGCTTTTGGTCATGGAATTCTTGCTTTGGAAATTTTTCTTGAGAATTCTTACCGGAATCGGCTTTGGGAATCTTTCAAAGACGAAGGTGTTTCAAGCGCTGTCTTCACGGATAGATGGCGTATGAGAACCCGGTCAAGTGCAGGCTGTCGAAAAATATCTTGTCCGTCGTGTTGAACGCGTTTCGATCTCGCGGTCACTAACCATTCGGCTAGTAACGCGTCGCTTGTGATAAATCTGCAACATCACATGCGCGCGTGATCCGGTACGATGTCGGGATAAATCGATCGGGATTGAAATGCACGTGCGTCATGTTCTCTTCGTCTCCGCGCTTTGCTTCGCGGCGGGGCTTGCGGTCGATCCCGCGCACGCGCAGGTCCGTGTCGGCGAAGCAGCCGTGATCCAGAACGAAGTCGTTCGTGTCACCGGATCGGCATCGAGCCAGATCAATGTCGGCGACGGCGTGCTGCGCGACGAAGTCGTGCGCACCGGGCAGGACAGCGCGGCGCGGCTGGTGATGGCCGACAGCACCAACCTCTCGCTCGGCCCCAGTGCGACCATCAAGCTCGACCGTACCGTGTTCGACGACGAGCACAGCTACCGCGAGATCGCGATTCGGCTGACGACCGGCGCATTCCGCTTCGTCACCGGCCATTCGGAAAAGGCCGCCTACAAGATCACCACGCCGCTGGCGACGATCGGCGTCCGCGGCACGGTGCTCGACGTCCTGTCGCTGCGCGGCCGCACCACCGTGGTGCTGCAGGAAGGCGCCTCACGGGTCTGCGCGACCGGCGGCCCATGCATCGAGCTGACGCAGCCGGGCGACACCGCGATCATCACCTCGACCGGCGGCAGGACCACGATCCAGAAGACCAACAATTCGCCATGGACCTTCGCTGCGAACTGCGCGGCGCTGGCGGGACTTTGCACCGTTACCGATCTTGCCGACGCCAGGCCCACGGTGACGCCGCCGGTCGATGACGGCAGCGACCCCACCGGCATGCTGTGCGGGCGCTGACGATGGCACGATTTGCACGCAGCGTCGTCGTTTCGGCCGCACTCACCGCGGGAATTTCGCTGGCGCTGATGCAGGGGCAAACCGTTCCCGCCTTCGCAGCCGAGGCGACCATTACAAATTCAGAAATCTGCAACTCGGACCACCCGTGCCCGACCTCCAGCCCTTCGCCATCGCCCTCTCCGACATCATCGGCAAGCCCGACGCCATCGCCTTCGCCGACATCGTCGCCAAGCCCGACGCCATCGCCAAGCCCGACGGCGTCGCCAAGTCCGTCCCCAAGTCCTTCGCCCAGTCCTTCGCCGTCGCCGAGCCCGACTCCCACCCCGACGCCGACCGGCGCCGGGTCCAGCGGGGCATCGATCGGCAACCTCGCCAACGCGCGCTTCAACCAGATGATCACCAACCGGGTGCTCGGCACGGTGCTGCTCGGCGTCAACGAACAGATCAATTGCAGCGACTGCATCAGCGCGTTCGGTTCGGCGGGATCGTTCTCGGCCGGCATTCACGGCCGCAAGGAAATCACGCCCAATTTGTCGTTCCTGGCCGGCATCGCCTACACCCAGTTCAGCGAAACCGGCTACAGCGTCACCAGCGCGCCGATCGGCGCATTCGCGCTGCGCTACGATTTCGTCGATTGGGGGACGTCGCGGCCGTTTTTCGACGTCGGCGCCATCCTGACGCCGTTCGAGAAGGTCCGCTACAGCCGCAGCTACCTGACGAGCCTGGGGCCGGTCGCGCTGACGAGTTCGACCGACAGCAGCGATTACGGCGTGTACGGCCGGGCGGGCTGGATCCGCCGGCTTTCGCCGCGCGACGAGGTCGCGGCCTCCGTCGAGATCTGGCAGTTGTGGCAGCGGGTCGACGGTTACACCGATCCGAATGCGGCGTTCAATCCGTTCGACGCCTCGATCGCGTCGGGCACCGACCGCACCAATCTGGTCAAGCTTGGCGGGCAGTGGACGCATCTGTTCGGCTCCAGCGTCGAGGGCAACATCAACGGCGGCTATGTGCAGTCGTTCGCCAGCCATTCCGGCATCGTCGCAACCGTCACCGGCGACGGCATCGTCGTGCCGACCATGGGCAACCAGGGCTGGTTCGAATATGGCGGCCGGCTCGGCTTCCGCATCACCAAGGGCTGGGTCGCCGACCTGTTCCTCAACGGCACGCTGGGCCCGCAACCGGTCGGCAACACCATTCACGGCGGCGTGGGACTGCGGATCAATTATTAGGCGGCCGCGTCATCGCTCGCCGGCCAGGGTGAGCGCCGCGGTCACGCCGCCTTCCAGGATTTCGTCCGACAACCGCCTGTCGTTGACGGCGCGCGCGAGCTGAAGCGTGCCCACCATCATGCCGTAGATCGCGACCGCCTTGCGGCGACGTCCGGCGGCCGAACGATCGCGGATTTGCGCGGCGAGCAGCGCGATGATTTCCGATATCTTTGCCGTGAACGCATCGCGCGTCTTGTTCGGATGGCGCGCGATCTCCGCGACCAAGGCGGCGGTCGGACAACCGCGGCCGGCACCGTCGCGGTGGCGTGCGGAAAGATAGTCGCGGATCACAGCTTCCAGCCCGGCGCCCGACTCCAGCGCCGTGCGAAGCGCGCCCTCGCGGCGGCTCAGCGCGTTGCGAAGCACCGCCTGCACCAGATCTTCCTTGGAATCGAAATGGGCGTAGAAGGCGCCATTGGTCAGGCCGGCGCCGCTCATGATGCCGGCAAGGCCCACCGCCGCGACGCCGTTTTCGCGGAATTGGCCGGAGGCCACATCGATGATGTGCTGGCGGGTCGTATCCTTGTGTCCTTTTTGGTAGCGCATTTTGCCTTCCTGTCGCGTCCCGGCGCATAGCTCCCACGCAACCCCGAGGCGGGTCGCCCATTGCATTATGGTCATAATAATGCATTATGATTGTAATTCAATATAAATCGCCGCGGACCAGAACATGAACATGCAATTGAAACGGGCGGCTATCTCGCCCGCGGCACGGGCGATCGCTGCGACGGCCGCGGAACATCGCACCAGGTCCGCCGCCGAGCCATCGAGCGAAACGCGCACGCTATCGCACGCCGATGCCGCCCGCGCGGCGCTCCTGACCGGCCCCATCCTCGCTACCCTGCTGAAACTGGCGTTGCCGACCATGACGGTGCTGCTGGCGCAGACCGCGGTCAACATCGCGGAAGCCTATTATGTCGGCTTCCTCGGCACCGATGCGCTGGCGGGCGTCGCGATGGTTTTTCCCGTCTTCATGCTGATGACGATGATGTCGAATGGCGGCCTCGGCAGCGGCGTTGCCTCGGCCGTGGCGCGCGCGGTCGGCGCCGGCCGCAGGGACGACGCCGACGCACTGGTCTTCCACGCCATCATCCTTGCCGTCATCGTCGGCGCGCTGTTTTCGATCGGCACCATTTGGGGCGGACCGATATTGTACCGCGCCCTCGGCGGCCGCGACGAGGCGCTCGATGCCGCGTTGAAATATTCCAATTACCTGTTCGCCGGCGCGATCCCGGTGTGGATCGTCAACCTGCAGGCGGCCGCATTGCGCGGCTCGGGCAATGTCAGGGTGCCCGCCATGGTAACGCTGGTCGGCGCGCTGGTGCTGATCCCGGCCTCGCCGATCCTGATCTTCGGTCTAGGACCTGTTCCGCGCCTTGGCATCGGCGGCGCCGGAATAGCGTTCGCGGTCTATTATGGCGCGGCGATGCTGGTGTTGCTGCGCTACATGGCCTCGGGCCGCGCCGGGCTGACGTTCCGGATCGTGCCGCTGCGCGGAAACCTGTTCGGCGACATCCTCAAGGTCGGCATTCCCACCGCCATCAACACCGTGCTGACCAACCTGACCGTGATTCTCGTCACCGGCGCGGTCGGCCTGTTCGGCACCGGCGCGCTCGCGGCCTACGGCATCGCCTCGCGGCTCGACTATGTCATGATCCCGCTATTGTTCGGCGTCAGCACGTCGGTGCTGACCATGGTTGGCGTCAACATCGGCGCTGGAGATGTGGCCCGCGCCCGGAAGATCGGCTGGACCGGCGGGCTGGTCGGACTGGCGTTGACGGGCAGCATCGGTTTGGCCGTGGCGGCGTTTCCGCTGCTCTGGCTGCGTCTGTTCAGCCATGATCCGGATGTGCTGCGCGAAGGCGCGACTTATCTGCGGATCGTGGCGCCCGCCTATGGCGCGCTGGGATTTGGTTTTGTGGTCGCCTTTGCCGCGCAGGGCGCGGGCCATGTGTTCTGGCCGTTCGTCGCCTCCGCGGCGCGCATCGTTGTCGCGGCAGGCCTCGGCTGGATCGCGGTCGGCACTTTCGGCGCGGGCATGACGGGGCTATCGGCGCTGGTGGCCGCCTCGCTTATCGCCTATGCCGCGCTCTGCCTGATCGTCATGCTGTCATCAGCGGTCTGGCGCGCTGAGCGCGATGGCCCGTTTCAGGCGCCCTCATAGGCCCGCCTGAGGCCCTCGATGTCGATCTTGACCATGCCCAGCAAGGCCTGCATGGCCCGTTGCGCGCCGGCGCCGTCCGCGCCGCCGAGATATTTCGGCAGCGCCGTCGGCACGATCTGCCAATAGACGCCGAAGCGATCCCTGAGCCAGCCGCAGCCCTCGGCCTGCCCGCCATTGGCGGTCAGCGCATCCCAGAGACGATCGACCTCGGCCTGGTCGGCGCAATCGATCTTGAACGAGACCGCATGGGTGTACTCAAACCGCATGCCGCCGTTGAGCGCCATGAAACGCTGGCCGGCGAGGGTGAATTCCACCACCAGCACGGTGCCGGCCTTGCCGCTGCGACTGTCGACCGGGTTCCTCTGCACCTTTTCGATCCGCGAATCCGGCAGCAGCGAAACGTAGAAGTTGGCCGCCTCCTCGGCTTCGCCGCCGAACCACAGGCAGGGGGAGATTTTGGACATGGGTGGGTTCCCTTTATGAGCGATCGGCCGGAGGACGAATGGGGCCAGGCGATGCCGACAGCCCGCTCGTATTTTTCAGCCGTCATTCCGGGGCGCACGTCAGTGCGAACCCGGAATCTCGAGATTCTCAGATGTGCAATTGCACATCGTAGTTCGCGTCTTCGACGCGCCCCGGAATGACACGGGCATTACGTCGCGATCGGTGCCGGCATCGTGAGGAACGACCGCGTCACGTGCCAGAACAATTCCCGGTTGGTGGCGAGCGTCACCGAATGCGCGGTGCCCGGCAGGATCACGAACTGGCGGTCGCCGTTCGGCAACAGATTGAAAAACTCCTCGAGGTCGGCGACGGTAGCGATGCCGTCATATTCGCCGCGCACCAGCAACACCGGGGCGAGCACCTTGTCGGGCTTCACCACCGGCAGATTGGCGGTCATGTCGAGATAGGTCCCGGTCGGCACCTGGTCGCCGAACTGCATCTCGGCATCCGCCAACGCCTCGACCGCGGCCTGGTCGCTGGTGCCGGGCTTGTCGCGGGTCGCGATCGAGCGGATCATGTCGCGGTCGCGCTTGCGCATGTTGTGGGAGCGATAATAGGCAAGCTGCTCGGCGCGCTTGGTCAATGTCGGCGAGCCCTCGCCCTTGTAGGTGAAGGCGGCGAACACCAGCCGGTCGATCCGCTCGGGTGCGGCCATGGCATAGGCCCCGGCGCGCAGCGCGCCGGAGGATTCGCCGAGGAAATGATACTTTTGGCGACCGGTTTCCCTCGCGACGATTTCGGCCGCGGCCTTCAGATCCTCAACCCCGCTGGCGATATCGGCATTGCCGGAGGTGCGCCCCGACTTGCCGTAGTTCTCATGATCCATGGTCCAGCAATCGAACCCGTAGCGGGCGAATTCGTTCATGACGGAATATTCGCCGTGTCCGGGTACATTGAGGTCGAAGACCCGCGACGAGACCGAGGAGCCATGCACGAAGAAGATCACCGGCCGTGGCGGCTCGCCCGGTTTCGGCGCCCCCACCCGCTTGCGAAACATCCACAGGGGAATGTCGCCCTTCCTGGCCCAGTACTCGCTGCTCCAGATTTCGCCGGATTCGGAGGTCTCGGCCTGGGCAACCGGCGTGGATAGCGCGCCGGCCATGAGGCCAAGTCCGGCGCCCCTGATGACCGCGCGACGCGGTAAGGCGTCATCGAGTTTTGTCATGTTTCTCTCCCGTTATTGTTTCGTCATTCCGGGGCGGTGCGAAGCACCGAACCCGGAATGACGATGAGACCCTATTTCACCTCCGCCGGATCGCGGTGCACGGGATCGACCCACAGCACCGTCTCCGGCTTCTCCACCGGCTCGATGTCGAGATTGATCGCGACCGCCTGGCCGTCGCTGCGCACCAGCACGCATTCCAAGACCTCGTCGCGGCTGGCGTTGATCTCCTGATGCGGCACGTAGGGCGGAATGAAGATGAAATCGCCGGGGCCGGCTTCGGCGGTGAACTGCAGCTGCTCGCCCCAACGCATCCGCGCTCTTCCCTTCACCACATAGATGATGCTTTCGAGATGGCCGTGATGATGCGCGCCGGTCTTGGCGTCGGGCCTGATGGTCACGGTGCCGGCCCACAATTTCTGCGCGCCGACGCGGGCGAAATTGATCGCGGCCTTGCGGTCCATCCCCGGCGTCGAGGGCACGTTGGGATCGAGCTGGTTGCCGGGAATGACGCGGACGCCGTCATGCTTCCAGCGCTCGGCGTCACCGTGGTCGTGGGAATGATCGGAGTGGGTATGGTCGTGGGGGCCTGTCATTGCGTTGCTTTCCGCCAAATCTGTCGCCGCGGACGGTACAGAAAACCGTGATCGCAGGCCAGACGGAACGGGGAACATTTCACGCAGGCGGGACTTGTCTCTACGAAGCTTGACAGCAAAGGAGAGTTCCCATGGGTGCAACGGCAGACAAGGTTAAAGGCGCCACCAACGAAGCCATCGGCAAGGCCAAGCAGGGCGTCGGCGAAGCCGTCGGTTCCGACCGCCTGCAGGGCGAAGGCGCGGTGCAGGAAATCAAGGGCAAGGGCCAGAAGGCCGTCGGCGATGCCAAGCAGGCCACCAAGGACGCCGTCAACAAGGCGGCCGCGGCGGCGAACAAGAATCTCTGATTCCCGCTGAACGATATTTGAACGGAAAGGACCGGTCCGAAAGGGCCGGTCCTTTTTGTGTAAGTCGGGCGCCGCTCTTTCATCATCATGCCCGGGCTCGTCCCGGGCATCCACGTCTTTCTTTCCAGCGGGCAATGAAGACGTGGATGGCCGGGACAAGCCCGGCCATGACGAATTGGACTACCGCCTTTTCCCCATCACATCGGGATTGACGACATTGGTCGGCGTGCCCGCCGCATAGGCGACAATCTGGTCGAAAATATCGGTGAATTGCAGCTCGTATTCGTCACGCGTGACGTAGCCGATATGCGGGGTGGCGACGACATTGCGCATCAGGAGCAGCGGATCGCCGGGATCGCGCAGCGGCTCCTTTTCGAAAACATCCACCGCCGCCATGCCGGGCCGTCCGGCGTGCAGCGCGTTCACCAGCGCGTTCGGCGCGATCAGCGGCGCGCGGCTGGTATTGACCAGGATGGCGGTTGGTTTCATGCGCGCCAGATCGTCTGCGGTGACGATGCCGCGGGTGGCCGGGACCAGGCGCATATGCAGCGAGAGCACGTCGCATTGTTCGAAGAATTCCGCCTTGCTGGCCGCGGTCGCGTAGCCGTCGGCACGCGCTTTCGCCAAGGCCTGATCGCGCGCCCACACCAGGACCTGCATGCCGAACGCGTTGCCGTATCCGGCAACCACAGCTCCAATCCGGCCGTAGCCGTAGATGCCGAGCGTTTTGCCGCGCAGCGTCTGGCCGACGCCGATCTGCCATTGGCCCGCCTTCAGCGACGCCACCTGCTGCGGTATCGAACGCGCGGCGGCGAGTACCAGTGCCCAGGTGAATTCGGCTGTCGCATAAGAAGGCGTGTCGGCGTGCTGATCCGACGACACCACGATGCCGAGTTTGGTGCAGGCGTCGATATCGATGTGCGGATAGACGCTACGCTGGCTGATCAGTTTCAGCTTCGGCAAGCGCTCCAGCAGCGGCGCGCGGATTTGCGTGCGCTCCCGGATCAGCACCAGCGCTTCGGTGTCGCCCAACCGCTCCGCCAGCCCATCGACGTCCTGGACATGGTCGTTCCAGATTTTGACATCATGTCCGGCGAGCTTGCCGAAGCATTTCAGCGTCCGCACGGTGTCGAAATAATCGTCGAGGATGGAAATCTTCACGAAACCCTCCCTCTCCGCCTACTTCACCGCCAGCAATTCGACGTCGAACATCAGCGTGGCGTTGGGTGGAATAGCCCCGCCGGCGCCGCGGGCGCCGTAGCCGAGCGCCGGCGGAATGATCAGGGTTCGCTTGCCGCCGACCTTCATGGTGGCGACGCCTTCGTCCCAGCCGGCGATCACGCGATGTTGCCCGATCGGAAATTCGAACGGCTCGTTGCGGTCGACGGAAGAATCGAATTTCTTGCCCTTCTTGCCGTCCTCGTAGAGCCAGCCGGTATAATGCATGACGCAGGTCTGGCCGGGTTTTGGCGAGGCGCCGGTGCCGACGGTAGTGTCGATGATCTGCAGGCCTGAAGCTGTGGTCATGGTTTTCCCCGCGGTCTGGGCCGCTGCTGTGGAAGGTACCAAAGCCGCAGCAACGAACATTGCCGCTACCATCGAGATTATCACGCGCTGGATGTGTCGCATCTTGGGGCACCTTCCGTTTCGGATCGGGAGGGTGTCTAGCGCAAGGAGGGCCGCGAGGCCAGACCGTCAAAACGCGCCGTCATTCCGGGATGGTCCGAAGGACCAGACCCGGAATCTCGAGATTCCGGGTTCGATGCGGAGCCTGTCATCGGGCCGCGCTTTGCGCGGACCCGTTGGCATCGCCCCGGAATGACAGCGCTCAGGCGGCCCTGGAGACCCGTACGCCCGCCGGTGCCACTTCCTCGGTGATCACCGAAAATCTCACCAATTGCACCGCGCCGAAATTGGTCGAGATCGCGACATCGGCGGCATCGCGGCCGCGCGCCATCACGATGCGGCCGATTCTCGGATGGTTGTGACGGGCGTCGAAGGTGAACCAGCGTCCGTCCAGATAGACCTCGAACCAGGCGCTGAAATCCATCGGCGCCGGGTCGATGGGCACGCCGATATCGCCGAGATAGCCGGTGCAGTAGCGCGCCGGGATGTTCATGCAGCGGCACAGCGCCACCGCCAGGTGCGCGAAGTCGCGGCAGACGCCGATGCGCTCCTGATGGCCTTCGGAGGCGGTGCGGTCGGCGCGCGCGTGATGATAGCCGAAGCAGATCCGGTCATGGGCATAATCGCAGATCGCCTGCACCCGCCGCCAACCCGGCGCGGTGCCGCCGAACAGCGACCAGGCGAGGTTCGAAAGCTTTTCAGTGTCGCAATAGCGGCTGCCCAGCAGATAGATCAGAACGTCGTCCGGCAGTTCGCCGACCTCCAGCTGCCGCGCATCGGGCGCGACTTCGTCCGCCAGACCGCTGTCGGAGATCAGAAACTCGTTGCGAATCTCGACCAGGCCGGGCGGCGCGACGATCCGCGTGCAGGTGTTGCCGAACAGGTCGACATAGTCCCGCGCCTCAAGCTCGGGCGAAAACCAAATCCGGTGCTCGCCCAGCAAATCCTTCACCCGCGCCGGCTCGATGCTGAGCATCAGCACCATCGGGGTTTCCTGAAAACACTGAAACGCAATGTCGTACCCTGCCCGAATTTCCACGTCCTATCTCCTGTTGGGAATCGTCAAACACAAATGATGCGAAATAAGCCGTCAGTGCGGCGTTCGTTCCCGCTAATAGCCTGATTGGGATGCAGAAAATTGAGGCAATCACTGCCGATGCGATTGGTCGGCTGCACGACCAATCCGGTTCAGGCGCCGGCCTTGCGTACTTCCTCGTCGCGATGGCGCACGATGGCCTCGGGTTCCTGCTCGTCGAGCTGGGTGAGTTCCGAACGCGCCGCATGATCGACCCGCAATAATTCGTCGAGCTTGGCATGCAGCGCCAGATTGTCGCGCCGGTTGGCGCGCTGGATGAACAGCGTCATCATGAACACCGCCAGCGTCGCGATCGCGTTCCAGTCGAAGCTGGCGCGGTCGAAGAACAGCCACAGCAGGGCATAGACCACCACCACAAGGAAGGCGGCGGGATGTCCCGCCGCCTGCCCGACATGCGTCGTCCAATGTCTCCTAAGTTGACCCGCCACTCTTTTTCTTCAGGTTCTGCGCCATTTCCAGATGATGCCTGAGCGCCGGAAGGGTTTTGCCGGCCCAATCCTTCAGGTCAGGATTGTCGCCGCTCTTGGCATAACGCTCGAACAGCGACACCGCGTCCTTGTGGCCACTGACCTGGTCGGCGTCAAAGTCCGAACTGAAGTCCTTGCCGCTCTCGCTCTTGAGCTTGTCGAGCTGCTTCTGGTGCGAACTGTCAAGTGCGTCAGGCAAATCCGCCTTGACCTTGCCGCTCGAGACGAGGCCCTTGAGCTCGGTCGAGGTCTTGGTGTGGTCGGTCACCATCTGCGAGGCAAAGGTCTTTCCAGCGTATTGCCCTTGTCCTGGGCGAGCTTGCTGGAATCGATTTCGAACATGTCGGAAATCGCTACTTCCTTGACGAAGTCGGCGGTACTGGGGGCGATGCCGAGCGTCGAATTGACGCCGGTCTTTTCGCCGACCGACTGCGCGAGCACCGGACCCGCCAGCAGAAGGCCGCCCACCGCGACCATCGAGGCATTCACGATGAAGTTTTTCGAAAGCAGTCCCACGTCTCTCCTCCATTCAAAATGTCAACGCCCGAAAGCGGGCCTGCGGGTCAACATTTCTCGAACGTCGGAGTTCCCGCGCGACAGATGATGGTCGCCGTCACGGCTGACCCGACCCGCCCGCCGAACCGTAGACCTGACCGGTGGCATAGCTCGCATCCGCCGCCGCGAGCTGGACGTAGATGGAACCCAGTTCCGCCGGCTGGCCGGGGCGGCCGAGCGGCGTGTGGCCGCCGAATTTTTCCAGCTTCTCCATCGTGGCGCCGCCGGAAACCTGCAGCGGCGTCCAGATCGGTCCGGGCGCCACGGCGTTGACGCGGATGCCCTTCGGCGCAAGCTGCTTGGCCAGCGACTTGACGTAGTTCATGGTCGCGGCCTTGGTCTGCGCATAGTCATAGAGATCAGGCGAGGGATCATAGGCCTGCTCGGAGGCGGTTCCGATGATCACCGAACCTGGCTTGAGATGCGGCAGGGCCGCCTTGATAATCCAGAACGGCGCGTAGATGTTGGTCTTTATCGTGGCATCGAAATCCTCGCTGCTGATATCGAGGATGGAGGCGCGGGTCTGCTGCCGACCGGCGTTGCTGACCACGATGTCCAAGCCGCCGAGACCTTGCACCGCGCGTTCGACCAGCTGCCGGCAGAATTTTTCATCCCTGAGATCGCCGGGGATGGCGAGACCGACCCGTCCCGCCGCCCTGATCAGGTCGATGACTTCCGCGGCATCCGGCTCTTCGGTCGGAAAATAGTTGATCGCGACGTCGGCGCCTTCGCGCGCATAGGCGATCGCAGCCGCCCGGCCCATGCCGGAATCGCCGCCGGTGATCAGCGCCTTGCGGCCGGCGAGCCGGCCGGAGCCGCGATAGCTCTGCTCGCCGTGATCGGGCCGCGGATCCATCTTGCTCGCCAGTCCGGGCCATGGCTGCGATTGTCGCTTGTAGGGAGGTTTTGGATATCTCGCGGTCGGGTCCTGCAGCACAGCCTCTTCACTCCCCGGCAAATTTCCGTTGGCACTCGTGGAAGCGAGCATGGCGGCCGCATCCACGGCCGCTCTGCCGGCGGCGCCGTCGATGGATCGTCGCGAGGGTTTGGGATCAGCTGACATTTTACTGTTCTCACTCTTCCTGTTGCTAGATTTCCAGGTTTTCCAGCCGCACCGGCAGCGTGCGAATCCGCTGGCCGGTGGCGTGGAAGATCGCGTTGCAGACCGCCGCATTGGTGCCGACATTGCCGAGTTCGCCGAGGCCCTTGACCCCGGCCGGATTGACGCGATCATCCTCCTCCGACAGCAGGATCACCTCGACGCTCGGAACGTCCGCGTTCACCGGCACCAGATAGTCGGCGAGATTCTTGTTGACATAGCGCGCATAGCGCTCATCGAGCTCGGTCGCCTCGTGCAAGGCGGCCGACATCCCCCAGATCAGGCCGCCCATCAGCTGGCTGCGCGCGGTGCGCGGGTTCATGATGTGGCCGGCGGCAAAGGCGCCGACCAGCCGCGGCACCCGGATCTCGTGGGTCCACCGGTTGATCCCGACCTCGACGAATTCGGCGCCGAAGGCGTAGGCGATATTCTTGCCGAACTGGTCGCCGCCGACCATGCGCATCTGGCCCTTTTGCATGGCGCGGAACGAATCCATCGGTGCGCCGTCGGGCTTCCACTCGCCATATTCCTCGACGACGCTGACGCCGAGCGCATCGAACGCCTGGTCGAGGTCGAGCGGGCGGTCGCTTTTGGCGGCCTGCGTGCTTGGCGTCTGGCCCATGCCGACGGTCTCCTTGGCCTTGTCGACCAGGCTTTCGTTCGGCATCAACGCCTTGAACAGGCGCTGCCTGACCTGATCGCAGACCATCATCACGGCCGAGCATGTGCTCGCGGTCGAGTTGGAGCCGCCGGCGACCGGCGCGGGCGGCAGGTCGCTGTCGCCGATGAACACCGCAACCTTTTCGAGCGGCACGCCGAGTTTCTCGGCCGCGGCTTGCGCGATCACGGTGTAGGCGCCGTTGCCGATCTCGTGGCCGGCGATCTCGACGCGGGTGCGGCCGTCGCGCTGCAGGCGGACGCGCGCCGCCGCCGGCGCCATCTGGGTCGGATAACAGGCGGTGGCGCAGCCATAGCCGATCAGCCAGTCGCCCGAAACCATCGACCTCGGCCGGGCACTGCGATTCGCCCAGCCGAAGGTTTTCGCGCCGGCGTCGAAACAGGCCATCAGCGAGCGCGACGTATAAAGCTTGCCGCCGATCGGCTCCTTCATCGTGTCATTGACGCGGCGCAACTCGATCGGGTCCATGTCGAGCTTGACGGCAAGCTCGTCCATCGCGCTTTCGAGCGCGAACATGTAGGGCACTTCCGGCGGCGAGCGCATGAAGCCGGGCGTGTTGCGGTCGGCGCGGACGATCGACACCATGCTTTCGACGTTCGGGCAGGCGTAGAGCCGCGTGGTGGTCTTGGTCCCGCCGACGGCGTAGGCGTCGGCGCGCGAGGAGATTTCGGCGCCTTCGTGGCGCAGCGCGACCAGCTTGCCGTCACGGCCGGCGCCGAGCTGGATTTCATGCCGGGTCTCGGCACGATAGGTCGCAATGGTGAACCCCTGATCGCGGGTGGCGACCAGTTTGACGGAACGGCCGAGGCGGCGGGCGATGCTGGCGATGATCGCGGTGCGCGGCGTCATCGAGCCCTTCGAGCCGAAGGCGCCGCCGACATAGGGGTTGATCACCCTGACGTTGTCAGGCTCGATCCCGAGCTGTTCGGCGACGCCGTTCTTGAGGCCGTAAACATACTGGCTCGGCTCATAGATCGTCAGGCTGTCGCCGTTCCACACGCAACTGGTGGCGAACAACTCCATCGGATTGTGGTGCTGCGGCGGCGTCTCGTAACTGGCCGTCACCTTCACCTCGGCTTCGTCGAACGCCCTCGCGAAATCGCCGACCTTCGGGTCTTCCTTGAACTGGGCGAGCTGACCCTTTGCGCGCCCCGTGGTCGTGCCCGCCGAATCGAAGGTCGTGGTCGCGGGCGCCGCGGTATAATTCACGCTGACCCGATGCGCCGCCTCGCGCGCGGCCTCGAAACTTTCCGCGAGCACCACGGCGATGATCTGGCCGTCCTGCGCGATCTCGGCCGATTTCAACGGCTGGATGGTGGAGGAAGTGTAACCGCCGTTGCTGAACAGTTTTGCTTCTTTCAGTTTCTCGGCATTTTCGTGGGTCACGATGTCGATCAGGCCGCGGACTTGTCTGGCCGCCGCCAGATCAAAGCCGTCGATGCGGCCCCTGGCGATCGAACTGGTGACGAGATAGGCATAGGCCGGACGGTTCAGCCGCGTGTCCGCGGCGTATTCCGCCTTGCCGGTCACCTTGGCGACGGCATCGTAGCGCGGCACGGGCTGGCCCATATTGGCTTTCGGCTCGGGAGCGGCAATCGACATGGTCAAACCTCCATCGCTGCGGCCTGGTGCAGCGCGCGCGCCACCACGCGCTGGCCCAGCGCGATCTTGAATGCGTTGTGCCGCCTCGGCTTGCCGCCCGCAAACGCCGCCTCGGCGGCGCGGCTCGCGAGGTTTTCGTCAAATTTCCGGCCTTTCAGCAGTGCCTCCGCCTCACGCGCGCGCCATGGCACGGTTGCAACGCCGCCGAGCGCCACGCGCGCGTCGCGCACGATGCCGTCCTGGACGTCGAGCGCGACCGCGGCTGAGGCCAGCGCGAATTCATAGGACTGCCGGTCGCGCGCCTTCAAGTAGACCGAGCGCGGCCATTGCCCGGGAATGCGGAAGGCGGAGATCAATTCGCCTGGCGCGAGGATGGTTTCGATTTGCGGAGAGTTTCCCGGTTGCTTGTGCAGCTGGTCGAACGGCAGGCTGCGAACACCGGATTTTCCGGTGATTTCAACCGCGGCATCGAGCGCGATCAGGGCTTGCGCGAAATCGCCGGGATAGGTGGCAATGCACTGCTCGGATGTGCCGAGCACCGCATGGCTGCGGTTGGCGCCATCGAGTGCGGCGCAGCCGGATCCGGGAATGCGCTTGTTGCAATTGCTGAAGCTGACGTCGCGGAAATAAGTGCAGCGGGTGCGCTGCAGGACGTTGCCGCCCAGGGTGGCCATGTTGCGCAGCTGCGGGCTCGCGGCGAGCTTGAGTGAATCGGCGACGACGGGATAGTTGCGCTGCACGTCCGGATTGGCGGCGACGTCCGACATCCGCGCCAGCGCACCGAGCCGCAGGTTTCCGCCGCCGGCATCGATCGCCGACCACATACCCGCCAGCGGATTGATGTCGACCAGCGTCGATGGGCGCATCACATCGAGCTTCATCAGGTCGACCAGCGTGGTGCCGCCCGCGAGCGGCTGGATCGCGGCGACCGTCAGGGGATCGTTGGCGGGCGCTGCGGCCGCCAGCGCCTGCACCGCGGACGACGGGTCGGTTGCCCTCTGATATGCAAAAGGTCGCATGGGGCTAGCCTTTCTGCTGGTCGGACAGGATCGCGGGGGCGGCCTGCTTTACCGCCGCGACAATGTTCGGATAGGCGGCGCAGCGGCAGATGTTGCCGCTCATATATTCGCGGATATTGTCGTCGCTGTTGGCATGCCCCTCGGTCACGCAGGCCACCGCCGACACGATCTGTCCCGGCGTGCAGTAACCGCACTGGAACGCATCCTGATCGATGAAGGCCTGCTGCATCGGGTGCAGCTTACCGTTCTTGGCGAGACCCTCGATGGTGAGGATCTGCTGGCCCTCGGCAGCAAGTGCCAATGTCAGGCACGACACCACTCGCCTTCCGTCGATCAGCACCGTGCAGGCGCCGCATTGGCCGTGGTCGCAGCCTTTCTTGCTGCCGGTCAGACCGATATGCTCGCGCAGCGCATCGAGCAGCGTGGTCCGTGGATCGATGCTAATCGACTGGCTCGCGCCATTGACGCGAAGCGTCACATTGACAGGCGCCGATGCATCCGGCGCGGCGGCCGCCTCCGCCGGCGTTCCGGCGGCCCTTGCGGTGAGCGGAACCATCGCCGTCCCCGCGGCGCCGGCCATCAGGATGAAGCTGCGCCGGTCGAATTCGGACGTAGTCGGGGAGTCGGTGTTGTCGGTCATGACGGCCTCCGCCGCGGGATCAGAGCGACGCGCACGCCTGCGCGCCTCACCGTCCTAACGGGGAGGAGGAGGACCGGTTCCGAGGCCACGCGAAGCCGGGCAATCCACCGTCAGCTTCCATTGTAAATTTTTACTGATGGAACGGCGACAAGTTCCCTTGCTTGCTGCCGCCTCAATAGCCCAGCGCGCAGCCGTCCTTGCGCGGATCGGAACCGGCGGTCAGCGTGCCCTTGTCCCAGTCGATCCAGATCGCCTGGCCGCCGCCGAGCGGCCCGACCACGCGTGTGGTCTTGTGCCCGAGTTTTTGCAGGCCCTCCACGATGGACGCGGGCACGCCGTCCTCGAGCTGGTAGACGCCCTCGTAATGCAGCCCGCGCGGCATGTCGATCGCCTCCTGCACGTCGCAGCCATAGTCGAGCATGTTGGTCAGCACATGGACCTGGCCGACCGGCTGGTACTGCCCGCCCATCACGCCGAACGGCATTTGCGCGCGTCCGCCTTTGGTGACGAGAGAGGGAATGATGGTGTGCAGCGGGCGCTTGCCGGGCGCGATACAATTGGGATGGCCGGGCTGGATCCGGAAACCGCCGCCGCGGTTTTGCAGCAGGATGCCTGTGTTGTTGGAGACGATCGCCGAGCCGAAGGCATGCGCGATCGAGTTGATGAAGGAACAGACGTTGCGGTCGCGGTCGACCACGGTGATGTAGACCGTCGACGGATTCATCGGCGGCGTCACGGCGGGCAGGTCGAGCATCCGGTCCATCCGGATCTTGCTGCCGTATTCCTCGGCGAATTCCTCCGTCAGGATCCTGGCGACGTCAACATTGACCTGGGCGGGATCGCCGATGTGCTGCTCGCGCATCATGTAGGCGATCCGCGCGACCTCGGCTTCGAGATGGAATCGCTCGACGCTCATCGGAGCGAATTTCTTCAGATCGAAGCGCGACAGGATGTTCAGCATCACCAGCATGGTGATGCCCGGACCGTTCGGTGGGCACTGCCAGACGTCGTGACCCTCATAGAGGGTGCCGATCGGCGCGGTGGTCTCGGTGGTGTGTTCGGCAAAATCCTCCAGCGTGTGCAGGCCGCCGATGCTGCGCAGGGTCTCGACCATGTCCTCGGCGATGGCGCCATAGTAGAACGCATCGCGGCCGTCCTTGGCGATCGCCCGCAGCGTCTTGCCGAGTTCGGGCTGATGGATGACGTCGCCGGCGACCACGGGCTTGCCCTGCGGCAGCAGATAGCGTCCGGTGTTGGTGCCTTTCTTCAGCTTCTCGAACTGGTTCTTCCAGTCGAAGGCGGTGCGGGGCGTCACTACATAGCCCTCTTCCGCGGCCTTGATCGCCGGCTGCAGCAGGGTATCGAGCCCGAACTTGCCGTGATCGCGCAGGATGATCGACCAGGCGTCGACGGAGCCTGGAATCGAAACCGCATGCGCCGAGGTCAGCGGGATCGCGTGCATATTGCGATCGAGATACCATTCGGCCGCAGCCGCCTTCGGCGCCCGGCCGGAGCCGTTGTAGGCCACGATCTTGCCCTCGCCCTTCGGCTGCACCAGCGCAAAGCAGTCGCCGCCGATCCCGGTGGATTGCGGCTCGATCACGCCGAGCAGCGCGCACGCCGCGATGGCGGCATCGACCGCGGTGCCACCGGCGCGCATCACTTCGACCGCGGTCAGCGCGGCCAGCGGATGCGAGGTCGCCACCATCGCATTCTGGGCGTGGACCGTGGAGCGGCCGGCGAGATGGAAATTCCTCATGAAGATTGGCTCACTTTGTCGCGATATCGTTGTTTTTCGGGTCTGAATTTACATGGCATATTCATGCTGGGATAAGCAATGGCGGGGGCGCATAGCTCGAACCCTCCAGACCGCCCCGGCTTTCCCCGGCGACCCCCTGCTGATAGACCACCGCCATGCCCTGCGAGGTCGCCACCTTCTACCAGTTCGCCGCGCTGCCGGATTTCCGCGAATTGCGCGAGCCGCTGCGCGCCGTCTGCGCCGGCCTCGGGCTGAAGGGCAGCGTGCTGCTCGCCCGTGAGGGCATCAACGGCACGCTCGCGGGCAGCCCGGAGGCCATCGCCGGATTGATCGATGCGCTGGGCTGTGGCGGCCTGTTCGGCGGCCGGCTCGACCGTCTCGAACTGAAATTTTCGCAGGCGCAAGCGATGCCGTTTCGGCGCCTGAAAGTCCGTCTCAAGAGGGAGATCGTCACCCTCGGCGATGAGGCCGCCGATCCGACCCGGCAGGTCGGCATCTATGTCGACCCCGCCGACTGGAACGATCTGATCGCGGCTCCCGATACGCTGGTCATCGACACCCGCAACGCCTTCGAGGTGGCGATGGGCACGTTTCCCGGCGCGGTCGATCCCGGCATCGGGTGTTTCGGGCAGTTCAGGGATTTTGCCGCGCGCCATCTCGATCCGGCAAAGCACCGGCGGATCGCGATGTACTGCACCGGCGGCATCCGCTGCGAAAAGGCCTCCAGCTATCTGCTCGCGCGCGGCTTTGCCGAGGTCTATCACCTCAAGGGCGGCATCCTGAAATATCTGGAAGGCATTCCGCAAGGAGAGAGCCGCTGGCGCGGCGAATGTTTTGTGTTCGACGAGCGCATCGCGCTCGGCCACGGCCTGCGGGAACGCCAAACGGAAAGCGATCAATGAGTGAGACGAAAACCTTGAGCGATCGCATCGACGCGCTCGAGGCACGCGCGATGTTCCAGGATGATGCCATCGAGACATTGAACAAGGCCATCACCGAGCAATGGCGCACGATCGAAGCGCTGACGCGCCAGCTCGCGGCCTTGAGCGAACGGCTGCGCGAAACCGAGACGCAAGCGCCAGGCGCCGCCGACGAGCCGCCGCCGCACTATTAGCGGCCGATCTCGTCATTCCGGGATGGTCCGAAGGACCAGACCCGGAATCTCGAGATTCCCCGATGTGCAATTGCACATCTGAGGTTCGCGCTAACGCGCGCCCCGGAATGATGCGTCTCATCCCACGAGAGATCTATCCAGCAGCTGCAACGGCCTCACCGCCATCACCAACCGGTCGCGGCCGCCATTCTTCGCGGCATACAGCGCCCGGTCGGCCGCCGCAATCAGCGACGCCTGGTCCGCCGACTTGTCGGCGCCGGAGCGCACAACCGCTCCGCCAATGCTCGCAGTCACCAGCCCGGAAGGAGGATTCAGGCGGTGAGGCATTGCCACCTTCCTGATCTCCCGCAGAATGCCTTGCCCGATCCGTTCGCAGCCCGCGGCATCCGTATCCGGCAACAGCACGGCGAATTCCTCGCCGCCATATCGCGCCGCAAGGTCGGTGGTACGCTTGGCCTGCCTGGCCAATATGCCGGCGACGGTGCGCAGACAGTCGTCGCCGGCGAGGTGTCCGTACTCGTCGTTGAACTCCTTGAAATGATCGAGATCGATCATCAACAGCGCCAACGGCCTGCGCTCGCGATGGGCCCTGCCCGATTCCTCCAGCAACCGCTCGTCGAAGCGGCGGCGATTGGCAAGGCCGGTGAGGCCATCTTCCGTGGCCAGCGTCTCCAGTTTTTCTTCCAGATCCTTTTGTTGCGTGACATCGCGGGTGATGCCGACAACGCCGTCGACCTCGCCATCGACCGTCCGCGTGACGCGCAGCGTGGACTCTACCCAGATTTCGGATTTATCCCGATGGCGGGTGCGGTAGGCGATGCGCGCTTCCTCGGCCTCGCCGCGCTTCAACGCCGCGACGGCTTGCTCGACCCGCGGCAAATCCTCCGGGTTGACGCCGGCCAGCGCCGACGTTCCGACCAACTGCTCTGGATCCCAGCCCAGGACACGAGCCGACGAGGGCGAAGCGTAGGTGACCCGCTCATCCCGTCCGACGCGGGTCACCATGTCGCTCGATCCTTCCGCCAGCACGCGGAAATTGGCTTCCTTGGCGGCGAGAGCGGCCGCCATGCGCTGTCCCTGCAGCAACTGCCGCACGAGGTAGAGCCCCATCACCGCAATCAGCGTGACTAGGCCCGTTACAAACATCAAGCGCGTGAGGGCAGCGTGACGCCATTGCGCGAGCACCTCATCCTCGGTTTTGCTGGCCAGAACCATAAAGGGATAGCGGCTGCTTTGCTGGTAGGAGCCCACCCGCTGCAAACCATCGAGGTTCGATCGGAAATAATCCGTGCCCGAAGACACGCCGGAGGTAACGCTCTTGAAGAAGGGCCCATCCGACAGGTCGCGTCCGACGAAGCCGTCGTCGGGACGGCGCGCCAGAGCGATCCCGTCGGTAGAGAGCAAGGTGATGCTGCCGCTCGCGCCGATGTCGAACTGGCCGTAGAATTTCGCGAAGTAGGGAGCGCCGATGGTCGCGATCACGACGCCGGCAAAGCTGCCGTCGCGGTGATTGAATCGCCGCGACACGGTCATGACCCATTCGCCGGTCAGGCTCTTGACCGGACGTCCGATAAATGCACCCGGATCGGTCGATTGCAGGTGGTGGCGGAAAAATTCACGGTCGTCGAGGCTTTGCCCGCGCGCGCCCGACGACGCCAGCCAGTTGCCATTGTCGTCGACGATCGCAAACCCGCTGACCCGGTTCGACGCCGCCTTCCGCGCCACGAAAATGTCCTGCAGCTTGGCAAGCGTCGCAGGCGTGGCTCCATCGGTCTCGAGGCGGCCGACGGCGCCAAGGATGCTGGCATCCAGCAAGTCGAAACTGTCTTCGGCGTGCTGGATCAACGACCGCGCGAGGTTGGCGAGTTCCACCTCCGAGGCCTTCAGCGTGGCAGCCCGCGTGTTCCACTCGCGCAAGCCGCTCAACCCGAGAATGGTAACGCAAACCAGCGCAATGAACAGCGCGGCCCGAAAAGGCAGACGCATCAGGCCGGCTTTGTGAGGGGCGGCGTCCATCTCGCGAAATTCTCCGAATGACGGACAATCCCATGGACACCTTATTTATCCCTGAAGTTAATATGAGAAAACGTCGTCAAAACCATGCAACCCGTGCCGTAGTGTTACGGGAACCTCGACGGCCGAATCAAGGATGCTTACGATTTCACTGCAAACCATATCGCCACTGCGACGATGGCCAGTACGATCATGGCCCATACCACGGGCGTGAAATGCTTCGAACTCCCGCTCCGCGGCGAGTCGTTGGCGGCATGGTTGAACTCCTGACTCATTCGGGCGTCCGCTCGCGACGAGGCTTCGAGGGCGCCGGCTGCGCCGCGCTCACGGGATCGGATGCCGGAAACGTGTCGATCAGGCCGGCCTCCAGCCTGGCGTGAGTTTCCAGATCGGCCTTCGCGGCCTGTCGGGGATCGTCGGCATGCTTGTCATGCGCCGCAGGATCGAATTTTTCAGCCATGTTCGCCTCCAGGGTGGGTCAACGCGCCGACAAACCGGAGGTTCCCCGCGAATGGCCCGGAGCCGTTCCATCGGCGCGGTTATGCACGCCAGCGGGCAAACGGGTTTGAACAGCAATCTTTCAGGTTATGACCAATAACGCACAGACAATGGCGGCAGCTTGGGGTCGACTATCGTGTCGGTGAGACTGCACCCTCATCGATGAGGCAAACTCGCGGCGCTCCAAAGACAAATTCCGACCCCAGCCCGTTTGGAATTCCAATTTGGGGCGACCGCCGGACCTAATCGCCGGGCCGGAGGACTGTGCGCTCAAGGTCCAATTGTCGCGACATCGCGACGGAAAGCAACGTTTCGCCGCCCGCTGCCTGCGAGATGGCAGGCAGCGGGGGCGATCGTGGCTTGGCCAAGCCCGTATCCGCAGTGTATCAGGAGCGACCCTCGCCCCTCGATCGCCCTCGCGGACTCAAGCGCTTGACCCCAACCGATCCCACCAAACCCCTGCTGCGCGTGCTGGCCGGCGATCGAATGCCGGTACCGCCGATCTGGATGATGCGACAGGCCGGCCGTTATTTGCCGGAATATCGCGAGCTGCGCGCCAAAGCGGGCGGCTTTCTCGAGCTCTGCTTCACCCCGGAATTCGCCGCCGAAGTCACGCTGCAGCCGATCCGCCGCTTCAATTTCGACGCTGCGATCATCTTCTCCGATATTCTCGTCATTCCCTACGCGCTCGGTCGCGAGGTGCGGTTCGAGGCCGGCGAAGGCCCGCGGCTCGATCCGCTGGATACGCCGGCGAAGGTCGAGACGCTGGCGGCGCAGGCCGACTTCGGCAAACTCGAGCCGGTCTATGAAGCGCTGCGCCGCGTGCGCCGCGAGCTCGATCCCAAAATCGCGCTGATCGGCTTCTGTGGCGCACCGTGGACGGTTGCCACCTACATGGTGGCGGGGCAAGGCACGCCGGACCAGGCGCCGGCGCGGATGATGGCTTATGCCCACCCCGAGGCGTTTTCGAAAATCATCGACGTGCTGGTGCGGAATTCCGTCCGCTATCTGCTCGGGCAATTGGCGGCGGGCGCCGACGTGCTGCAGATTTTCGACACCTGGGCCGGCATATTGCCGCCGCGCGAATTTTTGCGATGGTCGATCGAGCCGACCCGGCGCATCGTCGAGGGCGTGCGCGCGAAGGCGCCCGATGCCAGGATCATCGGCTTCCCCAGGGGCGCCGGCGCGCAGCTGCCTGACTATGTGCAGGCGACCGGCGTCGATGCCGTCAGCATCGACTGGGCCGCCGAGCCCTCGCTGATCCGCGAGCGCGTGCAGGCCAAGGTCGCGGTGCAGGGCAATCTCGATCCGCTGGCGCTGATCGCAGGCGGCGCCGCGCTCGACCAGGCGGTCGATGACGTGCTGGCGAATTACGGCAAGGGCCGGCTGATCTTCAACCTCGGCCACGGCATCCAGCCGGAAACCCCGATCGCCCATGTCGAGCAGATGATCAAGCGGGTGCGGGCGCATAAGGGCTAACCCGCTATTGCGGCCGGCTGCGTTCGATGATGTCGGCCGCGCCCCTGGCGAGCAGTTCGAGCCCGACCGCGCGGCCAAGCTCGCGCGGCCGGTCGGCGGGGCCCGCGCGCGTCGCTTCGATGAACAGGCCGCCGGTCTCGTCCAGCACGGAAGCGGTCAGCGTCATCCGCGCGCCGTCGATGGTGGAAAATCCCGCGATCGGCGAATTGCAATGGCCGTTGAGCACCCACAACACCTCGCGCTCGGCGTCGGCGCTTGCGTGCGCGGCGGGGTCGTCGATTGAAGACAGGATACGCCGCGTCTGCCAATCCTGTGCCGCGCATTCCACCGCGACGATGCCCTGGCCGACCGCCGGCAGCATTTCCGAGATCGAGAACTCGTAGGCGATACGGCCGGCGAGGCCGATGCGTTCGAGCCCGGATCGCGCCATGATCAGCGCGTCCGCGGGTCCCACCGCGCCGCCGTCGGGCAGCCGCTGCATCTGCAGCCCATCGAGCTTGCGCACGCGGGTGTCGGCGGCGCCGCGATAATGGATCACCTCGATATCGGGGAACAGCCGCCGCGCATAGGCCGCGCGCCGCACCGCGTTGGTGCCGAGCTTGAATCCCCTGCCGCGCGAGGCCCTGAGATCGTCGACCGAGACACCCGGGCGCAGCACCAGCACATCGCCGGGCGGATCGCGCGACAGCGTCGCGCCGATCACGAGTCCCGGCGTGTCTTCGTTGCCGGGCATGTCCTTCAGCGAATGCATCGCCGCCTGTAGTCCGCCTGAAATCACCGCCTTGCGGATTTCGGCGACGAAGGCGCCGCCCTTGCCGCCATGCGGCAACAGCTTGCCGACCTGATCCGAATCGCCTGACGTTTCGAACTTCACGATCTCGACATCGAGACCGGGAACGGCCGCGGTCAGGCACCTGGCAATTTCCCCGGTCTGGGCCAGCGCCATCACGCTTTTGCGCGTGCCGATCCTCAATTGAATTGCCGCCATTCACGTTTCCTTCACCGCGCGGTGATCGCGGCGATCCAGACCTTTGCTAAACCCGAATTTAGCTTTGCGAATTCCAATTTAATGGTCGGGGAATTTTCGGCCCCCATCTCCGATACAGCAACTGATGCCTCAGCGAGAGGTCACAATCAAGGAGCCAAACCATGAAGATTTATCAGTTCCTGACGGTGTTGCCGTTTGCGTTGTCGCTGGCGATGCCGTTGGCGGCCCAGGCGCAAGGCGAGCGAAGCGTGGCGCCGGCGCGGCCATATCAAACCGAGGGCCGCGAGGTCGCAGCGCCCTCCTGGAGCGACGCCTGCACGACCGATCAGGGCCCGAGCCAGTGCGGCGAGCCGATGTGGGTCTATGGCAGCCCCGTCGCGCTCTCGCGCTACAAAAGCGCCTTCTGAGTTCGCCCGGGAGCGGCTAACTAGCGATCCCTAGAATCAGGTCGGAGGCCTTTTCGGCGATCATGATGATCGGCGCGTTGGTATTGCCGGACACCAGGTCCGGCATCACCGAGCCGTCGACCACGCGCAAGGCCTCGATGCCGCGAACGCGCAAGCTTTGATCGACCACCGCAAGCGGATCGCTTCCCATCCGGCATGTCGAGGTCGGATGGTAGATCGTGCTGCCGCGCGCTCGGCAATAGGCCAGCCATTCCTCATCGGTCGAGACTTTCTTGCCGGGATCGACCTCCTCGACCACGAACGGCGCGAGCGCCGGCGCGTGCAATATCTTTCGCAAAATCTTCAGGCCTTCGACATTGGCGGTGCGATCGGTCTCGGTTGCGAGATAGTTGATGCGGATTTCCGGCGCCGCCGCGGGGTCGGCACTGCGGATGCGCAGCGAGCCGCGGCTCTCGGGGCGCAACTGGCAGACGGATGCGGTAAATCCGGAAAACGGATGCAGCTTCTCGCCCATCTTGTCGGTCGAGAACGGCAGGAAGTGAATCTGGATATCGGGCGTGGCTAGCCGCGGATTGGTCTTGAAGAAGGCGCCCGAGGTGCCGGCGGCGATCGATAGCGGGCCGTCGCGGAACGCGGCATAGCGCAGGCCGGCAAGGATTTTTCGCGCGGGGCTGTGGACGACGTCGTTGAGCGTGATCGGTTTCGTGCAACGCATGACGATCCGCACCTGCATGTGATCCTGCAGATCGCGGCCGACGCCCTCGGCATGCAGCACCACATCGATGCCGTGCTGGCGCAGCAACTCCGCCGGGCCGACGCCCGAGAGCTGCAGCAATTGCGGCGAGTTATAGGCGCCGCTGCAAACCAGGATTTCCCGGCGCGCCCGCGCCGTGCGCAAGACGCCTTCCCTGCGATATTCGACACCGACCGCGCGGCGTCCCTCGAACAGAATGCGCTGCGCCAGCGCCGAGGTTTCGACCTGCAGATTCTTTCGTCCCAGCGCCGGCCGCAGATACGACACGGCCGTGCTCGCGCGCCTGCCGTAGCGGGTCGTGGTCTGGAAGAAGCCCGCGCCTTCCTGGGTGGCGCCATTGAAATCGGGATTCCTGGGAATGCCGGTTTCCACCGCGGCCTCGATGAAGGCCGCCGACAGCGGATCGGCGTCACTCAATTCGGATACCGGCTGCGGGCCGCCGACGCCATGGAAATCGTCGGCGCCGCGTACCTGGTTCTCGGCCTTCTTGAAATAGGGCAGCACGTCGTCAAAACCCCAGCCGACATTGCCGCGCTGGCGCCAGCGGTCGTAATCCTCGTGCTGGCCGCGTACATAGAGCAGGCCGTTGATGGAGCTCGATCCGCCCAGCGTTTTTCCGCGCGGCTGGAACACACTCCGTCCGTTGAGCCCCGGCTCGGGCTCGGTCTGGTACATCCAGTTGACGGTCTTTTCCTTGAACAGCCGGCCATAGCCGAGTGGAATATGGATCCAGGGATTGGTGTCCCTTGGTCCCGCTTCGAGCAGCAGCACCGAATGTTTGCCGTCAGCACTCAGCCGGTTGGCCAGCACGCAGCCGGCCGAACCGGCGCCGACGATGACGTAGTCGAATTCGGGAGTTTCGGACAATTTTCCACCGCGCGTTATGGAGCTTCATTCACCGATGAGGCCGGTGTTCTCGGCGACAATACAGGCGCGACGTTGCTGTGGAAATAGCCGCTGCGTCAGGAAATGACGAGTTCGACGAATCGGGCCTTGCGGAAGCCGGCTTTTGCATTCAGAACCTGTCCCATAAAAAAACCGCGGGAGAAACCATGGGGCCTCTGACCGGATTGAAGGTTGTCGACCTGACGCATGTGATGGCCGGTCCGACCTGTACGCTGATGCTCGCCGACATGGGCGCCGAGGTCATCAAGATCGAGAAGATCCCGGCCGGCGACGACACCCGCTACATGGTGCCTCCCAAGATCGGCGACCAGGCGGCGTCATTCCTGATGATGAACCGCAACAAGAAGGGCATCGCGCTCGACCTGAAGAAGCCGGGCGGCGCCAAAGTGCTGCGGCGCCTGATCGCAAAGGCCGACGTGCTGGTGGAGAATTTCGGCCCCGGCGTGATGGAGAAGCTCGGCTTCGCTTACGCCGACCTCGCAAAGGATCACCCTGCCCTAATCTATTGCTCGCTGTCCGGCTTCGGACGGACCGGGCCCTACAAGCATCGCCGCGGATTTGACCTGGTGGCGCAGGCGATGTCCGGGATCATGAGTTTTACCGGGGAGCGGCCTGACGGGCCGCCGGTGAAATGCGGTTCCCCGCTGTCGGACATCACCGCCGGGATTCTCGCCGCGCTCGGCATCGTCGCCGCCTACACCCATCGCCTGAAAACCGGTCAGGGCCAGTGGGTGGAAACCTCGCTGTTCGAGGCCGCCCTGGTGCAGACCTATTGGCAGGCGGCGATTGCGCTGGCGACCGGCGTGGCACCGAAAGCCATGGGTTCGGCCCATCCGCTGAATGCGCCCTACCAGGCCTTCGAGGCGTCCGACAAATGGATCGTGGTCGGCGGCGCCAACCAGAAGCACTGGATGCGGACGCTCGAGGTATTGGGCATTCCGGAACTGGCAAGCGATCCACGATTCAAAACCGGCGGCGACCGGATGGCGCATCTGAAGGAACTGGAAGCCCTGCTGTCCGCGCGATTCCGAACCCAAACCGCGGAACACTGGCTGGCTGCGCTTGAACAAGCAGACGTCCCCTGCGGGCCGGTCAACGACATGCTGCAGGCATTGAGCGATCCGCAGACGATTGCCCGCGACATGGTGGTCGAAGTCGGGCATTCATCGCTCGGCAAGGTCAAGACCATGGGATTGCCGATCAAATTCTCGGCGACACCCGGCGGGGTGCGAAGCGGCGCGCCGCTCTATGGCGAGCACAGCGACGAGGTGTTGAGCGCTTATGGTTTCGACGCCGCGGAGATCGCCGCACTTCGGCAGGAAGGAGCGGTAGCTCCCGCGGGCGTCCTCAAGGAAAAGACCGGCTAATCAAAGACCGAAAGCTTCAAGAAAAAATCGACAAGAATAAAATCAACGGGAGGACCTGATGTCTTTGAAGACGAAATTCGCAGCCATCGCTTTCGGTCTGGCAGCCGGTTTGCCGGCGGCGGCGGACGCCGCGTGGCAACCGACCAAGCCGATCGAATTCATCGCCACCGCCGGCCCGGGAGGCGGCACCGATAATTTCGCACGCGCGGTGCAGGGCATCATCACCAGGCACAAATTGATCGATCAGCCGATCGTCGTCACCAACAAGGGCGGCGGCAGCGGCGCCGAAGGCTACACCTACACCAAGGCGATGGCCGGCGATCCCTACAAGATCGTGTTCGGGACCTCGAATGCCTGGACCCAGCCGATGGTGTCGAAGGTGGCCTATAACTACACCGACCTGACGCCGATCGCCGCCATGGTGCAGGACGAGTTCCTGCTATGGGTCAAGCAGGACGCGCCGTATCAGACCGTGCAGGACTATCTCAAGGCGGTCGCCGCGAAACCATCAGGCGATTTCAAGATGGGCGGCGCGCAGTCCAAGGACACCGACGAAGTCCTGACCCGCCTGATCGACAAGGCCGCCAATGTCAAGTTCACCTACATTCCCTTCAAGAGCGGCGCGGAAGCGGCCGTGCAACTGGCCGGCGGCCATATCGATTCCCACGTCAACAATCCCAGCGAAAGCATCGGACAGTGGAAGGGCTCGACCCAGCGCCCGCTGTGCGCCTTCAGCCCAAAACGCCTTCCGGACGGCCCGAAGGTCACGGAAACGCAGAACTGGCACGATATCCCGACCTGCGTCGAAAGTGGCCTCGACATTCCGCAATTCGAACAGCCGCGCACGGTGTGGCTGCCGGGCAAGGTCACCGACGAACAGGCCGCGTTCTACGTCGACCTGATGAAGAAGGTGCAGGCCACGCCGGAATGGAAGGAATATGTCGAGCGGACCTCGCAGGTCGACACCTTCCTGACGGGCGAGGCCCTCACCAAATTCATCAACGAGGACATCGAGCGCAACCACAAGATCGCGGCCGACCAGGGCTGGCTGGTTTCGCACTAGAGTCCGGTCATGGTCTCCGGACGCAGCCTTGAAACGGCGACCGCGCTCCTCACCGGCGCGTTCGGCCTCGCCGTCGTCGTCTCCAGCCTGGATAACGGCATCGGCTGGGGCGAAGGCGGCGTCGACGCCGGCACCTTTCCGTTCATCGTCGGCCTGATCATCCTGAGCGGAAGCCTGTTCAATCTGGTGCAGGGCTGGCTGCAGGCGCGCGATGTGATCCTGCGGGCGAACGAGCTGAAACGGTTGGCAGCGCTGTTCGTCCCGGCCGCCGTCTATGTCGGCGTCATTCCCTTGATCGGAATGTATGTCGCCTCGGCGATCTATGTGTTCGGCGCGCTGGCCTGGCACAAGCGCGGCTCGTTTTTGTTCTCGGCCGTCGCCGCGATCGGTACCGCGGTCGCGCTCTATCTGACCTTCGAGCTGATGTTCCAGATCTCGTTGCCGCGCGGCGTGCTCGGCGATTTCTTCGGTTTCTGAGGGGAATGCGTTGGAAAATCTCGAAGCCCTGATGCACGGTTTTGGCATCGCGCTGTCAGGCAATCATATCTTCCTGATGCTGATCGGCGTGCTTCTCGGCATCCTGGTCGGCGTCTTGCCCGGCCTCGGCGCGCCCAACGGGGTGTCGCTGCTGCTGCCGCTGACCTTCGGCATGCAGCCGGTATCGGCCATCATCCTGCTCTCGAGCATGTATTGGGGCGCGTTGTTCGGCGGCTCGGTCACCTCGATCCTGTTCAACATCCCCGGCGAGCCCTCCTCGGTCGCGACCACGTTCGACGGTTATCCGATGGCGCGCGACGGCAGGCCGACCACGGCGCTGGCCACCGCGTTCGGTTCGGCCGCCATCGGCGCGCTCGCCGGCGTCGTGCTGATCACGCTGTCGGCGTCCTGGGTTGCGAAGGTGGCGCTGGCGTTCGGGCCGCCGGAATATTTCGCGGTGTACTTTCTGGCGTTCGCCAGCTTCGTCGGCATGGGCGGCTCGCCGCCGGTCAAGACGCTGGTGTCGCTTTCGATCGGCTTTGCATTGGCGGCGGTCGGCATCGACACGGTCTCCGGCAGCGTGCGGCTCACCATGGGCATCGACGAGCTGGTGAAGGGCATCAGTTTCGTGGTCGCGGTGATGGGCCTGTTCGGCATCGGCGAATTGCTGATCGCGGTGGAGGACGAGTTTCACGTCAAGGCGATCTCCTCCAAGGTCGAGTGGCGCGAGGTATTCCGCACGCTCGCGCATCTGCCGCGCTATGGCTGGGTGCTGTTGCGCAGCGCCGCGATCGGCTGCTGGATGGGCATCACGCCCGGCGGACCGACCGCGGCGTCCTTCATGAGCTACGGCATCGCCAAGCGGCTGTCGCCGCGTCGCGCCAATTTCGGCAAGGGCGAGCCGGAAGGCATCATCGCGCCGGAAACCGCCGACCATGCCGCCGGCACCAGCGCGCTGCTGCCGATGCTGGCGCTCGGCATTCCCGGCTCCGCCACCGCCGCCGTCATGATGGGCGGGCTGATGATCTGGGGCCTCAATCCCGGACCGATGCTGTTCATCGAGCAAAAGGATTTCGTCTGGGGCCTGATCGCCTCGATGTATCTCGGCAACGTCGTAGCCGTGATCCTGGTGCTGCTCACCGTGCCGATCTTTGCCGCCCTGATGCGGGTGCCGTTCTTCATCATCGCGCCGCTGATCGTGATCATCTGCACGGTCGGCGCCTATTCGGTTTCCAATTCCTATCTCGACGTCGTGATGATGATGGGTTTTGGCGTGCTGGGATATCTGTTCGAGAAGCTGCATTATCCGCTGGCGCCGATGGTGCTCGCCATCGTGATCGGCGACAAGGCGGAAGATGCCTTCCGCCAGTCGATGCTGATGTCGCGGGGGTCGCTTTCGATATTTTTCAGCAACACGCTGGTGACGAGCCTGGTGCTGCTCGGCGCCGCGCTGCTGTTGCTGCCGCCGATCTGGCAGGCGGTTGGCAGGATGACCGCGCGGCCGCCGATGAAACTGTGAGGATCGCGCCGCCCAATGACGGAGCCGGCGGCGCGACGATCAGGGACGGTGATGCGGATGCGTATTCGGCGCGGGCGCGTGCTCCGCCTCGGTCTCTTCCGGAAGCTTCTCGCCATGCACGTCGAGCGGCGCGCCGATCCACAGCGGATTGACCAGATGATCGCGGCGCGGGTTTTTGGTGTTCGGATGCACCAGCACGCTCAAACTGCCATGGTTGAGCATCAGCCACGGCACCAGGGTCGGAAACAGCTCCGAGGCAAACGCCACCTGATACATGGCCTGATCGTGCGGACCGACCTTGACGTCGTGCCAGCGCCCGAGCGTGACCGCAAAACGCTCGCCCATCCATCCGCGCAGCCGTTCGGCCTCGGGCCGCGTGGTCGCCGGATCGTAATAGACATGGGCGTGATAGCTGGCGATCTCGCTCACCGATCGCGGGCTGGCATTCTCGGGCAGGTCGGTCATTTCCGTCATCTTTCGCTGCAACGGCAGGATCGCGCACCAGCATGAACGGTGTCAACGCAACCGCCGCCATTCGAAAACGAATATTGCCAGATCGCGCATTTCCGGGTTGATTGGCAAAACCCCGCGAACGGGTGCTGAACCAAGAAAATCACACAGGGCAACCGGAAACGCCGCATGGATTTCATCGAACTGGACGGCGTCGCGTTGCGCTACGAGTTGTGCGGCAAGGGCGAGCGCACACTGGTGCTGGTGCACGAGATGGGCGGCTCGCTGGAGAGCTGGGACGACGTCGTCCCACGCTTGTCGAAATCCCGCCGCGTGCTGCGCTACGATACCCGTGGCGCCGGACTGTCGCAGAAGGCCCGCGGCGAACTCGGCATCGACACCATGGCCGACGATACCGCCGCCCTGCTCGATGCGCTCAAAATCGAAGGCCCGGTCGCGCTGGCCGGCATCGCCGTCGGCGGCGCGATCGCGCTGCATTTCGCCGCGCGATACCCCGAGCGCACCAGCGCGGTGGTGGTCGGCAGTCCCGCGACCGGCGTCGCGCCGGAGCGGCGGCCTGCGGCGCTCGATCGCGTCGCCAGGATCGAGGCCGCCGGCATGGCCTTCGCGGTGGAGGATTCCATGCGCAACGGCTATGCCCCGGAGCTTCGCGGCGACATCAAGCGCTTCGAGCGCTACCGGGCGCGATGGCTCGGCAACGACCCCGCAAGCTATGCGACGATCTGGCGGATGCTGGCAGGCCTCGACATGCAGGACGAACTGGGCGGACTGCGTTGCCCCGTGCTGGTGATCGGCGGCAGCCTCGATCGCGTGCGTCCGCCGCCGCTCGCGGAAGCCACCGCGAAATCCATCCCCGGCGCGCGCTATATCGAACTCCGCACCGGACATTACATGTCGGTGCAGACGCCGGAGCTGATCGCCGACGCCATCGGCGAATTTCTCCAGACGGTCGGCGCATAATCGAACCTCATCCCGTCTCTCCTGACCCAAGGTCTTCCCCCATGACAGCGCAGCCCGCACAGCAGATTCCCGGCGTCTACCATCGCCAGATCGGCGATATCGTCGTCACCGCCATCAGCGACGGCTATCTCGACGGCAACCTCGACGTGATGCGCAATGTCGATGTCGAACAGGCGCGCCGGTTGTTGCGCGATGCGTTCCGGCCGGCGCGGCGAACCAATGTCAACGCTTTCGTGATTCATTCCAAGGGGCGTAGCGCCATCGTCGACACCGGATCGGGCAATTATTTGCTGCCCACCGCCGGCTTCGTGCAGCGCAATCTCGCCGCCGCCGGCGTCGACGCGAAGTCGATCGACACCGTGCTGCTGACCCATATGCATCCGGATCACTCCGCCGGCCTGACCGACATGTCGAACGGCGAGCGGCTGTTTCCGAACGCGGAACTGGTGATGCACGAGAACGAGCCGAAACACTGGTTCGATGACGGCGCGATGGCGAAGGCGGACGAGCGTTCGAAAAAACTGTATTTCCTCGCCGGCCGCGAGCAGGTCGAGCCCTACAGGGATCGCACGCGGCTGTTCACGCAAGGCGAGGTGTTTCCCGGCGTCACCGCGGTGCCGAGCACAGGGCATACGCCGGGCCACACCGCGTTTCTGATCGCCTCGGGCGACGAGCAGCTGATGATCTGGGGCGACACCGTGCACGTGCCGGAAGTGCAGACCGCGCTGCCCGAAGCCGGCATGGCCTTCGATACCGATCTTGCGGCGGCCGCAGCCGCCCGCAAGCGCATGTTCGATCGCGTCGCCACCGACGGCATCCTGGTCGCCGGGATGCACCTGCATTTCCCGTCTTTCTCCCACCTGGTGCGGCAGGGCGGCGCCTATGCGCTGATCCCGGAGCCCTGGGTTCACACGCTGGATGGGATGTAGCGGGCCGCTTGCGACAGGTCACAGGGAGAAACGCATCATGATCAAGACTGCAGCCTGGCTTGCCGCGGCCCTTGTGCTCGCAAACCCGGCGGCATCGGCGCAGACCTATCCGTCCAAGCCGATCACGCTGGTCATTCCGTTCGCGGCAGGTGGTTCCAACGACATCATCGGCCGCGCCATCGGCAAGAAGCTCACCGAGGCATGGGGTCAGCCGGTGGTGGTCGAAAACCGGTCCGGCGCCGGCGGCCTGATCGGCTCTTCCGACGTCGCCGCGGCAGCACCGGACGGTTACACGCTGCTGCTGGTGTCGTCGACCTTCACGATCAACCCCGCGATCCGCAAGAGCATGCCGTTCGACACGACAAGGGATTTTGCGCCGGTCGCCTTCATCGCCCGCTCGCCGCTGCTGCTCGTCGCCTCGACCAGTCTGGCGGTGAAATCGGCGAAAGAATTGATTGCGCTGGCGAAGAGCAGACCGGGCCAGATCACCTACGCCTCGGCAGGTCCCGGCAGCATCAACCAGATTGCGGCCGAGCTGATTGCGCTGTCGGCCGGCGTGAAGCTGATGCACGTACCCTATCGGGGCGGTGCGCCGGCGCTCAACGATCTGATCGGCGGCCATGTCGACGTCTACGTATCCAGCCTGCCGCAGGTGCTGCAGCTCGCGCAATCCGGCAAGGCCAACGCGCTGGCGGTGACGAGCGTCAAGCGAACGCCGCTGCTGCCGGACGTGCCGACGCTGGACGAGGCGGGCCTCACAGGTTTCGACCTGTCGTCCTGGTGGGGCATCGTCGGTCCGGCCGGGATGCCGGCCGACGTCGTCAACGCGCTCAACGCCCAGATCGGCAAGATGCTGGCCTCGCCCGAGCTCATCACGCCGCTCGCCAATGAGGGCGCCGAGGCCGCAACCATGACCCCGCAGCAATTCGGAGAGCTGATGCGCATGGAAACCGAACGCTGGATCAAGGTCGCGCGCGAGGCGCATATTTCGATCGATTAGAGTAGACGCCGGCAGAACCAACCGTTCAACCTGGAGGACTACCGTGATGAAGTCATTGATGTCAGCGGCCGGGGCGAAGACCCGAAGAGAAGTCCTGGGCGACGAATGGGTCGACGGCAACAGCCAAAACGCCACCGAGTTCGATCGCGCCTGGCAGATGTATGTGACCAACATCAACTGGGCCGGAACGTGGTCGCGCAACATCATTCCGCCGCAGCAACTCAGCCTGGTCAATCTCGCCATGCTGGCGGCATCCGGACAGATGCACGAGTTCGAGCTGCATTTCCGCGTGGCGCTGTTGCGGACCAGGGTCCCGCTGGAGCAGTTGCGGGAACTGCTGCTGCACATCGCGCAGTATTGCGGAATCGCCACCGGCACCAGCATGTTCCGGATCGCGCGGCGCGTGCTGGCCGAGGAGGCGATCGACCTCAGCGGCATCGAGCCGCTGGATACGAATTACCTTTACAGCCTGTCCGGGGACGAGGCCGATTGAGAAAGCGGCTACGACCTCGCCGCCCCCGCGCACCGGTTCGGGGTCACATTTCAACCATGGGTTTAGGCGTACAGGCCATTTCTCATGATGGCATGGGTCTTGAATGTCCCGACTTCGGCATGCCCGCAACCGACGGGGAATGAGAGGCTTTCATGTGCATCCGCATCCTGCGCTGGACCGTCGCCGCGCTGACAGCGGCGATCGCCATCGCAAGCTCGGCGCTTGCCGCCGAGCTGCCTGCCTATAATGCCGCCATCGGCGAAAGCTCGATATCCGGCATTTCGTCGGGCGCCTTCATGGCCATCCAGTTCGGCACCGCATGGTCCTCGGTGATCAAAGGTGTCGGCGTGATCGCCGGCGGCCCCTATTGGTGCGCCGAGGCCGATATCGATGACGCCGTCACCTGGTTTTCGGGCCCGATCGCGCGCGCCTTGGGCTCCTGCATGACGGGACGGCCGCCGTCGGACCTGCAGCTTGGTGATTTCACCGGCAAGGCGGATGACGAGGCCAAGTCCGGCGACATCGATCCACTTGCAAACATCGCCCGGCAGAAAATCTACCTGTTCCACGGCACCAACGATAAAATCGTGGCCAGGGCCTCGACGGACGTGGCGGCCGATTTCTATCGCCACTATCTCGGCGACGCCGTCGGCAACCTGTTCTATCAAACCACGGTTGGAGCCGGCCATTCGCTGGTCGTCCGGCAGGACCAGCAAGGCGACGGCCTGAAGGACTGCAACGCCAATGAGAGCCCCTTCATCGATCGCTGCGATGATTACGATCAGGCCGGTATTCTGCTGCAACATATTTATGGCGCGCTGAACCAGCCCAATCGCGGCCAGCTTGGCGGCAAACTGCTGTCCTTCGATCAATCCGTCTACACCAGGCCGAAGGACGCGAGTGAATTGAGCCTCGGCGATACCGGCTACGTTTATGTTCCGGACGCATGCGCGCGCGGCGAGCCCTGCCGCGTCCATATCGCCCTGCACGGCTGCGCGCAGGATACGGGCGAAGCCGGCGTAGGCCGGCGCTTTGTCGAGGACACCGGCTACAATGCGTGGGCCGACACCAACCATCTCATCGTGCTCTATCCGCAAACGCAAGCGAGCTCGTCCAATCCGCAGGCCTGCTGGGACTGGTGGAGCTATGTCGATCACACCGATGATTACGTGACGAAATCCGGACCGCAGATCATGGCGATCAAGGCCATGCTGGATGCGCTGACCGCGCACGCGACGCCTGCGACCCCTCCCGCCGCGCCGCCGGCAACGGCGCCGGTGGGCCTCGCGGTGATCGATATGTCCGATACCGCTGCCGACGTCGCCTGGACGCCGGCGGCGGGAGCCACGACCTATCACGTCCAGCGCGCCGAGGCGGACGGTCCGTTCACGGCGGTGGGAGATGTTGCAGGATATAGTTTCGGCGATTCCGGGCTGAAGCCGCAAACCAGCTATCGCTGGCATGTCTCGGCGGTCGTGAATGGTGTGGAAAGTTCGCCTTCCAGCGACATCAACGCCACTACACGATCCACGCCTGCGCCCTGCGATACGCCGGGAAGCTGCCCGATCAATCCATGACGACCGGAATTGCCACGCGTCGTTAGCAGGGTCGAGCTGTGCGACGAGACGCCGAACGCGCGGGTCGGCTTAGAACAACTCGGTCAGATCGCGGCGGCCATCAACGATGCTGACAATCTCCACGGCCTCGACTGGGCCATCGGCCGTGTCGGGGTGCATTTCATAGAGTATCAGAAAATGTCCCTCGATCAGCAGCCGGGCGCCACGGGCGATATCGGGACGGCGCGGACCAAGCCGGGGGTGGTCGCGCAGCAATTCAATTTTTTCGCTGATAGCCAGCAAAATTCGGTCGGCGGCCGGTTCGTTGTCATTCTCCTCGGCGATGTAGCGCCAAATGGCGCGCAACTCGTCCTCGGCCCGGCGGGTTTAGACGATGCGGATCAACGGCGCCGGGCTTTTTTGGTTTTCTCGTCGGCAATCAAGTCGCGGATGGCGATTTCGCCCGCTAGGCCGCTGGCCTTGCCGGCATCCCAGCGGCGACGCAGTTCCTCGGCGTCGCGGGCACGCAGCTCGCGACGGGCCTCCCAAAGGCGAAGGGCATCGCGAAACACTTCGCTGGTGGAAGCGTATTCGCCGGCCTCAACCGCCGCGCGGACGGATGCGGCCATGGGTTCGGGCAAGGCGATGGTGACGCGCTCGATGTCGGCCATGAAATTACTCCGGTTATGAACAAGTATGTCATAAAGCATAATTGCTCACAACCGGTACTAACCGCTCGCTGGACGGATTGAGCCCTTCTCCAAACCCATCGTGAGACCCTGGGGTTTGAAACCTGTCTCGAATCTGGCAGAATCAAGACGTTGGTAGGCGTTGCGTGTCCTCTGATGATCGCGCGAGGTTAACATGCTGCAGCCACCCCGACCCACCCCCACCTGCGTCCACTTCCGGGTGACGGAAATGCCGTGCGTGAGATGCGGCGCGCAAATGAGGCTGGTCCTTTCGGAGCCTCGCAGCACACGGCTCGAACTGATGACCTACAGTTGCGTCTCCTGCGAGGCCGTCGAGAGCTTCTTGATGACGATCTAGCTTGCAGGATGGGCTGAGTTCTTCGCGAAACCCATCAAGCAGCCAAGGACGCTCGCCAAAGTGATGGGTTTCGCGAAGGCCCGACCCATCCTGCGGCCAGATTCTTCGCCATTTCCTCCAGCCATTTGATATTTGCCTGAAGATCGACCCCGCTCGTGCGAAGGCGAAGCACATGGCTATGGATGTTCCCCGGCCCGCCCGCGTCCGTATCGCGGTTGCCCTGGTTTCGGCGGTCGGTGCGTTTCAGGCGGTCGCGCATGCGGCGGCCGTATCCGACCGGGTGTCCCTCAGCGAATCGACGATCAAGTGGAACACCGTCAAATACGCCGTTGATGCGGAGAACGGATTCGTCTCGGGCTCGCTCGACGCGAACACCATCGTCGATCGCGCGTTCAAGGGCTACGTGCTCGAGAACAGCTATCTGAAGGCGACGCTGTTGCCCGAATTCGGCGGGCGGATTCTTTCCATCATCTACAAGCCGACCGGCCATGAACAGCTTTATCGCAACCAGGTCGGCGTGCCTTACGGGATGAAGGGCGGCACGTTCTACTACGACTGGATGATGGTGTATGGCGGCATCTTCCCGACCTTCCCGGATGCCGAGCACGGCAAGACCTGGCTAAAACCGTGGGAGTTCAGGGTGGTCAAGCAGAGCGCCGATGAGGTGACGGTGGCGATGTCGCTGAAGGACGATTTCGCCTATAGCGTGGCGCCGCCGAGGTTCAGACCGGGCTCGACCGGGATCGAAGCCACCACCTATGTCACGCTGAAGGCCGATCGCGCCGCGCTCGATACGCGCGTGGTGCTGAAAAATCCGCAAGCCCGGGCGATCGACTACGAGTACTGGACCTGCACGACGCTGGCGCCGGGATCGGATCCGAACAATCCGAAGGCGACCGGCGGCGCCGAAATCATCGCGCCGATCGAGGCCTACACCACGCCCCGCTGGTCGGCTACCCTCGCCGAAGGCGACGCGAGTCTCGGTCCGGGCCGGAGCCGTTTCGAAAACCTGCGCTACTTCAGGAACTGGCCCGTGGCGGGCATCGCCTACGCCGCGCCGGACATGGGCGGTGGGAGGTTCTGGGGGGTGATCAACCACGACAACGAAGAGGGGATCATCCGCATCGCCGACAATGCGGTCACGCCCGGCCTGAAAATGTGGACCTGGGGATTTCCGTCGATGGCGAACGCAACCGACCCGCGCAAGGACCCGAATCCGGCGCAGCCTTACGTCGAATTGTGGGCCGGCATGTCGGACCAGTTTTTCCACAGCGCCAGCTTTCCCGCACGGGGCGAAGTGTCGATTGCGGAAACCTACAGTCCGACGGTCGGCATGAGCAACGTGACGGACGCGAACCAGAACATCCTGATCAATCTCGTGGCCGAGGCGTCCGGCGTGAACCTTCAGTTCTTCAGCATCGAACCGGCCACACCACTGCGCGTCACGCTGAAACGCGGCGAGACGGTATTGTTCGACAAGGCCGTGACGGCCGACCCGGGCGGCGGAAATCGCATTTCCGCGCCGATTGCCGAAGGCCATAGCGGCGAACGGGTGCAACTGACGATCAGCACCGCGGAGGGCAAAGAGCTGATCGCGGCAGAGACAAACATCAAATGAACGTTTGCCGATCGCGCGCCATCTATCAGCCTTCGTGAGAGCCGCGGCTGGCGTTGTCCAGCCACTCCCGGGTCTGTTCGTCGGTCCAACCGGGAAGGGCGAAACTCGCTGGCGCCGTGACGCGTTGGCCGGGAGCGACCACAACGCCGCGGTGCGCGCGCGCCGGCGATTTGAAGCGATGCATCGTCGCGGCGTCCGCGGAAGCGCTGCAAGTGATCAACAGGCCCAGGACCAGGACCAAGGCCAGGACAGATCGCATCGCTTTTGCTCCCGCAAGCGCCATCGACGAAAGATGTGCGTACGGCGGCCTCGGTCCCCAAGCGGTCGCGGCCTCACGCTCGTTCAAATCTGCGGGATCGTGGTCTCGCCTGCCGCGCCGCCGGCAACGCCGCCGTCGCGGTCCTGTCAGAAATCGACAGGCAAAGTCGAGGCGGTGGCTTCCTCGATGATCGTCTTGATGGTCCGGGCGCACCGCCCGCATTCCGCGCTGCAGCCCAGGCGGTCGTAGATCTCGGCCACGCGAGGCGGCACGTAGGCGGGATTGCTCGCAATGGCGCGAACGTCCTGATCGCTCAGGATATTGCACGAGCAGACGATCATGGCTGCTTATATCCCCCACCCAACCAATCCGGTGTACCGCCCGCCAGGGCGAGGGAGCAAGGTTCCGGCCCGCTTCTATCGGAGTTTTTTTCGACAGTGTGTCCTTTCGGACCCTGGAGCCGCGGGGCTACCGCTACCGGCCGTTCTTGTCCGACAGGCGCTGCACGAGGGCTTCGATGGCCGCAGCCGGCAATTGCACGCCCGAGAGCTTCCATCCAAAGCCCTCGAAGTGAAGGCTGATCCCGCCGGCGTCATCGCCATCGCCGAGCCGGACCTGAAATTCGACCGGTTTGACGAACGACAGGCGGCCGATCTTCTGCAAGACCCCGCTGGCATCGAGGTCGCTCAACCGCTGCAGGTTGACGTCGGTCTCGCCGACCGCAACCCGGCCGTCCCGCAGGATCTGCGTGAGATTGTCCGCGGTCAGCATTTTCCCCACCATGGCGTCGGCGATGGTGGCGCCATAGGTCGAGGCGACCAGCCGTTCCATCGGCTTCACCGGCCGGTCCCGACCGACGCGCTTCAGATAGGCGAAGACGATCTGGTCGACCAGCGAATGCCGCAGCCGCGGCAGGTCCGTTCGCGACAGGATCGCGGCGCCATCGCCGGCGCGGACCGCCTCGACCAAACCGTTCAACGACAGGATGGCCGACCCGACATAGATCACGAGCGCGATGGCGAACGCGGCCAGGCCTCCCAGAAACCAGCGCATGACTTTCCCTTCTCGACGGCCCCGCCGCTATATGGGGATTGTCATCGCGGTTGGGTACGCAGCAATCCCGCTTCGACAACCGCGACGGTTTTCGCGAATAGCTCCTGCAATCGTGACCCGACGGGCAAATCACCTGGCTTGTCCGCCTGGACCGTCCGCCTTCTGCTGTCAAGCCTTGCGCGAAAAAATATTCTTCTTTTCAGAATATTCTGAATACCCTATATTGCTCCCCGTCCCGCCCCACCAAAGGGGCGTTGCGCAACGTCAACGACGCGGGGCGGGATGCGGTGGACGCGGATGCGCCTTTGACGAATGGCGCAGACCGCGGACGGAAAAGACGCGTGGTCCTGGCACCTCGACGCTGGTGTCAAGTTCGTGAGAAGCAAGCTTCTCAGGGGTGACGGTGGCCAAAGAGCCCGAGCACCGGGGAGAGCGCGCCCATAATCCGTAAACCATTGCGTGGGGAATGCCGGGTGATTCCGGTGTGACCTGCTAACGCGTGTGCGCTCTACCACTAC
>NZ_DATHOP010000055.1:0-20811 GCF_035484855.1 Bradyrhizobium sp.
CCCCGTCATCGTCATGGGGTTGCTTTGCTTTGCACAGATCGGCGTCTCTGCGGTGCCCCCGATGTTCTGGCCGCTGCCGGCAAGTTTCCTGACGGGAGCATCGGCTGCCGCCGGCATCGCCGCGATCAATTCGCTCGGCAATCTTTCCGGTTTCGCCGGTCCTTACGCGATGGGCTATTTAAAGGATTTGACCGGCAACTTTACCGCGGGCCTTCTATTGTTGGCGGGGTGCGCGCTGGTGGGCGCGATCGTTGTAGTGATGCTACGCATCGACGTAAGGCGCGAGCAATTGTCGGGTGACATCGCGATGGCACACTAGAAGCTTTGATGTCCTCTGCCGGCCCTTCGCGACATACTGCGCGGCCGCACAATCTCGGTCGCTTTGTGAGCGAAGCGGACATGGCATCATCGCGTTACGCCACCAAGATTATGGCGCGGGCCTCGCGTTCTCGTCGCCCGATTGTGCGGCGTCGACTGCGATCCTTACCGCGGCAGGTTCGTCGTCCCCATCAGGAACCGATCGATCGCCTGCGCGCAGAGGCGGCCTTCGCGGATGGCCCAGACCACCAGCGACTGGCCGCGGCGCATGTCGCCGGCGGAGAACACGTTCGGCCGCGAGGTCTGGTAGTCGATCAGGTTGGCGCGGACGTTGCCGCGCTGGTCGAGCTCGACGCCGAGCATCTTCAATAGACCCTCGTGCACGGGATGGACGAAGCCCATCGCGAGCAGCACGAGCTCGGCGTCGAGATCGAACTCGGTGCCGGGGAGCGGCTTGAACTTGTCGTCGACCTTGACGCAATGAAGTTTTGCCACTTTGCCGTCGCTGCCTGTGAACTTCTGCGTCAGCACGGCGAACTCGCGCACGGCGCCTTCGGCCTGGCTCGACGAGGTCCGCATCTTGAGCGGCCAGTTCGGCCAGGTCAGGCCCTTGTTCTCGTGCTCGGGCGGCGCCGGCATGATCTCGAGCTGGGTCACCGATTTGGCGCCCTGCCGGAACGAGGTGCCGATGCAGTCCGAGCCGGTGTCGCCGCCGCCGATCACGACCACATGCCTGTCGCCGGCGAGGATGTCCGGCACCCCGCCCAGCGGCTCGTTGGAGACGCGGCGGTTCTGCTGCGGAAGGAAATCCATCGCGAAGTGGATGCCGGCGAGGTCGCGGCCGGGGATCGGCAGATCGCGCGGCGCCTCGGCGCCGCCGGTCAGCGCCAGCGCGTCATATTCGTTGAGCATCTCACGCGGATCGATCGCGCCGGGCGCGGTGCCGCCGACCGGGCTGCCGTAATGGAAGGTGACGCCCTCGGCCTCCATCTGCGCGACGCGGCGGTCGATGACGTGCTTCTCCATCTTGAAATCGGGAATGCCGTAGCGCAGCAGGCCGCCGGCCTTGGCCCAGCGCTCGAACAGATGCACGTCGTGGCCGGCGCGCGCGAGCTGCTGCGCGCAAGCCATCCCCGCCGGGCCGGAGCCGACCACCGCGACCTTCTTGCCGGTTTTGGCGGAGGGGACTTCCGGCTTGATCCAGCCATTGTCCCAGGCGCGGTCGACGATGGCGCATTCTATTGTCTTGATGGTGACGGGGTTGTCGTCGATGTTGAGCGTGCAGGAGGCCTCGCACGGCGCCGGGCAGATGCGGCCTGTGAACTCCGGAAAATTGTTGGTGGAGTGCAGGTTGCGCGAAGCTTCTTCCCAACTGCCCTGGTAGACCAGATCGTTGAAATCCGGAATCTGGTTGTTGACCGGGCAGCCCGGCGTGCCCGGCGCCACCGCGCCGGTGCCGTGGCAATAGGGGATACCGCAGTTCATGCAGCGCGCGGCCTGGTCGCGCGTGTCCTTTTCGCTGAGCGGAATGACGAACTCGCGAAAATTCCTGATGCGCTCGGGGACGGGCGCGTATTTGCGATCGTGCCGGTCGATCTCCAGAAAACCTGTAATCTTGCCCATTAACCCTTAAGCCTCTGAACCGCTGCCTCGTCTGTTACGTCATTCCGGGATGCGCCGCAGGCGCAGACCCGGAATCTCGATATTGATTTGCGAGATTCCGGGTTCGCGGCTCACGCGCGCCCCGCAATGACGCCTACTCTCTCTCGTCATCCTGAGGTGCGCGCCCTTGCGCGCCTCGAAGGATCGGCCACAGGTATTCCGTGTCATCCTTCGAGGCTCGCCGAAGACGGCTCGCACCTCAGGATGACGCATTTCCTCTCACGCTCCGATCGCGATCTTCGGCTCGGCGTCGGCGTTGGCCTTCAATTCCCTCAGCGCGCGGCGGTATTCCACCGGCATCACCTTGCGGAATTTCGGCAGGTATTTTCTCCAATCGGCCAGGATATCGGCGGCGCGCTTCGATCCCGTCAGCCTGGCATGGCGGGTGATCAGGATGTGCAGCCGCTCGATATCGGATTCCAAGAGGTTCTCGAACACGTCGACCCGGCCATGGGCTTCGAGGTCGCCCAGCGCATGGTAGGCGTTCTCGTTGATCATCTCTTCCGACAGCACCGGCTCGAGTTCGACCATCGCCATGTTGCAGAGTTTCGGGAAGTCGCCGGCCTCGTCCAGCACATAGGCGACGCCGCCCGACATGCCGGCGGCAAAATTGCGTCCGGTCTTGCCGAGCACCACCACGATGCCGCCGGTCATGTATTCGCAGCAATGATCGCCGGCGCCCTCGACCACGGCCACCGCGCCGGAGTTGCGCACCGCGAAACGTTCGCCGGCGATGCCGCGGAAATAGCATTCGCCCTCGATCGCGCCGTACATCACGGTGTTGCCGACGATGATCGACTGCTCCGGCACGATCGCGGAATGGCGCGGCGGCTTGACGATGATGCGGCCGCCGGACAGTCCCTTGCCGACATAGTCGTTGGCTTCGCCTTCGAGGTCGAAGGTGACGCCGCGCGCGAGCCATGCGCCGAACGCCTGTCCCGCGGTGCCCTTGAAGGCGACCTGGATGGTGTCGTGGGGCAGGCCGGCGTGGCCGTAGATCTTCGCCACGTTGCCCGAGAGCATCGCACCCGCAGAGCGGTCGGTGTTGTTGATCTCCGTCTCGATTTTTACCGGCGCGCCGCGGTCGAGCGAGGCTTGCGCCTTCTCGATCAGCCGGCGGTCGAGTACGGCCTCCAGATGATGGTTCTGGCCCTGCGAATGATAGATCTTCTGGCCCTTTTCTTCCTTCTGGCGCACGAACAATTTTGAGAAATCGAGTCCCTTGGCCTTCCAGTGCGCCACCAGCGTGGACTGGTCGAGCATCTGGGTCTGGCCGATCATCTCGTTGAAGGTGCGGTAGCCGAGTTGAGCCATGATCTCGCGGACTTCTTCGGCGACGAAGAAGAAGTAGTTGATGACATGCTCGGGCTGGCCGGTAAAGCGCTTGCGCAGCACCGGGTCCTGGGTCGCGACTCCCACGGGGCAGGTGTTGAGATGGCACTTGCGCATCATGATGCAGCCGGCCGCAATCAGTGGCGCGGTGGCGAAGCCGAACTCGTCGGCGCCGAGCAGCGCGCCGATCACGACGTCGCGTCCGGTGCGGAAGCCGCCGTCGACCTGCACCACGATGCGGCTGCGCAGCCGCTCGCGCACCAGCGTCTGGTGGGTTTCGGCCAACCCGATTTCCCAGGGCGAACCGGCATGCTTGATCGAGGTGAGCGGCGAGGCGCCGGTGCCGCCCTCGAATCCTGCGATGGTGACGTGGTCGGCGCGCGCTTTTGCGACGCCCGCGGCCACCGTGCCGACTCCGATTTCGGAGACGAGCTTGACCGAAACCTGGCCCTCCGGATTGACGTTCTTGAGGTCGTAGATCAGCTGCGCCAGATCCTCGATCGAATAGATGTCGTGATGCGGCGGCGGCGAGATCAGGCCGACGCCGGGCGTCGAATGCCGCACTTTCGCAATGGTGGCGTCAACCTTGTGGCCGGGCAATTGGCCGCCTTCGCCGGGTTTCGCACCCTGCGCCATCTTGATCTGCATCATGTCGGCGTTGACGAGGTATTCGGTGGTGACGCCGAAGCGGCCCGAGGCGACCTGCTTGATCGCCGAACGCATGCTGTCCCCGTTCGGCAGCGGCTTGAAGCGGTCGCTCTCCTCGCCGCCCTCGCCGGTGTTGGACTTGCCGCCGATACGGTTCATCGCGATCGCCAGCGTGGTATGCGCCTCGCGCGAGATCGAGCCGAAACTCATCGCGCCGGTGGCGAAGCGCTTGACGATGTCCTTGGCCGGCTCGACGTCGTCCAGCTTGACGGGCTTGCGCTTCTCGTCCTCGGCGGTCTTGATCTTGAACAGGCCGCGCAGGGTGAGCAGCCGCTCGGACTGCTCGTTGAGGATCTTTGCGAACGCCCGGTAGCGCTCCAGCGAATTGCCGCGCACGGCATGCTGCAGCGTCGAGACCGACTCGGCGGTCCATGCATGGTCCTCGCCGCGGGTGCGATAGGCATATTCGCCGCCGACGTCGAGCGCGTTCTTGTAGACCGGGGCGTCGCCGAACGCATCGGCATGGCGGCGCGCGGTTTCCTCGGCGATTTCGGCCAATCCCACGCCCTCGATGCGGGTGTGGGTGCCGACAAAATATTTCGAGACGAAATCCGCCTTCAGCCCGACCGCGTCGAAAATCTGCGCGCCGCAATAGGACTGGTAGGTCGAGATCCCCATCTTCGACATCACCTTCAAGAGGCCCTTGCCGATCGACTTGATGTAGCGCTTGACGATCTCGTAATCGTCGAGCGCCGCCGGCAGCCGCTCCTTCATCGCGATGATGGTCTCGAACGCCAGGTAGGGATTGATCGCTTCGGCGCCGTAGCCGGCAAGGCAGGCGAAGTGATGCACCTCGCGCGGCTCACCGGATTCGACGACCATGCCTACGGACGTCCGCAATCCGGTGCGGATCAGATGATGATGCACGGCGGCGCAGGCGAGCAGCGAGGGAATCGGAATCCGGTCCGAGCCCGCCATGCGGTCGGACAGGATGATAATGTTGATACCCTCGCGCACCGCGGCCTCGGCGCGCGCGCAGAGTTCGTCGAGCACCTGTTCCAGTCCCGCCGCGCCGAGGCCGGCATGGAAGGTGGTGTCGAGCGTGCGCGACTTGAAATGGGTGTCGGCGATGTCAGAGATCGAGCGAATCTTCTCAAGGTCCGCGTCGGTCAGGATCGGCTGGCGCACTTCGAGCCGCTTGTTGCCGGCCGCGCCCTGCAGGTCGAACAGGTTCGGCCGCGGCCCGATGATCGAGACCAGGCTCATCACCAGTTCCTCGCGGATCGGATCGATCGGCGGATTGGTGACCTGCGCGAAATTCTGCTTGAAATAGGTGAACAGCGGCTTCGGCTTGTCCGACAGCGCCGAGATCGGCGTGTCGTTGCCCATCGAGCCGTTGGCTTCTTCGCCGGTGGAGGCCATCGGCGTCATCAGGATGTTGATGTCTTCCTGCGAATAGCCGAACGCCTGCTGCCGATCCAGCAGCGGCAGATTGGAACGCATGCCCTTGGTGGGGGCGTCAGGCAATTCTTCCAGCACGATCTGGGTGCGGTCGAGCCACTCGCGATAGGGATGGCTCTTCGAAAGCTGCGCCTTGATCTCGTCGTCGGGAATGAGACGGCCCTGTTCGAGGTCGACCAGCAGCATCTTGCCGGGCTGCAGCCGCCACTTGGTGATGATGTGCTCCTCGGGGATCTTCAGCACACCCATTTCCGACGCCATCACGATGCGGTCGTCGGAGGTGACGAGATAGCGCGCCGGGCGCAAGCCGTTGCGGTCGAGGGTAGCGCCGATCTGGCGGCCGTCGGTGAAGGCGATCGCGGCGGGGCCGTCCCACGGCTCCATGATCGCGGCGTGATATTCATAAAACGCGCGGCGCTCTTCATCCATCAGCGGATTGCCGGACCAGGCTTCCGGAATCATCATCATCACGGCATGCGGCAGCGAGTAGCCGCCCTGCACCAGGAATTCGAGGCCGTTGTCGAAGCAGGCGGTGTCGCTCTGTCCCTCATAGGAGATCGGCCACAGCCTCGAGATGTCCTTGCCGTAGAGCTCCGAATGCACCGAGGCCTGGCGCGCTGCCATCCAGTTGACGTTGCCGCGCAGCGTGTTGATCTCGCCATTGTGGGCGATCATCCGGTAGGGATGCGCCAGCGACCAGGCCGGGAAGGTGTTGGTCGAGAACCGCTGATGCACCAGCGCCAGCGCGCTCTCGAAATCCGGTTCCGAGAGGTCGGGATAATACTTGCCGAGCTGGTCGGCGAGGAACATGCCCTTGTAGACCACGGTGCGGCACGACAGCGACACCGGGTAATAGCCGGCAAGGCCGCGGTCGCGACGCTGGTAGATCGCCTGCGAGATCGATTTGCGCAGGATATAGAGCTTGCGCTCGAACTCGTCGTCGGTCTTCACCGCGCCGTTGCGGCCGATGAACACCTGCATGTGCGCGGGCTCGGTCGGCTTGACGGTCGCGCCGAGCGAGGAATTGTCGGATGGCACGTCGCGCCAGCCGAGCAGCATCAGGCCTTCGGCCTTGATCTGGTCGGCGATGATGCTCTTGATGACCTTGCGCCAGGCCGTCTCCCTCGGCATGAACAGCGCGCCGACCGCGTATTCGCCGGGCTTCGGCAGCTGGAAGCCGATCTCGGCGGCCTTGCGCTCGAAGAAGGCGTGCGGAATCTGCACCAGGATGCCGGCGCCGTCGCCGGCGCGCGGATCGGCGCCGACCGCGCCGCGATGCTCGAGGTTGCAGAGAATGCTGAGCGCGTCGGAGACGATCCGATGCGACTTCTTGCCCTTGATGTTGGCGATGAAGCCGACGCCGCAGGAATCCTTTTCCAGCGAGGGGTCGTAAAGACCTTCCGCCGGCGGCCGCCAGCTGAATTCGCGCGCGCCTTGCTCCGGTTTCGAATCCGGGGCCGCCGATAGCGCATCTGTCACGATGGTTTCGCGCTCGATCTCCGACCCGCTCATCTTCAGTCCTCTCAAATAAGGCTGAGCCTCACCGCGTCCTGCGGCGCACCTTGGGCGTTTGCGGTACCCACCGGGCCACCGCTCGTCCTCCGCGAGCCGCGATTTCCTAAATTCAGGCCTGGGCGTTCAGCGTCCCCGACGAACGGCCCTGCCTGCTGTCTTTTGGCGCCGCGACGCCCTTGTTTGCGTTGCAATCCCTGTGCCGGGTTCGCCCCACAATTGAGACAGTGATACTGTCCTAACTCCGACCATGCCAAATTTTTTTCTATCACACAAGCGCATGAAAGTCGCCGGTCGCTTGCTTTGGCCCGCGATGGCGACATGGGCGCGCCGCGATCCGGCCCAAGGTCCGCCGGAATCCGCAATGAAGTTACGCGTGGGGATGAGGAGCGAGAAGCTTTCAGGCCAAGGGGCGGCGTTGCAGGAGCAATGGCGCGATGAAGCAGTTCACAGGATGGATGATCTCAGCCGGCCTGGTCTTTGTGGCCTCGGCCGCCAATGCACAGGGCGTGGCGCCCTATGGTGCCGGCGCGCCGCGCTATGCGGTCGTCTCCGACTTCCAGGGGCCCTATGCGGCGATGCCCGAGGCGGGGCCGGTCGGGCGCGACTACGGGCCGAGCCTGCTGCCGCCGCAGGAAGTCTACTCCGTGCTCCGCGACAACGGATTTTCGCCGCTCGGAATCCCGCATCAGCGCGGCTTCGTCTACACGATCGCGGTGATCGACCGCGGCGGCGAGGATGGGCGGCTGGTGATCGACGCCCGCAACGGGCGAATCCTCCGCTTCATGCCCGCCTACCGGATGGGCGACAATTTCCGTGGGGATATGCCGGAAGTCTACGGCCCAGCCGGGTCTCCGCCGCCGCCAAGCCCGATCCGGGGCGGGCCGCGGCCGCCGGCTCCGATCCCGCACCTGGCGAGCCGCGCGCCCGTCGTGCCGCCGCTGCCGAAACCAGCGCCGCCGCACGCCGGCGACGTCAAGCCGCTGGCAGCCGCGCCCCCTGCCGAACCGGCGCCGCAGCAATCGGCGGCGGTACAGGCAAAACCCGCCGACGCGCCGCCGGCTCCTGCTGCCACCGTCGGTCAGGCGAAGCCCGCCGCGCCGCAAATCCTGCCGACACAGCCGATGCCGAAGATGCAGGGGCTGGATTAGTAGTGTCATTCCGGGGCGCGCGAAGCGCGAACCCGGAATCTCGTCCTGGTTGCCTCTAGATTCCGGGTTCGAGGCTTTGCCTCGCCCCGGAATGACGCGAACAATAGTTACAAAAAAACGCCCCGGTTGCCCGGGGCGTTTTCGTATTCGCCGACAGAGCGCAAGCTTACGCGGCGGCCTTTTCGGTCGAAGCCTCGACCTGAGGCGCCTGAGTGCCTGTGGAAATCGGAATGCTGCGGGGCTTCTTGGCCTCGGGGATCTCGCGGACGAGATCGACATGCAGCAGGCCGTTCTCGAGCGAAGCGTTCTTCACCGCCACGAAATCGGCGAGCTGGAAGGCGCGTTCGAAGGCGCGCGCGGCGATGCCGCGATAGAGCACCTCGCCCTGCTTGTCATTCTCATTGGCGGTTTTCTCGCCCTTGATGACAAGGGTGTTTTCCTTGGCGACGATGGAAAGCTCGTTTTGCGCGAAGCCGGAGACCGCAACCGTGATGCGATAGCCGTTCTCGCCGGTGCGCTCGATATTGTACGGCGGATAGCCGGGGCTGCCATCGGGGGTGGCGCGGTCGAGCAGCGAAAACAGCCGGTCGAAGCCGACGGTGGAACGGTAGAAGGGGGTGAGATCGTAAGTACGCATGGTGAAGTCCTCCATTGAGCGACTGTTGAATGAACCCGCCCGCCATCGGGCCGGGCTTTCGTGCAGCCCCGGCGGTCCGGTTTTCCGAAACGCTGGTAGCGGCCTGCACGATGGTGATATGGGAGGGGCGATCACGCGTTCAAGAAGCGGGGAACGCCTGCTTTTTTCGCGTTCCCACCCTTGATTTCCAGCCCCTTTTTCCTAGCCGGTCCGCCGCCCATGACGCTCGTCTCGATCCCCGCCAATCCGGTCCCGGAGGATTTCGTCACCGGCACCATCAAGACGCCTGACGGCGCCGAATTGCGGTTTGCGCGCTGGGCGCCGCCTGCCGGCCGCAAGGGCACGGTCTGCGTCTTCACCGGCCGCGCCGAGCAGATCGAGAAATATTTCGAGACCGTGCGCGATCTGCGCGACCGCGGCTTTGCGGTGGCGATGATCGACTGGCGCGGCCAGGGCCATTCGTCGCGGCGGCTGCGTGATCCGCGCAAGGGCTATGTGCGCGATTTCTCCGACTTCGAGATCGATGTCGAGACCTTCGTGCAGCAGGTGGTGCTGCCGGATTGCCCGCCGCCGCATTTCGCGCTGGCGCATTCGATGGGCGGCGCCGTGATGCTGCGGGTCGCGCATGCGGGAAAACGCTGGTTCGACCGCATGGTGCTGTCGGCGCCGATGATCGACCTGCCGGGGCACCGCACCTCGTTTCCGGCGCGCGCGCTGTTGCGGGTGTTGCGGCTGGCCGGCCAGGGCGGCCGCTACATTCCCGGCGGCAGCGACGCGCTGACCGGTGCGGACACCTTCGTCAACAATCCTCTGACCAGCGACCCCGTGCGCTACGCCCGCAACGCCGCGATCCTGGAGGAGGATCCCACGCTCGGCATCGGCTCGCCGACGGTGGCCTGGGCCGATACCGCGTCCCGCGCCATGCACGGCTTTCGCGCCGCCGATTATCCCTCGCAGATCCGCCAGCCGATCCTGATGCTGGCGGCCTCCAACGACACCATCGTCTCGACGCCTGCGATCGAGGAATTCGCCTATCATCTGCGCGCCGGCTCGCATCTCGTGATTGCCGGCGCCAAGCACGAAATCCTGCAGGAGCAGGACCGCTACCGCGCCCAATTCTGGGCGGCGTTCGACGCCTTCGTGCCCGGCACGCCGCTGTTCGGGTGAGAGGGCACGCAAGCGAAGGTTTCGCGGGCCCTCACAGCGTCTTCAGATATTCAATGAGGTTGAGGCGTTCCTCATCGCTCAGCAGTCGCCCGATCACCCCGTTTTTGTGTTCGTGCGCACCCTCGCCGGGCTTTGCCTCCAGCGAGTGGCCGAGATTGCTGTTGCCCTGGATCGGTCCGCCGGAATCGGCCGTCGAGAACAGGGTCTCGCCGGTCTTGCACTTCGGCGCTTCATTGGCCTCGACGTGGAAGCCGACCTGCTGCGGATCGAAGTCGCGGAATCCCATGCAGAATTGTTTCGGACGCTCTGCCTGGGGCATCAACATCCACCAGAGCGAGGGGACCGAACCATTGTGAAGGTAGGGTGCGGTCGCCCAGACGCCGTTCAGCGGGCGTGCGCGATAGGACAGGTTTCCGTCGTCCGGCTGTTTCTTCGCGTCAGCTGGAGAGCTCTTTGCCGGATATTCGGAGTTCTTCCAGTCATTGGGACAATTCTTTCGCGGCCCCCAAACGGCCTTCTGATCCTCGCTCGTCATGGACAGATCATCCATCCATTTCCGGCCGACCAGATCGACAACCGTCATCAGAGCGATCGAATATGGCATGTCTGTCGAGGAATAGCTCGAGGGATCGGGCATGGATGTGCAACCCCAGGCCTTGCCGAGGTCACGCGCCGGCTGGATGTCCAGGAAGCCGGGAACGGCAACCTTGCGGAATCCAAGCACCTCCGCTTGCGCCGGATCCGTGCCCATGCCGATCACAGATTTCTGCACCGGTTTTAGCGCCGGCCCCATGGTCTCGTCCCAGTGCTCCGGCTTCCAGATGCTCTCGTCCGGAAATTGCGCGTCGAAGAGGGGGTCATCGACCGGCCCGAGGTGGCACTCGAAGCAGATTTCGCCATAGAGCGCTCGGCCCTTCACGACCCGCGCCGGATCGATCTTCCACGCCGTATCGTTGGGGAATATCGCCGCCGGCCATTTCGGCGATTGCAGCCCGCCAAAACTCTTCCGATTTGGGCCGGGAGGATTGGCGCCGCGCAGCATGTCTTCGATGCGAATGAGGTTCGCGGTCTCGACCGACGAGCGGAACAGCGTGTCCCGGGGAGCGTCGGGCGAGAAATTGAGCAGCGCCGAAACCCCGAGCGCCTCGCCGGCGTTGCGGATCAAAGGCTGTTCGATCGAGGCGTCGTATTGCGCCCACAACAGCCACGGCACGGTCCAGATCGGCGGAAAACTCACCGGCGCGTTCCTGGCCACCAGATTCTTGTCGAATCCCGGGACACCGCTCAGCGCCATGTCGGTCGCGAAAACCTGATTGCCGATCCGGTTCAGCGCGTCCAGCCGTCCATAGCCTTCTTCGGTGTCCTGCTGGTGCTTGTCGTTGAGCGATTTCTCCAGCGCTTTGACCTGGCCCAACACGACGTCCCAGGTCTGCGACAGGCCTTTCTTGAGTTCGTCGCGCTGTGCCGAAGTCGCATTGCGACCGAGCACGCGGTTCGCGAAGCGCTTGAACCGGGTGGGCAAGTAGCGCGTGGTCGCAATTGCGAGGCCGGTCGCGCGTTCGAGTTTCAAAAGATCGACCATGCTTGGGCCGCCGTCGAAGCGCACGCTCACACCCTTGTAGTTGATATGTCCGGTGTGGCAGGCCGCGCAGGTCAGTCCGATCATGTCGGGTTCGGGCTCACCGGTTGCAGGATTCTTGGCGCCGCTCATCCGCGCGAAACCGACCGGCAGGCCGTCGAAATTCTCGACCGGGGTTGGTTTCAACTTCAAACCCGTGACCGTCTCAGGCGCCGGCTCGGTCTTCGCGTCGGTCGGGTAGTAACCATAGCGCTGCAAGGTCGCCTGGTCGGTATGGATAGTCTTTGGGCTTGGCAGGAATCCGAATCGCTCCAGATAGCCGCTGTCCTTGAACAGGCCGGGCCGGGTGATCAGGTGAATTCCCGGCTGTTCCAGCGCCACAAACCAGTCATAGGGCACGGGGAAAGTCATCGTGCCCTGGGTTGCATGGTGGAACCAGTGCCGGTCCTCCAGCGACCAGTTCTGGTCGAGCCAATGCGCCTCCGTGATCGAGGGAAGGTCCGGCAAGGGAGGCGGCAGCAAATCCGCGATCTTCTGCGGAAGGATTTTCCCGAGCTGATTGGGAAACTCGGCTACCACGACAAGCAACACGATGGCGACGCCGGCCAGCGCAGCCAGGCCCCACGCGACCTTGCCGGCCACGCGCACGAGCCCCGTGGCGGGCGCCGGCGCAGAAGCCAGCCTTTCCACGATCCGCTCGGGCAGCCGGCGCTCGTTGAACAGCGTGCTGACTTCCGCCGCGCTGAGATAGCGTCGCTGGCCTTCGCTCTTGCCCATGATGTCGAGCAGGACCGGCCATTCGCCCTTCATCAAGATCGGGTCGTACCAGCGCCGGTTATCCTTGGCGCGGTCGAAATTCGCTCGCATGTAGGTCGTGATTTCCGGCGAGGTCAGCCCGCGCTCGGTTCCGCCGCAGGGATCCTTGCAGAGCTGGCCGAAGCCCGCGAGACGTTCGATTTCCGCCTCGTTCACCTGGCCGTCGACGCCGAGGATGCGGGAGCCTACGCCGTGCTTGTCGAGCGGACCGTTGCGCAGTTCGTCCAGCACGGCTCCCGAACGCCAGCTCCGCCACAGGCGCAGCGGACTGAGACCATTGGCGATCAGGGCGACCATGCAGGTCTTGATGCCCACGATCTTTTTCTTCAGCCCCGTTTCGCCGCTCGCGGCCTCGACCATCCGGCAAAGCGTGGCCAGCGGCACGACGTGGCCGCTGACGAAGCCGCCCGCCACCAGTGCGCGCAGGAAGGGGCAGGGATTGTTGGGCGAAACCGGAATCTGTCCGGGCGTCCCGCTTGAACCGGTCCCGGCGCTGTCACTTTGCATGAAGGCAAATCCTCACCAACATCGAATCAAGAAACCGGATTATGAAAGTCGCTCGCGACGATATAAAGAGGATGAAGCTCGAAAAGCGAATTCGGCGGCAGCGCCAACTTCAGGATGTGCCGGAGTTTTGGCGGAATTCGCGCCGGTGTCAACCGAACGCCCGGCTACTTGCTAATCCTCCCCGGACGCCGGCTCGCCGAGGTACTGTTTTGACGCCGAATCGACGGCGGCGCTGGAAATCGACGGCACGCCGGCTTTCAAAAGTCCGTCGCGATAGTGAGCGGTGTCGGCGGCAAGCTTCCAGCGGAAATTCCTCAAGTGCCGTTCGACCGTCAATCCCGGAAAGCTCGTCATCAGGACTTCGGTCGCCCGGGCCGCATCTTCGGTTCGTCCGAGTTGCGCCAACGCTGCCGCCCGCACGGCCAGCACCTGGAGATGATTGGGATTCAAATACAGCGCTTCGCGCGCCCAGGACAATGATGCGTCATATTGTCCTAGCAGATAATGGCTGAAGGCGTTCAGCGCCGGCCACTGGAATCGGGGGTCGCTGTTGCCGCGCTGGAAAGCCGTGGAAAGCTGTTCGATCGCCTCCCGATGCTCGCCGCTGACGAAATGGCATACTCCGAGAACGCCGCGCACACCCATGTCGTAGGGGTTGAGTTCGACTGCCTTTCCTGCGGCGTTCATGGCGGCGTCGTAATTGCCCTGCATCGCCTGCACATAGGCCAAAAGCCCGAATGCGAACGATGAACGCGGATCGAGTCGGACACTGCTTTCCGCCAGGCTCATTGCCTCGCTCCACAACTCCCTCGTGCTCTTGATCCAGCCGAACTGCACCCCCTGCACCAGCATGGTGCCGAGATAGGCGCGTGCAATCGAAAGCGCCGGATCGAGCGCGATGGCCTCCCGCAGCAATCCGATCGAGATTTCGTAGTCTCGCTTGGTCGGCTTGTAGTAGTGCGACAGCCCCCGCAGGAACCGATCCCACGCGGTCAGGTCGGTGGCCAACGACCGCGCCGGCATGGATGCTTCCGCGCGATAGATTTCCGGCGCCAATGCGGCGCACAGATGGGTGGTGATTTCATCCTGCATCGCGAACAGGTCGCCGATGTCGCGGTCGTATCGTCCGGTCCACAATTGCTCGCCGTTCTCGGCGGCGATCAGTTCGGCGGTGACGCGAAGCTTGCTTCCCGCGCGCCGCACCGAACCCTGGATCAGATAGGTCGCGTCGATTTCGCGCGCGATCAGGCGCGCGCCGAGGTTCTTGCCCTTGAACTCGAAAGTCGCGCTTCGGCTCAGCACCCTGAAGAACGACTGCAGCGACAGCGCGTAGATCAGATCCTCGCTGAGCCCGTCGGAAAAATATTCGTCGGCGCTGTCGCTGAGATTGCTGAACGGCAGCACGCCCACGATCGCGGTCCGGTATTGCGCCGGCAGGCTGGATGCGCTCCTCGGCTCGCGGCCGCGGGCGTCGGAACCGCCCGGCTGCCAGTTCCAGACGTTGATCGTCTCCTCGATGTTCTTGAAACGGTGACTGCCGGCGTCGACCAGGGTGACGCTGAGATGCTTGCCCGCCTCCTGGTAGGCCTTGGCCGAGACCGCGACGCCGCCGGGAGGCGCGACTGCTTCGAGACGCACCGCGATGTTGACGCCGTCGCCGAATACTTCGTCCTCGTCGGAGATCACGTCCCCCATGTGGACGCCGAGGCGGAACAGCATCATCCGGTCCGCGGGCAGTTGGTTGTTGCGTTCCGCCATCAGCGCCTGCATTGCGGTGGCGGCCTCGATGGCGCCGACGATGCTCGGAAATTCCAGCAGGAAACCGTCGCCGGTATTCTTCACTATCCGGCCGCCGTGATTGAGGATGATCGGGTAGATCGCGCTTCGATGGGCCTTGAAGGCGGCGTGGGTGCCGGCCTCGTCGGCGCCCATCATGCGTGCGTAGCCGGCGACGTCAGCGCACACAATGGCTGCGAGGCGTCTCTCCATCAGCTGTGTCCCGTGTGTCCCCAACCCGGCAAATACCACGCTACGCGGTCGGCTGACCAAGTCCAATGAATTTAAAACACACTGCCGCGGTTCCGGACAAGTCGGCGCGAAGCGGCGAGATGCCGCTGAAAGTTGCGCCGGCAGCGTGCGAAAAATCCCGCTTAGATTGATATTATATCTTGAGGCACGCCAACGTTTAAGAACCGCCCCGCTGCGGCGTCGTCGGCTGGCCCGATGATGACGGAGTCATGACGAGACGGAACCATAGACCGCACTTGCGACCAGATAGATCCCGAGCAGGATCATCGCGATCAGGAACCAGCGGCGGAACGCTTCGGGCTGCATCCGCGAGCGCACCAATTGCCCTATGAACATGCCGGCAAAGGAGCAGGCCATGGCGATCGCGCCCGGCAGCGCGGTCGCGGCGCCAAGCAGCCCGGCGCTGGTGAGATTGAATGCCAGCGCCACGGTGGCGACCGTGAAAAACACGCCGAGCGCCTGCACCATCTCGTCCTTTTCCATGCCGATCGCCTGGATGAACGGCATTGAGGGGATGACCTGCACGCCGGTGGCGGCGGAAATGACGCCGGTGACGACGCCGACCAGGCCGCCGATCCATTTCTCGTCGCGCGGGGCCACCTTGAAGCTGAACTTGTACAAGCCCGTGATCGCGTAGATCACCAGCATCACCCCGAGCACGATCGGTCCATAATGCGCATAGGGGCCGGTCAGCATGCCTGCGTTCAGCCAGATGCCGATCACCGTGCCGATCATCAGCGGCCATAGCCGCCGGACGATGTCGCGAAAGTAGGGGCCGGCAAAAGTCTGCCAGATATTGGTGACGATGGCGGGCACGATGACGATGGCGAGCGCGCGCGATGGCGGCATGGTGACCGCGAGCAGGCCCATCGCCACCGTCGGCAGGCCGAGCCCGACCACGCCTTTGATGAAGCCCGCGAGCAGGAACGCCGCGGCGATGAAAATGAGGAGAGGGTCGGACATGTCGGGCACATTGACCGATCGCGGCCAAGGGCACAATCTGGAGGTTACGGAGCAAGCCTTCGGCCTTGACGAAGGCTGTTGCCGTCATTGCGAGGAGCGAAGCGACGAAGCAATCCACACTTCTTTCGCTGTCCGATGAATTGCTTCGCGGAGCCTGTCATCGGGCGGCGCTTTGCGCCGACCCGTTGGCTCGCAATGACGGCTTTTTGGATCATGCTCGAGGAAAAGCACCATGCGTTTCGACCTGGTCGATCTCCAGCTGTTCGTCGCGGTGGCCGATGGCGGCAGCATCACCGCCGGCGCGGACCGCGTTCATCTGGCGCTGGCCTCGGCGAGCGCGCGGATCAAGGGCCTGGAAGCCGCGCTTGGCTCAGCACTCGTCAAGCGCGGTCGCCGCGGCATCGAGCCGACCGCGGCAGGCGAAAGCCTGCTCGCGCATGCCCGCATCATCCTCCACAATGTAGAGGCGATGCGCGGCGATCTTGCGGCCTATGCCGGCGGCGCCAAGGCCAGCGTGTACCTGCTCGCCAACACCTCGGGGCTATCGGAACATCTGCCGAAGGCGCTGGCGGCATTCTTGCGCGAGCATCCCGACATCAGCGTCGATGTCGAGGAGCGCGAGAGCGCCGATATCGCGGCGGCGATCGCAACCGGCGCCGCCGATCTCGGCTTCGCCGCCGAGCACGCGCTGCCGGATCACATGGAGCGGTTCGCGTTCAGCGAGGACCGGCTGATGCTGGTCGCGCCGCGGCACGGCGAGTTTTCCGGCCGCCGCCAGATCGACTTCCAGGCGCTCGCCGGCTGTGACTTCGTCGGGCTGACCAGTACCACCGCGCTTCAGAGCCACATCGCAAGGCATGCCGCCCGGCTTGGCGTGCGGCTGCGGTTCCGGGCGCGGCTGCGGGATTTCGACGCGATCTGCCAGATGGTGGCGGCCGGCGTCGGCATGGCCGTGGTTCCGGAAGCCGCGGCGCGGCGCTGCGCCGGGACGATGCCGATCGCGATGATCCGGATCCGCGACGCGTGGGCCAACCGAAGTCTCGCGATCTGCGCCCGCAGCTTCAAGACGCTGCCGCGCCCGGCGAAGCTGCTGGTGGAGCATCTGCGCAAGGCGGCACAGTAGGCGCGTCATAACCGACGTTCGTCATGGCCGGGCTTGTCCCGGCCATCCACGTCTTGCTTAGTTGCAATAGCAAAGACGTGGATGCCCGGGACATAGGCGAGCGGAAGCGACGCCGTCCTTCAGACGGCTATGCCCGGGCATGACGAAAATGGAGAGGCTGTCGAAAAATTTATTTCTCGGTCGGGATGTGGGCGTCTCTTATCACTTTCGCCCATTTCGCCGATTCGGCTTCGATGAAATTGCGGAAATGCTCTGGCGTATCGCCAATCAGTTCCAGCCCCTGACTGGCGAGCTTTTCCTTGACCGCGGGATCGCGTATAGCCTCGGTCGCGATTTTGTTCAGGGCGGCGATGATGGCCGGCGGCGTGGCCCCGGGCGCCACCATGCCGTACCAATTCTCGGCCAGCACCTCCGGCATCCCGACTTCCGCCGTCGTCGGCACGTCCATCGCGGTCGGGGCGCGTTGCGGGGAACCGATCGCGATCGCCTTCAGGCTGCCGGCCTTGATCTGCGGCAGCAGGATGGGCAGATCGAGGAAGGTCATCTGAACCTGCTGTCCGAGCAGATCGTTGACGGCGGGCGCGGCGCCCCGATAAGGCACGTGGACGATGTCGATCTTCGCGCTCAGCTTGAACAGTTCGCCGGCAAGATGCGGCAGGCCGCCGGGACCGGTCGAGGCAAAATTGAGTTTGCCGGGCTGGGCTTTGGCCAGCGCCACCAGCTCCTTCATGTTGCTGGCGGGAACGTTGCTCGCAACCACCAGCATCTCCGGGACTTTCGCGACCAGCGTGACCGGCTGCAGATCCTTCAGCGGGTCGTAGTTCACGTTTTCCATGGTGGGGCTGATCGCGAGCGCGCCCGCGCTCACGATGCCGATGGTGTAGCCGTCGGGATTGGCCTTTGCCACCGCATCGGTTCCGAGCACGCCGCCCTGGCCGCCGCGATTGTCGATCACGACCGGCTGTTTCATCAGTTCCGACATGCGCTGGCCGATCACGCGGGCGATGATGTCGTTGGGGCCGCCGGGCGGGAACGGCACGATCAGCCGGATCGACCTGGCTGGAAAATCCTCCGCCTGACCCAATGCCGGCCACAGCAGCAACAACGCGGATGCAAGCGCCGCCCGAACCTTCATGCCATCCTCCCTGCGCGCGCCCCGAACGATGATGGGCCGCGCTTTTTTTCGTACCGTGGCACAATAGCGGGCAATTTCGAAATGCCGAGAGGGACAAAATGCTGAAGGTCTGGGGCAGGCGGAGTTCGTTCAACGTCCAGAAGGTGATGTGGCTGGTGGGGGAGCTTGGGCTTGCCCACGAACATATTGACGCCGGTGGCGATTTCGGCGGGCTCGATGCGCCGGCGTACCTCGCGATGAATCCGCACGGCCGCGTTCCGGTCATTCAAGACGGCGATGCGACGGTCTGGGAATCGCACGCCATCCTGCGCTATCTCGCCGCCCGCCATGGCGCGGGCCGCTTCTGGTCCGACGATCCGGCGGCGCGGGCGCGCGTCGACGGCTGGATGGACTGGTCGCAGACCGCGCTGCAGCCGGATTTCCTGATCGGGGTGTTCTGGGGATTCTTTCGCACGCCCGAGGACGAGCGAAACTGGCCGGTGATTCGGTCCGCGCTGGCGCGCTGCGTCGTCGATTTCGAAAAGCTGGAGCGGTTGCTCGAGGGCCGGAGCTTCCTGCTGGGCGAGGAACTTTCGCTCGCCGACATCACCGCCGGCACCTCGCTGTACCGTTACTTCGAACTCGAGATCGATCGGCCGCATCTGCCGCTGGTCGAGCGCTGGTATCGCACGCTGCGGCAGCGGGCGGCCTATCGCGAACACGTCATGATCCCGTTCGATGAACTGCGCGGCCGGCTGCTCGATCGCTAGCGATTAGCTGTTCAGCAGCTTGATCGCCGCCTCATGCACGCGCGGATCGCCGGCGGCGACGATGCGGCCGCCGCTCTGCGCCGGCTTGCCTTCCCAGGTGGTGACGACGCCGCCGGCGCCAGTGATGATCGGTATCAATGCCGCGATGTCGTAGGGCTTTAGTTCGGTCTCGACCACGAGATCGAGATGGCCCGCCGCCAGCATGCAGTAGGAATAGCAGTCGCCGCCGTAACGCGTCAGCCGCACCGCCTGCTCGATGCGGCCGAAAGCGGCGCGGTCGGCGGCGTTCATCAATAGCGGACTGGTCGTGAACGAGGTCGCCTCCTTCAGCGAGGCACAGCGGCGCACCGCCAGTTTGCGTTCGCCGGAGGGGCCGCGGTAATGCGCCGAGCCGCTGTCCCCGGAAAAGCGCTCGCCGATGAAAGGCTGGTGCATCATGCCGAACACCGGCGTGCCCTGGTGCAACAGCGCGATCAGCGTGCCCCAGATCGGAAAACCGGCGATGAAGGATTTGGTGCCGTCGATCGGGTCCAGCACCCAGACATATTCGGCGTCCTCGCGCTCATTGCCGAATTCCTCCCCGACGATGCCGTGCTGGGGGAAATTGGCCTTGATCAGCCGCCGCATCACCGCTTCCGCGGCGCGGTCGGCTTCCGTCACCGGATCGAAATCATGGCTGGTGCTTTTGTTGTCGATCGAGAGCGAGGTCCGGAAGAACGGCAGGATGGTTTCTCCCGACGAGGTCGCAAGCCGGCCGATGAAGGCTGTGAAATCGATGACCGTCACGGCGGTTCCTTGGAAAGGGGTGCGCGGGGAGGAGAGTTTTTAAGGCTCTTGCCTAGCTCAATCCTGCCGATCGCGCACCGGAAACCGATATCTATCCCGCCCGCATTGGCGCATTTTCGTTCCCCCGAATCACCGCGCGCAGCCGTGTATTTTCTGATGACAAGATCGATCACGAATTCGAGAGGTGGGGCAAAAGGGCTCTCGCATCACGCCGATCCGTGGGCTGGTATGATCCTAATATATTGAAATAGCTGTAGAAAATATCCAGATGTGACTTTTTTGTCCCGCCCCCGGACCGAATGAGGTTTTGCACTGGATATGCATGAAAACCTCTTGCGCTTTGTGCAGCGCGGTCGCATATTGTTGCGGTGCGGTAGCGCCTCGCGCTATCGCTGCCCTCCTTGGGCGTTTCCTCCCTAGACTTGGGCCGCTTGTTTACTCAAGCGGCCCTTTTTTCTTGAGACATGATTCTTCTTTAGGCGGCATCCTCGGCCTTCGCGCCGACGCGTGCCTCGAAAAGACTGGCGTGTATACAACGCGCGCTACTCCGCCGCCGCCTGGAACGGGCCGAGGTCGCCGAGCGGCGCCGCGGCCAGCGCTTCCGCCAGCGTTACGAAATCGGCCGCCACCCGCGCAAAGCCCGCGCTGCGTTCGCGCCGGCGTTCGTCCATGTAGATCGCACGGTTGAGTTCGAGCTGGATGGTGTGCAGTCCCGAGGCCGGATTGCCGTAATGCTCGGTAATGAAGCCGCCGGCATAGGGCTTGTTGCGGCCGACCGAATAGCCGAGCTGGCTCATGGTCGCCTCGACCCGGTCGGGCAGCAGCGGCGCGCAACTCGTGCCGTAGCGGTCGCCGATCACGACATCCGGCCGCCGCGGTTCATCGCGCGAGACGCCGATCGACGGCATCGAATGGCAGTCGACCACCACGACCGCGCCAAAGATCTGGTGCACCCGGTTGATCAAACGCCGCAGCGCCCGATGATAGGGCTTGTAAAGAGTCTCGATCCGCGTCAGCGCGTCGTCGACCGACAGCCGCTCGCGGTAGATTTCCTGCCCGTCGCCGACCACGCGCGGAATGGTGCCGAGCCCGCCCGCGACCTCGAAGCGGTGGCCGACGCGCTCCACGATATCGAGCGCCAGGAGCTGCGCCCCTACCGCGCCGCTGCCGAGTAGGCCCGCACTTCGCTGTCGGCGCCGCGCCTGCCTACGAAATCAGCCTGCACAACAACCGATCT
>NZ_DATHOP010000056.1:0-3609 GCF_035484855.1 Bradyrhizobium sp.
CCAGGGCGACACCGAGCCGGCCTCCGTCGAGCAGCAGCGCCATCTCGGCAAGACCGCGCCGTCGCTCTACGACATGCGCAATGTCTTCCAGGTCAATGTCGAGGAAGGCCGTCACCTCTGGGCGATGGTCTATATCCTGCAAAAATATTTCGGCCGCGACGGCCGCGAGGAAGCCGCCGAGCTGCTGCAGCGCCGCTCCGGCGACGCCGACAAGCCGCGCATGCTCGGCGCCTTCAACGAGGCGACGCCGGATTGGCTGTCGTTCCACATGTTCACCTTCTTCACCGACCGCGACGGCAAGATGCAGCTCGAGAGCCTGGCGCAATCCGGCTTCGATCCGCTGTCGCGCACCTGCCGCTTCATGCTGACCGAAGAGGCGCATCACATGTTCGTCGGCGAAACCGGCGTCGGCCGTACCGTGCAGCGCACCTGCGAGGCGATGAAGGCCGCCGGCATCGAGGACCCGAACGACATCGAGAAAATACGCGACCTCGGCGTCATCGACCTGCCGACCATTCAGAAGAAGCTCAACCTGCACTATTCGCTGTCGCTCGATCTGTTCGGCTCGGAAGTCTCGACCAATGCCGCGAACACGTTCACTGCGGGCCTGAAGGGCCGCTTCCAGGAGACCAAGATCGACGACGACCATCGGCTCGACAGCGCGACCTATCCGGTGCTGAAATTCGTCGACGGCCAAATCAAGCGCATCGACGAGCCGGCGCTGACTGCGATCAATATGCGGCTGCGCGACGACTACACCGCCGACTGCCAGCGCGGGCTGGATCGCTGGAACAAGATTTTCGAGCGCACTGGCACAGCGTTTAAGCTCGAACTGCCGCATGTCGGGTTCCATCGCCTGATCGGCGAGTTCAAGGACGTGAAAATCGCTCCGGACGGCAAGCTGATCGATCAGTCCGCCTGGACCCGCGATCACGGCAAATGGCTGCCGTCGAAGGACGACGGCGATTTCATCGGCAGTCTGATGAATCAGGTCGTCGAGCCCGGCAAATTCGCCAGCTGGATCGCGCCGCCGCGCGTCGGCATCGACAACAAGCCCGGCGATTTCGAATATGTGAGGATCGCGGCCTAAGGTCAGGCTGATCACAGCCAGCAACGTCATGGCCGGGCTTGTCCCGGCCATCCACGTCTTTAACTTGCTCGGCTGAAAAGTCGTGGATGCCCGGCACAATAGGCGAGCGAAGCGACGCCGTTCTTCGAACGGCTATGGCCGGGCATGCCGCGTTGGAGTTACTCGCAATTATCTATTGCTTCAGAAACGCCAGCAGGTCGGCGTTGATCGTTTCCGCCTGCGTGGTGATCATCCCGTGCGGGAAGTCCTTGTAGGTCTTCAGCGTACCGTTCTTCAGAAGCTTGGCCGAAAGCGGGCCCGCGGCAACATAAGGAACGATCTGGTCGTCCTCGCTGTGCATCACCAGAACCGGAACAGTGATCTTCTTGAGATCTTCGGTGAAATCGGTCTGCGAGAAGGCGACGATGCCGTCGTAATGCGCCTTCGCACCGCCCATCATGCCCTGCCGCCACCAGTTCGCGATGGCCGCCTCTGACGATTTCACGCCGGGCCGGTTGAAGCCATAGAACGGCCCCTCCGGCAGATCGCGATAGAATTTCGAGCGATTGGCCGCGAGCTGCGCCTGCAAATCGTCAAATACCGCCTTGGGCAATCCCTTCGGATTGGCCGGCGTCTGCACCATCAAGGGCGGGACTGCGCTGATGATGGCGGCCTTGGCCACGCGGCTTTCGCCGTGGCGCGCGAGATAGTGCACCACCTCGCCGCCGCCGGTGGAATGGCCGACATGAATGGCGTTCTTCAGATCGAGATGCGCGACCACCGCCGCAAGATCGTCGGCGTAGTGATCCATATCGTGGCCGTCGGCCACCTGGGTCGAGCGGCCGTGGCCGCGTCGGTCATGGGCAATCACGCGATAGCCGTGATTGAGGAAGAACAGCATTTGCGCGTCCCAGTCGTCGGCCGACAGCGGCCAGCCGTGACTGAAGACGATGGGCTGACCCTTGCCCCAGTCTTTGTAAAAGATTTCGACGCCGTCTTTGGTTTTGACAAACATGATCCGCTCTCCGTAATCGCAACGACTGATTAAACCGCTCACCCGGGGATCTAATTATATCCCAGCGCACGAAAGCGTCATGACGTTACTTTGTGGTCAACGGTCCTTCGCGCAATCGTGACAAATCGAAGCGATCGATCTCGCGCAGCAATTCCACGAAGGCTTCCGCGCCGCGCGCGAAAGCTGCGTCGCCCTTCGCGGCCGTGGCCAGTGTTGCATCGCCGACCGCGCCGCTCGGGTTGATGTCCTGTGTCATCCAGGCGAAGCCCGCCGGCCGATAGGCGCCGAGCCATTTGAATTCCTGTGACATTGCGATTGTGGCCGGCACCGCATTGGGCGCTCTGTCCATGTGCACAGTGTCGGGCTTGGCCGCGAGCATCAGCGAGGTTTCGATATCGCCGCCGTGAATGCCGTGCTTCTTTTCTTCGGGCGTGAACGTGCCGTCCGGATAACCGAAGCGATGCCAGCCGACAGTGACGGCGAGCATGTCAAGCCGGGTGCGCAATTCGCGCGCCACCACTTCCATCGCCGCGACATTGCCGCCGTGGCTCGTGATCAGAACGAGCTTGCGCACTCCCGCCCGCGCGAGACTTTCACCGAGCTCGGTCCAGGCCGCGATCGCAGTCGTTGCCGAAAGCGTCAGCGTGCCGGGGAAAGACAGATGCTCGGCGGAGACACCGATGCGCTGCACCGGAAGAAAAGTGACCGGCAGGTCGGCAGGCAATAATTTGCCGGCCCGCTCCAGATAGGCTTCGGCGATGAAAGTATCGACGCCGAGCGGCAGATGCGGCCCATGCTGCTCCACCGCGGCGAGCGGCAAGACCGCGATCCAGCGCGCCGTGTCGCCCTCGGCAATCTCCGGCCAGGTCATGTCCATCCAGTTGCGTTTGGGCAGCATCAATATCTCTTAAATCGCGCTTGCTGAGTTTTCCGGTTACGCCGGTCTCTCGCGGAGGCGCGATCTTACCCGAAAACCGGCGCTGGTCCCGGCTTCCAAACGCGGGACCAAGCCGGGCACGGGCTTTTTCCGCAATCATGCTTTATGGTCGAATAGCCTGAGAAACGGGGGGTAACAGATGCCGTCTGCCGGGGCTTTTCCGAGCGCGTTCGCTGCAGTCGCGGCGACGCTGACGGCGTCTCTCCTCGCGCTCGGTCCGGCCCATGCGCAAGCCCTCGGCAAGGTCGCCTTCGGCACCAACTGGCTCGCCGAAGGCGAGCAAGGCGGCTTCTACCAGGCGCTGGCCGACGGCACCTATCGCAAGCACGGCCTCGACGTGACCATCGTGCCCGGCGGGCCGAACACCAACAACCGCATCCTGCTCCCGGTCGGCAAGATCGATTTCTTCCTCAGCGCCAATACGCTGCAGAGCTTCGACGCGGTGGCGCAGAACATCCCGACCGTCGAAGTCGCGGCGCTGTTTCAGAAAGACCCGCAGGTTCTGATCGCGCATCCCGATCAGGGCATCGAGAAATTCACCGACCTGAAAAACCTGACACTGTTCATCTCGCAGGAAGGCGTCGCCAG
>NZ_DATHOP010000057.1:0-2195 GCF_035484855.1 Bradyrhizobium sp.
GTCCGACCCGGAGGTGGTGTTGAGTGTCGGCTTCGTGCTGATCGTCGCGATCTATGTGCAGACCGCGATCCTGTTCGGCGTTTATACAACGGAGCTGTTCCCGACTGAGATCAGGCTGCGCGCCAACGGCATCTGCAACACGCTCGGACGCGGCGCTACCGTGGTCTCGCCCTTCATCGTCGGCGCCCTGATGGCATCCTACCAGCTGCCGGGCGTGGTCTGGCTGATGATCGGGCTGGTGGTGGTTCAGGTCGTGGTGGTCTGGGCCTGGGGCGTGGAGCCGCGCAATCGCGGGCTTGAGGAGGTCGCCACCTCCGCAGCCTGATGGCGCCAAGCCGCCTGCATCATCGCCGAAAGTACATCTCAAGCGGAGCGGCGGGATGAACCCGCCCTCAGCGCCCGGTGAAGCGGATGCGTGAAAAGCAAGTCGTCATGCCCGGGCTTGTCCCAGGCGTCCACGTCTTAACGGTATCGCACCAAGAAAGACGTGGATGGCCGGGACATCTAGCGCGAAGACGCGCTTCGCGCTTCTGCCCGGCCATGACGACATGTTATGATGTTTACGCGTTCTTCAGCGCGACCCGGAAATCGGCTTCGGTCTTGGCCTTGACCTCGTCGAGGGTGACGCCGTCGGCGAGTTCGATCAGCGCCATGCCGTCATTGCCGTGCTTGTCGATGGTGAAGACCGCGAGATCCGTCACCACCATGTCGACCACCTTTTCGCCGGTCAGCGGCAGGTTGCATTCCTTCAAGAGCTTGGGGCCGTCCTTGGCGGAATGCTCCATCACCACCACCACGCGCTTGACGCCGGCGACCAGATCCATCGCGCCGCCCATGCCCTTGACCATCTTGCCCGGGATCATCCAGTTGGCGAGATCGCCGTTCTGCGCCACCTGCATCGCGCCCAATATCGAGAGGTCGATATGGCCGCCGCGCACCATGGCAAACGAATCGGCCGACGAAAAATAGCTGGTCGAGGCGAGCTCCGTCACCGTCTGTTTTCCGGCGTTGATCAAATCCGGATCTTCCTCGCCCTCATAGGGAAACGGCCCCATGCCGAGCATGCCGTTCTCGCTCTGCAGCACGACGTCGACGCCCTCGGGAATGTAGTTCGACACCAAGGTGGGGATGCCGATGCCGAGGTTGACGTAAAAACCGTCGCGCAGTTCTTTCGCGGCGCGCGCCGCCATTTGATCGCGGGTCCAGGCCATCAGACTTCCTCTCCGGCGGCGGCCGCCGCCTGCCGTTTGCGGGTGGTGCGCTGCTCGATGCGCTTCACCGCGGTGCCGACCTCGATGATCCGCTGCACGAAAATGCCAGGCGTGTGGATCTGGTCGGGCTCGATCTGGCCCACGGGCAACAGATGCTCGACTTCGGCGACCGTGATCTTCGCAGCGGTGGCCATCATCGGATTGAAGTTGCGCGCGGTCTTGCGGTAGACGAGGTTTCCGGCGGTATCGCCCTTCCAGGCGTGGACGATGGCGAGGTCGCCGAACAGCCCGCGCTCCATCAGATATTTCTCGCCGTCGAATTCCTTCACTTCCTTGCCCTCGGCGATCAAGGTGCCGACGCCGGTCTTGGTATAGAACGCGGGAATTCCGGCGCCGCCGGCGCGGATGCGCTCGGCGAGCGTGCCTTGCGGCGCGAATTCCAGTTCCAGTTCGCCGGCCAGAAATTGCTGGGCGAACAGCTTGTTCTCGCCGACATAGGACGAGATCATCTTCCTGATCTGGCGCGTCTCCAAGAGGCGACTGAGCCCGATGCCGTCGACGCCGGCATTGTTGGAAACCACGGTGAGATTCTTCACCCCGGAATCGCGGATCGCATCCGACAAGGTTTCGGCGATGCCGCAAAGGCCGAAACCGCCGGACATGATCATCATGCCGTCCTTCAGGATGCCCTCGAGGGCCGATTTGGCGTCGGGGTAGACCTTGTTCATGAAAATGCGAGCCTCGATGGAGGAAACAGTCAGACATAAAGTTGTTCTGTGGATTATTAGGCGAATTCTTCGCAATGCGTCAATGACGGGCCTTCGGAGTCACCTCGCCCCGCACGCGGCAGGGGAATCGCATATGGGTTTTCACCGGCTATTGCATTGGAAGGCAAGACGGATTCTGAAGATGACTCCCGGATTATGGAGGGGGTCGAATGCGGAAGTTCAAGAAGGCCTTTGGGCGGTTGCCGGATCCGCGGGC
>NZ_DATHOP010000058.1:0-22437 GCF_035484855.1 Bradyrhizobium sp.
CGCGGTCGATGTCGCCGCACGGGTTCGCGAACTCACCGGCGGCAAGGGCGCCGACCTCGTGTTCAATACCGTCGGCGATCCCTATTTTCAGGCGGCGCATCAATCGGTGGCCTTGCGCGGACGTCAGATCCTGATCGCCACCATCGAGCGGATCGTGCCGTTCAATATTCTGGAATTCTATCGTGGCCAGCACACTTACGTCGGCATCGATACGCTGGGGCTGTCGTCGACCGCGACCGGTGCTGTGCTCAGGGAACTCGGCGCCGGATTCGCCAGCGGACATTTAAAACCGTTTCCGATTCAGCCGAGCGCGATCTATCCGCTGCAAGACGCCAGACGCGCTTTTCTTGCGGTCGCCGGCTCGTCGCGCGATCGCGTGGTCTTGCGGCCTTAAGTCGTCAATCGGCGGCCACGGTCACAATGCGTATCTCCGACGCCAGTGTGCGATGCACCGGGCATTTGTCGGCGATCTCCATCAGCCGCTGGCGCTGTTCGGCGTCGAGATTGCCTTCCATGGCGATCACGAGGTCGATCTGGTCGAGCATCCCGGCCTCGGTTTCACATTCGGCGCAATCTTCCGCGTGGATCTTGCGGTGGCTGAGCGTCACGGTGGTCCGCTCCAGCGGCAGCGATTTGCGTTCGGCGTAGAGCCGCAGGGTCATCGACGTGCAGGCGCCGAGCCCGGCGAGGACAAAATCATACGGCCCGGGTCCGGTGTCCTCGCCGCCTGCGGCAACCGGCTCGTCTGCCAGCATTTGATGCGGCCCGATCGAGACGGTCTGCTGGAATTTGTTCGCTCGCGTCTCGCGGACCACCACCGGGCGCGGCGCTTCACTGAGATCGGCGGCCTGATCGGGCATCATGGGATCGAGGTAGCGCGTGACCCAGGCCGCGATGACATCGGCGACATAGGCGTCATCGCGCCGCTTGCTCAGCAGGTGGTCCGCGTCGGCCAGCGACACAAAACTCTTGGGATGTTTTGCCGCGAGGAAGATGCGCGTGGCGTTGTCGATGCCGACGGTGTCGTCGGTCGGCGAATGCATGACCAGCAGCGCCTTGTGCAGGTTCGTCACATGCGCCATCAGGCCATGCTCGGCGATGTCGTCGAGGAATTTGCGCGTGATGTGGAACGGGCGGCCCGCCAGCGACACCTCGACATTGCCCTGCTTGCGGATGTCCTCGATGCGATCCTTGAACAGGCCGGTGACGTGGGCGGGATCGGAGGGCGCGGCGATGGTGACCACGGCCCTGGCATCCGGTATCTGTCCGGCCGCGGCGAGCACCGCGGCGCCGCCAAGGCTGTGGCCGATCAGGATCGCCGGCGCCTTTCGGGTGTCGCGCAAATGGTTGGCGGCGCGCACCAGGTCGGCGACGTTCGAGGAGAAGGTGGAATTGGCAAAATCGCCTTCGCTGGAGCCGAGCCCGGTGAAGTCGAACCGCAGCACCGCGATGCCCTTGGCCGAAAGCGCAAGCGCGATGCGCCGCGCCGCCAGCACGTCCTTGCCGCAGGTAAAGCAATGCGCGAACAGCGCGTAGGCCACCGGCTCGCGGTCGGGCAGGTCAAGGGCGGCGGCGAGCTGATGGCCGCCTTCGCCGGTGAATTGGAAACGCTCGGTCGGCATGGTCGGTCTCCATCTTTCTTTACCTCTCCCATCGGGAGAGGTAACGATGAACTCTGGCCGTGGCATCAATCGCCGGAATATCGCTCTTCCTTCCACGGGTCGCCGCGATTGTGATGGCCGCGGACTTCCCAGTAGCCCGGCGCGTCGTGCTCGACGAATTCGATGCTCTGCAGCCACTTTGCGCTCTTCCAGAAATACAGATGCGGCACCACGAGCCGCACCGGGCCGCCATGCTCGGCTTGCAGCGGCGCGCCCGACCATGAATGGGCGAGCAGGGCGTCTTCCGCGGCGAAATCTTCCAGCGACAGGTTGGTGGTATAGCCGTCGTGCGAGTGCAGCACGACGTGATGCGCCTCGTCGCGCGGCCGACAGGCATGGAGCAGATCGCGGGTCGCAAGCCCCTCGAACTGGTTGTCGTAGCGCGACCAGGTGGTGACGCAATGGATGTCGGAGACGAATTTCGTCTGCGGCTGCGCGGAAAACTGCGCAAAATCCCAGAAGATCGGATGCTCCACCGCGCCATAGACGTCGAGCCGCCAGCGCTCGCGCGAGATGTTCGGCATCACGCCGAGATCGAGGACGGGCCAGTCCCGGGTCAGATGCTGCCCGGGCGGCAGGCGCTGCTCCTCGGGGCGCGAAATCTTGCCGGTGAGGAACTTCCCCTCGCGCGCCCAGCGCTGCTTGCTGCGGGTGAGTTTCGATTCCGGAGGCTCGTCGTTCTCGCCGGCCATGTTCAGCGCCTTCGTCATTCGTGGCGATGCATCGCCGATTCGTGCTTGGTATCGCGCATCGTCGTATAGATGATCAGCGAAAGAAAGATGATGCCGCTGAGGTAGTAGTAAAACCAGTCCTCATGCCCGAGGCTCTTGAAATACAACGCGATCGCCGGCGCCGTGCCGCCGAACACCGACACCGTGATCGCGTAGGGCAGGCCGACGCCGAGTGCGCGGACATTGGTCGGGAACAGTTCGGCCTTGACGATGGCATTGATCGAAGTGTAGCCGGCGACGAACAGCCACGCCGCGCAGATCAAGAGGAAGGCAATGACGGGCGATTTCGTTTCCTTGAGTGCGGACAGGATCGGTATCGTCGCCAGCGTGCCGGCAGCGCCGAAGAACATCAGCAGCGGCTTGCGGCCGATGCGATCGCTCAGCGCGCCATAGGTCGGTTGCAGCAGGGTCGCAAAAATCAGCGAGCCGAAGATCACCAGGGTGGTCTGGTCCTCGGTGAGGCCGACGGACAGGTGGACGAAGGTCTGCATATAGGTGGTGAAGGTGTAGAACGCCGCTGTGCCGCCGGCGGTCAGGCCCACCACCAGCAACAACTCGCGCGGATATTTTAATAGGCCCGTGATCGAGCCCCGCGGCTTGCCGGATTTCACGGCATCGACGAAGGCGTCGGTCTCTTGCAGCTTGCGCCGCATCACGGCGGCGAAGATGGCAAGGCCGGCGCCGATCACGAAGGGAATCCGCCAGCCCCATGCCTTCAACTCCTCGGGCGTCAAAAACACCTTCTGCAGCAGCAACAGCACGATGATGGCGGTGAGCTGGCCGCCGATCAGGGTGACGTATTGGAAGCTGGAATAGAAGCCGCGATGGTGGGCGTCGGCGACTTCGCTCAGATAGGTGGCGCTGGCGCCGTATTCGCCGCCGAGACTCAATCCCTCGATCACCCGCGCCAGCGCCAGGATCGCCGGCGCGGCAAGGCCGATCGAGGCGTAGGTCGGCGTCACCGCGATCATCAGCGAGCCGAAGCACATGCAGACCACAGATAGCGTCAGCGAAATCCGCCGTCCGTAGCTGTCAGCGATGGTGCCGAACAGCCAGCCGCCGAGCGGACGCATCAGGAAGGTCGCCGCGAACAGCACGGCGGCGTTGAGCTGTTGCACCACGGGATCGCTGTTCGGAAAGAACGCCGGCGCGAAGTACAGCGCGAACGCCGTATAGGCGTAGAAATCATACCATTCGACGAGATTGCCGACCGAGCCGATGAAAATCGCCTTGATCCGCCGCTCCGCGTCGGCGAGATCGAGATGGTCGGGTACCGGGTTTATGGCTTCAACGCTCATCTCGGCCTCCAGCAACGGTGAAGGCAGCTTGGTAGCAGACTTCAGCCCGCCTTTCCAAACAGCACCGGAAGCTGGCGCGGTCCGCGCACCGTGCCTTCCGACCATTTGACCTTGCCGGCCGGATCCAGCCGGAAATCCGGAATCCGCTTCAGCCATTCCTCGATCGCGACCGTCATTTCCATGCGCGCGAGGTTGGAGCCGACGCAGCGGTGGATGCCGAGGCCGAATGCGGCGTGGCGGTTCTCCTTGCGGTCGATCACGACCTTGTCGGCATCCGGGAACATGGCCGGATCGCGGTTGGCGGCGGGGAACGACAGCAGCACCATGTTGCCGGGTTTTACGGGGCAGCCGCTGATGACGGTTTCCTTCATCACCTCGCGCGCCATCGTCACCGGCGCATAGGCGCGCAGCAATTCCTCGACCGCGGTCGGTATCAGCGAGGGTTCCGCGACCAGCCGCTCGCGATCCGCCGGCGTCTTCGCCAGGTGCCACAGCGATGAACCGATCGCGCTCCAGGTGGTGTCGATGCCGGCGATCAAGAGCAGCCGCAGCGAGCCCAGCACATGCTCGTCGTCCAGCGGATTGCCGTTCTTGTCGCGCGCGTTCATCATCGTCGAGATCAGGTCGTCGGTCGGACGATGCTTGCGTGCCTCGATATGGCCGCCGAAATAGTCGGTCATCTCGTGGACCGCGCGCATCAGTGCATCATTGTCCCTGATGCCGAGCTCGAGGATCTCGTGAATCCATTTGATGAAGAGGTCGCTGTCGGTTTCGGGAATGCCGAGCATGTGGGCGATGGCGCGAACCGGAATGTATTTGGTGTAACGCGCCGCGGCATCGCATTTGCCGTCCGCGATGAATTCGTCGATCAGCTCGTTGCAGATGGCGCGAACCCGGGGCTCGAGCTTCTTCATCGCGTCGGGCGTGAACGGCGGCAGCAGCAGCTGCTTGGCCGGCTTGTGCTCCGGCGGATCGGACGTGATCGGCGGGGCGGCGTTCCTCGTCACCTCCGGCCGGATGTCGCGCACGACGACGCGGCGCGAGGAGAAATGTTCGGTGTCGTGGGCAATCTCGCGCACCGCCTCATAGGTGACCGGCAAATAGCAGCCGAGGAAGCGCTCGGTGTGTACCACCGGGCTGGCGGCCCGCAGCTCCTCCCAGATCGGAAACGGATTTTCGGTCCAGCGCGGATCGGTGTGGTCGAAATCATGGACCCAGTCGGTGACGGGGGGATGCTCCGGCATCACCTTGTCGGGATCGGGCATGGCATGGGCGGGTTCGGACATCGGGATCAATTCCTTTTGCTTCATTCGCTGGAGCTGGATGCGAGGCAGGCTTCAAAGCGGCGAAGCCGGGCGCCGGGATCACTCCTCGGCGACTTCGATCGCGATCTCGGGGCAATTGGACTTGGCGAGCCAGGCCTTGTCCTCGAGGCCCGCGGGCACGCTGCCGTCGCCGATCTCGTGCGCGTTGCCGAATTCGTCGAGGTTGAACAATTCGGGCGCCAGCGACTTGCAGCGGGCATGGCCCTGGCACTTGTCCTGGTCGACGTGGATTTTCAGCGGCATGACTGACGTTCCCCTTGGTCGGACGCGTTTCGGAAGCGCGTCCAGATCCCGATATTGGCCTTGGCGGCATTTGCCTCTTGGCTGCGCCTCTAAGTTATAGCATATTACATTCGCGCCCGCCCCGCTCGTCAAGCGGAAAATAAGAGATTGTTCCCTCGAATGCCGTCCCGACCCGCCCGCAAACCCCAAAATACCTATCACCATGGCGACCTCCGCGAGGCGCTGGTGCAGGCGGCGCTGCGGGAAGCCGAAGCGGGAGGGCCGGAAGCCATCAGCATCAAGGCGCTGGCGCTTGAGCTCGGCGTTTCGCAGCCGGCGCCGTACCGGCATTTTGCCGACCGCGAGGCGTTGCTGGCGGCCGTGACGACGGAGGCATTCCGGCAATTCACCGCGAGCTTACGGGAATCGATCAGGCGGCCATCGAAGCGCTCGAAACTGTCGCGGCTGGCGCACGCGACGCTGGCCTTCGGTCTTAACCGCAACGGCATCTATCGCCTGATGTTCGCGTCGCGAATCATGGCCTGCGCGCCAAAGGACAGCGAGCTCCATGCCGCGGCGATGGAAACCTTCGCGCTGCTGCTGGAGGCCATGGAAGCGCCCGCGATCGGGCTGTTGCGCGAGCAGCACGCGCTCAAGATCTGGGCCGCGCTGCATGGCGTGGTGATGCTGGCGGAGCAGGGGCTGTTGACCGGACAGGTTGCGCAGATGACCCGGGAGGAATTGGTCGAGGATATCGTCGAGCAGACCAAACTGGCGTTGTCGGTCGCGATCGAGGCGGCAGGTCGCGGTGCGACGTTGGTTCGATAAAATTAGCCGAGACTCTGTAGGGTGGGCAAAGCGAAGCGTGCCCACCATCTTTCTTGCGTCGTGAGATGGTGGGCATGGCGCAAAGAGCGCCTTTGCCCACCCTACGGCTACTTCGCTGACCTTGGATCGATCGGCGTCGTGCCGCGCAGGCCCAAAATGTCCTCGAGCAGCCTCGCGCCGGACAACAGCTGTGCCTCGCCGCGCGGCGGCGCCACCATTTGAAGCCCGACCGGCAGGCCGGATGCGGTGAACCCGCACGGCAGTGACAGCGCCGTGGCGCAGGTCAGCGTGATGGCGTAGACGATGCCGAGCCATTCGACGTAGTTGTCGAATTTCCTGCCGGCGCATTCGGCGACATAGCGGTTCTCGACCGGGAACGGCGCCACGATGGTCGCGGGCGCCAGCAGCAGGTCGTAGGTCTTGAAAAACTCCAGCATGCGCGCGGCCATCGCGACGCGCTGGGCTTCGGCGCGCTCGATCTGCTCCACGGTCAGCTTGAGGCCTTCCTCGATGTTCCAGATCACCTCGGGCTTGAGCAGGTCGCGCTTGCCGCGCAGCAGCGCCGCCTTGCTGAGCGCAAAATCGAACGCACGCAGCACATGGAAACATTCATGGGCTTCGCGCAGGTCGGGATGAGCCTCCTCGACGATGATTCCGGCTTCGGCGAAGCGTTGCGCTGCCTTGCGGGTGATGGCAACGACTTCCGGATCGACCGGCGTGATGCCGAGATCGGGAGAATAGGCGACGCGTTTCGGTTTCTTGCCGGAGCGGGCGGCGGACAGAAAGGACGCCGGCAGCAGGGGCAGCGACAGCGGATCGGCTGGGTGCTCGCCGCTCATGGCGTCGAGCAACAGCGCAAGATCCTCGACGTTACGCGCCATCGGGCCCTGAACACCGAGATTGCGATCGATCGCGGCGACCGGGGTATGCGCGACGCGGCCGATGCTCGGCCTCAGGCCGACGATGCCGCAGAAGCTAGCGGGGTTGCGCAGCGAGCCGCCCATGTCGGAGCCGTGTGCGAGCCACGCCATGCCGGTGGCGAGCGCCACCGCGGCGCCTCCCGAGGAGCCGGCCGCGGAGCGGGACGTGTCCCACGGGTTTCGCGTTGCGCCGAATACCTCATTGAAGGTGTTGGCGCCGGCGCCGAATTCCGGCGTGTTGGATTTGGCGTAGATCACCGCGCCATTGTCCTCGAGACGTTCGACCAGGATGTCCGAGCGTGCCGGAATATTATCCCGGTAGATCGGCGAGCCCTGCGTGGTCAGTACGCCCTCGACATTGGTCAGGTCCTTGATCGGCACCGGGAGGCCCGCGAGCAGGCCGCGCTCGCCGACGGGCTTTTTCATCAGGGCTTTGGCACGGTCGCGGGCGCGATCGAAGCAGAGCGTCGGCAGCGCATTGACCTTGCCGTCGACCTCGGCGATGCGCTGTTCCAGCACGTCGAGCAGGTCGAGCGGCGTGACCTCGCCGGATCTAAGCTTTTCTACGACGGCGCATGCCGTCTCGTGGATCACACCCTGTTCTGCCACTTGTGTCTCTCCCTGCCTTCCCGCTTCTGGTAGCGGGTTGGCGAGCGGTGTAAAACATTTTCTGTCAAAACGGAAACGCCGGGAGAATCTTGACCATGACCACGCCGTCAGATGCGCCGGACTGGCGCCAAATGAGCCGGCAAGAACTCGACCTCGGGCTCAACAATGGCGTGGCGGTCAAGGGCAGCGCCGACATCGTCGCCGGCTGGGACCTGCGCTCCGCCGCGATCAAGGCGCGCTATCCCGGCTATCTCGACCTTCGCTACGGCCCGCGCGAGCGCAACCGCATCGATTTCCTGAAGGTGCGCGACAGGGGGCCGACGCTGTTGTTCATTCACGGCGGCTACTGGCAGACCCGCGCCAAGGAAACCTTCACGCTGTTCGCGGAAGGCGCGATGGCGCACGGCATCAATGTCGCGCTGATCGGCTACACGCTGGCGCCCGAGGCTGTGCTCGATCAGATCGTCGGCGAAATCCATGCGGGAATCGATTTTCTTAGCCGCCAATTGCCCGCCTTCGGCGGCGACGGCAGCGGAATGGTGGTGTCCGGCTGGTCCGCTGGCGGCCATTTGACGGCGATGGCGCTGTCGCATCCGAAGGTGAGGGCGGGGATGGCGATCTCCGGCATCTACGATCTCGAGCCGATCCGCGCCAGCTATCTCAACGAGAAACTGAAACTCGATGAAGAGATGTCGCGCCGCAACTCGCCCATGATGCAGGGAGGCGGCGCGGCAAAACCGCTGTCGCTGGTGGTCGGCAGCGCCGAGCTGCCGCTGTTGCGCAGGCAGACCGCTGACTTCGCCGGCCATCGCGCCCGGTACGGCTTGCCCGTGACGTATGAAGAGATCCCCGGCGCCGACCATTTTTCGATCATGAGCGAGATGGCCTCGCCCTCGGGGCGGATCACGACAATGATCCGGCAATTGTTCGAGCGGACGGCGGGGTTGACGTCATCCTGAGGAGCGGCGTCTTCGCCGCGTCTCGAAGGATGACTAACACCGCTGCCTGCTGCCATCCTTCGAGACGCCGCGCAAATGCGCGGCTCCTCAGGATGACGCCGTGGCGATCACGCCACCGTCGCCGCGATCAGCGCGCTCACCTGCGGCAGGTTCTCCACTCCCCAGAGCAGGCGCAGCAAATTGTCGACGCGATCGGCGGCAAGATGCTTCTGCGCCAATAGCCGGAATTTTTCTTCCATTTCCGCATCCGTCATCGGATTCTTGAAATGCCCGCGGTGATATTCGACGCGAACGGTTTTGCGCGCGCCCGATTTGAGCACGACTTCCAGTTCGCAGAGATTGAATTCCTGCTCGGTCCTGTCGGCTTCCTCCGAAGGCAGGATTTTAACCAGGCTCACGAGGGCGAGCAGGCGCGGGTCGTGCAGATAGGGGTCCTCGTAATATTCGGGCTCGATCTTGCCGTACATCAGCACCAGGCCCGCCGCATAGGGAATGCTGTGGTCGGCGGTCTCGTGCGTCTTCGGTGTCCACTTGTCGGGACCGTCCGCCATGATCTTGATCGCGGAATGCGAGACGTGGATGTTGATCTCCTGGATGTCGTCCGGGGTCTGGAAGAACGGCCGCATTTCCACGGCGGCCTGGGCGACGGTTTGCGAGAATTGTCCGAGCGGAAAGCGCTTGGTGAAGGCGCGGCGGATGCCGTAGGGCTCGCCGAGCTGCGGCGGCGCGACCGGCTGATGCCCCATCACCTTGAAGAAGCCATAGCGGCCCTCGAACACCTGGCCCGGGCCGGTCATGCCGTTTTGCGCGAGCTGCGCGGCAAAGATCGCCTTGCGGCAGGCGTCGGCCGCGGCAAAAGCCTTCCAGTTCGACAACTCGTCGGCGCGGCCCTGCCGGGTCGCGGTGTTGCCGCCGACGGTGATTCCGATCGCCTGGACCATCTGCTGCGCCGAAAGCCCCATCAGTCGGCCGGCGCCGACCACGGCCGCGATGCCGGTGATGGTCGAATGGTCGATGCCGTTGCCAAGATAGTCGAAGACGTCGGCGACCTTGCAGAACACCTCGTAGGCGAGCACGGTCGCGGTGACGAGATCGCGGCCGCTGCGGCCGTTCTGTTCAGCCGCGGTCAAAAGCGCCGCGATGGTATCGCTGGGGTGCCCGGCGCCATGGGTGAGGCTGACAAAGGCGTCGTTGAAATCGAGGTACCGGATCATGACGCCGTTGGCGAACACCGCCAGGTCAGGGCTGGTCTTGGTGCCGCTGATCAAGACGGTTGCGGGCTGTTTCGAGGTGACGTCGCCGGCGAGCTTGATGGCGATCCTGCTCGGGCCTACGGCATAGCCGCCGAAGGCGCAGCCGACGGTGTCGAGAATGGTGCGCCTGGCGATGCGGACGACATCCTTGGGAATATCCTCGTATTTCAGGTCGGTCGCATAGCGGGCCAGCCTCACTGCCAGCGGCTCTTGGCTGCTTCCAGCCGTCGCTTGAACCTGCGCGGTCTGCGCCAGCGCCGGAAGGGCAGGCGCGCTTCCCGCGAGGCCTGCCGCCGCCACCTGCCTCAGGAAATGACGCCGCCCGATGGACATTTGGCTATCCCCAGCCGGCGGCGATGCCGCCATCCACCGTGAAGATCACGCCCGAGGTATAGCCGGAGCGGTCCGACGCCAGGAACGCCATCAGGTCGCCGATCTCGCGGGCATGCGCGGGACGGCCGAGCGGCAGGCCCTTCTGGAATTCCTTGTAGCGGTTTTCGTCGCCGAACTGATGTTTGGCGCGCGTCTTCAGGAGCGTGACGTGGCGGTCGGTGCCGACCGGGCCGGGATTGATGCCGACCACCCGGATATTGTCGGCGAGGCTTTTGCCGCCGAGCGCGCGGGTGAACGCCATGATCGCAGCATTGCCGGCGCTGCCGCAGATGTAATTGGCGTCGAATTTCTCGCCGGCGGCGCCGATGTCGTTGACGATGACGCCGCCGCCGCGCGCCTTCATCTGCGCATAGACGGCGCGGGTGAGGTTGATGTAGCCGAACACCTTCAGGTTCCAGGCGTGACGCCAGGTCTCCTCATCGATCTTGTCGATCGAGCCGCCGGGAATGTCGCCGGCATTGTTGATGAGGATGTCGATGTCGGCAGCCTCCTTCGCCAGCCGCGCCAGATCCTCCGGCTTGCGCAGGTCGACGACATGGGCCGAGGCGTCGATCTGGTGCGCCGAGCGCAGCCGCTCGGCCAGCGCCTTCAACTGGTCGCCGCTGCGGGCGGCGAGCATGAGATGACAGCCTTCCTCGGCAAAGGCCTCGGCGGCGGCAGCGCCGATGCCTTTCGAGGCGCCGGTGATCAGGACGCGCTTGCCGCGCAAATGCAGATCCATGGGATTTCTCGCTGGTTGGGAGATGTCTGGCGGGTGGCTGGATTTCATCAGTTAGGCCGCGGCAACGGAAGAGGTCAACATTGCACTGCAGCGTTGCGCCCGGCTCAACTTTGGTCCATTGCTCCGGGCAAAACGAGGCACAAGGAATCTCTCGATGAGCAGCCAAAAGAAGCAATATCGGATCGCGGTCATTCCCGGCGACGGCATCGGCAAGGAAGTGATGCCGGAGGGCCTGCGCGTGCTGGAGCAGGCGGCGAAAAAGCACGGCGTGGCCGTGCATTTCGATCATTTCGACTTTGCCTCGTACGACTACTACGAAAAACACGGCGAGATGATGCCGGAGGACTGGAAGCAGAAGATCGGCAAGCATGATGCGATCTATTTCGGCGCGGTCGGCTGGCCCGCGAAAATCCCCGATCACATTTCCTTGTGGGGCTCACTGATCAAGTTTCGCCGGGAGTTCGATCAGTACGTCAATTTGCGCCCCGTGCGCCTGATGCCCGGCGTGCCGTCGCCGCTGGCGGGCCGCAAGCCCGGCGATATCGATTTCTGGGTGGTGCGCGAGAACACGGAGGGCGAATATTCCTCCGTCGGCGGACGGATGTTTCCCGACACCGACCGGGAATTCGTCACCCAGCAGACGGTGATGAGCCGGATCGGCGTCGACCGCATCCTGAAGTTCGCCTTCGAGCTGGCGCAGTCGCGGCCGAAGAAGCATTTGACCTCGGCGACCAAATCCAACGGCATCTCCATCACCATGCCCTATTGGGACGAGCGCGTAGAGGCGATGGCGAAGAACTATCCCAAGGTGAAGTGGGACAAGTATCACATCGATATCCTGACCGCGAATTTCGTGCTGCATCCGGACTGGTTCGACGTCGTGGTCGGCTCCAATCTGTTCGGTGACATCCTGTCCGACCTCGGCCCCGCCTGCACCGGCACCATCGGCATTGCGCCCTCAGGCAACATCAACCCTCCCGGGCTTTTCCCGTCGGTGTTCGAACCGGTGCACGGTTCCGCGCCCGATATCGCCGGCCAGGGCATCGCGAATCCGATCGGCATGATCTGGTCGGGCGCGATGATGCTGGAGCATCTCGGCGAGAAGGCTGCGGCAGCCTCGATCGTCGCCGCGATCGAGCGCACGCTCGGCGAACGCACGTTGCGCACAGGGGATCTCGGCGGCAATGCGGATACCACAACCTGCGGCAAGGCGGTCGCGGAGATGGTGGAGTAGGGGCCTTACCTCGAGAAGGGAAAGCGTGGCCGCTAATTCTTCTTCACCGCGATGAATGACGCCGTGTAGCCGGCGGCGCCGCCGTTATGCGGCTTGGCGCGGATCAGCGAGCCGACCAGCGCGGGCACTTGCGAGGTCGCAGCTGGCCATTTGTAGGCGACGCAGCCGTTATAATCATATTCCCAGCCGTCGGTCTGACTGCCGGGTCGGCCAAGCCCGATAATCGCGAAGGCTACCGGCGTATCCGCACCGCCGGGCTTGATCGTGCCGGAAAGGTCGAGTCCCCCACTGCCCCAGTCGATCACCCCCTTGAACGTGGTGTCGGACACCGCCTCGAAGCTGAACTCGGCCTCGGCGAAGAAAAGACCGAGCGCCTTGTTCGGGTCGCCGTCCACCGGCATCGGATCGTTGCGGAAGCTGCGATAGGTCCATTTGCCGGCGAGGTCTGAACTGGGCATCGGCATTGCTCCTGGAGCTGAACATCGGACATCGGGATGACCGCAAAGTGCCAACCGCACTATGAGGACGGCTGGCCCTTCCACGAGAAGAAGCACTTCTTGCCCGGATCCGGGGATCGTGCTGTCCACCGGCGGCCGCGGATAATACTGGAGGGACTGCTGCACATCCTGGGCGACCAGCGTGCCCCTGAGCAGTTCGACGAGCCGCAACGCCTCGTCGAGGCCTGACGAGATTCCCCCGCCGGTCAGGCGATTGCGATCCTGCACGAAGCGGGGGTTGCCGTCGGCGACGGTGACCTTCTTGAATTCCTTCAGGCACGGCACGAAGTTCCAGTGCGTGGTGGCCTGATAGCCGTCGAGCAGGCCGGCAGCGGCCAGCAGCAACGCGCCCTCGCAGACCGAACAGACCCAGTCGGCGGTGGCGGCGGTGCTCTTGAGATAATTCATGTAGTCCGGATCCGAGCCGCCCATCATGGCGGCCAGCGCATCCGGGTTGCCGCCGGGCACCCAGAGCACGTTGAGCCGCGGGGTGCTCTTGAAGTCGTGGGTGGGGAGAAAGCGGAAACCGTCCCGCGTCTTGATCGGCTTGTCGGGGGCCGCCGCGATCAGCCGCAGGTCGGGCGGCGGATCGTCCATCCAGCTCAAGACCTCGTGGGGACCGGTGACGTCGAGCAGGTCGACGCCCTGATAGACGGGAATGCCGATGATCATTTGACGCTCCATATGATTGATCTGAAAAGCATCGCGGCGAACGGCAGAGGGACTGCCGGATCAATGCGCGGCATAGCGACCTCCCTCAAAATGGAATCTTCGGGGACGACCACGGAACGAACCAGTTGGCGACGTCCGAGCCCGGCCAAAATAAAACAACTTAAGGTAACATATAGCAAGAATAACGACCGGACAACTGCGGATGCGACGGCTGAATCTTTAGCCGCCCGCGATCCGCCGGCAATGCTCCCACGCCGCCCGGATCAGATTCTCGCTCGCCTCAGGCGTGCGGAACGCCGAATGCGCCGACAGCGTGACGTTCGGCAGTTTGGTCAGCGGATGATCCGCCGGCAGCGGCTCGATGTTGAAGACATCGAGGCCGGCATGGCGGATATGGCCGGACTTCAAGGCGTCGATCATCGCGGCTTCGTCGACCATGGCGCCGCGCGCGGTGTTGACGAGGATGACGCCCGGCTTCATCGCGGCGATGCGTTTTGCGGAAAGAAAGCCGCGGGTCTCGTCGTTGAGCAAGAGGTGCAGCGAGACCACCTGGCTCCGCGCCAATAGTGCATCGAGTTCGACGAATTCAACGCCGGAAAATTTCTTCGGGGACCGGTTCCAGGCGATCACCCGCATGCCGCTGCCGAGCGCGATGCGCGCGACCTCACTGGCGATGCCGCCAAACCCGATCAGGCCGAGCGTCTTGCCGGTCAGCTGCATGGCGTCCTCGCGCAGCCAGTTACCGGCGCGCATCGCGCGGTCCATTCGCGCGATGCCGCGCGCGGCCTCCCACATCAGCGCAATAGCGCATTCGGCCACGGCCGTGTCGCCATAGCCCTTGATCAGGTGAACCTCGATGCCGAGTTCGGCGAGTTCCTCAGGGTTCATGTAGCTGCGGGCGCCGGTGCCGAGAAACACGACATGTTTCAAGCCGGTGCAGCGCCGCGCGACGTCGGTCGGCAGCGCGGTGTGGTCGATGACGACGATTTCGGCGCCATCGAGCAGAGCCGGCATCTGCTCCGCTTTGATGTCGGGATCGCGATTGATGCGCACCGGCGGATCGCCTGATTTTTCCAGCCGCTCGAAAATCACCGCCAGCGATTCATTGGCATCGACAAATACACCGCGCACTGAAATCTCCTTACGTCTCTATGAAGCGACGCCGGCGAGCGCCAGCACGGTATGCATCAACACATTGGCGCCGGCGGTGCAATCGGCTTGGGTCGCATCCTCAAGTTCATTGTGGCTGACGCCATCCTTGCAGGGCACGAAAATCATCGCCGCGGGAACGACGGTGGCGAGGTTGCAGGCGTCGTGGCCTGCGCCGGAGGTGATGCGGCGGTGGCTGTAGCCGAGCGCCTTGGTCGAATTCTCGACCGCGTCGACCAGTTTCGGGTTGAAGATGGTCGGCGGCTTGCGCCAGATCGCCTCGAAGCCGATCTCGACCCTGCGCCGCGCGGCGATCCCGGCCATCGCCTCGCGCAATTCCCGGTCGATCGCCTCGAGCGTTTCGGAATTGGGGCTGCGGATATCCGTCGTAAACGCGATTTCGCCGGGGATGACGTTGCGGGAGGGCGCGGCGATCACAGCCTCGCCGACGGTGCCGACCGCGTTCGGGCCATGCGCCTTGGCGATGCGTTCGACCGCCAGCACGATTTCGGACAGCGCCGCCAGCGCGTCGCGGCGCAGCGGCATCGGCGTGGTGCCGGCATGGCTTTCAAAACCGGTGATCTTGCCGTCGTACCAGATGATGCCCTGGCCGCGATCGACGACACCGATGGTCTTGTGCTCGGCCTCCAGCAGCGGTCCTTGTTCGATATGCAATTCGACGAAGGCGCCGAATTTCCGCGCGCCCACGGCTTCGCTGCCGCGATAGCCGATGCCGTCGAGCGCCTCGCCGACGGTGACCCCAGTGGCGTCCTTGCGCGCCAGGATGTTGTCGGTGGTGTACTCGCCGGCATAGGCGGCCGACGCCATCGTCGCCGGCGCAAAGCGCGAGCCTTCCTCGTTGGTCCAGTTGCAGATGCAGAGCGGCGTTTCCGTCTCGATTCCTGCATCGTTCAGCGTGCGCACCACTTCGAGCGCCGCCAGCGTGCCGAGTACGCCGTCGTATTTGCCGCCGGTCGGCTGAGTATCGAGATGCGAGCCGAGCCCGACCGGGGGTTTTGTCATATCGCGCCCCCGGCGCAGGCCGAACATCGAGCCCAGCGCATCGACATGGACCTCGAGGCCGGCGGTTTCGCAGGCTTCGCGGAACCAGTCGCGCACCTGCTTGTCCTCGGGGCCCAGCGTCAACCGCCGCACGCCGCCCTTGGGGGTAGCGCCGAATTTCGCGGTTTCGTGAATGGTGTCCCAGAGGCGGGCGGAATCGATCTGCAGATTGGAGGCGATCTTGCTCATTCAGCCCGTCCGGAAATCCTGTTGGTGCGTGTCTTGCGGCGGCATGGTAGAACTCCGCAAGCCCCCCTGTCGAGGCATGGAGCGCATGCGATGATCGTTGGTCTGGCGAAGAAAGAACAAGGCAGCTATAGCGAACCGGAAATATCGCCGAGCCTCGAGGCGCGGCTGGCTTGCCGCAACGGCATGGCGGGGACGACCGCCGGCATCGCCAACGGTTTTGTGCAGGGCAATCTCGCGATCCTCCCGGAAAAGCTCGCGGCCGCGTTTCACCGCTTCTGCCAGCTCAACCCGAAACCGTGCCCCATCATCGGCATGTCCGATGTCGGCGACCCCCGCATTCCCGCGCTCGGACTCGACCTCGACATCCGGACCGACCTGCCGGGTTATCGTGTCTGGCGCGACGGCGAGGTGGTGGACGAGCCGACGGATATCAAGCCGCATTGGCGCGACGATCTCGTTGCCTTCGTGCTGGGATGCTCGTTTTCGTTCGAGGAGGCGCTGATGGCGGACGATCTGCCGATCCGCCACATCGAGCGCAGCGTCCGCGTGCCGATGTACCGCACCAATATCGATTGCGCGCCCGCGGGGCCGTTCGCGGGCCCCATGGTGGTGTCGATGCGCCCGTTCAGGCCAAAGGACGCGATCCGCGCGGTGCAGATCACCTCGCGCTTTCCCGCCGTGCACGGCGCGCCGGTGCATCTCGGCCATCCGGAGATGATCGGGATCAAGGATATTGCCAAGCCCGACTACGGCGATCCGGTGCCGATAGAGGCCGATGAAATTCCGGTGTTCTGGGCCTGCGGCGTGACCCCGCAGGCCGTGATCGCGGCGGCAAAACTGCCGTTCGCGATCACGCATGCGCCCGGCTTAATGCTGGTGACGGATTTGCAGAACAAGCGGCTCGCGGTGCTTTGAAACCGTCATTGCGAGCGCAGCGAAGCAATCCATCTTTCTTCCTTGTTGCTCCATGGATTGCTTCGTCGCAAGGGCTCCTCGCAATGACGTTGAAACACTTCCGTCATGCCCGGGCTTGTCCCGGGCATCCACGTCTTTCTTGGCGTTGCGCACGAAGACGTGGATGGCCGGGACAAGCCCGGCCATGACGAGAAGGGGTCACTCCTGCCCGTGTTCCGGCAGCGTCAGCCCGAACGTCTTCGACAAATCCGCGATCTGGTCCGGCGAGAGATAGCGCGGGTTCAGCCCGCGCAGCAGCAAATAGAGTTTTGCGGTCTCTTCCAGTTCCTCGATTGCGAACACCGCGGCTTCCAGCGAATCGCCTGACACCACCGGGCCGTGATTGGCGAGCAGCACGGATGAATATTTGCCGGCTAGGCCCTTGATCGCATCGGCGACTGCGGGATCACCGGGCCGATAATACGGCACCAGCGCGGTCGCGCCGCATTTCATCAAATAATAGGCCGTCATCGGCGGCAGCGCGGCGCGCGGGTCGATCTCGGGCAGCATCGAGAGCGCGACCGAATGGGTCGAATGCAGATGCACCACCGCGCGGGCGCTGGTCCGGGTCTGGTACAGCGCGGTGTGCAGCGGCACTTCCTTGGTGGGGGCATCGCCGGAGGCGAGTTTTCCGTTAGCGTCGAGCCGCGACAGCCGCGCCGGGTCGAGGGAGCCGAGCGAGGCGTTGGTCGGCGTCACCAGCCAGCCGTCCTCCCACCTCACGCTGATATTGCCGGAAGAACCCGGCGTCAGGCCGCGCTCGAACAGCGAGCGGCCGAGCCGGCAGATTTCCTCGCGGACCTTGCTTTCGGTCATGACAATATCCTGGCAGCATCCTCTTTGCCGCCTTGTCTCACGCTTTGGCAGCACGGCCAAGCCGTGTTACGCAAGTGGCAAAGCCGTTGCCGAATTTCGGCTGAAAAGGAACCTGAGGGAGAATTGCCGCATGCCCGAAACCGCAAAACCGCGCGTCGCCGTGATCGGGCTGGGCTCGATGGGATTTGGCATGGCGGCTTCGCTTCGCCGGGCCGGTTTTGACGTCACCGGCTGCGAGGTCTCCCCCGAGATCGTGGCGCGCTTCGTCGCCGATGGCGGCAAGGCCGCCAAGACGCCGGCGGAGGCCGCCAGGGACGCCGATGTCGTCGTCAGCGTGGTCCTCAACGCTGCGCAGACCGAAGCCATCCTGTTCGGCAAGGACGGTGTCGCCGAGACGCTTGCCAAAAATGCCGTGGTCGTCTCCTGCGCAACCATGGACCCGGACTCGGCGCGGCGGCTGTCGAAACAATTGGAGGCGACCGGCCGGCATTATCTGGACGCACCGATCTCGGGCGGCGCGCAGCGCGCGGCGCAGGGCGAACTGACCATCCTCGCCTCGGGCAGCGCCGCCGCCTTCGCCAAGGCAAGGCCCGTCCTCGACGCCATGGCGGCGAAACTCTATGAGCTTGGCGATGTCGCCGGCCTGGGCGCCGCCTTCAAGATGGTCAACCAGCTGCTGGCCGGCGTGCACATCGCGGTTGCCTCCGAGGCCATCACCTTCGCCGCCAAGCAAGGGCTCGACCTGCAGAAGGTCTATGAGGTGATCACGGCCTCCGCAGGCAATTCCTGGATGTTCGAAAATCGCATGCCGCATGTGATCGCCGGCGACTACAAGCCGCGAAGTGCGGTGGAAATATTCGTCAAGGATCTCGGCATCGTCCAGGACATGGCCCGCTCCGCGCGATTCCCCGCGCCTTTGGCGTCCGCGGCGTTGCAGATGTTCCTGATGGCTTCGGCGTCGGGCATGGGCCGCGACGACGACGCCTCGGTGGCGCGGCTGTACGCCCGGATCGGCGCCGCGGAGCTGCCCGGCAAAGTGAAATAGCGTACAAGAGGACGTCAGATGCCCCGTTTCGCCGCCAATCTCTCCATGATGTTCAACGAAGTGCCGTTCCTCGACCGCTTTGAAGCGGCCGCAAAGGCAGGCTTTACCGCTGTCGAATTTCTGTTCCCCTACGACCATCCGCCCGAAGAGGTCGGCAAACGGCTGCATGGCAACGGCCTGACCCAGGCGCTGTTCAACCTGCCGCCGGGCAATTGGGAAGCCGGCGAGAAGGGGTTTGCCGCGTTGCCGGATCGTTTTGCCGACCTGCAGAAGAGTCTGCACACGGCGCTGCCCTACGCGCAGGCGACCGGCGTCAAGCGCGTCCATCTGATGGCCGGTATCGCCAACAGAGGCGACCGCAAGGCGGTGGAAGCGTTTTACAAATCGGTCGCCTGGGCGGCGGAGTTCTTCGCGCCGCACGGCCTCGACGTGGTGATCGAGCCGATCAACCCGCGCAACGTGCCAGGTTACTTCCTCAACGATTTTTATTTCGCGCGCGACCTGATCGTTGAATTGAAGATTCCGAACCTGAAATTGCAGTTCGACATCTATCATTGCCAGATCATCCATGGCGACGTCACCATGCGGCTGCGCGAGATGATGCCGATCATCGGTCACACCCAGATCGCCAGCATCCCCTCGCGCAACGAGCCGGACGGCGAGGAACTGAACTATCCCTTTGTGTTCGCCGAGCTCGACCGGCTCGGCTACAAAGGTTTCGTCGGCTGCGAATATAACCCTCGGGCGAAGACCACGGATGGGCTTGCCTGGTTCAAGCCCTATGCTGGAAAAAAGCCGTGACGCTCAAGCTGGGCTGCATCGCCGACGACTATACCGGCGCCTCCGATCTCGCCAACACGCTGACCCGTCAGGGTTTGCGTACGGTGCAGACCATTGGCGTGCCGTCCGACGACTTGGCGCTGCCGGAAGTCGACGCGGTGGTGGTGTCGCTGAAAAGCCGGTCGATCGAGGCCGGTCTTGCGGTACAGCGCTCGCGGGCGGCGGAAGCATGGCTGCGCGGGCGCGGCGCCGATCACGTGCTGTTCAAGATCTGCTCGACCTTCGATTCCACCGACGCCGGCAATATCGGTCCCGTGATGGACGCGCTGCGTGCCGATTGCGGCGACAGTATCGTGCTGGTGACCCCGGCATTTCCGGAGACCGGACGCACCGTCTATATGGGCAACCTGTTCGTCGGCTCGGTGCCGCTGAACGAGAGCCCGCTAAAGGATCATCCGCTCAATCCGATGCACGATTCCAACCTGGTGCGGGTGCTGACGCGCCAGAGCCGGAACAGGATCGCGCTCGTCGCGCTCGCCGACGTCGCGCGCGGTCCCGATGCGGTCCGCGCGCGGCTCGCCGACCTCGCGGCGCAAGGGTTCGGCGCAGCCATCGCGGATGCCGTGTTCGACCGCGATCTGGAAACCATCGGCCAGGTCGCGCTGGACCATCGCCTCTCCGTCGGGGCCTCCGGCATCGGGCTCGGTGTTGCGCGCGCGCTGGTGGCATCCGGCCGGGTCAAGGCGAATACCGACAGCACTACGGCCGAGGCGCCGATCGGCGGGCCGGCGGCATGTCTCGCCGGCAGTTGTTCGCAGGCGACATTGCAGCAGATCGCCAGCGCGGAGGCCGTGATGGCGGTGCTGCATCTCGATCCCGATCAGGTGGTTGCGGGCAAAGAGGAGGCGCGGCGCGCGCTGTCCTGGGCCAGGGACCGCCTCAAGCAGGGCCCGGTCCTGATCGCGTCGAGTTCGACGCCGGACCAGGTCGCGGCCCTGCAGGCCCGTCATGGCCGCGATGCGGCCGGACATGCCATCGAGCAGGCGATGGCCGACATCGCGGAAGGCCTGGTGCAGGCAGGCGTCCGGCGGCTGGTCGTCGCCGGCGGCGAAACTTCCGGCGCGGTGGTCGATCGGCTGAGAATTCCGGGCTTTCTGGTGGGCGCGGAGATCGCGGCCGGCGTCCCGGTGCTGCGTGCGGTCGGCACCAGCGGCGGCGACATGCTGCTTGCATTGAAATCAGGCAACTTCGGCGGAGCGGAATTTTTCTCCGACGCGCTCGCGCTGATGCGCTGAGAAACGGCCCGCAGTTTAGGTATTCTGACGGAGAACTGGGTTAACGGCGAAATCCAGGCCCGGCTGACAGGGAAGTGAAGACGGATGGTGCGCCGGAGGTTGGCTATTTTGCTGCAGTACGGTAAATCAGCGCGGTCGAATTGACGTTATCGCGGGTGGGTTCCGCGCCGTTGGTTCTGATTGGGGATTGCCTGCTTTATGGTCGCACTGGTCCGCATCGCCCTGAGCCGGCCGTATACGTTCGTCGTGCTGGCGCTGCTGCTGCTGATCATCGGCCCGCTGGCGGCGCTGCGCACGCCGACCGATATTTTTCCGGACATTCGCATCCCGGTGATCGGCGTGGTCTGGCAATATACCGGGCTGCCGCCGGACCAGATGTCGGGCCGCATCGTCACCCCGTTCGAACGCGCGCTGACCACCACCGTCAACGATATCGAACATATCGTCGCCAATTCCTATAACGGCTTCGGCATCGTCAAGATCTTCTTCCAGCCGAACGTCGATATCCGCACCGCCAATGCCCAGGTCACCGCGATCTCGCAGACGCTGATCAAGGCGATGCCGCCCGGCGCCACGCCGCCGCTGATCCTCAACTATTATGCCTCCACGGTGCCGATCATCCAGGTCGCGCTGTCAGGCGATGGCCTGACCGAGCAGAATCTCGCCGATATCGGCATCAACCAGTTGCGCACGCCGCTGATCACGGTGCCTGGTGCGGCGATTCCCTATCCCTATGGCGGCAAGATGCGCCAGATCCAGATCGACCTCGATCCGCAAGCCTTGCAATCGCGCGGCCTGTCCGGGCAGGATGTCGCCAACGCGCTCGCAGCCCAAAACCTGATCACGCCGGTCGGAACGCAGAAGATCGGCGGTTTCGAATACAACATCCAGCTCAACAACTCGCCGCTGCGGATGGAGGAGCTCGGCGACCTGCCGATCAAGACCGTCAACGGCGCGATGGTCTATGTCCGCGACATCGCCAGCGTGCGCGACGGCAACCCGCCGCAGACCAACATCGTTCACGTCAACGGCAACCGTTCCGTGCTGATGATGGTGCTGAAGGCCGGTTCGATCTCGACGCTCGACATCATCGCCGGCATCAAGCGCAAGGTCGTCGAGGTCAAGGACCAGTTGCCCGACGCGCTCAGGATCGGCTTCATCGGCGACCAGTCGGTGTTCGTGCGCAGCGCCATTGCCGGTGTCGCCTACGAAGGGATCATCGCGGCCCTGCTGACCAGCGTGATGATCCTCTTGTTCCTCGGAAGCTGGCGCTCGACCCTGATCATCGCGGTTTCAATTCCGCTTTCGGTGTTCGGCGCGATCATGATGCTGTGGGCGATCGGGGAGACGCTGAACATCATGACGCTCGGCGGCCTGGCGCTCGCGGTCGGCATCCTGGTCGACGAGGCGACCGTCACCATCGAGAACATCAACTATCATCTCGAACAGGGCAAAGAGGTCGAACGAGCCATTCTCGACGGCGCCAACCAGATCGTGGTGCCGGCCTTCGTCTCGCTGTTGTGCATCTGCATCGTGTTCGTGCCGATGTTCTTTCTTTCCGGCATTGCGCGCTTTTTGTTCGTGCCGATGGCGGAAGCCGTGATGTTCGCCATGGTGTTGTCGTTCCTGCTGTCGCGCACGCTGGTGCCGACCATGGCGAAGTATCTGCTGCAGCCGCATGTGCATCATGCCGAAGGCGAGCGGCCGCGCTCGCGCAATCCGCTGGTGCGGTTTCAACACCGCTTCGAAGCCGGCTTCGAGCGGTTCCGCAGCGGCTATCGCGACCTGCTCGGGCTGGCGCTGCTGCACCGGCCGACATTCGTG
>NZ_DATHOP010000059.1:0-20443 GCF_035484855.1 Bradyrhizobium sp.
GTCATCGAAGCGAATTATTACAATCATCAGCGTGAAAGAATTGCCCGGTTAAGTCGATTTTTACTTTGGCCCGTCAAAGTGACCGCAGTCGGTTGTTTAGTCCCGCGTCGCCGGCAGCGTCGCCTGAGTCAGAGTATTTGAGTCATGGTTGTGTCGCGTCGCGGGGCGTCTGCAAAGGCGCCCCGCACTAAATTCGAGTCCCCGTCCCATACCCAGATTATTGTCGGCGATTGCGTCGCCGAGATGTCGAAGCTTCCGGCGTCCTCCGTCGACCTGGTGTTCGCCGACCCGCCCTACAACCTGCAGCTCAAGGGCGACCTCAAACGCCCCGACGAATCCCATGTCGACGCCGTCAACAACGACTGGGACAAGTTTTCCTCGTTTGCCGCCTATGACGATTTCACCCGCGCGTGGCTCCTGGCCTGCCGCCGCGTCATGAAACCCGCGGCGACGTTGTGGGTGATCGGCTCCTACCACAACATCTTCCGCGTCGGCGCCATCATGCAGGACCTCGGCTTCTGGGTGCTCAACGATATCGTCTGGCGCAAGACCAATCCGATGCCGAATTTCCGCGGCCGCCGCTTCACCAACGCGCACGAAACCATGATCTGGGCCGCGCGCGACGAGAAGGCCAAAGGCTATACCTTCAATTATGAAGCGCTGAAGGCCGCCAACGAGGACGTGCAGGCGCGTTCCGACTGGCTGATCCCGCTCTGCACCGGCGAGGAACGCCTCAAGGGCAATGACGGCAAGAAGGTCCACCCGACCCAGAAGCCCGAAGGCCTTTTGGCGCGGGTGCTGCTGTCGTCGTCGAAGCCGGGCGACCTCGTGATCGATCCGTTCAACGGCACCGGCACGACAGGCGCTGTGGCAAAACGCCTCGGCCGCCGCTACATCGGTTTCGAGCGCGACCCGACCTATGCGATCGCCGCGCAAGCGCGCATCGCCGCGATCGAGCCCTTGCCGGAAGCCACGCTGGCGCCATTCATGACCGCGCGCGATGCGCCGCGCGTCGCCTTCGCCGAACTGATCGAGCGCGGCATGATCCCGCCCGGCACCAAACTGGTCGACTCCAAGAAGCGCCATGGCGCCCTGGTCCGCGCCGACGGCGCCATCATGCTCGGCGACAAGGTCGGCTCGATCCACCGCATCGGCGCGGTGGCGCAGGGCTCGGAAGCCTGCAACGGCTGGACTTTCTGGCACGTCGAGACCAAGAAGGGCCTGCGGCTGATCGACGAACTGCGCGCCGAAATCCGCTCCGAGATGGCGGCGGGCTAGGCGCTACGACCCGCAATTAATTCCTGCGATACCGCGCATTTGCTCCGTCACTTCCCGTCGACCGGCACGAATCCGCTGGCCTTCAGGACGGCCAAGGCCGACAGCGACGAGATGAAGCCGATGAATGCGCTCGCAGCGTCCGGCGCCTTGCCGGCCGTGGCGACTGCAGCCGACATCACAGTGGTATTCTGGATCTCGGCGGGCAGCGGACCGGCGAGATCGACGCCGGGCGAGATCACGATCTCGGTGATCTGGCCGATTTGCATTTCAACCTCGCCCCGCGCAACCCCCAGAAAGACGTTCTCGGGAACGTCGCCCTCCGACCTGTCGAGCCTGAGCTTGCCCTTCAACGCCTCCGCAATGCCGAGCCGCTCGAGCATGGCGGCCGTATAGATGCCGGAGGTCGAACCGGTGATCGGATCGCGGTACCCGATCGTATCCGCCGAAAGCAGCGCCCGCTTGAACGCCTCGACATTGCTGATGTCGGGTTTCGGCGCGCCCTTGCGGATGGCTACGCCGAGCGCGATTCCGGCGATGTCGACGGAGCTCCCCTGCACGACCTTGCCATTGCCTGCGAGCTTTTCGAGCTGGGATCTGGAGACGATGACCACATCGGCGGCTTCATCCTTCGCAATCCGGCCGACGATGGCGCCTGCCGGGCCATATTCGATTCTGGCCGTGTGACCGGATGAGTTTTGAAAGTCCGGAACTAGCCGCGATAGTGCGCCCTTCAGCGAACCGGACGACAGAATTCTGATTTCGGCGGCATCCGCAGTGCCACCGATGTGCATCGCTGCGACCAAAGCGACAGCGGCCATCGCGATCTTCAGAGCGTACATGACGATGCGGTTCGTCCGCCCGTTCAGTCCGTCGTACTCGTCGACCGGCACAGCTTCACGCATCTCCATGTCTCCGACAACGACGACTTCGTCGATCATGGCCTCTTCCGGGGTGAAACGGACCGGCAAGAACCATTCGGCTCCGCCAGAGCCTAATCCATGTATCGCAGGTATGACATGATGGCGAATTGTTCCCCGTGGAACTGCGGTAATGGGTCGCAACCCCGAATTGCCCCTCTATGGAACACTAGTCCAAGTAGCGGGTTGATTTCCCTCCACCCAAAGGAAATCCGATGGCAGCCAGCTTTGGCACCGACGACGCTCCCGCATGTCCAGAATGCAAGACCCGCATGAACCTGACGAGACGAGCGCCCCACCCGGTCTACGGGATCGAATTTGAATTGCAGACCTTTGTATGCAGGCAGTGCCGAAACGAATTTGTCAGGAGCGCGGATCGCCAGGGCGAGATCATAGGATGATCGCTGGATCAAGGCCGCTATGGACGATCCAGACCACCTTGATTTAATTCGATAATTCGTCTCTGTGCGCAGGCCGGTCTGCGCACAATGAATATTTGCGCGCCTGCCGCGCGTGGTTCGACCGTTGTGATGGGACCGGCCGGCAGGCTAGCCTCGCAAAAAACAGGGGGAAAGCATGGGCCGGAAGATAGCTATCGTCGGAGCGGGTGCGGTCGGCGGATATGCCGGGGCGCACATGGTGCAGGCGGGCGAGGACGTGACGTTCATCGATCCATGGCCGGAGCATATCGAGCACATGCGAAAGCATGGCCTGCGCGTCACCCACGCCAGGGACGTCGCGGAATTCACGGTCCCGGTGCGGGCACTGCATGTCACCGACGCCCAGCAGCTTGCCAAGGAGAGCCCGGTCGACATCGCCTTCGTCTGCATGAAGTCCTACGACACCGCCTGGGCCACCATGCTGATCAAGCAGTATCTGGCGCCGGGCGGCTACGTCGTGTCGCTGCAGAACTGCATGAACGAGGAAACCATCGCCGGCATCGTCGGCTGGGGCAAGACACTGGGTTGCATTGCCTCGAGCATCACCGTCAACCTGCCCGAGCCCGGCCACATCCACCGCGGCGCCGGCAAGCACGGGGCGAAGCACACCGTGTTTCGCACCGGCGAGGTGCACGGCCGCATCACGCAACGGGCAGAAGAGATCTGCCGGCTGGTCGGCTATACCGACAGCGCCAAGGTCACCGGCAACCTGTGGGGCGAACGCTGGTCGAAACTGGTCGCCAACGTCATGGGCAACGGGCTCTCGGCCTGCACCGGCCTGCCCGGCGGCGAGCTGCTGCAGAACGAGCCGATCCGTCGCTTCTCGACTAGGCTCGGCAGCGAAGCGATCCGCGTCGGCCAGGCGCATGGTTATCAACTGGAGGAGATCCTGCATCTGCCGCCCGAGACGATCGCGAAGGCCGGCGAAGGCGACGAGACGGCGATGCACGCCTGCGACGAGCAGCGATTCAAGGACGGCAAGCACACCGCCTCCGAGCAGCGTCCCTCGATGGGCCAGGACATGCAAAAGGGCCGCCGCACCGAGATCGAATTCCTCAACGGCTTTGTGGTGCGCGAGGGCGAGAAGGTCGGTCTCACGTGCAAGGCCAACGCCGTGCTGACGGACATCGTCAAGCGCGTGGAACGGGACGAACTCAAGCCCGATCCGCGCCACATCACCGAGTTGCGGTTGAACTGAGGGGGGTCCGCGAATGCGGTCATGCACACTGCAGCAAGCGCGCGCTCATGGATGGTGCGGTCCTTATTCGTCTTTTAACCTGGATTAACGGAATGCTTCTTTGGTAGTTCATCTTGGCGTTTGCGTTGGCGCTCCGCATTACAAAGACGACCATTGAGGTATCCGATTGGGCTCAAAGTTCGTAGGGCGGAATGGTGTAAATGCAGTCTTGCCAATTCAATCGCCCTTCGCTGCAATACGCTGACTATTGTGTCCCACGGTATCGATTCAAAAGACCTTCGGTTCAATCCCAACGTGTGCTAGATCAATCGGTGCGGGGGGGTAGCTCAGCCTGGGTAGAGCACGTGTCTTTAAGAACATGGTGTCGGCAGTTCGATTCTGTCCCCTCCCACCATTTTCGGATTCGGTATTATGACTTGGAATCAGGCAGCAGATGAATGGTCTGGTTTCTTGGGTAAGATCAATCTTACCAGGGAAGAGTTGCGATGTTCTTGGAATAGCCCTTGGTTTCGCGGACACACGAATTCTGCTGATTACAAGTTACTTCCAGGCATCCTACGAAACCAGACTGAACGAGATAAGTCACGAATCAGACGCGTATCTGCACAAATCGAGAATTTCGAACGCACTATTGCCGAGTGCAAAGTGGAGATTACCAAGATACGAAAGACGTTGACGGTCGAGCACAACCTGTGGAAGGCCGATCCCACGCCAGAAAATGAAAGACGCGTAAAGGCCGCGCAAAAAATCCTTGACGAGAAGCGCCTGAAAATGGGTCGCGCAAGGAACGCCGCAAACAATGCCCAATTGCAAATCGACAAAATCAACTTAGTCCCTACTGGCGAACGGGAAGCATTCATAGAGTTTAGTGCACGATCTGGCCAACAGTTTACGAATTCCTGGGAAGTTCTAGCAGCGATGCAGCATTGTGGTGTGCCAACGCGCCTACTTGATTGGACTGAAACACTTGCATCGGCTTTGTTTTTTTCATTGAGGAAATTCTCGCTAAGCATCGATGTTGTTTGGGCCAGGGACAAGAAAGATGGAAGAGTTGGTCCATTCCAGCGCACACCAACCGAGCTTCTTACGGAGATTGGACCGCTGCCAACTCCCTCGGTTTGGGTACTCAATCCCTTTCGCGCTTCAGCAAAGTCCACAGATAGGACCCGCATTTGGGATATATCCCGTCAACCTGAATATGACTACTTCCAACGGATCGTGGTTGAGAGAAACTGGGACTTTGAAGGTCCAATCCCTGCGTTTTCGCCCTGGCGATCTGCCCGCATGGCAGCCCAACAGGGTACATTTGTCGTCTGGGGCCGCGATAGGCGTCCATTAAATGAAATTCTCGGCTCAGATTTCGTGGCCGAGGTGTTACTTAGCGAGCGAGCCGCAATTTATGGCGTCTACATGCTGAAACATATGCTCGCGATCGATCACTTTTCTCTGTTCCGCGATCTCGATTCGCTGTCTGCGGCTATCGCAGACAGATACATCAAATAGACGATTGGTGTGAGTGCTAAAGCGCTCGCGAGCCCTTTGGGCAGGAGAGAGATCGATCTTTGTCGTTCACCACTCAGGTCTAGAACGGCCTGATCGAACCTTGTGAGGTTTCCAGCGGCCACGTCCTTTCCACTCCAACGATCCACACCCGATTTCTGGACATCAAAACTGGAAAACTGCTGCTGTTCGTCCAAATCACGGTATTTAGTCAGCATAGATTTCACACCGATTTTTCCTTCGCTTTTCGCGCCACCGATGGGGATTTGCTGCCGGCGTAAGCTGGCCATGGGAACCAAGTGGCGCGGAGGGAGACGAAGAGAGCGAAGAAGGCCGCATTGGAGAGTGAAGAGGAAATTGCTGGGGGTCTGTGAAGAGCGGCACACTCGCCAATGGTTGGCGAACCCTCACTCCGCCCTGATGCTCGCCGCCTTAACGATCGGCCACCATTTCTCGATCTCGGCGGTCTGATGGCTCTTCAGCGCCGCCGGCGTTTGCCGGTCGGGCGGCGGGGTTTCCTGGCCGAGTTCGAGAAAGCGCGCCTGCACGCCTCTGTCGGCCAGCGCCGCCACGATGGCCGCGTTCAATTTGGCGACGACATCGGCCGGCGTATTCTTCGGCGCCCAGATCGCTTGCCAGTAGCAGGCTTGGCGCCCACGCGATCGGCCGCGGCCGGAACCGGCTGAATTGAGCAGACAACCGAACCGCTTCTGTTGTAACTTTGCATCGACTGGTTGCAGCAGCAGCGGGAATCGCCTGATGGCGCGGATCTTCATCTCTCATTCCGGCCGTGACAATGAGGCGGCCGAACGGATCATCACCTGGCTCAAAGGTCGGGGATTCGACACGGCATTTCTCGACTTCGACAAGGACTCCGGTATCCCGCCGGGCGCCGATTGGGAAAGAACGCTCTATCGCGAGATCGAGCAGTCCGAAGCGGTCATCATCATTCAGACGCCGAACTGGCTGGCTTCGAAATGGTGCTTCGTCGAATTCACCCAGGCGCGCGCGCTCGGCAAGGCGATCTTTCCGATCATCGAGACCCCGACCGGCGACACCCTGATATCGCCCGACATCCAGGCGCTCAATCTGCTCAGCGATCGCGAGGGAGGCCTCGAGCAGCTGGCCCGCCAGTTGACGCGGATCGCGCTCGACGCCCAGGGTGGATTTGCCTGGGACGCCGGCCGGCCGCCCTATCCGGGCCTGCTGGCGTTTCAGGAAGAGGATGCGGCGATCTATTTTGGGCGTGACGACGACATCCGCCGCCTGATCGAGCGGCTCAACGCGCGGCGGGCGCAGGGCGGCGCCCAGCTCGTCGCGCTGCTCGGATCCTCCGGATCCGGAAAGTCGTCGCTGCTCAGGGCCGGCGTCATCCCGAGACTCAAGCGCGCCGGCCGCACCTGGATCGTGGTGCCGCCGATGCGGCCCCAGGTGCACCCGGTGGACGAGTTGGCCCGCGCACTGGCGGTTGGCAGTGGTGCCGACTGGCGCAAGCTGCAGAGCGACCTGCTCGGGGCAAATGTTGCGCGTGTGCTCGACGGCATCGCCGGCGATCTGCGCACCAAGGCGGCTGCCAACGAGGCGCAGATTCTGATCCCGATCGATCAGGCCGAGGAATTGTTCGGTGCCGCTGACCCTGAGCAGTCCGCACACTTTCTCGAAATCCTCAGCCAGGCGATGTCCAGCGAGCTGCCCTTCATGGCGGTGATGGCGCTCCGCTCGGACTATTTGGGGCGGCTGCAATCGGCAACCCAGCTCACGGCCCGCTTCGAGGAATTTTCGCTCGGACCGATGCCGGTGGCGAGAATTCCGCAGATCATCCAGGGCCCGGCGCGGGTGGCCGGCTTGCGGATCGAAGACGCCTTCGTTCAGCAGGCCGCCCGCGATGCGGAGACCGACGATGCGCTGCCGCTGCTGGCTTTCGCGTTGCGCGAACTTCTGGATCGCTCGGGCGACCACTATCTGAGCCTGGATAACTACAAGGCGCTGGGCGACGAGAAGGCGGGGCTGACGCCGCTGGAAAATGCGGTGCGCAAGGCAGCCGACGATGTGCTGGCGCAGGCCCGTCCGACCGACGACGAGCTATCGGCGCTGCGCGAGGCTTTCGTGCCGGCCATGGTGCGGGTGAACGACCAGGGCGAATATGTCCGCCGCCCGGCGCGGCTCGACGACCTGCCGGCGAAAGCTCATCCGCTATTGGAGCGGCTGGCCAAGGCGCGGCTGTTGATCGTGCGCCAGGGCACCGATGCCCGGATGGTCGAGGTGGCGCATGAGGCGCTGCTGCGCAAATGGCCGCTCTTGCGATCGTGGCTCGACAATGCGCGCGAGTTCCTGGTCGGCAAGCAGCAGTTGGAGCAGGACCTGCGCGACTGGGAGCAGGCGGCGGAGGCCGACAAGAGCGGCGCGCTGTTGAGCGGCCTGAAGCTCAATCGCGCGCGCGGGTGGCTCGCTGAGCGTCCGCAGCAACTGACGCCGCAGGAGCGCGCCTACATCCAGGCCAGCGTACAGTCCGCCGAGGCCGAGGAACTCCGCAAGGCGCGGCTGCGACGCAACATCACCCGCGGCTCGATCGCGGCGGCCGCGGTGCTGGCCTGCGCTGCGGCCTACGCCGGCCTCGAGGGTTTCAAGGCTCGCCGGGCGCAGGAAAAAACGGTGCAGGCGCAGGCCAGAACCGCCGATGAGCTCATTCGCTATTCATGGATCGATCTCGGCGCCAAGCAGCAGGAAGTGGTGCGGCTCACGGACGTGGCCAAGAAGCTCGGGCGCAAGCCCGAGGAATTGCTGCCGGACATCATCTGCGGAAGCCAGGACTGCATGGTGACGAAGAAACAGCAGCCCGGCGATTTCGACTGCAAGACCTGGCTGAAATCCGGCTTCCGTTATCTCTATTGTTCGATCCGAAGCGTCATCAGCTTCGACAAGGTGCAGGCCATTTCAGGACTGAATATTTTTCTCCCGGGCGGACCGCACGACAACAAGGAACTGGACTTCAATGACCCCACCCGGTTCGGCCACTACAATCCGGAGTTTCTGGATTGGGTGGAGAACCGCATCGTTCCGGACCGGACGGACGCTTGGTTCAAGGGCGTGACCCAACTGGTCTATGACGCGCAAATCGGGCCAATGGCGCGCGCGCTGTATCACTCCCATGAAATCCTGTTCGCCTCGCCGGAGCGCTATCAAGCCTTTGAAGCCCGGTATCAGGCCGTCAAGCAGGATTACCTGCAAAAGCTCAAGCTACGCCAAACCAATGAAAGCCGGTTCGAGGACGGCGGCGGTCCCTATGCCGTCGCGGACATCCAGGCGCGGTATCAGAAACGCATCGCGGACAAAGCGAAGGATGCAGGCGGCGATCTCGGCGAGGACGTTCGCTGGCTGTCGGACTATCTCGCCACCGACAAGGGCGATGACTGGTACCTCGCCAATACCGCGGGCGGCTTTTGGGTCAGGCGCGCGATCGACGGGACCGAACCCCAGATATTCCGGCTGGTGACAAAATTGCTGCAGACCTTCGAGCCGAAGGTGGTGAGCCAGCCGTGATATCAGGCGCAATCGTCAGCGGCTGCCGCGCCGGCTCACGAAGTCTTCGGTTGCGCTCGCCACCGAACCGCGCGAGATAATGCGCCCGCAGCGCGACGTTCCGCATGCGCCTGCGATTCTTGCCGCCAAATCCTAGGGAGATCCCATGCTGAAATTTTATTTCAACGGCGCACCGAACCCCAACAAGGTCGCGCTGTTTCTGGAAGAATCCGGCCTGCCTTACGAGCTGGTGCCGGTCGACACCCGCAAGGGCGATCAGTTCAAGCCGGAATTCCTGAAAGTGAATCCGAACGGCAAGGTGCCGGCGATCGACGATGACGGCGTGTTCGTGTTCGACAGTAACGCGATCCTGCTCTACCTCGCCGAGAAGACCGGCAAGTTCCTGCCGCCCAACACGCCGCAAAATCGCGCGCAGACGCTGTCATGGCTGATGTTCATCGCCTCGGGACTCGGCCCCTATTCGGGACAGGCGGTGCATTTCAAGGTCGCCGCACCCAAGGACCTCGACTATGCGCTCAACCGCTATCTCTATGAGGCGCACCGCCACTACAAGATCCTCGACGATCACCTCGCCAGGAGCAAATACATGGTCGGCGATACCTATACCATCGTTGACATGGCATTGTGGGGCTGGGCGCGGCTGGCGCCATTCGTGCTCGGCGAAGAGGGAGCCGCCAAATACAAGAACGTGAAGCGGCTGGTCGACGAGATCAACGCGCGTCCCGCGGCGACACGCGCCATCGCGTTAAAGGACAAGTTCACCTTCAAGGCCGAAATGGACGACGAGGCGAAGCACATCATGTTCGGCCACCTCAAGACCAAGGCGGCGTGATCGCCGCGACGTCGCGAAAACCGTAGGGTGGGCAAAGGCGCGCATGCGCCGTGCCCACCTTTCGTTTCGGAGATGTCGCGAAGAATGGTGGGCACGCTTGCGCTTTGCCCACCCTACGGAATCAATCATCGATCGCCGCGACCGCTTCGATTTCGATCAGCCAGCCCGGCCGCATCAGGCGGCTGACAACAACGAACGTGCTTGCCGGCGGTTTCTCGACATTGATGTAGCGGTCGCGTATCGGACGAAGCTTCGGCACGATGGCCTGATCCACCTCGGCGACGAGGTAGTAGTTCAGCTTGACGATGTCGGCCATGGTGCCGCCTGCCGCTTCGACCGCAATCTTGAGATTGGCGAAGACCTGCTCGACCTGCGCTTCGAAATCGCCTTCGCCGACCAGCTTGCCGGACGCATCGCTCGGGACTTGGCCGGAAAGATAGACGATGGTCCCATGATTGATCTTGGCGACGTGCGAATAGCCGGCCGGGCCCGGGGCTATCAGGGCTTTGGGGCTGAGGAATTCCTTCGGTGGCTTGCTCATGAGATTCTCCCGGCTGGCGCTTGCACCAGTCTAGCCGATGTCGCCAACCATTGAAGCGATCGCGTTGCGAACTGGGTGAGGATTTCCCCGCTTGCGCGCCGCCGGACATTGCGCTCCATTCGGCGGCCGCGAAGCCACCTCAAGGAGAGTTGCGCCATGTTCGAATTGATCGGCCTGGAAAAGATCGGCTTCGTCGCGCGCATCACCTTGCGCCGTCCCGAGCGAACCAATGCGATGAACGCGGCGATGCTATCCGAGATCGCAGAGGCGATGGACGCGGTCGAGGCGGACGCCGAGGTGCGGGCCGTGATCGTGACCGGCGCGGGCAACGCGTTTTCTTCCGGCTTCGACCTCAAGGAGCAGATGGAGCGGCGGCCGACGGGCATCGAGACCTGGCGTCCGATCCTGCGCAAGGATTTCGACGTCCCGATGCGGTTCTGGCATTGCCCGAAACCGACCATCGCGGCCGTGCGCGGGCCGTGTCTTGCGGGCGCCTGCGAGCTGGCGCTGGCCTGTGATCTCACGATCGCCTCGCCGGACGCTTTCTTCGGCGAGCCCGAGCTTAAATTCGGCGCCGGCATTGTCGTGATGATCCTGCCCTGGATCGTCGGCCCCAAGATCGCCAAGGAAATCATCCTGACCGGAGAGGACCGCATCAGCGCCGAGCGCGCCCGCGAGATCGGCATGATCAACCGCATCGTGCCGAGCGAAGAGCTCGACGAGGTCGCACTGCAGGTCGCGCAAAATATCGCGGTGATCGATCCCAACCTCGTCAAGGAAACCAAGCGGGCGATCAACCGCTCGATCGAGGCCCGCGGCATGCTCGGCGCGCTCGAACAGGCGCTCGAAATCGACCTCCTGATCGAGGGACAGGGCTCGCCCGACAAGGCCGCCTTCATGGATCTGGCCCGAAAAGAGGGGCTGAAATCGGCGCTGGCGTGGCGCGACAGCCGGTTTTCGAGCACGCGCGCGTGATCGGAGCGCTGGCCCGCAATCTGCAACAGGCGCTCGCCGCATCCGGCTGCGTCCTGTGCGATGCGAGCGGCGCAGAACGGTCGGCGGCGGAATTGATTGCGCATGCGCATCGGATTGCCGGTCTGCTCAAGCAAGCCGATGCCGGCGCTCACGAGCCCGTCCATCTCGTGATCAACAACAGGCCGCTCGATATCGGATCGTTGCTGGGGATCTGGCTCGCCGGCGCGGTCGCCGTCCCCATTCACGCGACCGCCGTCGAGGCGACGAGGGAACTACTTGCGGCGAAGACGGCCGCGCGATTCCTGATCGACGGAGACGAAATCGAGCGGCTCGCCGAAAAACCTCCCGCCCCGCGCGCGCTGTTGAGCGGGGCCGCGCTGGTGATTTTTACTTCGGGCACGACCGGCACGCCGAAAGGCGCAGTGCTGGGCCACGACGCGCTGGCCGGCAAGATCGCCGTACTGAAATCCCTGCTTGGCCTGAAGGTCGACGACACCGTGCTCGTTCCGCTGCAGCTCAATTTCATCTTCGGACTCTGGATCTGCCTGCTCGCGATCGAGTGCGGATCGCGGATCGTGCTGCTCGCGAAATTTTCCGCTGATGCTGCCGGCAAATGGCTGGATGACGGCGCCACCGTGTTGGGTGCGGTGCCGACCATGCTGCGGACCCTGCTTGCCGGCCCGGTGCCGCAAGCCGCAAACCTTCGCATGATCCTGGCCGGCGGCGAGGTGATGACGCCGTCTCTGAACGAGGGCATTTCCCGCATTTGGCCACATGCCGGCATTTTTGACCTCTACGGCTCGACCGAGACCGGCTCGTGCGACTTCTCCCTGACGCCATCAGAACAGATCAGCGGCCGCGGCTCGATCGGACATCCGACGCGCGGCGTGAAATTCAGGATCACGGCAAGCGACGGACGGAAGGCGAGGCCGGCGAGTTGGAGATCGATACGCCCTACGGCATGCTCGGATATCTCGACGATCCCGGCCTGACACGGGCGTCGTTCAACGAGAATTATTTCCGGACCGGCGACCTCGCGCGTATCCGCGCCGACAAGCGTACCGAAATCGTCGGGCGCGCCAAGGAAATCATTTCGCGGGGCGGCAACAAGATTTCGCCGCTCGAAATCGATAACCTCCTGTCCGCCCATCCCGACGTCGCGGTCGCGCTCTGCACCGGCATCCCCGACGAGCGCATGGGTGAGACCATCCATGCCATCGCGGTGCTCAAGCAAGGGGCAACGCTCAGCGAAACCGACCTGCTGGCCTGGGCGTCCGGCAGGATCGAGCGTTTCAAACTGCCGGAGGCGATCATTTTTTGCGACGCGATCCCGGTCGGAAGCACGGGCAAGGCGAGCCGCGCGGCGGTCGCACAGTTCATCCTCACGCGGCGGTAGGAGTAGCTTGCGTGGCTGCGTAGGGTGGGCAAAGGCGCGCTTGCGCCGTGCCCACCATCTCTCGACATCACGACCTGATGGTGGGCACGCGGAGCCTGTCATCGGGCGCGCATTCGCGCGACCCGTTGGCTTTGCCCACCCTACGATTCGACCCTACGATTTACCCGTTACGCGGCCTTCGCCTGCTGCTCGCCCATCACCTTCTTCACCGCCGGGCGTTCCGCCATCCGCTTCATGTGGTCGGCGACCTTGGGAAAAGTCTTGAGATCGACGCTATCGCCCTCGAGCCAGAGCGAAATGGTGTAGAGATAGGGATCGCAGATCGTATACTGCTCGCCCATCACCCACGGGCCCTTCAACATCCCCTTCTCGATCAGCTCCATGGCGGCGCCCATGCTTTTCGGGACCATGCGCTTCATGTCCGCAAAAGAGGATTCGTCAGATGCCCAGCGATAGCCGCGGCCCTTGTGCGCATGCGCGACATGCACCGTGGCGCAGAGATAATTGTTGATCGACTGCGCTTCCGCGAATGCAAAGGGATCGTCTGTTGGAGCGAGCTTCGCCTTCGGAAAGGTCTGCGCGATATAAGCCAGGATCGCCGGCGTCTCGGTCAGGATGCCCTTGTCGGTCACCAGTGCCGGCACCCGTCCCTTCGGATTGACTTCCAGATAGTCGGGGCTCTGCTGCTGATTGGCCTTGAAGTCGAGCCGCACCGCGCTGTAGTCGGCGCCTGCCTCCTCCAGCGCGATATGCGAGGCCAGCGCGCAGGTACCCGGGGCATAGTAAAGCTTGAGCATTTTTTTGATCCTCGTTGGGAAGCCGGAGGTTAGCGGTGCGGCGTTGCGCCGTCCATCCCGACCATGCCGATCGGCCGGGCTTTCGCTGTTGCCCACGGCCCGCCTCCCATGCCATCACCATCCCCGATAGCGAGGGCCCATCATGACCGTACTCATCGCCGGCGGCGGCATCGGCGGGCTGACCTTGGCGCTCAGCCTGCACCAGATCGGCGTTGCGGCACGCGTGTTCGAGAGCGTGACTGAGCTGAAGCCGCTCGGGGTCGGCATCAACGTGCTGCCCCATGCGGTGCGCGAATTGACCGAACTCGGCCTGCTCGAGAAGCTCGATGCGGCCGGCGTGCGCACCAGGGAGCTGGCGTATTTCTCCAAGCATGGCAAGCCGATCTGGAGCGAGCCGCGCGGCCTCGAGGCCGGTTATAAGTGGCCGCAATTCTCGGTGCATCGCGGCACCTTGCAGCAGATCCTGCTCGACGCCGCGACCGAGCGGCTGGGGCGAGAGAACATCCTCACCAGCCATCACCTCAGCGGCTGGTCGGAGACCGCCAGCGGCGTGCGCGCCGATTTCATCGACAGGGCGACCGGCAAGTCCGCAGGCAGTTATGACGGCGCGATCCTGATTGCGGCCGACGGCATCCATTCGGCGGTCCGCGAGAAACTCTATCCGCAGGAAGGACCGCCGATCTGGAACGGGCGAATCCTGTGGCGCGGCATCACCGCCTCGGACGCGTTTCTTTCCGGCCGCACCATGATCATGGCCGGCCACGAAATCCTGAAATTCGTCTGCTATTGCATTTCCAAGGAAGCCGACGCCTCAGGCAAATATCAGATCAACTGGGTCGCCGAGCGCCACATGCCGCCGACCTATCAGTGGCGGCGCGAGGACTACAACCGCACGGCAATATCAGAGGAATTCCTGCCCTGGTTTTCGGACTGGAAGTTCGACTGGCTCGACGTGCCCGGCCTGATCCGCAATTGCCCGCACGCTTACGAATATCCGCTGGTCGATCGCGATCCGATCCCGCAATGGACGTTCGGCCGCGTGACGCTGATGGGCGACGCCGCGCATCCGATGTATCCGATCGGCTCCAACGGCGCCTCGCAGGCGATCCTCGATGCGCGCGTGCTGACCCGCGAAATCCTGGCGCTTGGCGAAAGCCATGCCGCGCTTGCCGCCTACGAGGCCGAGCGCCGCCCCGCCACATCAGATCTCGTGATGCTCAACCGCCGCAACGGGCCGGAACAGGTGATGCAGCTGGTCGAGGAACGCGCGCCCGACGGCTACAAGACCGTCACCGACGTGCTGTCGCTGAAGGAACTGGAAGACATCGCCGCCAACTACAAGCGCGTCGCCGGTTTTCAGGTCGAAGGGCTGAACGCCAAGCCGCCGATCGTAGCCATGCCGGCCTCAACGAAGGCTTCGAGCGCGGGCTGACTTCACCTCTCCCCGCTCTTTTGCGGGGAGAGGTCGGATCGCGCCAGCGATCCGGGTGAGGGGCGAGGCATGATGATCAACGTATCTACGGTATTCGTGGACAGAGCCCCTCACCCTACCCTCTCCCCGTGAAGAACGGGGAGAGGGGAAAACACCACCGCTAGCGAACCGCATTCGCCACAGCCAACGCCCGCCAGAACGGTTTACCGATCTCGCTCTCGATGTCGGACCGGCAGATCCCGATATCCTGCAGCTCGCGCTCGCTCATGACGGCGAGCTGACGCCGGGCGCGGCGGCGTTCGCGCCAGACCCGGACCAACGCAAAAATATCCTCGATATTGGCAGCCACAGATCCCGCGGGATTTCGCGACGGCAGCGGTCGATCATGCGCGATGTCGGCGCAGGCAAGGCTTGGGGCTTCAACCTGCGGGACGCTTTCGCGCTTCGGGAAACGGGCCTGACAGGACGGGGCTTTGGGGCGGTCGAGTGCGGTGCTGATCATGGCTGATCCCTTCGTTCCGCCATGGTTTAGCGCAGCCCTGCTGACAGCATGGTGTCAGCAGCCGAGGACGGCCGATGCGGTTGTGATGGTCAAAGCCCCAGCCCGTGCGCGATCACCTTGCGCATGACATTCGGCAACGCCTCGTCCGCCAGCGTGGCGACCGGCACCCAGCGCATTCCCACGGGCGCCCGCGTGCGCGCGGCAGTTTTTGCGGTATAGACGACCAATTCCAGCGGAAAATGCGTGAACACGTGAGTGACGGTGCCGGTCTTACGGTGCCAGCGCGCGATGCCTTTCGGTCGAGGTGCCTGCTTCAGCGCGACTTTGTCGTCCTGCCCGGCGACCCAGTCGGAGGTCGGCACTTCGGTCATGCCACCGAGCAGGCCTTTTTCGGGGCGGGTACGCACCAGCAGTTCTTCCCCGCGGGTGACGACAAAAGCTGCGCCGCGCCGCAGTGCGCCGGCCTTCTTCGGCGCCTTGCGCGGAAATGTCTCCTGATCGCCGCGCGCGCGGCTGACGCAATCATCGTTCAGCGGGCACAGCGCGCAGGCCGGTTTCTTCGGTGTGCAGATCGAGGAGCCGAGGTCCATCAGCGCCTGCGCGCTATCGCCGGCGCGAGACTTCTCGTCGCCGGCCCTGGAAGCTCCCAACAGCGTCGCCGCCAATTGCTTGATCAGCGGCTTGGCCTGCGGCAGCGGCTGCTCGACCGCGAACAGCCGCGACACTACGCGCTCGATATTGCCGTCGACCGGCATGGTCCGTCGGCCGAACGCGATCGCTGATATCGCCGCCGCGGTATAGGGCCCAATCCCCGGCAGCGCGCGCAATCCCGCTTCGCTGTCCGGAAACACCCCGCCATGATCGCGCGCCACCGCGGCCGCGCAGGCATGCAGATTGCGCGCGCGCGAATAATAGCCAAGCCCGGCCCACATCCGCAGGACGTCGTCGAGCGAGGCACGGCCGAGCGAGGTGACATCGGGCCAGCGCGCCATGAATTTCAGGAAATAGGGCCCAACGGTTTTGACGCCGGTCTGCTGCAGCATGATTTCCGACAGCCAGACCGCATAGGGATCGGCCGGCCTCCCCGGCAGCGGCCGCCATGGCAGGGCCCGGCGATGGCGGTCGTACCAGGCGAGCAGCAGCGCGGGGCGGACGCTGTCTTCGACGGCCTGTTCACTTTTCCTGAGTGTCAGTGAGCGAGTCACCGTCTCATTGTAGGATCGGAATCGCGATGTGGCCAGTCGAGCCCCGGGGGATTGCAGACTATAACGCGACGCGTTATAGTCCCACATGATCCAGGGTTTTGCCGATTCCGAGACCGAATTGATCTGGTCCGGGCGCCGGAGCCGAAAACTACCGCCGGACATCCAAAACGTCGCGCTGAGAAAGCTGCGTCTTCTGAATCAGGCGCGGGTGTTGAACGATCTTCGCGTGCCGCCTGGCAATCGCCTAGAGGCACTCAAGGCTGATCGGCAGGGACAGTATTCGATCAGGATCAATGATCAGTGGCGCATTTGTTTCGTTTGGGATGAGGGAGGACCGGCACATGTCGAAATCGTCGACTACCACGGCTAGAAACGGGCTGCTTCATAATCCGCACCCCGGCGAAATACTGCTCGAGGAGTTCCTCAAGCCGATGGGCCTCAGCCAGAACGCGCTGGCGCGTGCGGTTCATGTCGCACCGCGCCGCATCAACGAGATCGTGCTTGGCAAGCGCGACATCACCGCCGATACCGACCTCCGGCTCGCGCGCTATTTCGGCCTGTCGGAAGGGTTTTTTCTCGGACTGCAGATGGACTACGATCTGATGCAGCGGCGGCGCGAAATCGACCGCGACCTGAAAACCATCCGGCCGCGCGCGGCATGACCGGCTGCCTCGACAGGCGGGCGGTGGTATAAGACCCCATGGCAAAGCCAGGCTATATCAGCGCGAAACCGCTTTCCGTCTTGCTCAGCGACGTGTTTTCCGACGCCTATGCCAAGCAGGGGTTTGCCGCGCGCGAGTTGGTCACGCGGTGGGCCGACATCGCCGGGCCCGAAGTCGCCGCCCATTCGGAGCCGCTGAAAATCCAGTGGCCGCGGCCGGTCGAGGGACAGGCGCAGGAACCGGCGACGCTGGTCTTGCGGGTGGAGGGTCCGATGGCGCTGGAAATCCAGCACGCCTCCGACGTCATCCTGCAGCGGGTCAACCGCTTCTTCGGCTGGAGCGCGGTGGGGAAACTGGCGCTGCGGCAGGCGCCGCTGTCGCGCCGGAACCGGCCTGCGGCCTCCGGCGCCCCGGACCCCGAGGCGGTCGCCGACGTCGCCAAAACCCTGTCCTCGGTGGAGGACGAGGAGTTGCGGGCCGCGCTGGCGCGGCTCGGCGCCTCGATCAAGCGAAATTGAGCCGGTGATTTGAAGGAATTGCGGACCGCCATTGCCACATTTGCGGTTTCAAGCTAGCGAACAGCCTGTTCTTTGGGTCCTTTCGGCGTGCACGCGCCAATCCGGGAGTAAAGCCTTGATCATCACCCGCCGCGCCTTCACCGCCGTTTTGTCGCTGACGGGGCTGGCCGCCCTCGCCGGGTTTTCACCGTTCCGCCTGATCGCAGACGCCATGGCGCAGAGCGCCGCGGACGTGTCCAAACCGGTATCGCTGCCCGACATGGCGCTCGGTCCCGCCAACGCCAAGGTGACGATCACCGAATTCGCCTCGATGACCTGCCCGCATTGCGCGGCCTTCAACGCCGAGGTGTTTCCGAAGATCAAGGCCGAATATATCGACACCGGCAAGATCCGTTACGTCTTCCGCGAGTTCCCGCTCGACATCAAGGCGGCGGCCGGCTCCATGCTGGCGCGCTGCATCGCCAAGGACGATGCCGGAAAATATTTCGCCGTGATCGATCTGCTGTTCAAGCAACAGCTCGAATGGGCCGGCCCAAAGACCACCGAGACGCTGACCCGGATCGGCAAGCAGGCTGGTCTTTCCCAGCAGCAGGTCGAGGACTGCCTGAAGGACCAGGCGCTGCTCGACAAGATCGCCGCCGACCAGAAATACGCCGCTGATGTACTGAAGGTCGATTCGACGCCGACCTTCTTCGTCAATGGCGAGAAGATCAAAGGCGAGACCTCGTTCGAGGAATTCCAGAAGAAGATCGATCCGCTGCTGAATAGCTGATCGATCCCGCCAGCTGCGGTTGTTTTCGTCCGGTCCGGGAGCAAGCCTTTGATCATTACCCGCCGCGCCTTCACCGCCGTTTTGTCGCTGACCGGGCTGGCCGCCCTCGCCGGGTTTTCGCCGTTCCGCCTGATCGCAGACGCCATGGCGCAGAGCGCCGCGGATGTCTCCAAACCGGTATCGCTGCCGGACATGGCGCTCGGCCCCGCCAACGCCAAGGTGACGATCGTCGAATTTGCGTCGATGACCTGCCCGCATTGCGCGGCCTTCAACGCCGAGGTGTTTCCGAAGATCAAGGCCGAATATATCGACACCGGCAAGATCCGTTACGTCTTCCGCGAGTTCCCGCTCGACATCAAGGCGGCAGCCGGCTCCATGCTGGCGCGCTGCATCGCCAAGGACAATGCCGGAAAATATTTCGCCGTGATCGATCTGCTGTTCAAGCAACAGCTCGAATGGGCCGGCCCAAAGACCACCGAAACCCTGAAGCTAATCGGCAAGCAGGCCGGCCTCACCGAGCAGAACGTCGAGGACTGCCTGAAGGACCAGGCGCTGCTCGCCAAGATCTCCGCCGATCAGAAATACGCCAACGAGGTGCTGAAGGTCGATTCGACGCCGACCTTCTTCGTCAATGGCGAGAAGATCAAGGGCGAGACCTCGTTCGACGAATTCCAGAAGAAGATCGATCCGCTGCTCAACAGCTGATTGATCTCGCCAGCTGCGGTTGTTTTCGTCCGCGCCGGGAGCAAGCCATGATCGTCACGCGCCGCGCCTTCACCGCCGCCCTGTCGCTGACCGGGCTTGCCGCTGCCATCGGATTTTCACCGCTGCGCCTGATCGCGGAGGCGATGGCGCAAGGCGCGGCCGACGTCGCAAAACCGGTATCATTGCCGGACATGGCGCTCGGCCCCACCGATGCCAAGGTCACGATCATCGAATATGGATCGTTGACCTGTCCGCATTGCGCGGCCTTCAACGCCGAAGTGTTCCCAAAGATCAAGACGGCGTACATCGACACCGGCAAGGTGCGTTACGTCTTCCGTGAATTTCCGCGCGACCCCAAGGATGCGGCCGGCTCGATGCTGGCGCGCGGCATCGCCGGGGACGACTGCGCAAAATACTTCGCCGTCGTCGACGTCGTGTTCCGGCAGCAGAACGAATTTCTGGAGAAGACGACGGAAACCCTGACCCGGATCGGCCGGCAGGCCGGCCTGAGCCAGCAGGCCGTCGAGGCCTGCCTCAGGGATCAGGCGCTGCTCGACAAGCTCACCGCCGGTCGGAAGTTTGCCATTGAGGTCTTGAAGATCCCGGGAACCCCGACCTTCTTCATCAACGGCGCGATGATCGATGGCGTGCCCGACTTCGAGGAATTCGACAGGAAGATCAAGTCGCTGTTGAAAACCTGATCGTCGCGTCGCGGGATCCCGCGACTCATTTGCCTCGCACAAGCCTCACAAAAGCCTTGGGAAAAGCGCCGGGCGGCGGTTGCCCTGAAGCCCCCGCCTCGCCATTGTCGCCCCACGAGCCTGCGAAAAGCGACTCACCCCCACACACCGACATTGCCTTCTATGGTATTGTCCCGGCAGGGAGATTCGCGCCCCGCCAACAGAGCATCGTGTCCATGAAACTCACGCGCCTTCGCCTTCACGGTTTCAAATCATTCGTTGAACCCACCGACTTCGTGATCGAACCCGGTCTGACCGGGGTGGTCGGGCCGAACGGCTGTGGTAAATCGAATCTGGTCGAGGCGTTGCGCTGGGCGATGGGTGAAACCTCGCACAAATCGCTGCGCGCCGCCGATATGGACGCGGTGATCTTTGCCGGTTCCGGCAGCCGCCCCTCGCGCAACCATGCCGAAGTGGTGATGACCATCGACAACGCCGATCGCTCGGCGCCGGCGGCGATGAACGATCGCGAGATCCTGGAAATTTCGCGGCG
>NZ_DATHOP010000060.1:0-3000 GCF_035484855.1 Bradyrhizobium sp.
CATGGCGCATATCGATGCCGGCAAGACCACGACCACCGAGCGCATCCTTTATTATACCGGCAAGAGCCACAAGATCGGCGAAGTGCACGAAGGTGCCGCGACGATGGACTGGATGGAGCAGGAGCAGGAGCGCGGCATCACGATCACCTCGGCTGCGACCACCGCGTTCTGGAACGGCAAGCGCCTGAACATCATCGACACCCCCGGCCACGTCGACTTCACCATCGAGGTCGAGCGCTCGCTTCGCGTGCTCGACGGCGCGGTGTGCGTGCTCGATTCCAACCAGGGCGTCGAGCCGCAGACCGAAACGGTCTGGCGCCAGGGCGACAAGTACCGGGTTCCGCGCATCGTTTTCGCCAACAAGATGGACAAGACCGGCGCCGATTTCTACAAATGCATGCAGGATATTGTCGATCGCCTCGGCGCCAAGCCGATCGCGATCCAGCTTCCGATCGGCTCCGAGAACAATTTCAAGGGTCTGGTCGATCTGGTCCGCATGAAGGGCGTGGTCTGGGAAGAAGAGAAGCTCGACGCCAAGTTCGTCGATGTCGATATCCCCGCTGACATGGTCGAGAAGGCCAAGGAATATCGCGAGAAGCTCCTGGAAGCCTCCGTCGAACTCGACGACGAGGTTCTCGCCGCTTACCTCGACGGCAAGGAGCCCGATGAGCCGACGCTGAAGCGGCTGATCCGCAAGGCGGTGCTGACCGGCGCGTTCTTCCCGGTGCTGTGCGGCTCGGCGTTCAAGAACAAGGGCGTGCAGCCGCTGCTCGATGCGGTCGTCGACTATCTGCCGTCGCCGGTCGACGTGCCCGCCATCAAGGGCGTGGACGAGGACGGCAACGAGGTGGTTCGGCTGCCGAACGACAAGGAGCCGCTGGCGCTGTTGGCGTTCAAGATCATGGACGATCCCTTCGTCGGCACCATCACCTTCTGCCGCATCTATTCCGGTACGCTGCTGTCCGGTACCGGCGTCGTCAATTCGACCCGCGACCGAAAGGAGCGGATCGGGCGGATGCTGCTGATGCATGCCAACAACCGCGAGGACATCAAGGAAGCCTTTGCCGGCGACATCGTGGCGCTGGCGGGCCTCAAGGAAGCCCGCACCGGCGACACGCTGTGCGATCCGAACAAGCCGGTGATCCTGGAGAAGATGGAATTCCCGGAGCCGGTGATCGAAATCGCGATCGAGCCGAAATCGAAGGCCGACCAGGAAAAGCTCGGCGTGGCGCTGGCGAAGCTTGCCGCGGAGGATCCCTCGTTCCGGGTGTCGACCGATCAGGAGTCCGGCCAGACCATTCTGAAGGGCATGGGCGAACTTCATCTCGACATCAAGGTCGATATCCTCAGGCGTACCTACAAGGTCGACGCCAATATCGGCGCGCCGCAGGTGGCGTTCCGCGAACGTATTACCAGGCGGGTCGAACACAGCTACACCCACAAGAAGCAGACCGGCGGTACCGGCCAGTTTGCCGCGATTACCCTCATCGTCGAACCCAACGAGCCCGGCAAAGGCTACGAATTCGAATCCAAGGTCGTCGGCGGCGCGGTTCCGAAGGAATACATCCCCGGCGTCGAGAAGGGCATCGAGAGCGTTCTCGGTGCGGGCGTCGTCGCGGGCTTCCCGGTGGTGGACGTCAAGGTGACGCTGATCGACGGCAAGTATCACGACGTCGACTCCTCGGCGCTGGCCTTCGAAATCGCAACGCGGGCCTGCTTCCGCGAAGCGCTGACCAAGGGCAAGTCGGTGCTGCTCGAGCCGATCATGAAGGTCGAGGTGGTGACGCCGGAAGACTATACCGGCTCGGTCATCGGCGACCTCAATTCGCGGCGTGGGCAGATCCAGGGGCAGGACATGCGCGGCAACGCCAACGTCATCAACGCGATGGTGCCGCTCATGAACATGTTCGGCTACGTGAACAACCTGCGCTCGATGAGCCAGGGACGCGCGACCTTCACGATGCAGTTCGATCACTACGCGGAAGCGCCGGCCAATGTGTCGGCGGAAGTCCAGAAGAAGTTTGCCTGATTGTCGTTGGCGACAGTTAACGACTGAACGGAGAGTCAAATGGCCAAAGCAAAGTTTGAACGTAATAAACCGCATTGCAACATTGGAACGATCGGTCACGTCGACCACGGCAAGACGTCGCTGACGGCTGCGATCACCAAGGTGCTGGCGGAAACCGGCGGTGCGACGTTCACCGCCTACGACCAGATCGACAAGGCGCCGGAAGAGAAGGCGCGAGGCATCACGATTTCGACCGCGCATGTCGAATACGAGACCAAGAACCGGCACTACGCCCACGTCGATTGCCCGGGCCACGCCGACTATGTGAAGAACATGATCACCGGTGCGGCGCAGATGGACGGCGCGATCCTGGTGGTGTCGGCCGCCGACGGCCCGATGCCGCAGACCCGCGAGCACATCCTCTTGGCCAAACAGGTCGGCGTGCCGGCCATGGTCGTGTTCCTCAACAAGTGCGACATGGTCGACGATCCGGAACTGCTCGAACTGGTCGAGCTGGAAGTCCGCGAGCTGCTGTCGAAGTATGATTTCCCCGGCGACAAGATCCCGATCGTCAAGGGTTCGGCGCTGGCGGCGCTGGAAGACAAGGACAAGGCGCTCGGCCATGACGCCATCATCGAGCTGATGGCCCAGGTCGACGCCTATATTCCGCAGCCGGAGCGTCCGATCGACCAGCCGTTCCTGATGCCGGTGGAAGACGTGTTCTCGATCTCCGGCCGTGGCACCGTGGTGACCGGCCGCGTCGAGCGCGGCGTCATCAAGGTCGGCGAGGAAATCGAGATCGTCGGGCTTCGCGACACCCAGAAGACCATCGTCACCGGCGTCGAGATGTTCCGCAAGCTCTTGGATCAGGGCCAGGCCGGCGACAACATCGGCGCGCTGCTGCGCGGCACCAAGCGCGAGGAAGTCGAGCGCGGTCAGGTGCTGTGCAAGCCGGGTTCGGTCAAGCCGCACACCAAGTTCAAGGCCGAGGC
>NZ_DATHOP010000061.1:0-10773 GCF_035484855.1 Bradyrhizobium sp.
TGGATCTGGCCGCGCCGCGAATTCAGGTCGCCGATGACCGAGCCGGTATAGTCTTCCGGGGTCACCACCTCGACCTTCATGATCGGCTCGAGCAGAACCGACTTGCCCTTCGTCAGCGCTTCGCGGAATGCCGCGCGCGACGCGATTTCGAAGGCCAGCGCCGAGGAGTCGACGTCGTGGTACTTGCCGTCGACCAGCTGGACCTTGACGTCCACCACCGGGAAGCCGGCGACCACGCCCGAACCCATCACGCTGTTGAGGCCCTTTTCGACGCCGGGGATGTATTCCTTCGGCACCGCGCCGCCGACGATCTTGGATTCGAACTCGTAACCCTTGCCGGGTTCGTTGGGCTCGACCACGATCGACACTTCGGCGAACTGACCGGTACCGCCGGTCTGCTTCTTGTGGGTGTACTTGACTTCCGCGCGCTTGGTGACGCGTTCACGGAACGCCACCTGCGGCGCGCCGATATTGGCGTCGACCTTGTAGGTGCGGCGCAGGATGTCGACCTTGATGTCGAGATGGAGTTCGCCCATGCCCTTGAGGATGGTCTGGCCGGACTCCTGGTCGGTCGAGACCCGGAACGACGGATCTTCCGCGGCCAGCTTCGCCAGTGCGACGCCGAGCTTTTCCTGGTCGGCCTTCGACTTCGGCTCGATCGCGATTTCGATAACCGGCTCCGGAAATTCCATCTTTTCCAGAATCACCGGCTTGTCGGGATCGCACAGCGTATCACCGGTGCGCGCTTCCTTCAGGCCAGCAAGCGCCACGATGTCGCCGGCAAAGGCTTCCTTGATGTCTTCGCGGTTGTTGGCATGCATCAGCAACATGCGGCCGATCCGCTCCTTGCGGTCGCGCGTCGAATTGATGACGCCGGTGCCCGACAGAAGGGTTCCGGAATAGATGCGGCAGAACGTGATGGTGCCGACGAACGGGTCGTCCATGATCTTGAACGCCAACAGAGCCAGCGGCTCCTTGTCGTTCGGAAGCCGAACAACCTCGTTGCCGTCTTCGTCGACGCCCTTGATGGCGGGCACGTCGACCGGCGACGGCAGATAATCCACCACCGCGTCGAGCAAGGGCTGCACGCCCTTGTTCTTGAAGGCCGAGCCGCACAGCACCGGGAAGAACGCGCCGGTCAGCACGGCCTTGCGGATCATGCGCTTCAAGGTCGCCTCATCGGGCTCCTTGCCGTCGAGGTAAGCAGCGAGAACCTCGTCGTCGAGTTCGACGGCGGCTTCCAGCAACTTCTCGCGATATTCCTTGGCCTTCTCGACCATGTCAGCGGGAATGTCGATGTCGACGAACTTGGCGTCGAGCTTCTCTTCTTCCCAGATCACGCCCTTCATGCGGACGAGATCGACCAGACCCTTGAAGTTGTTCTCGGAGCCGATCGGAAGCTGGATCGCGATCGGCTTGGCGCCGAGACGATCGACAATATCCTGCATGCATTTGTAGAAATCGGCGCCGGTCTTATCCATCTTGTTGGCGAAGACGATGCGCGGAACCTTGTACTTGTCGCCCTGGCGCCAGACGGTCTCGGTCTGCGGCTCGACGCCCTGGTTGGAATCGAGCACGCATACCGCGCCGTCGAGCACGCGCAACGACCGCTCGACTTCGATGGTGAAGTCGACGTGGCCGGGGGTGTCGATGATGTTGAGGCGCTTGCCTTCCCAGAACGCGGTCGTCGCAGCCGACGTAATGGTGATGCCGCGCTCCTGCTCCTGCTCCATCCAGTCCATCGTCGCGGCACCTTCGTGCACTTCGCCGATCTTGTGGCTCTTGCCGGTGTAATAAAGGATGCGCTCGGTGGTCGTGGTCTTGCCGGCATCGATATGCGCCATGATACCGAAGTTGCGGTAGTCTTCTATGGCATGAACGCGGGGCATGGGTTGTTCCTTAAATTCCGTTCGTTTCGCCGTTACCAGCGATAGTGCGAGAAGGCGCGGTTGGCTTCCGCCATCCGGTGCACGTCTTCGCGCTTCTTGACTGCGTTCCCCCTGCCGTTCGATGCGTCGAGCAGCTCGGCGGAGAGCCGCTCCGTCATCGTCTTTTCATTGCGCTCGCGCGCCGCCGTGATGATCCAGCGAATTCCCAGCGCCTGACGGCGCACCGAACGAACCTCGACCGGCACCTGATAGGTGGCGCCGCCGACGCGGCGGGAGCGGACCTCGATGGTCGGCATCACGTTTTCCAGGGCCTGTTCGAACACCGGCAGCGGGCCCTGCTTGGTCTTGGCCTCGATCATCTCGAGCGCGCCATAGACGATGGACTCGGCGGCGGACTTCTTGCCGTCATACATGACCGAGTTCATGAACTTCGTGATGATGATGTTCCCGAACTTCGGATCCGGGTTCACTTCACGCTTTTCAGCAGAATGGCGACGAGACATCTTTTCTTTCCTTCGTCATGGCCGGGCTCGTCCCGGCCATCCACGTCTTAAACTTGTTGATCCAGATCCCCGGGTCTTCGCCGGGGGATAACCCGAGCTACGCTCGGCTCACTTCGGACGCTTCGCGCCGTACTTCGAACGGCGCTGCTTGCGGTTCTTGACGCCCTGGGTATCCAGCACGCCGCGGAGAATGTGGTAGCGCACGCCGGGCAAGTCCTTGACGCGGCCGCCGCGGATCATGACCACCGAGTGCTCCTGGAGGTTATGGCCCTCGCCCGGAATGTAGCCGATCACCTCGAAGCCATTGGTCAGGCGCACCTTGGCGACCTTGCGAAGCGCCGAGTTCGGCTTCTTCGGGGTCGTGGTGTAGACGCGCGTGCAAACGCCGCGCTTCTGCGGCGACTGCTGCAGCGCCGGCACCTTCTTGCGCGACTTCTGCACCGTGCGCGGCGTTGCGATCAGCTGGTTGATCGTCGGCATGTCGGCCTTCACCCTTTAGTTCACGAGTTCACGCGAAACCTCAACGTTGGCCTCGCAAATTCATCCGGGACTGCCGGTCCCACCGGTTCACCATGCGCGAAAACATCAGCGCAAAGCGAAATCGCGCCAACCACCCATCGCTGAGCGGAAAGCGCTTCGACGCCACAGAGGACCGCAGTCGTAACCGATCAGCTGACGCTGTTCAGTCGGCCACCGAGGTCATGCATCCGATATCAATCTCAAGAGAACTTGCTCGAGAGAACCAAGATCGTCCTGGCATTGCCTAGCTATCATCGACAGCGTTTGAGCGGCATTCGTCGAGGTTGGTGCCCGTCTCGTACCCCCTGAAAACACCGGGGAATTGAGAGGGTTATCCGTTCCGACTCTGGCGTCGCTCACCGCCTGTCGTTAAGTGCGCGGGTTCTATCCACCATGCGTAGCCAAGTCAAGGCCAAAACCCGCAGTGGCAGAGGCACTTCTGTCAGCAATTAAAACGGGAGTGCGCTCCACCGCATATGGCCACGCGATATCGTGTTTGCAACCCGATGTCGGGCCTGACCTGGACTTGCGACCAGCAGGCTACGATCGACAACGAGGGTCTGAGGAGCGCCGAGCCATTGTGGTATCAAAATACCTCAATGGCGATGATCCCTCTCTCTTTTAGGGTTTGTTTGCCTTTCCCGGCGCAAAACTGGTGCCTCGGAGCGGGATCGCCCATGAGGTACACCGACATCGCGATCATCGGCGGCGGCCTGGCCGGCTCGACGGCTGCCGCGATGCTCGGCCGCGCCGGGATTCCCGCCATTCTGATCGATCCGCGTCCGGTCTATCCGCCCGACTTCCGGGTCGAAAAACTCTCCGGCCACATGCAGATCGAACGCTTTCGCAAGACCGGGATTGCGGAGGCCGTGCTTCGAGCGGCGAGCCACGAGACCGAGAACTGGATCGCACGCTACGGTTATCTGCTCGACCGCAAGCCGGTCGTGCAATATGGCATCCTCTACGACGCCTTGGTCAATGCGATCCGGACCGAAATTCCAGCCGGCACCGAACAATTGTTCGCCAAAGCTGTGTCGATTTCGACCAGCGCCGAGCGGCAAAGAGTATTGTTGTCGAATGACGAGGAGATTTCCGCGCGCCTGGTGGTGCTCGCCAACGGATTGAATGTCGGATTGCGCCAAACGCTTGGCATCGAGCGGCGGATCGTCAGTCGCTGCCATTCGATCTCGCTCGGGTTCGACATGGTCCCGGTCGGTCGACCGGCCTTCGACTTTCCGGCGCTGACCTATTTCTCGGAACGGCCCGATGACCTGACGCCCTACATCTCGCTGTTCCCGGTCGGCAAGACGATGCGGGCCAATCTGTTCGTCTATCGCGAAATCGACGATCCCTGGCTGCAGCGGATGCGCCGCGCGCCGGAAGAAACCCTGAACGCCACGCTGCCAAGGCTTAGCCGCATCACCGGCGCATTTCGGATCGGCGGCGACATCAAGGTCCGCCCCGCCGACCTCTCGGTATCCGCAGGGTTTCTGCAGCCGGGCGTCGTGCTTGTCGGCGACGCCTTCGAGACCACCTGCCCCGTAACCGGAACCGGCACCGACAAGGTCTTCACCGACGTCGAGCGGCTCTGCAACGTCCATATTCCTAATTGGCTCGCAACCGATGGCATGGACGCCGGCAAGATCGCGGCGTTTTACGACGATCCGGTCAAGAAAGCCTGCGATGAATGGTCGGCTGCCAAGGCCCATCATTTCCGCTCGGTATCGATCGACAAGGGCCTTTATTGGCGGGCGCAACGCGTGGCGCGCTTTGTGGTGTGGCTCGGCGAAGGCCTGCTGCGGCGCCTGCTTCACTCCCGAACGGCTGCGGGCGGAAACGCCAGCAGATTTTCGATCATACGTAGTCGAACAGCGCCATAAATCCGAAATCCATATGCAGCTGCTGGTGACAATGAAATAGCGTAGGACCGGGATTGTCGGCGACAAAATCGAATTCCGCCTCAGCAAAGCCGCCAAGCATCACGACATCCTTGATGACGCCCGCTGTCGGCTTGCCGCCGACCCGGACCAATTCAAAACTGTGCCGATGCAGATGCAGCGGGTGAATGTCGTCGCTGGCATTGCGGAATCTCAACCGATAACGCCGCCCCTGATGAACGCGGTACGTCGGCTTCATCGTTGCCATTGAGAAGGCTTCGCCGCTGAGCGTCCACTGGTTGAAGCCGCCAAGCGCGGCATTGTGCTTGAGAATCGTGAATTCGATCGTCTCGTCGGGCGCGGCAACCGCGCCATTCGGCTTGCCGAACAGGCTGTAATCCCAGCGGAACGGTTTTGGCTTGATCCACTGCGGCTTGCCCTGGTGACCGGCATATTCGACCACGATGCCCATCCCGTGCTGGCGATCGTCATCGGCCAGATCGCCCATGATCCAGACACCGGGATGCTTCATCTCGACAACGGCGGAAACCCGCTCGGCCGTGCCGAGCCAGAGCAACGGCACTTCGGCCTCGGTGGGCACCGGATTGCCGTCGAGCGCGACAATCCTGAACGTATGTCCGGGGAGCGCGAGGCTGCGTATCTCGCTCGCGCTGGCATTGAGCACGTGGAACAGCACGCGCTCGCCCTGCTTGACGCGCAAGGGTTCGCCGTGGCCGAGCATCCTGCCATTGATCGCAAACAGGCTGTAGCCGACCTCAAAGCCCTTGGTTTTTTCCTTCGCCGCCCTGTCGGCCGCGGCGCCCATTTCCTGCAACGCCTTGACCGGCGCGTCCACCAGCGCGTCCATCGCCATGTCGCCCCCGCGACTGAAAACGGGCGCAAATTCCTTCAGCACCAGGAATATCTCGCGGTCATATGCGCCGCGATTGCTTCGCGGCTCGATGTAGACCGGACCGGCCTGACCCGTATAGGTGCCGCGGTTCAGGTCGCTGCCCGCCGCGACATGCGTATGATAGAAACGGAAGCCCGAGGGTTTTGGCGTGAACGAGATGCGCCTCATGCCGTGCGCAGGCACGAAGGGTGACCCCTCTTCGGCGGCGCCGTCGACCTCGCTCGGGATCATCTGCCCGTGCCAGTGCACCAGTTCGGGCGTGTCGGTGTCGTTATGGATGTCGACGACGGTGCCCTGCCCTTCCCGGAATCGCAGCAACGGTCCAGGGAACTGGCCGTTATAGAGTGTGGTAGAGACGATGTGGTCAGGCGCCAGTTCCACCAGGCCATTCGCAATCCGCAAGGTGTAGTCGGCCTTCCCGCCGCCCTCAGCCCCTTCGGCTCGCGCGAGCCTCGGCAAGGCGCCGGCCAGCGACATCAGGGCGGCACTGCCGAGCACGGTACGCCGGTCCATCGGCATGGTCCTCTCCGAAGCCGCCGGGTTCAGTAGGAACAGTCCCGGACCTGACCGCCCGGCATCGTGGAACGCCTCGACCTCTGATCGGTTCCTCGCGCGTCGGTGCCGTCACTCCTCGTCATCGTCCTCATCGTCCTCATCGTCATCGCTGTGGTCGTCAGCCTGACCGGCCGCATGGTGCGGCGCGTGGCCCTGGTCGTCCCAGAGCTTGCGATACATGCCGTCGGCCGCGAGCAGCTGTTCGTGCGTGCCGCGCTCGATCGCCTTGCCGCCGGAGATTACGATGATTTCGTCCATCTCGACCACCGAGGTCAGCCGATGGGTCGAGAAGATCATGGTGCGGCCTCGGGCGAGCTTGAGCAGGGTCTGGTTGATCGCGGCTTCCGTGGTCTGGTCGAGCGCCGAGGTCGCCTCGTCGAGCAGCAGGATCGAGGGATCGCGGACGATCGCGCGCGCGATCGCGATGCGCTGGCGCTGGCCGCCGGACAGCGTATCGCCGCGTTCGCCGACGGGAGTGTCGTATTTCTGCGGCAGGCTCATGATGTAGCGATGGATCTCGGCCTTGCGCGCGGCAGCGACGACCTCTTCGTCGGTGGCGCCTTCCTTGCCGAGCCGGATGTTTTCCTTGATCGACATGTTGAACAGCATGTTCTCCTGGAACACCACCGCCATGCTCCGGCGCAGCGATTCGCGGGTGACTTTGCGGATATCGACGCCGTCGATGCTCACCCTCCCCTCGTCCGGCACGTAGAGCCGCAGGATCAGATTGAGCAGCGTGCTCTTGCCGGAGCCGCTGGGACCGACGACCGCAATGCTCTTGCCGACCTTGAGCTTGAGACTGAGATTGTCGAGCACCGGCGTCTGGCTGCCTTCATACTGGAACGTGACGTGTTCGAAGGTGATGTCGTTGGTGATGCGTGGCAGGTCGGGCGCGCCTGGCCGATCGGCGCCGCGGGTCGGCTCGTCCAGCATTTCCTGAATGTGGCGCGCGGCGGCGGCGGCCTGAATCGAGACCGGGATGAAATGCATGACGTGGGCGATGTTGTAGGACACTTCCCAGAACGCGCTTTCGAACGTCACGAAGGTCCCGATGGTGATCTGGCCCTTGGTGGCGAGATAGGCGCCGATCGCGAGCACCACGAGGTGCAGCAACAGCACCGAGATCGTCACCGTGCGCTCGACCATGGTCGACAGGAACGTCGCGGCCGCGATCCTGCGCCGTGTCTCGTCGTTGCGCAGGTTGAACCAGCCCAGCATGCGCCGTTGCAGCATGAACGCCTTGACCACGGCCTGCGTCGCGACGTTTTCCTGCACCATGCCGAGCAGCGCTGATTCATTGAGCTTCTGCTCGTAATTCGCCTGCACCGCCTTCGGCGTCAGGATGCGCGGACCGATCAGCGTGATCGGGAACACCAGGAGCGACACCGCGGCGAGCTGCCAGTTCAGGAACAGCATCAGGATGATGCCCGCGATCAGTTCGAAAAACGGCAATGCTGCGCTGTTGGCGAAACTCTTGACCGATCCTTCGAACGCCGCCATGTCGACGGAAAACCGCGACAGGATCTCGCCGCGCTTCGTGCGCGCGAAATAGGCGGCCGGGAGATTCTGGACGTGCTCGAACAGGCGCTTGCGGACATCCGCTATCAACGAGGCCGCAAGCTTCGCGTCCCAGCGCTCGTACCAGACCGCAACGATCGAGGTGACGATGCCGGCCACCGCCAGCACCGAGAGAATCTTGACCAGCGCCTGAAAATCCTCCTCGCCGAGCGCGTCGTCGATTAGGAATTTGAGGCTGAGCGGCATGATGACGTTGAACAGCGTTTCGACCAGCACGCCGAGCCCGACGAAGACCAGTATCTTCCTGTAGTTTTTCAGGAACGGTTTGACGAAGGCGTAGGTCGTCGCCAGCGCGCCGGCGGCTTCCTTCGCGGTAAAGACGACGAGATCCTCATCGTCCTCGCCGTCGTCGTGCTCCAGCTCGTCGTCATCTTCGTCGTCGTCCGGCGGCGCCGCCGCCTTCCCGCCGGCCAGGCGAGCGGCGGCTTGCACATCGGCGGCAAGCTTGGCCTCGAGCTCCGGCGCAAGCGGATCCCTGGCGGCCGCTTTTTTTCGATCATCGGACGAAAGAGGCCTGGACGCCATGAAACCAACCGATGCTGCACGGCCCGGCATAACCGCAAATCGACGCTGCGGTTCTGCGCAGCCGACCGCGCCACCGCCAACAAATCTCCCGCTTCGTCCCTAACGCATGCGCCGCTTTCGCCGAGAGGCCCGACGGCCGATCAGTCGTCGGCTTCGACCTTGTCGAAGAACGAATAGCGCAGGCTGTCGGCGTCCGCGTACCACTGACCCGGTCCCTTGTTGGCGGCAAGCGTTGCCGCCCACAATTCATCCGCGCAGTCGTGGCGGTGCATCGACAGGTCGAATCCGTTGCCGAAGAACAATTCCGACCATTCCCACCAGGTGCCGAGCTTCCTCACCCCGCGCAACAGGTCGTAGCGGTCGATCAGCGCCGGCGACATGTCCGAGGTCACCGATCCGAACACGAAGCCTGTCTTCACCACGCGGTTCAACTCACGAACCGCACGCCGGACCTGCTTCTCCGCGACATGGCAGAGGCTGGTCTCGAACACGAAATCGAACTCGCCGTCCGCAAACGGCATGTCGACGATGGATCCGAGCTTGTTGTACTTCTGCAAATCCTTCGGGGTTTGAGCGTGGATCGCGCGGTTGTTCTCGATGCCCCAGGCGTCGATGCCGCGCGCGCGCAGCGCGCCGACCAGCTCGCCGCTGGCGGAGCCCGCCACCAGCAGCTTGTAACCCCTCGCCTTGTTCCAGACGATCTTGATGAGATCGGTCAGATAGCCGGGATCGGTGAACCGGCTCCAGACTTCGCTGTAAGGGCCAAGCCCGCGATAGTTCGCAAAATAGTCGCGGTCGATCCGGTCGGACCCGGGATTGCCGCGCGTCCGGCGCAGCCGCATCATCTCGGTGACGATGATGTCGGTGGCAGCGTCCGAGGAATCCAACAGCCCGTTCAGCGTCGAGTCGAACAGATAGTCGCCGACCACGACCAGGCCTGGATGCTGCTTCGGCTCGGGCCGGTGATTGGTCATGACGTCGCGCGCCGGCAGGCCGCCGGGCAGTGCGTTCACCGAGGAGAGCCAGCGGCAGGTCTTGCCTTCCATGAAGTGCGCGCGCGCATTGCCGAGCGATGACGGCAGCGACTTCAAGGCCGCCTCGATCAATTCCTTGTCGCTGAGATTGGCGTAGGCCAGCGCGTCGGAGCCGGCGATCAGCCAATTCAGCACGCCGTGCTTGCCGACATCGTGGCGCGCGCCCTCATTGTAGACGCAGCAGCCGCCGAACGCTTCCGACATGAACCAGGCGCCCGGAATCTTCTCGCCCCAGAACGGCTCGTCGAACAGGATCGAGACCCTCAAATAATGCGCCGGGCGATCGAAATAGGCGATGTGCTTGACCATCGACTTGCGCAGCTGCTCGCCATTCCACCCCATGGTGGAAAGCCAGGAGTGCGGCAGGCACATCAGCACCAGGTCGAAGTCCCGCGTTTCCGGTCCCTTGCCGTTCATCATGTTGAGCTGATAGCGGCCGGAGGCGGTCTTGCCGACCTTGAGGACCCGGTGATTGAGCTGGATATCGGCGTCCACCTCGGACTGCAGGCACTCGATCAGCTGCTCGTTGCCGTTCTGGATCGAATACAGGCCGATATAGCCGTCGACATCCATCACGAAGTTCTTCAGCGCGTTCAGCCCGTTGGTGTTGTGGCATTCGGTGGCGATATCGGAGCGCGCCATCACCTTGAGGAAGCGCTTGGCGGTCGCATCACTGACCTCGCGGTCGAGCAGTTGCTCGGCCGTCATGTAGGCCCAGGGATGTTCATTGTCGTGCGCGCCGACGCCTTCGTAATATTCCGCCGGCGATACCATCTCGGCGCATTTGCTGCGGAATGCCTCGATCGCATCCGCGGTCGCGGCGCCGTATTTGCGGCGCATGCCGGGCACGTCGTTCAGCAGTTCGCCGTCGAGCTGGACCTGCTCGGCATCCATCGGAATGGTCTGCAGGCCGAAATGCTGGATCAGCTCGCGCAGCGGATCGGGGCCGGTCATCGAGTAATCGTAGATCTCGGCAACGCCGGCTTCGTACATCGCGGGCGCGGAATCGAATTTGCGCGTCAGGATCTTGCCGCCGACCCGGTCGGAGGCCTCGTAGATGGTGACGCGGCAAAGCTCGCCCAGCTTCTTCTTCAGGTACCAGGCGCTCATCAGCCCGCCGGGGCCGCCGCCAACGATTGCAAGATCAAGCATTTCGGATTCCGCAGTCTCCGGCGCCCCCCTAACCGGACGGCCGGTCCAAACCGCATTAGCAAAAGCGCTTTTCAGGCTGAAGGGAAGATGAACAAAGGTTGATCCCGCATCGCAACAGGCAAACAAAGCAGCAAAAAGGCCGGCTTTTCGCCGGCCTTTTCATTGTCCTCGGTATTCCTACGGATGAACCATCATTCCGCGGGCGGCAGCGCAGGAAGCTCCGCTTCC
>NZ_DATHOP010000062.1:0-7735 GCF_035484855.1 Bradyrhizobium sp.
CGCGAAAATTCGGCATCGGATTGGTCTTGCGCCAGACGATGTCGTTGAGGACCCAGAAGCCGAGGTCCTGCATGATGGCGCCGACGCGGAAAATATTGTGGTAGGAGCCGATCACCCACAGGGTCGCCGACGGTTTCATGACACGGCGGCAGGCGAGCAGCCAGGCGCGGGTGAAATCGTCATAGGCGGCAAAGGACGAAAACTTGTCCCAGTCATTATTGACGGCATCGACGTGGGATTCGTCGGGACGCTTGAGGTCACCCTTGAGCTGCAGATTGTACGGCGGATCTGCAAACACCAGATCGACCGAACCGGACGGCAGCTTCGACATCTCGGCGACGCAATCGCCTACGACGATACGGGTATTCGGATCGGACTCAAATTTAGTGCGGGGCGCCCTTGCAGACGCCCCGCGACGCGACACAACCATGACTCAATTACTCTGACTCAGGCGACGCTGTCGGCGACGCGGGACTAAACAACCGACTGCCGATACATTGACGAGGCAAAGTAAAAATCGACTTAACCGGGTAATTCTTTCACGCTAGGCAATTTTTGCCGGGCGGGTTATTGATTAACGGAACGGAAATTTTACGTGAGTGCCGCGTTCGGTACCCACGGCGCGCGTCGCCGGCAGATCGAGTGAGGAACAGCATGCAATACGATGATTTCCGCCGTAGTGCCGACATCGAAGACCGTCGCGGCGATGACAGCAGCGGCGGTGGCGGCGGCCTCGGCCTGCCGATGGGCGGCGGCGGGCTCGGCATCGGCACCATCATCGTGCTTGGCCTGATCTCGTATGCGTTCGGCATCGATCCGCGCATCCTGATCGGCGGCGCGCAGATTCTCAACGGCAGCGGCCAGGCGCCGAGCTATCAGAGCGATCGCAGCTCGACCTCGGCCAGCAACGGCGTGCCGAAGGACCAGATGGGCGACATGATCTCGGGCATCCTCGGCGAGATCGACGATCGCTGGAGCGAAATCTTCCAGGCCGCGGGACAGACCTATACCGGTCCGAAGATCGTGCTGTTCCGCAACGTCACCAATGGCGGCCGCTGCGGCATGGCGCAGTCGGCGATGGGGCCATTCTACTGCCCGCCGGAGCGGAAGATCTTTCTCGATACCGGATTCTTCCGCGAGGTCGAGACCCGCTTTCACGGTTGTTCGGGCGGCGCCTGCAAGTTCACCTCGGCCTATATCATCGCCCATGAAGCCGGACATCACGTCCAGAACCTGCTCGGCATCCTGCCGCGGGTGACGGCGCAGCAGCAGGCGGCCGGCAGCAAGGCGGCGGCCAATGCGATGCAGGTCAAGATCGAGTTGCAGGCCGATTGCCTGTCCGGCGTCTGGGTCAACCGCGAGGCCAAGAAGCGGCCGGGCTTCATCGAGCCCGGCGACATCGACGGCGCGTTGCAGACCGCGTCCGCGATCGGCGACGACACGCTGCAGCGGCAGGCGACGGGGCGGGTGGTGCCGGATTCCTTCACCCACGGCTCGGCCGAACAGCGCAAGCGCTGGTTCATGAACGGCTACCAGCAGGGCACGGTGAAGGCCTGCGATACGTTCGGCGCGAGCTCGCTGTGATGGCGGCGTGCCCCGGATGCTGCGCAGCGCGCCGCTTCTTGCGGCGTGATGCGCTGCTGATCCGGGGCCCATGCGACGTCACCGCAAGTGGGTCCCGGCTCTGCGGAGCAGCGTGAAGGACGCTGCGCCGCGTCCGGGACACGAGGTATAGAACGCCATGTCTTCCATCGATGAGCTGCGAAAATTCGTCCCCCTCAACATCGCGGTGCTGACGATTTCCGACACCCGCGCGCTGACCGACGACAAATCGGGCACCACGCTTGCGGACCGGCTCACTGCCGCCGGCCACAGATTGGTCGCGCGCGAGATCGTCACCGACGACATCGAGGCGATCCGCGCCGTGATCAGGCGATGGATTGCGGATTCGGGCATTGACGCGATCATCACCACCGGCGGCACCGGTTTCACGGGCCGCGACGTGACGCCGGAGGCGGTCGAACCGTTGTTCGAGAAACGGATGGACGGCTTTTCGATCGCCTTCCACATGCTGAGCCACGCCAAGATCGGCACCTCGACGATCCAGAGCAGAGCTACCGCAGGGGTCGCCGGCGCGACCTTCATCTTCTGCCTGCCGGGATCGCCCGGCGCCTGCCGCGACGCCTGGGACGGCATTCTGGCGGCGCAGCTCGACTACCGCACGCGGCCCTGCAATTTCGTCGAGATCATGCCGCGGCTCGACGAACATCTGCGGCGCCCGAAGGCAAAGGGCGCGACGGCGTAGCTCTTCGCTGTCATTCCGGAGCGCCTCGAAGAGGCGAACCCGGAAACTCGAGATTCCGGGTTCGCGCTACCGCGCGCCCCGGAATGACAATTAGAGCTCGCGTTCCCAGGTCTCGCCGATCAGGTTCTGCCCAAAACTGCGGTGCGGCTCGCTCGCCACCAGCGCAAATCCGGCCTCCTGATAGATTTTTCGCGCGGTGGTTAGGATGCTCTGGGTCCACAGCGTGATCTTGCGATAGCCGCGGGCCCGCGCGAACGCGACGCATTCGCCGACCAGCCGCTTGCCGAGGCCCTGTCCGCGCCCGGCCGGGTCGACCAGCAGTAGCCGCAGCTTTGCGACATCGTCGCTGTGCCTCACCAGGAACACCGAGCCGACCGGAGCGCCGTCGAGTTCGGCGATCCAGCAGCGTTCCCGCGCGGCGTCGAATCCGGTCAGGAATTTTGCAACGATCTCCGCGACCAGCGCCTCGAAACCGGAATCGAAGCCGTATTCGCCGGCATAGAGCGCGCCATGGCTCTGCACCACCCATCCCATGTCGCCCGGGCCCGGCTCGCGCAGGATTGCGGGTGACGCCGAACTGCCGGAGGTATCGAGCAGCCGTTCGATCTCCGCCATCGCGCCGACCAGGCGCCGGCGTTCCCCGTCAGGCAATGCCGCCAGCATGCCGGCGACGTCGTCGTGCGTGCTGCGGTCGAGTTTGGCAAACGCCTGCCGCCCCTTTGCGGTCAGGCCGAGCCGGTATTGCCGCCGGTCCGCGGCTAAGGGTTTGCGGGTGATCAGCCCGTCTTCGTCAAACTTCTGCACGATCCGGCTGAGATAGCCGGGATCGAGGCCGAGCTCGATTCCGATTTCCTTGGCGGCCGCATCCTCGCGGTGCGCGAGTTCGTAGAGCACCCGCGCCTCGCTCAGCGAGAACGGACTCTTCAGGAGCTGCTGGTCGAGCACGCCGAGTTTTCTCGTGTAGAAGCGGTTGAACGCCCGCACCTTGGCGATCTGGCCGCCGGAATCTTGCTGGAGCATGGCACACCTCGATAGTTGCCATTGTCAAACAATTATTTGACTTTGGCAAGTATCGTGGCTTCAGGTATATTCAGGCTACCACGATCCGGCTGCGCAGCATGATGCGCGAGGTGCGGCCGAGCTGGCGCAGCAGCCTCGCCTCGGAACGGCGGGCGTCCGGCGCGTAGCCGCCGAGCCGCTCGTAGTGGTCGCGGGCGATCAGCAATCCCTGGTCCGCCGAGGGGCCAGCGATCATGCGCGCCACGAATTTCAGGCCGTCGAGCAGGCCGGTCTCGGCATAGGGCGAGCGCGCGTAGCGGAAGATTCCGGCGCGAGGTTTCCCGCTGCTCGAGACGCGTTCGATGAATTGCGCGGTTTCCTCGATCCAGCCCGAATCCAGCACCGCGCCGGCATGCAAAAACATCAGCCAGGGCGAGCGGGCCTGGCGGGCGCCGGCGGCAAGCGCCGCCGCGCGTGTTCCCTGGAAGGGCAGAAAGCGGCAGCCCGCGACGTCGGCCACCCGCTCGATCACGCCGGTAGCGGCGCGGTCGACCAGCAGCACTTCCTTCACCACGCCGGCGGCGGCGCCGGGCACCAGTGCCGCAAGGGTGGCGACGGCAGGTTGTTCGACGCCTTCGGTGGGAACGATGACACTCAGCATGGGCGAGGCTTCGCGAGTTCGGACGACAAAAAGCGCCGCACTGTTAGCACCTTGTCACCATCAAAACAGCCTGCCGGCTGCAGCTTTTTGCGGCATCCCCGCACCGTCAGGCGCGGAGGGCCGAATTCCCTGACTTGTGGATTGAGACTCTATGTTCTTGATTTGTTCTCAAGGCGTGTTATGTAGGGACCATGAGCCGAGCATCCTCTCATGCCCTCAAGCACCCGCCGGTCACGGCGCCCTCCGAACCGGCGGGTGCGACTACTTCTTTTCCGGAACTGGCGGTCGCAATCGAGCGCGAGCGGCGGCGTGGCCGCGGCGCGCAATCCAATGCCAGCGGCCGGTTCGAGGCCGAAGCCCGCGTCGCGTTCGACGACGGCTGGCAGAGCCTCGACGAACTGCCGCCGTTCAAGACCACGGTCGCGCTCGACACCGCGCGAAAGGTCATCACCCGCAACGACTCGCCCGACATCGGCTTCGACCGTTCGATCAATCCCTACCGGGGCTGCGAGCACGGCTGCGTCTATTGTTTTGCCAGGCCGACGCATGCTTTTCTCGGCCTGTCGCCGGGGCTCGACTTCGAATCGAAACTGTTCGCAAAGCCGGACGCGCCGCTGCTCCTGGAAAAGGAACTGGCGGCGCCGGACTACGAACCGCGCATGATCGCGATCGGCACCAACACCGATCCCTACCAGCCGATCGAGCGCGAACGGAAGATCATGCGCGGCATTCTCGAGGTGCTGGATCGCGCCTCGCACCCGGTCGGCATCGTGACCAAATCGGCGCTGGTGACCCGCGACATCGACATTCTGTCGCGGATGGCCCGGCGCAACCTCGCCAAGGTTGCGATTTCGGTGACGACGCTCGATGCCAAACTGGCCCGCACCATGGAGCCGCGCGCCTCGACGCCGAGCAAGCGGCTGGAAGCGCTGCGGCAACTCTCCGAGGCCGGCATTCCGACCACGGTGATGGTCGCGCCGGTGATCCCCGCGCTGAACGATTCGGAGATCGAGCGCATCCTCGACGCAGCCGCGCATGCCGGGGTCAAGGAAGCAAGCTATGTGCTGCTGCGGCTGCCGCTGGAAGTGCGCGACCTGTTTCGCGAATGGCTGATGGCCAATTTTCCCGACCGCTATCGCCACGTCTTCACGCTGATCCGCGACATGCGCGGCGGCCGCGACTACGATTCGCAGTGGGGCACGCGAATGAAGGGCACGGGTCCGATGGCCTGGATGATCGGGCGACGATTCGAGATCGCCTGCGAAAAACTCGGGCTCAACAAGCGGCGGTCGAAACTGACGACCGATCATTTCGCAAGGCCGAAACGCAGCGGGCAGCAGCTCAGTTTGTTTTAGTCAACCTTCCCTTTCAAGGAAGGATGAGAAAAATGAATAGCGGGAATTCTCTCGAGTTCCTGGTTGCGCCGCGGGACGCACTTGCGCACGATCCCGGCCATGATTCGGGAAAAATCAAAGGGCGAACCTGCCAGTCCCGCCAAGGGCGTGATCGCCGTTGCGCCGCCGAGCTTTCGCCGCGAGCGCGCGCTGATCAAGCGCGGCGTCTGGCCGGTGGCCGGCTGCGACGAGGCCGGGCGCGGCCCGCTGGCGGGTCCGGTGGTGGCCGCCGCCGTGGTGCTCGACCCCAAACGGATCCCCAGGGGCATCGACGATTCCAAGCGGCTGACGCCGGAGCGGCGCGAGGAACTGTTCGAGGAAATTTGCGCGACCGCGTCGTTTGCGGTGGCGTTCGGGTCGCCCGCAAGGATCGACCGCGACAATATCCTGCGCGCTTCGCTGTGGGCGCTGAAGCGCGCGGTGCAGGCGCTGCCGGAAATACCGAAACATGTGTTCGTCGACGGCCGCGACCGGCTCGATACCGAATGCGACTGCGAAGCCGTGATCGGCGGCGACGGGCTGATTGTCTCGGTCGCGGCGGCATCAATCATTGCGAAAGTGACGCGCGATCGCCTGATGTGCGCGCTGGCGCAGGATTGCCCGGGCTATGGCTTCGAGTCGCACAAGGGCTACAGCGTGCCGGAGCATCTCGAGGCGCTCGACCGGTTGGGGCCCACCGTGCATCACCGCCGCCTGTTTGCGCCGGTCGTGGCGGCGCGCGAAAAGCAGCTGGCATTGGTGTTCGAACCCGGAATCGTCACCATGGAAACGCAGGTCGAAGTCGAGATTTCGCCCGGAATTTGATGTCTTGCTGGACGCAGGCTTCGCTCGAAAACGCCATGGTTGCCTCGACGGCCCCCGCGCTCTATCAAACGTTCGAGATGAAATAGCGCCGGCTTGCAGCGCCGGTTGGGAATTTCGGACGGTTCATGCGTTTCACTTCCCTGATTATCGAACTGATCCGCGCCCGGCCGCGGTTGGTGGTCTGGCTTGTGGTGCTGTTTCAGGCGGCGCTGTGGCTGGCCGTGCCGCTGGTGCTGTATCGAAGCCCTCCCGGCGACCTTGCAACCGTGCTCGCCTATGGTCGGGAATACCAGGTGGGGACCGATCTCGGCCCGCCGCTGGCGTTCTGGCTCGCCGATATCGCGTTTCGCGCCGCCGGCAATCACCTGTTGGGCGTCTATCTGCTGGCAGAGCTTTGCTCGATCGTGACGTTCTGGACGCTGTACCTGCTGGCGCGCGCCGTTGTCGGCGGACAACAAGCGGTGCTCGCGGTGCTCCTGACCATGACGGTCGCGGTATTCAGCTCACCCGGGCTGGAGTTCGGCCCGCTGGTGCTGGCGCGCCCGCTCTGGGCGCTGTTGCTGCTGCATTCCTGGCAGTTGATCGGCCAGAACAGGCGGAACGCCTGGTTCGCCTGGTCGATCGAAGCCGGACTTCTGCTGCTGACCACTTCCGCCGCGATCGGCCTGCTGTTGCTGCTGGTCGGATTTGCGCTCGCCACGCTGCGCGGGCGGCGCATGCTGATGTCGTTCGATCCGCTGTATGCGCTGCTGGTGATCGTCGTGCTGGTGCTGCCTTATCTGATCTGGCTGATCCGGGCCGATACGCTTTTCTTGCCGCCCTGGCCGGCGCTCGCGGATTTGAGCGCGAGGGCGCTGCACTGGGCCGCGCTGCTCGGCGGCTTGCTGGCGGCGATATCCGGCATCCTGGTGCTGGCGGCGCTCAATTCCGGCTGGCTCAATCGCAACCCGGAAGAGGCGCCGATCATCTATCGGCCGCCGGTCGATCCGCTGGCGCGCGATTTCGTTTATTTCTTCGCCGTCGCGCCGTCGCTGATGGGAAGCCTGATCTCCGGCGTTTTCAACCTCGATCGCGTCGCGGGCGGGTCGGGCGTCGCGTTGTTGATGTCGGGCCTGGCGGCGATCGTCGTCACCGGCGATCTGGTTCATCTGCGGCGTCAGCGCCTGCTGCGCTCGGTCTGGGCGGCAGCCATCGTCGCGCCCGCGCTCGTAGCGCTCGCGGCCACGCTGTTCCTGCCCTGGACGGGCGGCGGCGAGGTGGCGACGTCGCTGCCGGCGCGAGCGATTGCGCGGTTCTTCGGCGACAGCTTTGAGCGGCGCACCAATCAGCCGCTGCGGGCGGTGAGCGGCGATCCGCAGCTGGCAGCCCTGATTGCGCTTGACGCCGGCCGTCCGCATCTTCTTTTCGACGCGGCGCCGCAGCGCACGCCGTGGCTAAGCCTCGCGAAATTCAACCAGATCGGCGGCGTGGTGGTGTGGCGCGCAGCCGATACGGTCGGCACGCCGCCGCCCGATATCGCGCAGCGATTTCCGGGCCTGGTGCCGGAAGTGCCCCGCGCGTTCGAGTGGTTCG
>NZ_DATHOP010000063.1:0-17181 GCF_035484855.1 Bradyrhizobium sp.
TATGCGATGGGGTGAGGTCTCAACCCTCATGGTGAGGAGCGCGTACCTGCGCGCGTCTCGAACCATGAGGCCGCGATGCTCCCGATCCTTCGAGACGCCGCGCTGCGCGCGGCTCCTCAGGATGAGGCATTCAATCCTGCGGCTCGCTCGCCAGATCGCCTGAAGCCTCGATGCGCAGCCAGCCGGAGGGCGCAAGCCGCTGCTGCGGCAGGAAACGGCCCTTGTAGTCCATCTTCTTGGAGCCTTCGATCCAGTAGCCGAGATAGACGTAAGGCAGGCCCTGCCGCCGGGCCCGGGCGATGTGGTCGAGGATCATGAAGGTGCCGAGCGAACGGCTTTCCTCCTCCGGCTCGAAGAACGAATACACCATCGACAGCCCGTCGCTGAGCACGTCGGTCAGCGCCACCGCCAGCAGGTCCTCGCCGCGGCCGGTGACGCTGGTATCTACGCCGCGGCGGCGATATTCGATGATGCGGGTTTCGACGTGGCTGTCCTCCACCATCATCGCGTAATCCAGCACGGTCATGTCGGCCATGCCGCCATGGCGATGGCGCTGGTCGAGATAGGCGCGGAATACCGAATATTGCTCGGAGGTCGGCACCGCGCTGCGCTGCTCGCCTGATATGTCGGCGTTGCGCGCGAGAATCTTTCTGAAATTGCGCGAGGGCCGGAACTCGTTGGCGACGACGCGAACCGAAACGCAGGCGCGGCATTGGTCGCAGGCCGGGCGGTAGGCGATCGACTGGCTGCGCCGGAAGCCGCCATGGGTGAGCAGGTCGTTGAGGTCGCCGGCCTTGTCGCCGACCAGATGCGTGAACACCTTGCGCTCGTGCCGGCCCGGCAGATACGGGCAGGGCGAGGGCGCCGTCAGGTAGAATTGCGGGGTGTCGCGCGAATGCTGGGTCACGGGATCGGGTCAGCCTCCGAAGCATCGGGCAGATAGCATCGCGCCGCGGAGGCTGATGGTCAATCCGTTTGACCAGGGGATCAAACGCTTTGGCCGGACTCAGAAGGTCCGCGCCGGTTGCGCCACGGGGTTACGGACCGAGCTGTTGATAACCACGGTTCCCAGCACGATGTCGTGCAGCAGCCGGCGGCGGCTGTTGAGCAGCCCGACCAGCAGCACCAGCGGCGTCAGGAACGAGATCGACACCCAGAACAGCACGGCATGGGTGGCGCCGAGCACGAAGTAGCCGGGCGCGCCGTACCAGGTGCGCAGCTCCAGATCCATCACGCGCATGCCGATGGTGGCCGAATGCGGTCCGCCGATGCTTGCGCCGTAATATACCACCGCCCAGACCACCGTGGCCGGCCACGCCAGCCAGAACAGCGCCCAGCCGAGGCCCAGCGTGATCAGGCCGAATACGGCGATGAACAGGTAGCCGAAGATCACGGGCACCGAGAGCACCACGAGGTCGATCAGGAACGCGAACACCCGCCGCGTCAGCACGCCGCGAAACAATTCCGGCTGCGTCCACGGATCGAACGCATCCGGCGGAACATTCGGCGCCCCGCCGCCGCGCCAGGCCCCGCCGCTATTGCCCGAACCGCTATACGACATGATCAGTCCTCCCGACTGTGCATTCCCGATCAGGACATGGGAACCGGCTTCGTAGGCGCAAGACCCTAAGGATCATTAACTGGCGGAAACATTCGGGCGATTCCGGGGACGAAGGCTATACCCTACCGTCATTGCGAGCGCAGCGAAGCAATCCATGCCACAACAAGCGGAGAGATGGATTGCTTCGCTGCGCTCGCAATGACGTGGAGAGGTCGGTGCGAACACGCTAGTGCCTACTTCTCCGCCTTCAGCTTCTCCGCCGCCTGCGCCGCAAAATACGTCAAGATCCCGTCGGCGCCGGCGCGCTTGAAGGCGAGCAGGCTTTCCATCATGGCCCGTTCGCCGTCGATCCAGCCATTGGCGCTGGCCGCCGCGATCATCGCGTATTCGCCGGAGACCTGGTAGGCAAAGGTCGGCATCCCGAACGTGTCCTTGACCCGCCGCAGCACGTCGAGATAGGGCATGCCCGGCTTCACCATCACCATGTCGGCGCCCTCGGCGATGTCGAGTTCGACCTCGCGCAGCGCCTCGTCGGAATTGGCGCTGTCCATCTGATAGGTGCGCTTGTCGCCGGTCAGCGTCTTCGCGGAGCCTACGGCATCGCGGAACGGGCCGTAGAAGGCGGAGGCGTATTTCGCGGCATAGGCCATGATCTGCACGTCGAGGAAGCCGGCCGCATCCAGCCCCTGCCGGATCGCGCCGACCCGGCCGTCCATCATGTCCGACGGTGCGATGATGTCGCAGCCGGCCTCGGCCTGCACCAACGCTTGCCGCACCAGCACCGCGACCGTCTCGTCGTTGAGGATCGTGCCGTCGGCCATCAATCCATCATGGCCATGGCTGGTGTAGGGATCGAGCGCGACGTCGCAGAGCAGGCCGATGTCGGGAAATTCCTCCTTGATCGCGCGCACCGATTTGCAGACGAGATTGTCGGCATTGAGCGCCTCAGAGCCGTCCTCGTCGCGCAGGGCGGGATCGGTATAGGGAAACAGCGCGATGCAGGGGATGTTCAGCTTCATGGCACGCTCGGCCTCGCGCACCGCCTGATCGACGGAAAGCCGTTCCACGCCGGGCATCGAGGTGACCTTCGTGCGCTTGCCGTGGCCGTCGGCCACGAACAGCGGCCAGATCAGGTCGTCCGTTGTCAGCACGTTCTCCCGCACCATCCGCCGCGCCCATTCCGCCTTGCGGTTGCGGCGCGGGCGGACCGAAAGCTCGAGGGAGAAGGCGGAAACCGCAGCCGGATGCCGCGGCGTGTCGCGCATTTCGATCGGACGCCCGAATTTGATCGCCATTTTGCATCTCTCCTGCGGCAGAATCCGACCCTAGCACCTTGCAGGGCGCCCGTCACCGCGGCCTTGACCTGCCGCAACGGCCGATTGATTTTGCCGCGCCGAGGGGCCATGAGTGCTGTCCACGGAGAATGCCGCCCGAACATGAGCGATCCGGATGTCTGAAACCCCCTCGCGCGAGACCTCGCGGGACAATGCCATGTCGGTGGCGGCGATCTCGTCGGAGCGGATCGAGAGCGACGACAACGTCTGGACCCGGCGGCTGGTGCTGTTCCTGCGCATCATGGCGGTGTTTTCGGTGATCAAGGGTCTCTATCACTGGGCGCAGGTCACGGGCTTCATCGGCGGCGAGGAAGACGCCTTCGAGAACCAGTCGATGGCGTGGCAGACCGCGACCATCTATTTCGCGGTCATCGAACTGGTCGCAGCCGTCGGACTCTGGCTCGCAACGCCCTGGGGCGCGGTGGTGTGGCTGACCACCGTGGTGTCGATGGCGGTGATCGAGCTGATGTTTCCGGGAATCTACGGCGGCAGCCTCACGGTGGTGGCGGTGGAAGCGCTGATGCTCGCCGGCTATCTGGCGCTGGCGTGGATGGCCGCGCGCGAACGTCCGCCATAACAAAGGCCTCATCCTGAGAGCCTGACCGAAAAATGCAGCCAGCATTTTCGGACCCTCTTGGTGTCCGAGAGCGAATCGCTTTCTTCGTCATGGCCGGGCTTGTCCCGGCCATCCACGTCTTTCTTGCTGCGACGTCTGTGAAGACGTGGATGCCCGGGACAAGCCCGGGCATGACGGGGTTTGTATAGCCGCCGATTTTAGTGGCTGCATTTCGAGTCAGACTCTCCGGATGAAGTCCGGAGTTTTTCCGCAAATATCCCGGTAACTTTTCGGTCACCTTAAACGCGCCGGTCACACCTGTTACGGCGACGTTTCGAATTTGAGCTCTCCTGTTCCCATATGCGACAGCTCAAAAGACGAAGCGTGAACAGGGGCGCTTCAGCCTCAATGAAACGTTGCGAAAAACCCTTATATTGCGGGCTTAATCCGCAATTTACTGTCTTAAATTCATGATCTCTTTATTGTCTTGTTTAAGCTGATCTTCAAACGCCCCGCTTAAGTTGAGGCTATCAGACGGGACCAAAGTTTCGTCGAATAAGTCGATAAAAACGACAGCAGGGGAAGTGTCATGATGAAAGCCGTTGCGACGGCGGTGGAGACCGCTGAACGCGCTCCGGGGCAAGCTCCGGTGCAGCCGCTCTATCTCGAAGCGTTGACCTTGGTGGAGCGGCTGCATCGCCGCCTGCTCGACGTCATCAAGGATGAATTCGATCGCCGCGGCCGCGCCGACATCAATTCGGTGCAGGCATTGCTGCTCTATAACATCGGCGACAAGGAGCTGACCGCGGGCGAGTTGCGCACGCGCGGTTACTATCTCGGCTCCAACGTCTCCTACAATCTGAAGAAGCTGGTCGAACTCGGCTTCCTCGATCATCAGCGCTCGCGCGTCGATCGCCGCTCGGTGCGCATCCGCCTGACCACGCAGGGCCAGGAGATCCGCAAGATCGTCGAGGCGCTGTACCAGAAGCACGTCAAGACGGTGGAGCAGGTCGGCGGCATCTCGAACGAGGAGTTCGCGACGCTGAACAAGTCGCTGCACCGGCTCGAGCGGTTCTGGACCGACCAGATCCTGTATCGGCTCTGAGGTTTTCGGCCAAGCCGGCCGTTTCAAAAGACCGGCAGCCACTCGATCAAGAGACACTTCCCCAGGCGCATCGGCCCGGCTTTTCCCGGACCGGTGCGCTTTGCTTTTTTAAGGTTCTTCAAGAGGGCGCAAAATCCGGTTTCCCAAAATGGAACTTTTGCCCGCCGGCGGGATTATCCGCCCGTACCGGAGGGAAGAAGACCATGCTGGTCGAGCGCGGATTGCGGGTGCTGAATGTCGAGGCGGTCGGCGACGCCTACGCCATCGCCTCCAATTACCTGCGCCGTTCCGGCGCCATCGCCGATACCTTCGTCACCAATGAGCGGCTGCTGCAGATCATTGTCGAGATGTTTCAGCGCGGCGAAATGAACAAGCTCAAGCTCGCCAACAAGGCGATCGTCCAATTCGAAGCCGCAACGCTCATCACGTCCTGAAGAGGATCTCATGGAACCCGCCATCGATCGCATCATGATGACCTACGATCTCCTGATGAACCGCACCGCCGCCGCGAGCGCGGAAGCGCGGACGAAAGTGACGGACTACGTCGCCACGCTGTTCGAGGCCGGCGAGAAGGACATGCACCGGCTGACCGTGTGCGGGCTGACCTACCTGCGCGAACTCGACGGCTCCAGCGATCCGGTGAAGGCCGGGTTTACGGGGCTGTGAGAGGCGAGCCGCACGCGCCAGGCTTTACTGCGCCCCGCGCTCGGCTTCGACCTTCCTGAAGAAAGCCGAACGGAGATTGGCGCCGGCCAGAATGTAGGCGTGATCCGATCCCGTCAGGATGAAATGCGCGCCCAGATCAGCGTAGCGCTTCATGGCGTCCAACTCGTAGACGCCGCCCATGCCGAGGAACTTGCCCGCCTTGCGGCAGGCTGCGCCGACGCTGCGGTAGGCTTCCTCCACGCGAGGGTGCAGGATTTGTCCGGATATCCCCATCTCCGCCGTGAGGTCGGAGGTTCCGATCAGCAATCCGTCGATCCCGTCCACTTCGGCAATCGCTTCGGCATTGGCGAGCCCTTCGACGCTCTCGATCATCGCGACCACAAGGATTTCCGGGTTGATCGCGGCCTGGGCCTCGGCGCTCCCCGGGGTCTTGTAGCCGTAGAGCGCGGATGGTCCGCCCCAGCTCCGCGACCCCAAAGGCGGATAGCGAAAGGCGCTCGCGATGCGCCGGGCCTGATCGGCCGTATCGACATGCGGTACGATGACGCCCGCGGCGCCGTTATCGAGCGCCCGTGTGCCTTGATCGAGCGCACCGGCGCAGATGCGGACGATCGGGGTGATGCCGGTCGGCAACGCCGCGACGCAGATTTGGGCGACGTCATCCTGCGAGAACGCGCCGTGCTCCATGTCGATGAACAGCCAGTCGTGCCCGGCCGCGGCCGCGAGCATGCCCGCCGCCGCACTGCGCAAATGATGCAGGCCAAATCCGAGCGCGATCCCGCCGGTGCGCAATTTCCTGATCGTGGCGTTCTCGACAAGGGGCATCCGTTTCTCCGTGAGCGCTGGTGTCGCAAATGCTATAGCATGGACTACTGGAAGCCCCCGTCAAAGCCGGGCAGACGAGATTTTCTCGAGGAAACCCCATGCTCACCCTGCATCACCTCAACGACTCCCGCTCGCAGCGAATCCTTTGGCTGCTGGAAGAACTCGGCGCGCCCTACGAGATGACCCGCTACCAGCGCAACGCCGCCACCAGGCTCGCGCCGCCGGAGTTGACCGCGGTGCACCCGCTCGGCAAGTCGCCCGTCATCGCCGACGGCGAGGTCAGAATCGCGGAGTCCGGCGCCATCGTGGATTATCTGATCCGCACCTATGGCAAGGGCGCGATGATGCCCGCCCTCGGCAGCCCCGACTATGAGACCTATAACGAGTGGCTGCATTATGCCGAGGGCTCGGCGATGCTGCCGCTGATGCTCAACCTCTACGTGTCGCGGTTGAAGGAAGCGGGCGCGCCGCTGCATCCGCGCATCGACAGCGAAATCGCAAATCACCTCGGCTATGTCGATGGCGCGCTGAGCGGCAGGGAATTCTTCGTCGGCCGATCGCTCACCGGCGCCGATATCCAGATGAGCTTTGTCGGCGAGATGGCAAAGGTGTTCGACAAGCTAGGGCCCTATCCGAACCTGAGCGGCTGGCTGGCGCGGATGCACGCGCGGCCGGCATTCCAGCGCTCGATCGAGAAGGGTGGGGCGTACCGGTTCGCGACGTGAACTGGCGCGTGATTCCGGAATGCGCCGCTGGGCGCAGAGGGCTACTCGGTCAATTCGTGCGATCGTTGATCCAGGTTCTCGACCAGGAGCTGCCTGTAATGGACAGCCATCTCCCGATAGTGCTGCCTGGAGACGGGATCAACCGCGCTGTCAGCGCGCTGCTCGAACATTTCGGCTTTCTGCCGGAGAACCGCCGCGTCGGACATTGGCTCGCTCCCTTTTGGGGTGACTTAAGGATTGGTCGCGCGAGCTGAAGGCGGAATGCTTCACGATCGGGTGAAGTCGGGCAAAAAAGCGAGCCTATTCCTGTCCCTTTTCCTGCCCGAGATCGCGCAGAATTACCGGCGCGATGCGGTCGATCAGGTATTTCGATCCGGCCGGTGTCAGGTGCACTTGATCGGCGACCAGAAGCTGGTTGCCGATCCGATCGAGACAGCCGGATGCATCGCAAAACGCCGCTCTCGCCGAAACATATTCAACTCCAGCGGTTTCGGCGTAGCCTTTCATGAGTTCGTTTTCCTCATCGACGAAGAGCGACGTGCGCTCTGGGAGCACGCTGCCTGTCCTTCGATAATAGGTCAGGACGGCCGCCGGCAGTCCATCGGACCAGGCGGGCACCCGTCCGATGATGATGATGTGCTTGATCCCAAGCGAGCGCAGCGCGTCGACCGATGGCCGCAAGTCGTCGGGACCGGTCACCAGCCAGAGCGCATGCAGCAGGACGACATCGGGATGCGCTCCAGCAAGCAGGTCAAAGACCTCACGGTTGCGGCCAAGGCAGGCGTCGGTCATGTTGTAGGCCGTAGCGGAGAGCAGCGGCTGGCAGGATGAGACGGTCAACTGGGCGATCCCGAATGGCGCCCGTGACTGCAGGGCTCTTAGCCCCGGCATCAGCGCACCCGCGATCGAATCGCCCAGCAGTGCGACAAGGGGCCGGTTGTGCTCGATGCAATCAGGGGTAAAATCCTGGTACTCCCTGTTGAGCATGCATTGGTCGATCCGCGATTCCGGCGCGCCGGGGTGAACGTCGACGAGCGCTGCGATGTCCTTTGGAAGCGGGGGCGGCGCCCAGAGGACGACGACGGCGGCCGTGGCGACCGCGGCCATGCCTGCCAGCGCCGTTTTGCTGCCGCCCATCCTGCCCGAACGGATCGGCCGCTCGATGAAGTGATAGGTCAGCCAGGCAAGCGCCGTTGCGGCAAGGATCGCGAGCAGGGATTCCCACATCGTTAGCGGACGGAACAGATAGGTTCGCAAAAAGACCAGCAGCGGCCAATGCCAGAGATAGAGCGGATAGCTGATCCGGCCAATTGCGGCGGCAAGCGGGTGGGACAGAATCGTGCGGCTGAAGAAGCTGCCCTGGCCGAGAATCGTAAGGCCGGCTCCGAGAACGGGAACCAGAGCAGCCCAGCCCGGAAAAACCGTCCCGTCGCTGTAGGTGAAGAACGTTATTCCGCAGATGACGCCGAGCGCACCAAGGATTTCTCTCAGCCCGCCGTTCTTGATGGCGACGCCCACCAGCAACGCGCCCGCCATCAGTTCCCAGGCACGCGTCAACGGCAAATAAAACGTCGCCTGCGGATGGGATCTGACCAGCGCGACATTCAGCGCGAAGGAGGCGGTGATGACCACGGCAATCACGGTGGCTCGCCAGTTTCGCGGCGTCAGCCAGAGCGCAAGCGGCCAAACGAGGTAAAACTGCTCCTCGATGCCCAGCGACCACAGGTGCAACAACGGTTTGAGATGCGCCGCTATGTCGAAGTAGCCGGCTTCCGACAGCAGCATGAAATTGGCGCTGAAGAAGGCGCTGGCGATTGCATTCTTGGCCAGTGAGGTCAGTTCCGAAGGCAGCAAGATCTTCAGCGCGAGCGTGGCGGCGAGCACAAGGATCAGGGCCGGAAATATTCGGCGTATGCGGCGGGCATAGAAATCGAGAAAGCTGAATCCCGCCGGGCCATCGAGGCCCTCGATGATGATGCCGGTGATCAGATAGCCCGAGATGACGAAGAAGGTATCGACGCCGACGAAGCCGCCTGGAACCAGCTTCGGGAAGGCATGATAGAGCACGACCGCGATGACGGCGACGGCACGAAGTCCGTCGATGTCGGCACGGTACCGCAGGCGAGGGGGCAAGGGCGGCGGTGGCATCGGCAACGCGGCATATCCGCTTGGTCGCGGGGCTGCCAGCAATTTTGGCTCCATGGGCGGATCGCAATCGGCTTGTTGCCCTCAGGTCCCCACCATATATTGCATAAATACAGGGCAGGAACCGCAAGCCCTGGGCCGCCGCCCGATCAGATCATTCGCGACGGCGCAAGGCTGCGTGTCTCATGTCGATGCAGGCCCCGAAGGTGGTTGAAGATCACCTAACCTTCGCCCGCTCCAGCGCATTCGCCATTCTAGCGCGCCATTCATCGCCAGCTGCCGTCTTGAACTTTTCGACGACGTCCGGTGACAAGCGAAGGGTAACGGCCTCCTTCGGCTTATCGACCTTCGGACGGCCACGCGATCGCTTGATGTTGGCATGCATCTCGGGGAACAGCTCGCTAAATGGCTTTGCCCGAGCGAAATCCTCCTTCGTCCATTCCGGGTTATCGGAAACGGCCCCCATATCCGCTTTGGTGTAGCCGGGTTTGGTTCGGCTGGTTTTAGCTTTGGGCATTGTAGAGCTTTCTTTCTTTTCTTGAGGCGGGACGCATCGAGATTACCGAAATTCCCTCAAGACCGAGGGTTACGAACACGACGGAGATGACACCATTCACGTCCTTGCCGATTGCAAGGTAACGACCGCTCTTGCCCGAAATGACGAGCGCATCAGCGAAGAAATCCTCGGTCAATGCGGCGAAGTCCAAGCCGTGCTTGACGATGTTCGCGATGCGCTTTGGTTGGTCCCAAATAATCTTCACGGGCATTACTCGTACACGATAAAAGGCTGACGGTCGACAATAAAAGTGTACGATAAATATGTCGTAGCGACGGCTGGGACCATCCGAAGCCGTGAATCTTCACTATCTTCGCGGAGCAGCCGTCGTTCCGGCCTTGAGTCGGAACCCATACGCTGCGGTGATCATTGAGCGGGCTGGCGGTCGCCTTTAAGCCGTTGGCGGCGGTGGTTATGGGCCCCGGCTCCGGGCCGGGGCGACGCGGAGTGGGGCATCTGGAACTCGACCCCCATCCACCATATCTTGCATAAATATCAGGCTCCTACCGCAAGCCCTTGGCCATTTCCGCCCGATATGCTATCCCGCCAGAACCACTTCCGAGCCTTTAACTGTGACCGTCCGCACCCCGCCTCAAAGGCTTGCGGCGGTGGAGATATTTCGCCGATGAGCCCTTCCGCCACCAGCATCAAGACCACGTCCGCGCCCGACTCGTTCTTTACCGCGACCCTTGCCGAGGCCGATCCCGAGATCGCCGCTGCGATTGCGGGCGAACTCGGCCGCCAGCGCCATGAGATCGAGCTGATCGCATCTGAGAACATCGTCAGCCGCGCGGTGCTGGAAGCGCAGGGCTCGGTGATGACCAACAAATACGCCGAGGGCTATCCGGGCAACCGCTATTACGGCGGCTGCGAATGGGTCGACGTCGCCGAGACGCTGGCGATCGATCGCGCCAAAAAACTGTTCGGCGCAAACTTCGCCAATGTGCAGCCGAATTCCGGGAGCCAGATGAACCAAGCGGTATTCTTGGCGCTGCTCGCCCCCGGCGACACTTTCATGGGCCTCGACCTCGCCGCCGGCGGCCATCTCACCCACGGCGCGCCCGTCAACATCTCCGGAAAATGGTTCAAGGCCCAGCACTACACCGTGCGCCGCGACGACCAGATCATCGACATGGATGCGGTCGCCCGCCGCGCCGAGGAAGTGAAGCCGAAGCTGATCATCGCCGGCGGCTCGGCCTATTCGCGCGCCTGGGATTTCAAGCGTTTTCGCGAGATCGCAGACCACGTCGGCGCCTATTTCATGGTCGACATGGCGCATTTTGCCGGTCTCGTGGCCGGCGGCGTGCATGCTTCTCCGGTGCCGCACGCCCATGTCACCACCACCACCACCCATAAATCGCTGCGCGGGCCGCGCGGCGGCCTGCTGCTGTGGAACGACGAGACGCTGACGAAAAAATTCAACTCGGCAGTCTTCCCGGGCCTGCAGGGCGGCCCGCTGATGCATGTGATCGCGGCGAAAGCCGTGGCGTTCGCCGAAGCTTTGCGGCCGGACTTCAAGATCTACGCCAGGAACGTGGTCGAGAATGCCAAGGCGCTGGCGGAAGCTCTCCGCGCCAACGGCCTCGACATCGTCTCCGGCGGCACCGACAACCATCTGATGCTGGTCGATCTCCGGCCGAAGGGCCTCAAAGGCAACGTGTCGGAAAAGGCCCTGGTGCGCGCGGCGATCACCTGCAACAAGAACGGCATTCCCTTCGATCCCGAGACGCCTTTCGTGACCTCCGGCCTCCGCCTCGGCACACCAGCGACGACCACGCGCGGCTTTGGGATCGCCGAATTCAAGCAGGTCGCAGGTCTCATCGCCGAAGTGCTCAACGCCATCGCGCAGTCGCAGGACGGCAAGGCGCCACTGGTGGAAGCGGCGGTCAAGGAACGCGTCAAGGCGCTCACCGATCGCTTCCCGATCTATTAGTAACGTATTGGTATCAATGAGGTTTAAGCCGGATGCGTTGCCCCAGTTGCAACAGTCTCGATACCCAGGTCAAGGACTCCCGTCCGACCGAGGATTCCGCGGTGATCCGGCGGCGGCGGGTCTGCGTCGCCTGCAATTTCCGCTTTACGACGTTTGAGCGGGTGCAGTTGCGCGAGCTCACGGTAATAAAACGCAACGGTCGCAGGGTGCCGTTCGACCGCGACAAGGTGGTGCGCTCGCTGCAGGTTTCGCTGCGCAAGCGCCCGGTCGATCCTGAAAGGGTCGAGAAGATGGTGTCCGCCATCGTGCGCGAGCTCGAAAGCGGCGGCGAGGCGGAAGTGTCCTCCGAAGTGATCGGCGAGATCGTGATGGAGCATCTGCGCCAGCTCGACGATGTCGCCTATGTCCGCTTCGCCTCGGTGTATCGCAACTTCCGCGAGGCCAAGGATTTTGAAGCCGTGCTCGGCGAACTCTCGGCCGACGACGACGCGCGGATCGCCCTGTTACGCAAATGATCTTCCGCATCCTGGAAGACCAGTACGCCGAAAAATCGAAGCAATCGAAAGAAGCCGACCGGCGCTTCATGAGGCTGGCGCTGACGCTCGGCCGGCGCGGGCAGGGCCGCACCTGGCCCAATCCGGCCGTCGGCGCGGTCGTGGTCAAGGACGGCGTCATTGTCGGCCGCGGCTGGACCCAACCCGGCGGCCGTCCCCATGCCGAGCCGGTGGCGTTGGCTCGTGCCGGCGAGGCCGCGCGCGGCGCGACGCTTTATGTGACGCTGGAGCCGTGCTCGCATGTCGGCAAGTCGCCGCCCTGCGCCGACGCGATCATCGCTGCAGGCATCGCGCGTGTGGTTTCCGCGATCGAGGATCCCAATCCGCTGGTGGCGGGCCAAGGCCACGCAAAACTCCGCGCCGCCGGCATTGCGGTCGATGTCGGGCTTTGCGCTGATGAGGCCGCCTACGACCATGCCGGACATTTCCGGCGCGTCCGCGACAAGCGCCCGCATGTGATCCTGAAACTCGCCGTCTCCGCCGACGACAAGATCGCAGCCGTCGGGCACAAGCCGGTCGCTATCACAGGTGAAGCTGCGAAAGCGCGGGTGCATCTGTTGCGCGCGCAATGCGACGCCGTGCTGGTCGGGATCGGCACGGTGCTGGCGGACGATCCGCTGCTGACCTGCCGGCTGCCGGGCATGGAAGCGCGTTCGCCGGTGCGGGTGATATTGGATCGGGCGCTTCGCATCCCCGGCACATCAAAACTGGTGCATTCGGCGCGCGAGACCAGGCTGTGGGTGATGACCTCGGAGCTATCGGAAGCGCCGGCCGCGATGAAGCTCGGCGCGGCCGGGGCGCAGGTGATCCGCATCGCCGCCACATCGGCTCCGCCGCCCGGCCTCGACCTTCCGGCCGTGCTGCATGCGCTTGCCGCTGATGGAATCACCCGGCTGCTGGTGGAAGGCGGCGCGCGGGTGGCGGCCTCGTTCGTCAAGGCCGGCCTCGTCGACGAAGTCTGGCTGCTGCGCGGTCCTGATCCGATCGGCGCCGACGGCGTCCCGGCCCTGGACGCATTGCCGCTCTCCGTTCTCACCGGCTCGCCTGCATTCAAGCCACGTGCTAGCGAGACGCTGCAAAAGGACACCCTGACCATTTACGAGCGCGCGTAATGTTCACCGGCATCGTTACCGACATCGGCGAAATCGTCAGCCTCAAGCCGACCGCGCAGGGGCAATTGCATCGGCTGCGCATCGCCTGCCGCTACGACCGCTCAACCATCGCCGATGGCGCCTCGATCGCCTGCAACGGCGTCTGCCTCACCGTGGTGGCCTCCGGCGTCGATGACGGCAAGACCTGGTTCGACGTCGATGCCGCCGCGGAAACGCTTGCCATGACCACCGCGAAGCACTGGGCCGCCGGGACAAGACTCAATCTGGAGCGCGCGCTGAAGATCGGCGACGAACTCGGCGGCCACATCGTCGCCGGCCATGCGGACGGCATCGCCAGCATCCTTGCGCGCGCCGATCTGCCCGACATGGCGCGGTTCGAGCTTGCCACCACCCGCGAACTGGCGCGCTTCATCGCGGCCAAAGGTTCGGTAACGCTGGATGGCGTGTCGCTGACGGTGAATACCGTCGATGACACGGCGTTTTCGGTGCTGATCATCCCGCACACCCTCAATGTGACGACGCTGAGCGGCTGGCGGCAGGGCAGCGAGGTCAATCTCGAAGTCGACCTGATGGCCCGCTACGCCGCGCGGCTTGCGGAAATGAAGTAGCCGTTTGCCACAATTCGTCATACGCGGGCTTGACCCGCGTATCCATCCTCTTAAGGAGATGGATTGCCGGGTCGAAGCCCGGCAATGACGGTATTTTCGGATGAGAAACAATGGCCGACGCACGGCGCGCACCCCTGAAAGACCGGACCGACATCACAGGCGCGCGGGCGCTGATCGTCGAGGCGCGCTTCTATGACGACATCCAGGATGCTTTGCTGGAAGGCGCGGTCAGGGAGCTGAAGACCGCCGGCCTCACGCATGACATCATCACCGTGCCCGGTTCGCTGGAAATCCCCGCGGCGATCGCGATCGCGCTCGATGCCGCCGAGAAAAACGCAAAGCCCTATGACTGCGCCATCGCGCTCGGCTGCGTGATCCGCGGCGACACCATCCATTTCGAGATCGTGTCGATGGAATCCTCCCGCGCGCTGATGGACCTCGCGGTGGCGCGAAAGTTTCCGCTCGGCAACGGCATCATCACCGTCGACACCGAGGCGCAGGCCTGGGCGCGGGCGCGTGCCGGCGAACTCGACAAGGGCGGCGACGCCGCGCGCGCGGCCTTGGCGATGCTGCGGATCAAACGACGCCTGGCGCGGACCTGATGATGGCAGAGACCAAGAAGGCAAAACCGGCCAAGGGTACCGAGAAGAAAGCCAACCGGCGCGGCGCGGCACGGCTCGCCGCGGTGCAGGCGCTTTATCAAATGGATATCGCCGGCGCCGGGATCAACGACATCTTTGCCGAGTTCGAGAGCCATTGGCTGGGCGGCGAGGTCGAGGGCGACAAATATCTGCCGGCAGAGGCCGCGTTCTTCAGGGATGTGGTTGCCGGCGTGGTGCGCGACCAGGCCAAGCTCGATCCCATGATCGACGAGGCGCTGTCGAAAGGCTGGCCGTTGAAGCGGATCGACGCCATCCTGCGCGCGGTGCTGCGCGCCGGTTCCTACGAACTGGAACATCGCAAGGACGTGCCCGGCCGCGTCGTGGTGTCGGAATATGTCGACGTCGCGCACGCCTTTGTCGAGGCGGAGGAGACCGGCATGGTGAATGCGGTGCTCGACCAGATCGCGCGTCAATTCCGCGCCGACGAGTTTTCGCGGGGGTAGCAGTCGTCATTGCGAGGAGCACTTGCGACGAAGCAATCCACTTGCTTTGCTGCGCGATGGATTGCTTCGCTTCGCTCGCAATGACGGTTAATGTTGCGGGACGAGCACGGACATTATGACGAATCGCAAAGAACCAGCATCCGGCGAAGACTCCCTCATCGCCCGCTATTTCGAGCCGCTCGCGACCGACCCCGGCGCGTTCGGGCTCGCCGACGATGCGGCGGTGCTGCAGGCACGCGGCGAGGACATCGTCGTGACCACCGACGCCATCGTCGAAGGCGTGCATTTTCTGGCCGACGATCCGCCTGATACCATCGCGCGCAAGGCGCTGCGCGTGAACCTGTCCGATCTCGCAGCGAAGGGCGCCAACCCGGCCGGTTTCGTGCTGACATTGGCGCTGCGCGCAGCCGACGATGCCTGGCTGACGGCGTTCGCGCGCGGGCTGGGCGAGGATGCAAGCCGCTTCGACTGTCCGCTGCTCGGCGGCGATACCGTTTCCACGCCGGGTCCGCTGATGATCTCGATCACGGCGTTCGGACGCGTGCCCGCGGGCAAGATGGTCCATCGCAGCGGCGCGAAACCTGGCGATCGTATCGTGGTGACGGGAACGATCGGCGATGCCGCGCTCGGTCTCGATGTCCTGAAGGGTGGCGCGCTTGCCGCGGCCCTTGCCGGCGACGTCGCGGCGAAGGAGATGGTGACCGGACGCTATCGCGTACCGCAGCCGCGCAACGCGCTGGCGCTGACGTTGCGCGATCACGCGCATGCGGCAATGGATGTCTCCGACGGTCTCGCCGGAGATCTGGCGAAACTCTGCGCGGCATCAGGCGTATCCGCCGTGATCGATGCGCCTAGTGTCCCGTTGTCTACGCCCGCGGCATCGCTGCTCACGCGCGCCATCATCGGCATCGAGGCCATCCTCTCGGGCGGCGACGACTACGAGATTCTTTGCGCGATCCCGGAGGATCGCGTCGAGGCGTTCGTGCAAGCTGCTGCCGCGGCCGGCGTAGCCGCGACTCCGATCGGGACAATTCTGGCCGGCACGCAGCCTCCGAAATTCCTGGACGGGCAGGGCGGCGAGATCGTGCTGCGGCGGCTGTCCTACAGCCATTTCTGACCGGCGGTCTCCCGGTTTCCTCGACATCACCATGGTGGGACAGCGCCGTTTGATTCGAATTACGCATCGGTCTGCGATGCGGCCGTACGGACCAGGTCGGCCGCCGAATCCATTGGATTTCCGAAGCGACATCGCTTCCGCGCCGGGATTTACGGCCAAACCGGAAATCGCACCCAAATACCTGCCGAAATCGGTCCTTTTTGGTCTCGGCGGCGTTGCGCCGGGCAGGTGATTTTGGCATGGTCCCGCCGATTTAAGGCCGCTCTTTTGGGCAGGGCAGGCCTTCTTTTTACGCGTCCGCCGCTCCCGCGGTAATCGGGCGTAGGTTGAGAATCAAAGATCTGAGGCAGATTCAATGACAGCATTATGGGCGATTGTGCTCTGCGGAGCGCTTTCCATCGTTTACGCCATCTGGGCGACGGCTTCGGTCATGAAGGCCGATGCCGGCAATCCGCGGATGCAGGAGATCGCGGCCGCCGTGCGCGAGGGCGCGCAGGCCTATCTCAAGCGCCAGTACATGACCATCGGGCTCGTCGGCATCGTGATCTTCGCGCTGCTGGCCTATTTCCTGGGCATGCTGGTCGCGGTGGGCTTCCTGATCGGCGCGGTGTTGTCGGGCGCGGCCGGCTTCATCGGCATGAACGTCTCGGTTCGGGCCAACGTGCGCACGGCGCAGGCGGCGACCACCTCGCTCGCCGGCGGCCTCGAGCTCGCCTTCAAGGCCGGCGCGATCACCGGCATGCTGGTGGCGGGTCTGGCGCTGCTCGGCGTCACCCTCTATTTCGCCTATCTCACCCACTTCCTGGACCTTGCCGCCAACAGCCGCACCGTGGTCGACGCGCTGGTGGCGCTCGGCTTCGGCGCTTCGCTGATTTCGATCTTCGCACGTCTCGGCGGCGGCATCTTCACCAAGGGCGCCGACGTCGGCGGCGATCTGGTCGGCAAGGTCGAGGCCGGCATCCCGGAAGACGATCCGCGCAACCCGGCCACTATCGCCGACAATGTCGGTGACAATGTCGGCGACTGCGCCGGCATGGCGGCCGACCTGTTCGAGACCTATGCGGTGACTACGGTCGCCACCATGATTCTCGCGGCGATCTTCTTCGGCAGTGCCGGCAGCGACATGTTGTTGAAGATGATGACGCTTCCGTTGGCCATCGGCGGCATCTGCATCATTGCCTCGATCATCGGCACGTTCTTCGTCAAGCTCGGCGCCAGCCAGTCGATCATGGGCGCGCTCTACAAGGGCATGCTTGCAACCGCGATCCTTGCACTTATC
>NZ_DATHOP010000064.1:0-2284 GCF_035484855.1 Bradyrhizobium sp.
CTGCAGAATCAACTGGGCAACTACACCGGCAATGCGAGCGAAGCGAGACTCTACGGCGTCGAGTTCCAAGTCGACGCCAAGCCCGTTTCGTGGCTGCTCTTGGGCGCGGCTTTCCAACTGAGCAAGAACGAGATCTCCAAAGACGATCCGACCGTCAGCCGGCCTGCAACCGGTCTCGTGGGTGTGCAAGACGGCGATGTGCTGCCTGCGGCGCCCGAAGGGCAGGCATCAACCTACGCGGAGGTCGACTTTCCGGTGGCGGGCTACCAAGGCTATGTGCGTGCCACTGCTTCGTATCTGGGCGATGAGTGGACCGACTTCGAGCACAACGGCACAAAATTCGGCGGCTTTGCCACCGAGGGCATACGCGGGGGAGTCAACTTCGGTTCTTACGAGGTGGTGGCCTTCATCAATAATTTGAGCAATTCCCAGGGCGCAACCGGCGCATTGGACGCTCAACTCGTAGGACCGGTGGTCATTAACAACCAAGAGTTGTTCCGCATTCGGCCGCGTACCGTGGGCCTGACACTGCGAGCAAGATTCTAAATACACGCGGGGAGAGACCAATGAACTTCAAGTCACGGCTGGTGTGGTTCGGCTGCGCGCCGTTGCTGGGTTTGGCGTTTTCGCTGCAGGCAGCGCCGGTGCTCAAGGGGCCGCCGTCGCGCGCGCTCACCGATCCGAAAAGCTTGAGCTCACCGGTGCTCGAGGGCGCGGGTCCCGTGCCGATCGCGGATCTCTTCTATGTCCGCAGCAGTCTTGACGCCGCGTGGAGCCAAGACTCGAACACGTTCATCGTCTCAACCAATCTCACCGGGCGATTCAATCTGTGGAGCGTGGCCGCGGGCGGCGCGTTCCCGACGCAGCTGACGCAGTCCGACGACCGGCAGATGGGAATTGCGACCTCGCCGGATGGCAAGTGGGTGGTGTTCGAGTCCGATCGCGGCGGCGCCGAGATCTTCGATCTGTATGCGGTTCCCGCGTCCGGCGGCGCCGTCGTCAATCTCACCCACAGCGACGATGTTTCCGAAACCGGCGCGGTGTTCTCGCACGACAGCCGCATGATCGCATTCGGTCATCGCATGAAGACCGGAGCGTCGAACAATGTGGCGGTCATGGACCTGGCCACGCACACGGTGCGTGTGCTCACCCACGAGACGCTGCCCACGATGCAATGGAACGCGGTCGCGTTCACGCCCGACGGCCGCTTCGTGATCGCCAATCGCACCAATGTCGAGCGAACGCACGGCGCCGTCTGGCGAGTCGAGGTTGCGACCGGCGCGGCGACGCCGGTGCTTGCCACGGGCGAGGCCGGACTCAACACCGCCAGCGATATCTCGCCCGATGGACGATGGTTGGCGCTGACCACGGAGACCGCGGCGGGCTCGCTCCAAGCTGCAGTGTATGACACGACGACGCAGAAGCTGACCTTGATCAAGCCGGATGAATGGGAACAAAAAGCCGGCCGCTTCTCACCCGATGGACATTCGTTGCTGATGATCAGCAATGTCGACGGACGCGACGTGATTTATTCCTACGACCCCGCAAGCGGCCGCAGCGCGGTGCTGCCTTTGCCGGCCGGCGTCAATTCCGACTACTACGGCAAGCTGCCGGCCTTTTCGCCCGATGGCAATCGCATCCTGTTTCCGCATCAGTCCGGCAACATGCCGCTCGATTACTGGGTTTTGGAACGCACGAGCGGCAAGGCGGCGCCGGTCACGCGATTCGCATTCGCCAGCGTCGATCCTGAAAAGCTGCCGAAAACGCAGATCGTCCACTACCGCAGCGCCGACGGGACCGTCATCAGCGCCTTCGTTTGGATGCCCTTCAACTTGTCGCGCAATGGCCATGCGCCCGCTGTGGCGCTGCCGCACGGCGGTCCGACGGGGCAGACCATGGATGATTTCGATCGGGACGCCGTGGCGCTGGCCTCACGCGGTTACGTCGTGATCGCCGCGAATCCGCGCGGCTCGACCGGCTATGGCCGTGCCTTTCAGGAAGCCAATCGCCGCGACCTCGGCGGCGGCGACCTGACCGACTACGTCGCGGGCGTGAAGTTTTTGGTGGACAGCGGCTACGTCGATGCGCGGCGAGTCGGCATCACCGGCGTTTCCTATGGCGGCTACATGACCATGATGGCCATAGCCAAGACGCCGGAAGTGTGGGCGGCGGGTGTGGAGATCTGCGGCATCACCAATTGGTTTTCAATGTATGAGCGTGGCTCGCCCGTGCTGCGGCAGTATCAAATGGGATTGCTCGGCGATCCGGTGAAGGACAAGGCGGT
>NZ_DATHOP010000065.1:0-4884 GCF_035484855.1 Bradyrhizobium sp.
GCAGACCGCACATGACGACCGTTACGATGTCGCCGACGAATATATGGAGGTGGTCTACAAGCTCTGGGAAGGCAGCTGGGAGGACGATGCGGCGCTGCGCGATCGCGCGCGCAGTATTTTCGCGGACCCTGCGAAGGTGCATCGTATCAGGCACGAGGGAAACAATTACCGCGTCGACGCCATCCACCTCAGCGAACCGTCGCCGCAGCGCACGCCGGTGCTGTATCAGGCCGGCACCTCGCCGCGCGGACGGCAGTTCGCCGCCGAGCACGCCGAATGCGTGTTCATGTCGGGACCCTCGGCCAAGATCATCGCGCCGCGCGTGGCGGCGATCCGCGAACTCGCCGCGAAAGCCGGGCGCAACCCGGCCGAAATCCTGATGTTCAGCATGTTCACCATCATTCTCGGGCGCACCGAGGCCGAGGCCAAGGCCAAATACGCCGACTATCGCAGCCACGTCAGCCCGGAGGGCGCGCTCACCCTGATGTCGGGCTGGACCGGCGTCGATTTCTCGACCTACGATCTCGACCAGGAGGTGCGCCACGTCCAGAACGACGCCGGCCGCAGCGCGATGGACAACATCACCCGCGCCGATCCGGACCGGGTCTGGACCGTGCGCGAGGTCGCCCAGCATGTCGGCATCGGCGGCATCGGGCCGGTCGCGATCGGCACGCCCGAAAAGGTCGCCGACCAGATCGAGGCGTGGTTCGATCAGACCGATGTCGATGGCCTGAACGTGCCGTTTGCGGTTTCGCCCGGCGATTTCGCCGACATCACCGACATGCTGGTGCCGGAACTGGTGCGGCGCGGGCGTTACAAGGACGCTTACGCCAAGGGCACGTTGCGCGAAAAACTGTTCGGCCAGGGCCGCGCGCGGCTCGCAGCACCTCATCCGGCGGTGCAGTACCGGCCGGGCGTGAGGGCGAAGGCGGCGGAGTGACGCACGCGGCAAATTCCAGACTACGCCCGTCATCCTGAGGTGCGAGCCTCTTCGGCGAGCCTCGAAGGATGACAGCCCGCGGCCCATCCTTCGAGGCTCGCCCAGCGGTGCAAGTGCACCGCAAGGCTCGCGCCTCAGGATGACGGTGGAATTCTCACACCGTCCCGTCAACCACCACCTCGATCAGTTTGGCGCCGGGCCGCTTGAATGCCGAGGTCAACGCGGGCTTCAAATCTTTTGCCTCGGTGATCCGCATCGCCTCGAGCCCGAGCGATTTTGCGATGCCGACGAAATCCACCGGCGGATCGGCGAAGTCCATGCCGACATAATTATTGTCGCCGTGGAAGGCGAGCAGCCGCTGCTTGATGATACGGTAGCCGCCATTGTTGCAGATCACCACGGTCAGCGGCAGCTTGTGATGTGCCGCGGTCCATAGCGCCTGGATCGAATACATCGCGCTGCCGTCGCCGGAGAAACACACCACCGGCCGGTCCGGATTGGCCATGCTGACGCCGACGGAAGCCGGCAGGCCCCAGCCGATGCCGCCGGACGCCAGCGCGTGATAGCCGTAACGGTCGCGATGCGGGCGCAGCGCCAGCATCTGCCGCCCGGACGTCAGCCCTTCGTCGACCAGGATGGCGTTGTCCGGCATCGCCTCGACCACCTGCAGCGTCAGGTAATCCGGATCGATCGGCGAGCGGTCTTTGGCCCTGGATATCTGCTCCACCAGCGGCCCGCGCCGCGCCGACCAGTTTTTTGCGGCCAGCGCCGCGATCCCCCGCTTCGCGCGCGCCTCCAGCGCGCCACCGCCGACAGCCTTCAGCGCCGGCACCAGCACGCGCAGGGTTTCCCTGACGTCGGCTTTCAGTGCGATCTCGGCCCCGTAATTCTTGGCGAGGTCGTTGTCGACGAGGCCGATTTGTACGATCGGCATGCCCTGCGGCAGCGGATCGACTTCGCTGTAGACCGACATCCGCAGGGGATCGGCGCCGAGCACGATCATCAAATCGTAGGGCGACAGCACTTCGCGCACCTGCTTCTGCAGCCGCGTCAGCGCGCCCATGAAGCACGGGCTTTCCGACAGAAAACTCGCGCCATAGGGCGTCGACGACTGATAGGCGGGACAGCCGAGCGTCTCGGCCAATGAAGCAGCCTCCTGCAACGCGTCGCTTTTCACGATCTCGTCCCCGGTGATGATGACGGGACGCTCCGCTTTCAGGATGCGCGCGGCCAGCGCCTGCAGCGCCTCGTCGGAAGGCCTGACCCTGGTATCGACGCGGGTCGAGCGGCCGAGTTCGATGCCGGCCTCCGAATTGAGGATATCGCCGGGCAGCGAGATGAACACCGGGCCGGTCGGCGGGGTGGTCGCGATCTTGGCGGCGCGGCGCACAATCCGCGGCAGGTCTTCCAGCCGCGTCACCTCGACCGCCCATTTCACCACCGGCTTTGCCATCTCCACCAGTGGCCCATACAGCACCGGCTCCATCAGGCCGTGGCCCTGCTCCTGCTGGCCGGCAGTCAGGATCATCGGCGTGCCGGTGAAACTGGCGTTGAACAGCGAGCCCATCGCGTTCCCCAGCCCCGGTGCGACATGGACGTTGCAGGCGACCAGCCGTCCCGAGGCGCGGGAAAAACCGTCCGCGATCGCCACCACCAGGCTTTCCTGCATCGCCATCACATAAGTGAGATCGGGATGATCCTTCAGCGCGTGCATGATCGGCAATTCGGTGGTGCCGGGATTGCCGAACAGATGGGTGATGCCCTCGTCCTTGAGCAGCGCAAGGAATGCCGAGCGCCCGGTGATGCGATTCATGAAATTCCTCCCGTTGCCGCGGCCGTTCCCGTCGGGCTTTTGCCATCATGGCTGATTGGAGATACTGAGATCAAGGAAGCCCGCTCATGGCTGCCCTGCGCGGAGGAGGCCGGCCGCCGCGGCTCGACGAGGCGTTCATGGCTCTGCACGGCTGAGCTCGAATGGGTCATCACCGACCCGGCGCTTTTTCTTTTTCGAGCGCTGCCAGACCACGCCGGGAAAGCCTTTCAGCGGCACCAGCGGCTCGCCGGTATAGGCCCATTCCTGCAGTTCCTCGATCGCGATGTGGTAGAGCGGCTGCCGGCCGGTGCGCCCCGAAAACAGCGCGCGCGGGATGTTCACCATATGCGGCGAGCGCGCGCGCTCGTAAGTGAGCGGCGAGCCGCAACGGGTGCAGAAGCTGCGTAAGGCTTTCGTGGCCTTGTCCTCGTGGCGCGCAATGTGGGTCTTGCCCTTGGTGATGCGGAAGCGCTTGCGCCAGCTGCCGACATAGGTCGCATACGCCGCGCCATGCGCGCGGCGGCTGGTGACCGAATGATCGTGCCAGGCCCAGCGCGCCGGCGTATCGATCTCGAACTGGACGGCGCCGCACAGGCATTGGCCGTGCGAGACACCGGCTGCTGTCGCTGCTTTTGCCATGAAGTACTCCGTCATTCCGGGGCGATGCGCAGCATGTAGCCGGTTCGCCCATTCCGCAAAAGGCTGGACGGCACGATCACGGCGGGCGAGGACCTCCCATGCGGTTACGGGCGTAGTGGGCCCGTCGCGTTGTCATAATTTGCTGTCAATTGAGCCATCCATCCCATCCGGAGAATCCGCGTGCCACATCCCGCCATGTCACCCAATAACGTCGCCGTCATCACCGGGGGTGCGTCCGGACTGGGTCTGGCGGCCGCGATGCGGTTCGCCCGATCCGGCATGAAGGTCTGCATCGCCGATCTGGCCGGCGATCGCCTCACCGGGGCCGAAGCGAAGCTTGCCTCGATCACGCTTGGAGGCGCTGCCAATATCATGGCTGTCGCCACCGACGTCAGCCGCATGGAGGATGTCGCCTCCCTCGAAGCTGCGGTGCGAAATCGTTTCGGCGGCACCGATGTGCTGATGAACAATGCCGGCATCGGCCCTGACAGCTCGAGCTTCGGCCCACTGGAGCACTGGCAACGCATTCTCGCTGTCAATCTCTGGGGCGTGATTCACGGTACCCAGGTTTTTGCGCCTCGCATGATCGAGCGCGGGCGGTCCGGCCTCATCATCAACACCGGCTCCAAGCAGGGCATCACGACGCCTCCCGGCAATCCCGCCTACAACGTCTCCAAGGCCGGCATAAAAGCGCTGACGGAGGCGCTGCAACACGAACTGCGCAACACCGCAGGCCACAAGATCAGCGCGCATCTGCTGATCCCCGGTCACGTCTTCACCGGGCTGACCGCGCGCGGCCGCACCGAAAAGCCGGCAGGCGCCTGGACGCCGGAGCAGACCGTCGACTTCATGATCGAGCGGGTGGAAGCCGGCGACTTCTACATTCTCTGCCCCGACAACGACGTGCCGCGACAACTCGACGAGCGCCGCATCCTGTGGGCGGCCTCCGACATCGTCGAGAACCGCCCCGCGCTGTCGCGCTGGCATCCGGACTACGCCGAGGCGTTTGCGGAATTCGTGAAGCGGGGGTGAGGCCGGTGGGAACATGCGGCGTCCTCGCCGCATAAAAAGCCGTCATCAAACAGCTAACACCGTCATTGCGGGCGCAAGCGAAGCAATCCATCGTGCAACAAGAAGAAAGAAAGAAAGAGTGGATTGCTTCGTCGCATCCGCCTTCGCCCGAAGGCGGGCTTCGGCGGACAAGAGTGCTCCTCGCAATGACGATCAGACATGAGTTCGCGATCTCGCCGCGAGCGTCGCGCGAGGTATTGGTTTATTTCCCGCCCTTTCCAAACAAAGGGCGCAGGGAATGCCGGGCGGCCGATGCGCCCGATAGCCACGTGTGCAATGAGTAGTGGTAGAGCGCACACGCGTTAGCAGGTCACACCGGAATCACCCGGCATTCCCCACGCAATGGTTTACGGATTATGGGCGCGCTCTCCCCGGTGCTCGGGCTCTTTGGCCACCGTCACCCCTGAGAAGCTTGCTTCTC
>NZ_DATHOP010000066.1:0-7739 GCF_035484855.1 Bradyrhizobium sp.
GGGCATTCAGGGCCGTGGCGAATATGTCCGCCTCGCGCTGGAAGAGGCCGGCGCCGACTATGCCGACGTCGCGCGCAGCGAACGCGGCATGGCCACGATGATGAAGATGATGGAGGCGGAGCGCGGCACGCCGCCGTTCGCGCCGCCGTTCCTCAAAGCCGGCAAGCTCGTGATCGGGCAGGCCGCCAACATCCTGCTCTATCTCGGCTCGCGTCACGGTCTGGCGCCGAAGGCGGAAGCCGGCAAACTGTGGGTGCATCAATTGCAATTGACGATTACGGATTTCGTGCTGGAAATCCACGACACCCACCATCCGCTCGGCCCGTCGCTGTACTACGAGGACCAGCGCGCGGCCGCGAAAAAACGCAGCGCCGAATTCTGGAAGGAACGCGTGCCGAAATATCTCGGCTATTTCGAGCGGCTGCTGCAGGCGAATGGCGGCGGCTATGTCACCGGCCGCAGGCTGACCTATGTCGACCTGTCGCTGTTCCAGATCGTGGTGGGGCTGCGCTACGCTTTCCCGAAGCGCATGAAGACGTTCGAGCGCAACATTCCCGGGCTGGTCGAACTGCACGACCGCGTTGCGGCGAGGCCGAATATCATGGCCTATCTCGCCAGCGAGCGGCGGATTCCCTTCAACGAGGACGGGATTTTCCGGCATTACAAGGAATTGGATCGTTAGTTCGTCATTCCGGGATGGTCCGAAGGACCAGACCTCAGATGCGCAATTGCGCATCGGGGAATCTCGAGATTCCGGGTTCGCGCTATGGCGCGCCCCCGAATGACCGCGGTGCGGTCACCTATTCCGCCCGTCGATCGCGGTCATCGCGAGTTTTGCCAGGTCGATGCCGTCGATGCAGCTGACGTTCAGCGCCACCACTTCGGTGCCATCAGGCTTCTTGCCGCGCGCGAACACTTCGACGCCGCAGTCGGTACAGGACTGGTGCCGGATCGCCTGCTTGTTGAACAAATACTCCCGCAAATTGTCCTCGCCGGCGCGCAGCTGAAACAGTTTTGGCGCCAGGAACGCAAAGTGCAGGCCCTTCTTGGTGCAGATCGAGCAGTTGCAGGCGGTCACCATGGCAAGATCGGTGGTGCATTCGAAGCGCACCATGCCGCAATGGCAGCCGCCGGTGAAGGTCCTGGTGTCGGGCATCGGTCTCCCCGATTCGAGGGATCACCAGGATCGCGGCATTTTCCGGCAAACTTGCGGCGGGCCGCGCGCTGACCGTCATTGCCGGGCTTGACCCGGCAATCCATCTTCTTCGCAAAGTGCTCTCATGAAGGTTGATGGATACGCGGGTCAAGCCCGCGTATGACGAGTTGTGGTTGCCTCCGCCCTCAACACAGCTGATCGATCCGCATTCCCTGTCCAGGGGGCAGGGCGGCGAGAACCGGCGGCTGGGAGGCGGCCAGGAGGTCGGCGTCGGCGTCGCTGTCGGTCTGCACGTCCGGCGCCTTGGGCGCGCTGGAATCGGGCTGGGACACCGGGGTCGATGCCGGAATGCTCGAAATACTGCTCATGGAAAGATCCTCGCATTCGCTTTGCCCGACTGTGACGGGGGGGAGGCGAAGGCCTCATGAACGAAATCGCTAAACTTCGCGGCATCGGGACCGATGCTGCCCCAAGGTGAACGGGTAACTGCGATTTGCGCGTAAAGGGCGATTGCGGGATTTACCGGGCTTTGACCGGTGCAAGCCCTGCCGCTCGTGCCGTCGCCTATTCGTCGACGCCGCGCGAGATCGTGATCGACGCGTCGGTCTTTGTCCGCACGCAGCGCATGTCGAGGCGGCGGTAGCGGGTGGTGACGTCGTCGCCGTGGATCAGGCCCATCCGCTTGATGCAGCGGGTGGCGCCTTTCAGCATGTCGTCTTTCGGCAGGGTGAAGATGATGGCGGTAGCGCTGGCGACCAGATCGATGAAGGCGGCTTGCGGCTTGCGGCTGTCGGCCTTGGCATACAGCTGGTTGGAATAGTTGCGGCCGGCGCAGCCGAGCGTGATTTGCTTGGCAAGCGGATGCGACAGATAGATCACGTTGGCCGCGGTCTTGCCGACGGCGACGCCGTCGATCTGGCTTTTGAGCTGGGTGGCGAGATCGTCGCAGCGGTCGGCGCGCGCCGGCGACGCGGCGAGCATGGCCGATAGCGCAAGCGCGGCGAAGATCGAGCGGGCGAGCAGGTTCATGGTCATTGAAACACCCCCGCGCCATTGAAGCTTGCGCGGGGGATTCATGCAAGCGCCCGGCCCCGATCGCCGGGCGATGGCGGGGAGAGTGTTGCGCCGAAGAGCCAGCCGACCAAGGCCCTATTGGCACTTGCCCCTGTGGGCCAGCGAAACTTCTGCCTGCTGGCGTTTGCAGTCATTGAAGTAGGTTTGGCCGTTGCAGCCGCAGACCTCCAGCTTGGGACTGGTGATCTGCGAGCAGAATCTCGGTATTCGCGCGCACCTGCCGCTCTGGTCGGCCCCGTGGAACCACCCGCACTCTCCGGGTTTGTGTTCACAGAACAGACCGGCGTCGCAACGCAGGCCCGCGATTCCCTCGCATGTCTTGCCAAGACCGACGGCGTTGGCGCCGGTGGGGACCGACAACATCAGCGCCAGCGCCGCTGCGAGCAAAATAACGAATTTGGTTTTCATGGGTCGCCTCCCTGTCACGTTTGGTGTTTGGAAAGACAACTTTAGGTTACGTTGATCTTCGCCGATGCGCAATGGCTGCCGTACCGGAGGTGGCGGTACGTTCGCCGTTGTTGCTGCCTGCCCATCTTCGCATTTCCGCCGCTCCGTGATATGCTGATCCCATGAGCAGAGAGCAGGAAAAGCTGTCCTGGACCGTGTGCTGACCTGGCCGAGCGAGCGCCAGGAGGATGCCGCGAAGGTGTTGTTGCTGATGGAATCGCAGGACGAAAGCGTCTATCAGCTGACCGACGAACAGGTCGAGGAAGTCCGGCGGCGCGTCGCCGATCCTGACGCTCGCAGGTTGACGCTCGAGGAGTTCAAAGAGCGGCTGCAATGCCGTCTTGGCGAATGAGGGTTGTGGTCCGTGAGGCGGCGGCCTGCGATCTCGACGACATTTTCGATTGGATTTCCAGGGATAGCCCTGCCACTGCGAGGATCGTGACTGAACGACTTTTCAGCACTACGGAACTGTTGATTTCGTTTCCGTTCAGGGCGCGCGCCGGTCGCCATGCCGGTACGTCCGAATGGCCGCTGCCGCGACTGCCTCACATTGGGTGAATTATTCGGCTAGATGGGCTATTACTACCGAGAACCCTTGGATCATTGCGGCGATGGAAAACCGCCAGCCCACCCATTGGCATCCGTTACCGAGCGAAATGAGGTCTCTCGCCAAGTGGAGGTCTTGGTTGGACCGGTGCGCTATACATGTGACGGAGCAATTCCTCCAGCTTGAGGTCAAAGTCAATGTCATCACGCATGTCAATGTACGCGCGGCCACGCAGGAATGAAGGGATTGCTTCGTTGTAGTTCCCGCTACGCAGTATCGGGAGAAATTTAGAATTATCAGAAGTGTTAGCGTAGTATGAATCGAAGATTTCTGCGGTCACAATCGATGTCTCGTATCCAACTCCTTGCCGGGCCGCATCTGCTTTCTCAGCAAACGCCGGCGTGCAAATCAGAATCACGTATGAAGAGCTCCGGATCGCTTGCAGCATGAATTGTGGCAGCGATACGCCAGGCTTAACATCCCAGCGATCAAATTTGACGAAGACTCCGTTCGCTTGCAGCGCCTCGGCTAGCTTGGTTACCCACTTCTGATGTTTATCGTCTTCCCAAGCGTAGCTGATAAAGGAAATTAACGGTGGCGTTTTGGGCCCTGTGGTCGTTCTCTGCTTCGTTGTATCTTTGTTGCTTGCCGGCTTCTCTTTGCGATACGGGCCTAACTTCAGTTCTTTCATTCGGTCTTTTGCCAAATCGCGGTCGACTCCGCGCGTCATCGCAAGTTGACCGACAGTGTTACATCTGCGGACAACCGCTCTTGGCAATAGAAGTTCAACCGCGAGTGAGTTTGCTTCGATCTCTGCTGGTTGCAACTTCCTCGAATAATGTAGAGTTTTCCCATGTAACAACCAATGTGCCAGTTCGTGGGCAGCCAGAAATATTAGCTGAGGTTCTCTCTTTTTTAGTTCGAGGTAAGCGTGATCCGAAAGAACGATCCGCTTCGCAACATCGCCTTCAGCCTCCGAATAGGCGGGAGGCTCGTCACCTGCGGTCGGATACACCAAAAGATAGTAGTCAGCATCCACCAGACAAAGGAGATGCTCCAAAACATAAAGGAAATCCACAAAAGGGCGGTTCCTTAGGTCGAAGCATTCCAAGAACGTGATAGCTATACGCCTCAAGTCCTCTTTCGAGCGGGTTCCTGGTTCGGATTTTGTTAGTCGCTTTCGAAGTTGCTGAAGCTGTTGATACTTATCGGCGTCAAACTCAAAACCGAGTTGGGCCACCGGCGCCATGTCATCGTTGATTGGCCCAGTTTGATACTTCGGAGCTTTCGCCAGTCGGAGGAGTTCGTCAACTTCCTGCTTGGGCAAATCCTCCTTTGAGAACTCCTTCAGCCAAGCCACGGTATCTAAAACAAAATCCTCAGAAGCGTCTTCGTCACCTCGCTCGATCCTCGAGATGTCTGAAGGTAGGCAGGCCAACTTTTCGGCATGATCACCCATATAGAGACCACGCCGACTTTTGAGCTGTCTAAGCCGAATTCCTAAAGGATGTAGACCCCCGCCCATGCGCGAATCATTCCGTGGCGTCAAATTATAGGCTGATCTACCATATATTGGGGTGTCAACAGCCCAACTCGGCCCGATTCGGGGTATTCCACGGAGTTCAGTAGGCACAGACAGAGAACACGTGTAGGGGAAGAAGAACATTGGTTAGATAGGTAGCTTCCATGAACGCCCCCACCGCCTTTCCCGATCCAAAACCCGTCCCGCCGTACAAGCACACGCCGCTGTTTCCGCTCGGCGCCGACACTGCGCCGTACAAGAAGATCACGACCGAGGGCGTGCGGGTCGAGAAAGTGCTGGGCAAGGACATGCTGGTGGTGTCGCGCGAGGCGCTGCGGGCGCTGTCGGAGGCGGCCTTCGGCGACATCAATCATTATTTGCGGCCGGGGCACCTGAAACAGTTGCGCGCGATCCTCGACGATCCCGAGGCCAGCGACAACGACAAGTTCGTCGCCTTCGACTTTTTGAAGAACGCCAATATCGCCGCCGGCGGCGTGCTGCCGATGTGCCAGGACACCGGCACCGCGATCATCATGGGCAAGAAGGGTTTTCGCGTTATCACCGATGGCGACGACGAGGCCGCGCTCTCGGAAGGCGCGCGCGATGCTTATCTGCGCCGCAACCTGCGCTATTCGCAAGTGGCGCCGCTGTCGATGTACGAGGAAAAAAACACCGCCAACAATATGCCGGCACAGTGCGAGATCTATGCCGAGGGCGATGACGCCTACAAATTCATGTTCATGGCCAAGGGCGGCGGCAGCGCCAACAAGAGTTTTCTGTTCCAGGCGACGCCGTCGGTGCTGACCAGGGAGCGGCTGCTGGCGTTCCTGAAGGAGAAGGTGCTGACGCTCGGCACCGCGGCATGCCCGCCCTATCACCTGGCGATCGTCATCGGCGGCACCTCGGCCGAGCTCTGCATGAAAACCGTAAAGCTTGCTTCCGCGCGCTATCTCGACGCGCTGCCGACCCACGGCTCGGCCGACGGCAACGCGTTCCGCGATCTGGAGATGGAGCAGGAGATCCTCAAGATGACGCAGTCGCTCGGCGTCGGCGCGCAGTTCGGCGGCAAGTATTTTTGCCACGACGTCCGCGTGATCCGGCTGCCGCGCCACGGCGCCTCGCTGCCGATCGGGCTCGGGGTCTCCTGTTCGGCGGATCGCCAGGTGCTCGGCAAGATCACCAAGGACGGCGTTTATCTGGAGGAGCTCGAGCATAACCCCGCGCAGTATCTGCCTGTGGTCGAGCAGGCGCTCGGCGGTGAGGTGGTGCAAATCGACCTCAACCAGCCGATGAAGGAAATTCTCTCGACGCTCTCAAAGCACCCGATCAAGACGCGGCTGTCGCTATCAGGCACCATGATCGTGGCGCGGGATTCCGCGCACGCCAAACTGCGCGAGCGGCTGGAGAAGGGCGAACCGCTGCCGAACTATTTCAAGAACCATCCGATCTATTACGCGGGCCCCGCCAAGACGCCGGAAGGCTATGCCTCCGGCGCGTTCGGTCCCACCACGGCGGGACGGATGGATTCCTTTGTCGACCAGTTCCAGGCCGCCGGTGGGTCGATGGTGATGCTGGCCAAGGGCAACCGCGCGCCCGCCGTGCGCGAGGCCTGCAAGAAGCACGGCGGCTTCTATCTCGGCTCAATCGGGGGAGCGGCGGCGAACCTTGCCGAGCACTGCATCAAAAAGGTCGAAGTGGTGGAATATCCCGAACTCGGCATGGAAGCGATCTGGCGCATCGAGGTGGTGGATTTCCCGGCCTTCATCATCATCGACGACAAGGGCAATGATTTCTTCAAGGAATTGAATCTGGGGTAGGTCGTCGTCCCGGCGGACGCCGGGACCCATAACCACCGGCGGTCATGGTTGAGGGAAAGCCGTCGACTATCGAGGCAAACAACTATCGCCGCGGCGTATGGGTCCCGGCGTTCGCCGGGACGACGCAAGTAAATTATTACGCCCTCATTCCCGTGAACGGAAAGCTGCCCATCGGGCCGATGCCCATTTCGCCGGACATGCTGTCGCCCGCGACCTTGCCGGTGAAGGCAAGTGTCAGCTGCATCGGGTTGGTGATGGAAATCTTCCAGGCGACATCGTCGCCGGATACCGTGCCGTCAAAAATCTCGCCCGTATTGCCCTCGGCGCCTTGCGTGCCCGTCAGCGTGCCATCCGAGCTTGTCAGCGACAGCGTCGCATTGCGCTCGCCCATCGGCGTCGACATGGTGATGTTCCAGTTGCCGTCCACGGCCATTTCAGCTCTCCTCAAATTTGTTCGCAAAACCGGAATGGTTCTGGGATAAAGCAGGCTCCGCCTCGCGGTATAGCGCATCTTGCAGCGCAGGCAACCGCGGCAATCAAGCGCGAGCGGCCCTGATCCGGCTGGTGACGAGGATGCGAAACGCCAGATATTGCACGGCGAAGGCGGCGAGCTTGGCCCCGAGCAGCACCACCGACACATAGATCGCCCACAGTTTGAGGTCGCCAGTGAGCGCGATCGCGATCGTGCCTGCGCCCAGCACAAACATCAGTGCCGCCCAGGCGTAGCCGGCGAAGGTGACGTATTCCGGAATGGTCTCGGCCACGATCGGCGGCATGTAGCGCAGCATCCAGCCGCGCTTGAGCATGATCGCCCCGATCGCGAAATGGGCGACGGCGGGCTTGGCCAGCACGAAGCTGATATCATTGGTCAGGATCGTGGCGCCGCCGAGCACGATCACGAGACCGAGGCTCGCCCAGGTCATGAAGCCCATCTCCTGCCCTTTGATCCGGCTATAGACCACCTGCGCAATGGCGCCGGCGATCGCGACCGAGGTCGCCAGCACGATGTTGTCGGTGGCGAGATAGATGACGAGGAAGACAATGGTCGAGAAGAAGTCGTGGGCGAAGCGGGCGAATACGTCCTTCATCGGCTTTCCTCCAAGGTCTCGTTCAGGGGCTGGTCAGCGGGCTTTCGGCAAGGCGTTGGGCGGCGGCAATCCCAGTTTCATACGGCGA
>NZ_DATHOP010000067.1:0-6317 GCF_035484855.1 Bradyrhizobium sp.
CGACGGTGGCCAACAAGCCCGGAGCACCGGGAAGAGCACGTTATAATCCGTAAAACCATTGCGTGGGGAATGCCGGGTGATTCCGGTGTGACCTGCTAACGTGTGTGCGCTCTACCCACTACCATTGCACACACGGCTATCGGGCGCATCGGGCGCCCGGCATTCCCTGCGCCCTTTGTTTGGAAGGGCGGGAAAATAAACGAATACCTCGCGCATCGCATGCGGCGAGATCGCGGAGTTATGTCTAAACGTCATTGCGAGCGCAGCGAAAAGCAATCCATGACTCAACAAAAAGAAAGATGGATTGCTTCGCGGAGCCTGTCATCGGGCGCGCATTCGCGCGACCCGTTGGCTCGCAATGACGACCTCACTTGTCGTCGCCCCTTGCCAACAGTGGCTTGGTTAACCGCTGCTCACCGCAAAGCCTAAAACACGCGCCATCTCGCGGCCGGGTCCTTAAAATTTGAGACGTATTAATGTCATCCCGAATTCAAAAGAAGTTTGGATGTCGCGATGAACGCCTTTGCCGAAGCCGTCGACAGCTTTCCCTGGCTCGCCAGCACCATGCTGGCGTTCGAGGCCTTTGAGGTCATCCACCGCCGGCTGACGATGTTCGCAACGCCCGGTGACGAGGCTGATCGCGAAGCCCGGCTCATGGTGAGCGAGAAGATCGATGCGATGTTCGAGGCCGGTGCGAACCTGATGGCCGGCGCAAGCGCAGCCGATGTCGTCGACCGCTATCGCGAACATGTCGCCGCCAACGCCAGACGCTTACAGGCTATTTGAGCACGATCCATGCCGGCGCGTGGTCGCTGGCGCCTTCCTCGCCGCGGATTTTTCGGTCGACGCCGGCCTTGACGAGCCGCGGCGCAACGGTCGGGCTCAACAGCAGATGATCGAGCCGCAAGCCCGCATCGCGCGGCCAGCGGTTGCGCTTGTAATCCCAGAAGGTGAACATCGGTTTTGAGGGATGGGTTTCACGGATCGCGTCGCACCAGCCTTGCTCGACCAGCGATTTGAACGCGGCGCGGCTCTTCGGCTGGATCAGCGCGTCCTTGTCCCAAGACTTCGTCGGATAGATATCGAGCGCCGTCGGGGCGACGTTGTAGTCGCCCGCCAGCACCACCGGGATGTCCTGCTTGATGAATTTCGCCGCGTGCGACTTCAGCCGCCTGAACCAGTCGAGCTTGTAGTCGAATTTCGGTCCCGGCTGCGGATTGCCGTTCGGCAGATAAAGGCTGGTGACGATGATTCCCGCAACGGCTGCCTCGATGTAGCGCGCCTCGCGGTCGTCGGAATCGCCGGGCAATTCGGTCCGCGTCAGCACGGGTTCGGCGTCGCGCGCCAGGATCGCGACCCCATTCCAGGTGCGCTGTCCCAGCCACACCGCGCCGTAGCCGGCCTTTTCGATCGCCGCGACCGGGAAATCGGCGTCGCTCGATTTCAACTCCTGCAAGGCGACGACATCAGGTTTTGCCGCGCGCAACCAGCGCAACAGGTTGGGTAGCCGCCGGTTGATGTTGTTGATGTTGAAGGTTGCGATTTTCATGGGCACAGTGCCAAAGATCGATCAGAACACAGCCGGGAGGTCTCATGTCCAAACTAGCCTTCGCCGTTCTCGCCGTCGCCATCGGATTTTCAGGCGCAGCCACAGCCCAGACGCTGACCGCCGAGCAGCAGGCCGCGTGCAAGGCGGACTATCAGAAATACTGCAAGGGCACGATGCCCGGCGGGGGCCGCATCATCGCCTGCCTGGACAAGCAGCGCGGCCAGTTGGCCGAGGCCTGCAAGAAGGTGCTCGACGCGCAGAAGTAGCGGGATCAGCCGGCGGCGGCGGGAGTTGCATCGGTGGCAGGGGCGGGATCGGCGGCAGCGGCGACGGGCTCGTCGGTGGTTTTCGCCTCGCCGCCCTTGTAGATGCGCATGTAGCGCGGCCCGAGGCTGGTCAGCACCTCGTAGCCGATGGTGCCGAAATGGTGCGCGAGTTCGTCCACGGTGATGCCTTCGCCGATCAGCGTCACCAGATGGCCGCGCCGCGCCGCGTTCTTCTCGAGGTCGGTGACGTCGACGGCGACCAGGTCCATCGAGATGCGGCCGGCGATCGGGCAGCGCTTGCCGGCGACCACGACCTCGGCGCCGCGGGTACCGTCATTGCTGCCGCCGGCGCGGAAATAGCCGTCGGCGTAGCCGGCGGAGACGATCGCAAGTTTGGTGGGCCGCCGCGCCGTCCAGGTGCAGCCATAGCCGGCGGTCTCGCCCTTTTCGAGATTGCGGATCTGCACGATGCGGGCCTTCAGTTCGACCACCGGCTGCATCGGATTGTCGGCCTCGGGTGTCGGGTTGATGCCGTAGAGGGCTGCCCCCGGCCGCACCATGTCGAACTGGAATTGCGCCCCGAGGAAGACCCCGGATGAATTCGCCAGCGACGCCGGCACGCCGGAGAAAAGGCTCGCGATCTCGCGGAAGCTCGCGAGCTGCCTGGCGTTGAGCGGATGATTGAGCGTCTCGGCGCAGGCGAGGTGGCTCATCACCAGCGTGATGCCGTGATCGCCGGCGTTGATCCGGGGAATGATGCCCTGCGCCTCCGTCAGCGTCAGGCCGAGCCGGTTCATGCCGGTGTCGATATGGATAGCCGCACCTCCGGCCCAGCCGGAGCGGCGGCAGAACACGTCCCATTCGGCAAGCTCGTTGAGGTCGCCGATCACGGGCCGCGCGTCGATTTTGGCATAGGCATCGCCGGTGTTCTGGAAGAAACCGTCGAGCACATAGATGGTGGCCGACGGCAGGGTTTCGCGCAGGGTGCGCGCTTCATCCAGCGTTGCGACGAAGAACGTCTTGCAGCCGGCGGTGTGCAACGCGCGCGCCACCTGGACCGCGCCGCAGCCATAGGCGTCGGCCTTGACGACGCCTGCGCATTCGGCCGGCACCGCCGACTTCTCGAGCTTGCGCCAGTTGGCGACGATGGCGTCGAGATCGACGGTGAGCACGCCGTTGGCGGTAGCGGTGGCCGCGGCGAAGGCGGCCGCTGCATTCGCCTCAGGCGACAACAGGCTGCCGCCAGGGATCGATTTCTGATCGGAAACGATGTTCATGCCGTAGTTTACGCGCAGCCGCGCGGCGGTTCAACCGCGCCGCGGGCCTCAGTAACTTCGCTCCGGCAGATGGTTGTCATGGGTCAGATCGCCAAACCGTGTCAGGCTGGCTTCGAATTGCAGTTCCACCGTGCCGGTCGGGCCATGGCGCTGCTTGCCGATGATGACTTCGGCCTTGCCGTGCACCAGTGACATGTCGAGCTGCCATTTCTCGTATTCCGGCGTGCCCGCGCGCGGCTCCTTGTTGGCGAGGTAATATTCCTCGCGAAACACGAACATCACGACGTCGGCGTCCTGCTCGATCGAGCCGGATTCGCGCAGGTCCGACAATTGCGGGCGCTTGTCGTCGCGACTCTCGACCTGGCGCGACAGCTGCGACAGTGCGATGACGGGGACGTTGAGTTCCTTGGCCAGCGCCTTCAGGCTGGTGGTGATCTCGGTGACCTCCTGCACCCGGTTCTCGTTGCCGCGTTTGTTCGAGCCCTGCAGCAGCTGGATGTAGTCGACCACCAGCAGGTCGAGGCCCTTCTGCCGCTTCAGCCGCCGCGCCCGCGCCGTCAGCTGCGAGATCGAGAGGCCGCCGGTCTCGTCGACATAGAACGGCAGCGACTGCAGCTCGATCGAATAGTCGCGGATCTTCTCGAAATCGGCCTCGGTGATGCCGCCGCGGCGGATCGTGCTGGAGGGAATCCCGGTGCGCTCGGCGATGATACGGGTGGCGAGCTGTTCGGCCGACATTTCGCAGGAGAAGAAGCCGACGATGCCGCCATTGACCGAGCGCATGGTGCCGTCGGCCTGGACCTCGGCGCGATGCGCCTTCGCGACATTGTAGGCGATGTTGGTGGCAAGCGCCGTCTTGCCCATGCCGGGACGTCCCGCCACGATGATCAGGTCGGAGGGCTGCAGGCCGCCCATCTTGATGTCGAGATCGCGCAGACCGGTGGCGATGCCGGACAATTTGCCGTCGCGCTGGAATGCCTTCGCGGCCATGTCGACGGCGACCGTGAGCGCCTGCGCAAAACGCTGGAAGCCGCCGTCATAGCGGCCGGACTCGGCCAGTTCATAGAGCCTGCGCTCGGCGTCCTCGATCTGCGCCCTTGGTGCAAAATCCACCGGTGCGTCGAAGGCGACATTGACCATGTCCTCGCCGATCCGGATCAGGTCGCGGCGCAGCGCCAGTTCGTAGATGGTGCGGCCGTAATCCTGGGCGTTGATGATGGTGGTCGCCTCAGCCGCAAGGCGCGCGAGGTACTGGCCGACCGTCATGCCGCCGATATCGGTCTCGGCCGGAAGGAAGGTTTTCAGCGTGACCGGGGTCGCGATTTTTCCCATCCGGATCAGGCTGCCGCCGGTTTCATAGATGGTCTGGTGGATCGGCTCGAAGAAGTGCTTCGGTTCCAGAAAATCCGAGACCCGGTAGAACGCGTCGTTGTTGACCAGGACGGCGCCGAGCAGGGCCTGTTCCGCCTCGATATTGTGCGGTGCGCTGCGATAGGCCGGGGTTCCGGCGTCGGGCGCGAGTTTCAGGACGTTCGAATCAAGCATGGCCATGGCGTTAGCGTGTTCCGGGAAGTTTGGCGGATACGGGGCGGCGATAAAGCGCCTGTCCTGTGGCGAGCGGAAGCACGCAGCCGCCTTATGCCCGATTCTCACAATGCGCCCTGGGAATTCGCGCGAGCATGGTGAATTGACGCTTGACGGGTTTTCGCGCCGTCGCGGTCGATAGTTCGCAGCTGCAAGAGGAGTGGGAAAGTTCCGTGCGCGATGAACCTTTCGCCGTCCGGGCATACTTATCCCAAGGACGGGTGAGTTTCGGAACCGCGATCTCGCTGCTTGATCAGATCAGAATGAGATAAATCAGCGCGAACAGCGCGGCGCCGATCCCGGTGGCGATCAAGGCCAGGTCGGTTCCGATGCCGGCCTGCGAATCGAGCGGTGATTGGTAGGTTTTCTGGGCCATTTCGGTGATTTAGGGCAAGCCGGTCCGCCCTTATGTGAAGCAGATCACATCCGTTGGTTTTTCTTGTCGGCAGGAACGGATTTCGGACTTCGGGATTGGTAAACGGCGCGGTTTGGCACGGACGAATGATGGATCAGCAGCATCGAGCAAGGCACTGGCGATCAAGCGACTTCCGATCGGAAGCCGGTGGCAGGCTGTGGCTGTCGATGCTGGTCGGCGCCATGGAAGAAGTCTCCCGTGCCGAGATACGCAGCCTGCCTTGCGATCCCTCGGGCCTGATCGGCCTGCGCGCGCAACTGGCGCGGCCGGCATCGCCATATCCTTACGGCGCCTCGCGCTTCAGCCTGCGCAATTAGATTTGCTTACTCGCCGGCGATCTGCAGCCGCGGCCGTTGTCCGCGCTCGATGCCGCGCAATTGCGCCTCTTCCCGTTCGATATAGTTGCGGGTGATCGGGACGACGCCCTGCCGCTTGGCGAGCTGGATCTGGAAATTCATCATGTTCTGCTTGCGGAACGACATTTCGGAGCAGGCGAGGTAGAATTCCCACATCCGCGCGAAACGCTCGTCATAGAGCTGGACGGCTTCATCGCGCCGCGCCATGAAGCGCTCGCGCCAGGCCTTGATGGTTTCGGCGTAATGCAGCCGCAGGATTTCGACGTCGCACACCAGCAGCCCGGCGCGCTCGATCGCGGGCATCACTTCGGAAAGGGCGGGAATGTAGCCGCCGGGGAAGATGTATTTGGTGATCCAGGGATTGGTGGCGTCGGGTCCCTCCGAACGGCCGATCGAATGCAGCATCATCACGCCATCGTCGGTGAGAAGCTCGGCGCAATGCCTGAAATAGGTTTCGTAGAAGTCGACGCCGACATGCTCGAACATGCCGACCGACACGATACGGTCGAACGGACCGGGGATGTCACGGTAATCCTCCAGCAAAAACTTCGCCGACGAGGTCAGGTTTTTCTCCGCCGCGCGCGCGTTCGATACCTGCAATTGTTCGGTCGATAACGTGACGCCGGTGACGTCGGCGCCGGTGGTTTCGGCCAGATAGAGGCCAAGGCCGCCCCAGCCGGATCCGATATCGAGCACGCTGTCGCCGCGGCTGATCAACAGTTTGGCTGCCAGATGCCGCTTCTTGGCAAGCTGGGCGTCGTCCAGCGTCATGTCGGGCGTTTCGAAATAGGCGCAGCTGTATTGTTTATCGGCATCGAGGAAGAGCGAATAGAGTCGCCCGTCGAGATCGTAGTGCCGCGCGACATTGTC
>NZ_DATHOP010000068.1:0-37123 GCF_035484855.1 Bradyrhizobium sp.
TATCATGCGGTGATCTGGATTGATCACCGTGAAGCGCGCGTGTTTCATTTCAATCCGACAGACATTGAAAAATTGATTCTACACCCAGATAATCCGAGCAAGCACATCCATCACAAAGCAAACTCTATCGGGAGCGGACACGCATCGGCGGACCGCGACTATCTTCACGCGGTCGCCGAATCGGTCGCAGACGCCGGCGCAGTTCTCGTCACCGGACCAGCGAATGCAAAGACTGAATTGGTCGAGTACATTCACCTTCAAGACCCCAAGCTGACGAAAGTCATAGCCGGAGTAGAAACGGTCGACCATCCAAGCGACGCGCAACTCGTCGCTTATGCGAGAAAATATCTTTTTGCGACGGACCGGATGCAGCCGTAGAGTTTGCTTTGGTGTCGGGATGTCAAATGTTCGATTGACCTATCTAAAATGGCAACGGCATCTTGTTCTTGGGGATGGCTGGCGTATATTTGTCCGGCCGATCAGACCGGATGACGAGTTTCTGATTCGCGACCTCCTAGGCCACGTGACCAAGGAAGATTTGCGGCTTCGGTTCTTCGATTCCATCAAGGAATTCTCGCATCCGTTCATAGCCAAGCTGACGCAGCTCGACTATGCGCGTGCGATGGCGCTTGTCGCCATCGATGAAGCCAGTAGCGAGATGCTCGGCGTGGTCTGGCTCTACTCCGACCTGAATGGCGAGAGCGGCGAGTACGCGATCCTGCTGAGATCGGACATGAAGGGCAGAGGCCTGGGCTGGGTCCTGATGCAATTGATGATCGAATACGCAAAATCCGTCGGCCTGAAACGGATAGACGGCCAGATTCTGCAGGAAAACTCCGTCATGCTGAAAATGTGCCGGGAATTGGGGTTCAAGGTCGCGACGGATGCCAGGGATCGCGGCGTATGCGATGTCACTCTCGTGCTCGCCTCAAACGCGCCGGCTTGACCGAGGGCCGTCGCGACGCCCTCTGTGTTGTGTTCGAGCGGAGCACGGTTATATTTGGCAGGTAGCGCTCGGACGCGCTAGTTTGCCCTGCCACGCGACGTCCAGGGAACTCCGGAGAGACACCAGAAATGAGCACGCAGGAGCTGCCGCTATCGGGGGTCCGGGTCGTCGAGATGACCCACATGGTGATGGGGCCGACCTGCGGCATGATCCTGGCGCAGCTGGGCGCCGAGGTCATCAAGGTCGAGCCGCCCTCAGGCGACAAGACGCGTGATCTAGGGGGCATGGGAACCGCGTTCTTCCCGCTGTTCAACCGCGGCAAGCGCAGCGTCTTGCTGGATTTCACCAAGCCCGACGATCGCGCCACCATGGACCGGCTGCTTGCGAGCGCCGATGTGTTTCTGGAGAATTTTCGCGACGGGCAATTGGAAAAGCAGGGGTTGGGCGCCGACGAGTTGCGCCGCCGGCATCCGCATCTGATCGTTTGCGGCCACAAGGGTTTTCTGTCCGGCCCCTACGAGCATCGGCCGGCGCTGGACGAGGTCGTGCAGATGATGTCGGGGCTCGCCGCGATGACCGGCACGCAGGAAAAGCCGCAGCGCGTCGGCTCCTCGGCCAACGACATCATGGGCGGCATGTTCGGCGTGATCTCTATTCTGGCCGCGCTCTACCAGAAGCGCGGGGCCAAGGCAGCGGACAAGACAGGTGCCGACATCCGTATCGGCCTGTTCGAGAACTGCCTCTTTCTCGTCGCCCAGCACATGGTCGAATTCGAGATGACCGGCAACCGGCCGCGCTCGATGCCCGAGCGCGAGCATGCCTGGCCGATCTACGATATCTTCGAGACGCAAGGCGGCGAGCGCATCTTCATCGGCGTCGTCACCGAAGGCCATTGGCAGAGCTTTTGCCGGGAATTCGGCATGCAGGAATTTCTCGACGATCCGGGCTTGCGCACCACCACCGATCGCATTTTGGCGCGGTCAAAAATCCTTCCGCGTGTGGCCGAGATCATCAGGGGATGGAATGCGGCCGAACTTTCCGCGGTGCTCGACCGGCTCAACATCTGCTTTTCGCCGATCAATCGCCCCGAGGATCTGTTCGACGATCCGCACGTGCTGCGTCCCGGCGGCCTCGTCAACAACTTCGACGCCAATGGCGCGCCGTTCCGCGTGCCCGCGCTTCCGATCGAGTGGAACGGCGCCAATATCGGCGAAGGACTGAAGGTCCCCGTGCTCGGCGCCGACACGGAAGCCGTCCGCGCCGAACTCAAGGCCGAAGAATTTCCCGCAACCGCCAAAACCGCAGCGAGGCTCGCATGACCCGCATTCAAGACGTCTATCCCGACAACCGCGTCAGCCTGCGCGAGGTTGGCTTGCGCGACGGCCTGCAGCTGGTGAAGAAATTCCCGTCAACGGCCGGGAAGCAGCGCTGGATGCGCGACGAATACGGCGCCGGGGTGCGGCATTTCGAGGTCGGCTCCTTCCTGCCCGCCAATACTTTCCCGCAATTCGTGGACGTGCGCGAGATCGTCAAGACGATCGCCTCGCTGCCGGGTGGGCATGGCATTGCGCTCACGCTCAACGAGCGCGGCGTCAACGAAGCGTTGGCCTCGGGCGTTGCCGAAATCGCAACGGTGGTCTCCGCCACCGAAGAGCATAGCCAGGCCAATGCACGACGGTCGCGCGAGCAGGCGATCGCCAACGTCAAACGGCTTTGCGATTTGCGCGATGCGAGCCCGCACAGGCCGATCGTCAATGCCGCGATCTCGATGGCGCTGGGCTGTTCGATCACGGGCGCGGTCGATCCGAAGGAAGTATTGATGCTCGTTGAAAAATGTCTCGAGGCCGGCGTCGACTTCGTCGGCATCGCCGATACCGTCGGCTATGCCGGCCCGAAGCAAGTCGGAGACTTGACCAGGGCGGTCGTCAAAATGAGCGGCAACAAGCCGGTCTGCGTTCACCTGCACGATACCAGAGGCATGGGCATCGCCAATGCGTCGACGGCGCTGGATGCCGGCGCACGCATCCTCGATGGCTCGCTCGGCGGGCTCGGTGGTTGCCCGTTTGCGCCGGGCGCCACCGGCAATGTGGTGTTCGAGGATCTGGTGTTCCTGTGCGAGAGCAAGGGCTTCGCCACCGGCATCGATATCGAGAAGCTGATTTCGGTGCGCGGCATCCTGCGCGCGGAAATGCCCGGCGAGACGCTTTATGGCGGGCTCGCCCGCGCCGGCCTGCCGGACCGCAAGACCAGCGTGGCGGCCTGATAACAGGAAGCGCTACTACGCCGCGAGTTCCTCCGAGCGCGGCGGGTCGCGGCGCTCCGGATCGGCTTCGCCGGCCGGCCTCATTTCCGCAGCCGCAGCCGGCGTTTCTTGGTCAATCTCTTCAGGAACAAGCGGCGGCGCGTCGATCGTTTCTGGAAACGGGCCGAATTCGCCCGCTACCTCCCGGAGCGGCTTCTGCTTGTCGGCCCAATGCAAGGTGGTGTAGTCGAAGCCGTGCACGATGGTGGGTTTGACGATTTCGAAATAGGGCGAGATGTCGAAGTCGCGCGGCATGTAGAGCGAGGAATCGCGGATGTGCAGGATCTCGCGCCGGGCCTGCCTGGAGCCGGCGCGCGTGATCTTCGGCAGGATCGGATAGCGCACGGCGTCGAAGGCCTGCGCGATCAGCGCCGAGCAGATGATCTTGGTGGGGTCGCCGGAGCCGAATGCGATCATGCGACGCCGCCAGCGCTGCGGGATCGGCAGCGGGATCAGAAAGCGCATCAGATCGAGGATGTTCTTGGTGTCGTAGCCGAAGCCGATCCGGTTGATGGCGTAGCGGCACACCGTGTAGCGGTCCTCGTAGGACAGTCCGACCGGGCGGCACAGCCTGGTGTGATAGGGGAAATATTTCGACAGCGGCGCCGACGTCACGCCCTCGCCGATATTGGCCTCGATCAGCACATGCGGCTCGCCGTCGGGCTCTTCCGCGCCGTCGATCGGGCCGACATAAAGCGCGGCATGCGACCAGGTCGACTGCGTCAGATATTTGATGATGCCGGACACCCGGTTGTTGCCCTCGACCAGCAGGACGTCGCCCTGCTCGATGACGCCCCGTAGATGTTCGGGATCGCTCGGAGTGAACGGCTCATAGCCCGGGAGTTCCTTCGAAAGGTAGTCCGCGATCAGCTTGCCGACGGTATCGAGCACCACGCCCACGATGAATTCCCCCCACCGGGCCTTTCCGGCCGCTTGTTCTGCTTCCTTATCATGGTCGAAAGCCGTTGCAATTTAGTTCATGCAACGGCCGGATCAATCATGATTGATTCACCATGACAGTTGCCGCCCGGGTGCGGATGCGGCAAGTTCGCGGGACGTTCTCCCGTTTTTAAAAGTTCCGGAAACCATGACATGACAATGACGCGCCGCGACTTTCTCATCGCGTCCGCGGCCCTTGCCGGAACGCCGGCACTCACCGGCCGCGCCGCAGCAGCGCCCCTGCCCCGCGAGGCTGACATTGTCGTGATCGGCGCCGGCGCCGCCGGCATCGCCGCGGCGCGGCGCATCGCGGCCGCCAACCGCAAGGTGATCGTGGTGGAGGCCGCAAGCCAGATCGGCGGCCGCTGCATCACCGACAGCACAACCTTCGATGTCCCGTTCGACCGCGGCGCACGCTGGATGCACAATCCCGACACCAACCCCATGATCAAGCTCGCCCGCGCCGCCGGGCTGGACATATCGTCGTCGCCGCTGGGGCAGAAAATCCGCATCGGCCGCCGCAACGCACGCGCCGGCGAAACCGAGGAATTTTTGGCCGCCCTGGTGCGTGCCAACCGCGCCATCGACGACGCCTCGCGCGGCAAGGCCGATGTCTCCTGCGCCTCAGCCCTGCCGAAGGATCTCGGCGACTGGGCCGGGACGGCGGAATTCGTGCTCGGCGCCAATTTCACGGGCAAGGACCTCAAGGACGTCTCGGTCGTCGACAAGGCCCGCGCCCAGGAGCGCAATGCGGCGATCGCCTGCCGCCAGGGGCTGGGCACGCTGATCGCGAAACTCGGCGAGCAGGTGCCGGTTTCGCTATCGACCCCGGCAAGCCACATCGCCTGGAGCGGTCGCGACGTCACGGTGGAGACGCCAGGCGGCAAGATCGCCGCGCGCGCCGCAGTCATCACCGTATCCAGCAATGTGCTGGCGGCCGGCAACATCAAATTCACCCCCGACATTCCCAAGCGCCAGCTCGACGCCGCGGCGAAGTTAGGCCTCGGCAGCTATGACCGCATCGTCTTGTCGCTGCCGGGCAATCCGTTGGGGCTATCGCGCGACGACGTCATCATCGAGCAGAGCAATTCGACGCGGACTGCAATGTTGTTCGCCAATCTGGGCGGATCGTCGCTATGCGCGATCGATGTCGCCGGCTCCTTCGGCCGCGATCTCTCGGCCCAGGGCGAGAAGGCGATGGCGGACTTCGCCGTCGAATGGCTGACAAAGCTGTTCGGCAGCGATGCGGCTGCCGCGGTGAAGAAAACCAGCGCGACCCGCTGGAATTCGGCGCCCTATGCGCTGGGCGCGATGTCGGTGGCCGCACCCGGCGGACAACCCTCGCGCAAAATCCTGGCCGAGCCGGTCGGCTGCATGTTCCTCGCCGGCGAAGCCACCCACGAAACCCTGTGGGGCACGGTCGACGGCGCCTGGGATAGCGGCGAGCGCGCCGCCGAAGCAGCATTGCGCCGGATCGGCGCGCTGAGGGATGAAACGGTGGCGGTGCCGGCGCCCCCGCGGGCGCCAAGGCAACGTCGCCGAGCCCCGCCCGCCCGGACCGCGATGCCGGGCGCGCCGATCAATTGACGTCGCGCACAGCGCAAAGAATTGTAGGGTGGGCAAAGCGAAGCGTGCCCACCAGATCATAAAAATGCGAAGATGGTGGGCACGGCGCAAGGGCGCCTTTGCCCACCCTACGATCTTCAATCAGCGCAGCACGCCATCCAGTGCCGGCAGGCCGATGATGACGGCGGCTGCGATCAACACGTAACAGACGGCGCGAAACAGCCGTTCGCTGGCGCGGCCGAACAGTTTTGCGCCGCACCAGACGCCGATGCCGTAAACCGGGCCGATCAGCAGCGAAAGGCGGATCGCATCCGCGGTGAGCAGCCCGCTCACGGCATAACTCACGACCGAAAAGAAATCCGAGGCGCCGAAGAACAACAATATGTTGGCGCGCGCGATACCTGAGACGATCGGACGGCCGAGCCAGTAGCCCACGATCGGTGGTCCGCCGGTCTGCGCCAGGCCGCTGCAAAAGCCGGACAGGCCGCCGATGCCGATCGAAAGCGCCGGAAAATCCTTTCCCCGATAGCGCCAGCCCGAGAGCAACAGCAACAGCAGCGCAAAGACAAAACCCGAGATGATCCAGCGCGTCGTCACCGGATCGAGCCGGCTGAGGAACCAGGTTCCGATGGGCACGCCGACCAGCGCGCCGGCCACCATCACCGCGGTCGCCTTGCGGTCGGCGTGTTTCCACGCATTCGGAAGCAGCGGCGCGGCGGCGACGAAATCGATGATCAGCAACAGCGCCGCGACCAGGCGCGGCGCCGCCAGGCTCGACGCCAACGGCATGAAGATCAGCGCGGAGCCGAAGCCGGAAAATCCCCGCGCCGTCCCCGACACGAAGGCGATCGCGCAGATCGCGATCGCTATGTTGGTGCCGACGTCCGCCGGGATGAGGCCAAAACTCATCCGCGCAATACGCCGCCGGTCTTCCTGCTCACCTCGGCCACGATCTTCGCGGCCACCGCGTCGATCTCCTGGTCGGTCAGGGTTTTTTCACGCGGCTGCATGGTGACGGCAATCGCGATGGATTTCTTGCCGTCCTCGATGCCTTTGCCTTCATAGACGTCGAACACGCCGACTTCCGTGATCAGCTTCTTGTCGACGCCTTGTGCCGCGCGCACGATATCGCCGGCCCTGACGCCGCGATCGACGATGAAGGCGAAATCGCGCGACACCGGTTGGAACGGCGAGAGTTCCAGCACGGGCCTGGCGCGGGTCGGCCGCTGCTTGGCCGCGGGAATGCGGTCGAGGATCACCTCGAACGCGATCATCGGGCCGTCGGCGCGGAGCAGTTCCAGCGCGCGCGGATGCAGCTCGCCGAAATAGCCGAGCACGTTCTGTGGCCCGATCTGGATGGTGCCGGATCTTCCGGGATGCAGCCAGTCCGGGCCGCCGGGCACGACCTGCAGCGCCTGCGTCGGCGCGCCCGCGGCCGACAGCACCGCGAACGCATCGGCCTTGGCGTCGAGCGCGTCGGCCGTGGACGAACCGGACCAGTGCCGACCCATGCCTTGCCGGGATGCGAAGCCGTGGCGGATGCCGGATGCCGCGATCAACTCGTCCTCCGGAGCGTCGCCCACGAAGATCTGTCCGACTTCGAACAATGCCAGATCCGGAAAGCCGCGGTCGATATTGGCCTGGGCCGCGAGGATGAGGCCGGGCAGCAGGCTCGGTCGCATATCGGACATGTCGGCGGCGATCGGATTGGCCAGCGACAGTTCGGGATGACCGAGGCGGTTGGCCTGCGCCTGAACCGGCGGGTCGCGGTCGAACAGCTCGGCCGCGGGCTTCGAAATGAACGACCATGTCACGGCTTCCACCATGCCGCGCGCGGCCAGCGCGCGCTTGGCGCGGCGGGTGCGCAGCTGGATGGCGTTGAGGATCGGCTTGCGCGCCGCCTCGCCGCGCTCGAATGGCGTCATCGGCACCTTGTCGACGCCGACCATGCGCACGATTTCCTCGACGATATCGGCCTTGCCGTGCACATCCGAACGCCACGACGGCACCGCGACTTTCACCACCGGGCCGGGACCGGCCATCATGAAGCCGAGATGGCCGAGGATGAGCTTGATCTGCGGCAGCGGCACGTCGATCCCGGCCAGCCGCTTGACCTCGGTGAGCGGAAAATCGATCACGCGATCGTCGCCGAAGGTTTTTCCGACGACGACATTCGCCGACGGCGTGCCGCCGCACAATTCCATGACGAGTTTCGTGGCCATCTCCAGCCCCGGCACCATGAAGGCGGGATCAACGCCGCGTTCGAATCGATAGCGGGCATCCGAATTGATGCCGAGCTTGCGCCCGGTCTGGGCGATGTTGATCTCGTTCCACAGCGCCGATTCGATCAGCACGTCGGTGGTCTCTTCCGAGCAGCCGGAGGCCTCGCCGCCCATGATGCCGGCGAGCGATTCGACGCCGTGTTCGTCCGCGATCACGCAGACCCCGCTGTCGAGCGTGTAGGTGCGGCCATCGAGCGCCAGCAGCGTCTCGCCCTCTTTCGCGCGGCGGACCGTCAGGTTGCCCTTCACCTTGGCGGCATCGAACACATGCAGCGGCCGGGCGCGGTCATAGGTCATGAAGTTGGTGATATCGACCAGCGCGTTGATCGGCCGCAGGCCGATCGAGGTCAGCCGCCTCGAGAGCCATTCCGGCGACGGACCGTTCTTGACGCCGCGCACCAGCCGCAGCGCGAATCCCGGACACAGCGAGGCATCCTCGACCGCGACCTTCACCGGACAGGGGAATTCGCCCTTGACCGGCTTGATCGCGGGATCCTTGAACTTGCCCATGTCGGCGGCGGCAAGATCGCGCGCGATGCCATGCACGCCGGTGCAGTCCTGCCGGTTCGGCGTCAAATTGATCTCGAACATGGGATCGCCGAGGCCGGCCCATGGCGCGTAGGCCGCGCCAATGGGGGCATCCGCCGGCAGCTCCATGATGCCGTCGTGATCTTCGGAGATCTGCAATTCGGCCGCCGAGCAGAGCATGCCACGGCTTTCGACGCCGCGGATGGTGCCGACGCCGAGCGTGATGTCCTTGCCGGGGATGTAGGTGCCAGGCGCCGAGAAAACGCTGACGAGGTCTGTGCGCGCGTTCGGCGCGCCGCACACCACCTGCACCGGCGCGCCGCCGTCGCCGGTGTCGACCATGCAGACCCGCAGCCGATCCGCGTTCGGATGCTGCTCGGCCGAAATGACGCGGGCGATGATGAACGGCGCCAACGCCTTGGCCTTGTCCTCGATATTCTCGACCTCGAGCCCGATCATGGTGAGCTTGTCGGCCAGTTTTTCAATTGGCTCGTCGGTGTCGAGATGTTGCTTCAGCCAGGTGAGCGTGAATTTCATGATGATCGTTTCCCGGCAGGCGGATTCTTGTCTTCCCTCCCCCGCTTGCGGGGGAGGGTCAGGGTGGGGGCTCGCGCAGCAACGACGGTGGCGAAGGAGAGCAAAGCGGAGCCGGATATCATCTCGCGAGGCTGGCTCATGACATGCGTTCCGCGGGTTCAAGGATCTCAACCAGGCGAAAGCGTTCGCACATCAGCATCATTTCTTCGCTGAACTTTCCCTGCCGTCCGAAATATCTGCGATGCGCGTCGCGCCAGTAAGCGAGGCTGCGGTCGCCCTCGCCCTCTTCATGGGCGAAGGCGGCATCGACTTCACTGTAACGGCGATAGGTCACTTCAAGCGTTTCGATCACGCAGCGCGGCGTTCCGCGTCCGTCGCGCACAATCCAGCGCTCGCCGGCCGTCGAGGTGTTCGGCTCGTCCTCCGTGCTGCAGGTCGCGGTCTTGACGCCCTCGAGCACAAGCTCGAGCAGTTCGTCGGCAAGCGTCGGGCTGTCGCCGAACGCGAACGAGCGCAAACTCCGATATTGTTCGGGGACAGCGTTCTCGCTCACGAACTCAATCCTCCCGCTAACGTCGGCACGTCGAGCGGCTTGAAGCCGTAATGGCTGAGCCAGCGCACGTCGCTCTCGAACAGCTGGCGCAGGTCGGGCATGCCATATTTCAGCATCGCGATGCGGTCGATGCCCATGCCCCAGGCAAAACCTTGATAGACGTCGGGATCGATGCCGCAGGCGCGCAGCACATTCGGGTGCACCATGCCGCAGCCGAGAATCTCCAGCCAGTCCTCACCCTCGCCGAAGCGGATCTCGCCCTTGTCGCGCCGGCACTGGATGTCGACCTCGAGCGACGGCTCGGTGAACGGGAAGAACGACGGCCGAAATCTCATATTGATGTGGTCGACCTCGAAGAACGCCTTGCAGAACTCATGCAGGATCCATTTGAGATGGCCGAGATGCGAGTTCTTGTCGATCACAAGGCCCTCGACCTGGTGGAACTGCGGGGTGTGCGTCGCATCCGAATCGATGCGGTAGGTGCGGCCCGGGCAGATGATGCGGATCGGAGGCTTCTGGGTCAGCATGGTGCGCACCTGCACCGGCGAGGTATGGGTGCGCAACAGTTTTCGCGAACCGTCTTCTTTCGGATTGAAGAAGAAGGTGTCGTGCATCTCCCGCGCCGGATGGCCTTCGGGGAAATTCAGCTTTGTGAAGTTGTAGTCGTCGGTTTCGATGTCCGGACCTTCGGCGACAGCAAATCCCATGTCGGCGAAGATCGCGGTCAGCTCATCCATCACCTGGCTGAGCGGATGAATCCGGCCGGCTTCCGCCGGCGCATCGCGCAGCGGCAGCGTGACGTCGATGGTTTCGGAGGCGGGTAGATTGCTTAGTTTCTCGCCCTTAAGTAGCTCGCGACGCGCCAAAATAGCTTCTTCAATTCGATTCTTGATTTGATTGATATTAGCCCCGAAGTGCCTTCGTTGCTCAGGTGGGATGGTGCCAATCATCCTTGCAATGGTTGTTATTCGGCCACTCTTGCCCAATTCTGAAACGCGGATAACGTCTAGGGTCGCTATATTCTCAGCAGCGGCAACTCTCGCGAGAATGTCGTCGACCGTCCGCGGATCGATGTCGAAGTTCATGTGCCACTCCGGCGATACATGTGGGCCGAGCCCTTCTTGCCGAGCGCCGGGACGTGCACGGCTTCCGGGGCTGCTTCGTCGCTGGCTGCGGCGATGTCGGTGAGGATTTGGGATTCGAGGTTCGCAAGATCGGTCATGGCAATCCCTTTGACTAGGACGCTAAGCCGATGCTCCTAGCCCGTCATGCCCGGGCTTGTCCCGGGCATCCACGTCTTACTTTGCTTGCGAGAAGAAAGGCGTGGATGGCCGGGTCAAGCCCGGCCATGACGACCTCAAAAACCTCGCAGAACGACCGAGGAGCGGCGAACTCACGCCGCCAGCGCCGCCTTGGCCTTTTCGGCGATCGCCTGGAATGCCACCGGCTCGTGGATGGCGAGATCCGACAGCACCTTGCGGTCCACCGTGATGCCCGACTTCGACAGACCGTTGATGAAGACGCTGTAGGTCATGCCGAACGGTCGCACCGCCGCATTGAGCCGCTGGATCCACAGCGCGCGAAAGGTGCGTTTCTTGCGCTTGCGGTCGCGGAAGGCGTATTGCCCGGCTTTCTCGACCGCGGCCTTGGCGGCGCGGATGGTGTTCTTGCGGCGGCCGTAAAAACCCTTGGCGGCCTTGTAGACTTTCTTGTGCTTGGCGTGAGAGGTCACACCGCGTTTGACGCGAGACATGACTGAAATCCTTGATTTCTAATGGGTGACGGATCGCCGCGCGGACGCGGCTCGGCTTAAGATGGACGGCGGGCCCGGCCTGAAGGAATCAGGCGTTAGGCAGGAAATATTTCTTGATGTTGTCGCCGTCGGTCTTGAACAGCACGCGGGTGCCGCGAAGCTGACGTATCTGCTTCTTGGTCCGCTTGATCATGCCGTGGCGCTTGCCGCGCTGGGCGGCCATCACTTTGCCGGTGGCAGTCACCTTGAAGCGCTTTTTGGCGCCCGACTTGGTCTTCAGCTTGGGCATTTGGCTCTCCTGTTGCCACGTAAAAAGCGCGCCCGAAGGGGCGCTTTCTCGGCTAAAATGCTCGTTAGAGCGTTGAAAGTGCTAGGCTATTTCTGAAATGAGATAGCCCGCATGGTCATCGACACGGCAGCCCTTGATCAGCCGGGCGATGAAGGCTGGGCTTATGGCAGACCAAAGCCGAATTGGCAACGATGAACCGAGGAACCGCAATGTTCGACGTATAGGCTGACGCCGCGACCGGCGCAGCCAAAAGCAGGACGAAAATGTCAAATTCAGCCAAACCGATTTCCCTTTTTGCCGATTTCAACCCCTCGCGCGGCCTGCGCTGGGCCGTCGTCGCGGCCACCCTCGCCTCCTTCGTCGCGCCCGCCGCGGCCGAGGCCGGCACCAGGGGCGGCGTCTATGACGGTGTCTGGAACGTGCAGTTTGCCACCCAGGCCGGCAATTGCAGTTCCAACAGCGTCCCCTTCACCGTGGCGGGTACCCGCGTTTCGTCGGCCGGCGGCGGCAAGGTCACCGGCGGCGTCAGCCGCGCCGGCATCGTTTCCGTCAACATATCCGTCGGCGCCTCCAAGGCGAGCGGCAACGGCCGGCTCACCGGAACCGGCGGCGCCGGGCGGTGGAGCGGGATCATCCAGGGCGACCGCTGCAGCGGCACCTGGCAGGCCACGCGGACCTGATGCTGCTCGGCATGAAAATGGCCCGCCAGAGGTTCTGGCGGGCCGTATTCCAAATTCACTAACGCGAATATGTAGGGATCAGCGCGGCGCCAGCACCATCACGACCTGGCGGCCCTCGAAACGCGCGTCCTGCTCGACCTTGGCGAAATCGGCGACGTCGGCCTTGACCTTGTCCAACAGCTTGGTGCCGATTTCCTGGTGGGCCATCTCGCGGCCGCGGTAGCGCAGCGTGATCTTGACCTTGTCGCCTTCTTCGAAGAAACGCTGCATCGCCCGCATCTTCACGTCGTAATCGTGATCGTCGATCATCGGCCGCAGCTTGATCTCCTTGATCTCGACCACCTTCTGTTTCTTGCGCGCCTCGGCGGCTTTTTTCTGCGCCGAATATTTAAACTTCCCGTAGTCCATGATCTTGCAAACGGGAGGATTGGTATTGGGCGAGATCTCGACAAGATCCATGCCGGCTTCCAGCGCCATCTTGATGGCGGCGACAGTCTCGACCGTGCCGTGGTTCGTGCCGTTCTGATCGATCAGCTGAATTGTGGCGTTGCGGATTTCATCGTTGGTGCGCGGCCCGTCTTTGGTGGCAGCGGGCGGGGCTCTGTTGGGACGGCGAATGGGTAACTCTCCATGGTTGTGAACGAAGGTCGTAGTTTGAAGGAATAAGGCCCTGCGGGCAAGCAAACTCGCCATCGCCGTTGCGAAAAGCATCAAATGCGAGGCTTTTGGGTAACGCCGGACAACGCCCGCCGGCACCGAATGTTTCAGGCCAGCCCACATAGGGGGCAAGGCGTTGTTCCGCAAGCAGGATGGGCAACCGGTCTGCATCCGTTGACGGATCGGCCCTGCTCACTCAAACAGCAGCAAACGGAGTGACGATTGCCATGACCGATTCCGCGGCAAACGGGCAGCCGCCCACCTTCATCGAGGTAGGTCAAGGGAACACGGCGCGCCGTATCGCCGTGCGCGCCCGCGAGGGCACTGTCCCCGGGCTGTTCTGGCTCGGCGGTTTCAATTCGGACATGTTGGGCACCAAGGCCTTGGCGCTTGACGCCTGGGCCGCCGAGCAGGGACGCGCCTGCATCCGGTTCGACTATTCCGGCCATGGCGAATCCGGCGGCGCGTTCATCGACGGCACCATCGGACGCTGGCTGGAGGAAAGCACAGCCGTATTCAGACAATTCTGCCGGGGGCCGCAGGTCGTGATCGGCTCGTCGATGGGCGGCTGGATGGCGCTGCTGCTGGCGCGCGAAATGGCTCGATCCGGCGCGGGTCATGCCTCGCTGGCCGGCTTGGTGCTGATCGCGCCGGCGCCGGATTTCACCGAGGCGCTGATGTGGAACGGCTTTTCGCCCGAGATAAAAAAGGAGATCGAGACCAAGGGCGTGTGGCTGCGGCCCTCGCAATATGGCGATGGCGCGCCCTACCCGATCACCCGCGCCTTGATCGAGGAAGGCCGCAACCATCTGTTGCTCGGCAGCGCCATCGAGGTCGGCTGCCCGGTCCGCATCCTGCAGGGTGCGCAGGATCCGGACGTGCCCTGGCAGCATGCCTTCGCGCTGGCGCACCGACTGCCTGCCGATGACGTGGTGCTGACCATGATCCAGGACGGCGATCACCGCCTGTCGCGGCCGCAGGACATCGCGCGTATCATCGCGGCAGTGGCGGAGATCGCACCAGCGGGAGCGAAACCATGAATGTGACGGCCATGCTCCGCCTCTTCTGCGACGCCGTCGAACGCCACGACGGCAAGGCCTTTGCGGCGCTGTTCACGGAGGACGGGGTCTATCACGACGTGTTCTACGGGGCGTTCGAAGGCCGCGCCAAAATCGCGGAGCTGATCGACGACTGGTTTTATCGCACGGCGACCGATTTTCGCTGGGACATGCATGATCCGGTCAGCGACGGCGAGACGCTCTATGCGCTATACCTTCAGCTATCGCTCGATCTTGCCGGAGGCGAAGGGAGCGCGCGTGATGTTCGAGGGCGTTGCCATCATGAAGCTGCGCGACGGCAAGATCGCCAGCTACCGCGAGGTGGCAAACACCGCGACCGGTTTTGTCGACATGAATTTTGCGCCGGCGCGGATCGTGAAAATCGTCGCCAAACAGGGCGCAGCGCTGAAGGCGCGGCCGGAGATGAAGCGGCATCTGGATTGAAGTCCTTCGTCGCAAGCGCTCCTCGCAATGACGGCTTTATCGGTCAGCCCACGGCGGCGGTGGTTTCGCCATCGGCTTGCGCTGCGCCAGCCCAGCGACCGTCGACGTCCCGATCGCGCCCTGTTCGTCATAGAGCCAGCATTCGCCGATCGCGATGCCGTCGGTGGCGTGGTGATTCACCACCTCGAAGCCGATCCATTGGGTCACCGGCAGGCGGTGCAGATAGAGCGTAACGTCACTGTTGATGTAGCCGAGGCCCTGGTCACCAGCGTTGGCAAAGGGGCTGGCGAAATCGGCTGCCACCGCGACCCGGACGAATGGCGTCAGCGGCTCTGCCTCGACGAGGTCGCGCACCTCGCTCATCCACAGCCGGCGCGGACTGAGGCTGCCCATGGCGCCCACGATCGGGCGGGTGGTCCATTTGCCGTTCATGCCGAGCCGCGGGTCGGTCGGCGCCGGAATCTCCGAAGGCGCGGGCACCTCCCAGTTCGGCGGCGACCACACATTGCCTTGCGGGTTCTCGGTCTTGCGCAGCAGCTGGCAGGAGGCGCGCGCCATCGCGACGCCGCCCGAGAGAAAATCGGCCTCGACGACCTTGATGCGCAGGCCGTCGCGGACGACGCGGGTCTTGATCTCGATCGGCGCGAAGCCGGGCAGGCGAAACATGTCCACCGTCAGCCGCGCCGGCACGAAATCATCGGCGCCATGACGCTTTTCGATCTCGAAGGCGAGCAGGCCGATGATGACGCGGCCGTGCAGCGATTTCGGGTCCCACGGGCCGTTCGCGGCCTGTGTCGGGATGAAAGCGTCGCGGTCTCTGGTGAAGAAGGGCTGATCGGTCATGGCGCGGGACCATGACGGAAACTTCGCAACTAAATCAAGGGCGGGCAACGCAGGGCGTCATGCGCCTGTGAATCGCCATTCCGCACGGACGGCTTCGTCCGGCTCGGTATCCAACGCCCTTGCAGCGCGCCGGGAAAATTCTTCCCGCTGCAGCAGTTGCGACAGCGCCCAGACCGCGGCGCCGCGGACCAGCGGGCTTTCGTCACCCAGCAGCCGCTCGGCCTCAACGGCGAGCGCGCGGTCGTTCGAGTTGCCGATCGCGATCAGCACGTTGCGGACGAACCGGTCGCGGCCGATGCGCTTGACCGGCGATTTCGTAAATCGCGCGCGAAATGCCGCGTCATCAAGCCGCGCCAGTTCGTCAAGCGGTGGCGCGCGCAAATTTTCGCGCGCGGCGAGTTTTGTCTCGCGCCCCTGTTGGGCGAACTTGTTCCACGGACATACCGCGAGGCAATCGTCGCAGCCATAGATGCGGTTGCCGATCGCTTTGCGGAATTCGTGCGGGATCGGCCCCTTGTTCTCGATGGTCAGATAGGAAATGCAGCGTCTGGCATCGAGCTTGTAGGGCGCCGGGAACGCCGCGGTCGGACAGATATCGAGGCAGGCCTGGCACGAACCGCAATGATCGGCCTCGGCGTCATCACGCGGCAACTCCAGCGTGGTGAAGATTGCGCCGAGGAACAGCCATGAGCCGAACGGGCGCGAGACGAGGTTGGTGTGCTTGCCCTGCCAGCCGATGCCCGCGGCCTGCGCCAGGGGCTTCTCCATCACCGCGGCGGTGTCGACGAACACTTTTACTTCGCCGCCGGCGGTAGCAATCAGCCATCGCGCCAGCGTCTTCAGCCGCTTCTTTATGAGATCGTGATAATCGTCGCCTTGCGCATAGACCGAGATCGCGCCGCGCGTCCGCTGTTCGAGCACGGCCAGCGGATTTTCGTCGGGCCCGTAATTGACGCCGAGCATGACGATCGACCGCACGTCCGCCCATAGCCGGCGCGGGTCGGTGCGGCGCTCGGGATGGGTGGCGAGCCAGTCCATGTCGCCATGCTCGCCGGCCGCGAGGAAGTCGTGGAAATGCTTTCCGGCGTCGGCGAGCACATCCGGACCGGTGATGCCGACGCAATCGAAGCCGAGCGCGCGGGCTTCGCTTGCTAGACCGCTTCGCAAAGCTCCAGCAGAAGTATTTGGCTTTATGTCCATTGAAGCCAACTCAACATTCCTCGTCATGGCCGGGCGTGTCCCGGCCATCCACGTCTTTGCGCTTCCACGAAGTCAACTAAGACGTGGATGCCCGCGACAAGCGCGGGCATGACGAAAATGTTCAGAAGTCCAGGTCCACATAGGTCCGCGAGGCCGGCACGCCGGCGAGCCATTCGCTCAACAGCGGGCGGAACGAGGGTCTGGATTTCACCCGCGCGTACCAGGCTTTTGCCGCGTCGTCCTCGATCCATGGCACGTCGCCCAGATAATCGATCGCCGAAAGATGCGCCGCGGCGGCGAGGTCCGCATAGGTCAGCCGGTCGCCGGCAAGGTAATTCCGCGTCCGTGCCAGCCAGCCGATATAGGCCAGATGATAGCGCACATTGGCTTTCGCCGCGCGGATCACTTCCGCCGCCGGCGCGCCGCCGCCGTCGCCCTCGCTCATAAAGCGCTTGTAGATGCGCTCGGTGACCAGCGGATGGGAGGCCTCCTCGAAGAATTTCTCGTTGAACCATGCCATCAGCCGGCGCACCTCGATGCGCTCGCCCATCGAAGGCGGCAACAGCCGCCGTTCGCCGAGCTCCGCGCCGTGGGTTTCGTCGAGATATTCGGCGATGATGCCGGCGCCGGGAATCGGGGGCCGGCCTTCCGATATCAGCACCGGCGTGGTGCCTGCGGGATTGAGCGCCAGATACGCCTCGCGCCGCTCCCAGGTCCGCTCCTCCACCAGCCGCACGTCGAGGCCGCATTCGCCGAGCACGAGGCGAATGAAGCGCGAATGCGGGCAGAACGAATGATGAAACAGCGTGAACATGAGCCCCTTGATAGTCTCGCGGTGCTTAAGGAACCCTCACCGCTTCGAGGCGGTGCGGGACCGCAATAGCGCGCCAAACTACCTAAGCGGGCGGGCGAGGCAACCTGTGTTTTCGCGTTTTTTGCGATTGCGGCAAGGTGCCGAATAAGCGAGAAGAACCGCACTTTTCGGCCGATATCGATCAGAACGGACCAGGTCATGATGTCTGATACAATAAGGGCGGTGATTCTCGGCATCATCGAGGGCGTCACCGAATTCCTGCCGGTGTCGTCGACCGGCCACCTCCTGCTCGCGGAACGGTTCTTCAATCTCGGCGAGGGCAGTTTCTGGAACAGTTTTTCGATCCTGATCCAGCTCGGCGCCATCCTCGCGATCGTCGTGATCTATTTCGGCAAATTGTGGCGGGTGGCGCTCGGCATGTTCAGCAACGTCGCGGACCGGCGCTTCGTCATCGGCCTGCTGGTGGCGTTCCTGCCCGCCGCCGTGATCGGCGCCGCCGCCGGCGGCTACATCAAGACATATCTGTTCAATCCATGGGTGGTGTGTTTTTCGCTGATCGTCGGCGGCGCCATCCTGCTGTGGGTCGATCAGCTCGATCTTGATCCGCACGAGCACGATGCGACCGCGTTTCCGCTGCCGATGTATCTGTCGATCGGCTTTGCGCAGTGCCTGGCGATGATTCCCGGCGTGTCGCGCTCCGGCGCCAGCATCGTGGCGGCGATGCTGTTCGGCGCCGACAAGCATGCGGCGGCGGAGTTTTCCTTCTTCCTGGCGATCCCGACCATGGTCGGCGCCTTCGCCTACGAATCCTACAAGAACCGCGCCGAGATGAGCTTCGATCATGCCGGCATCATCGCGATCGGATTCGTGGTGTCGTTCGTGGTTGCGATCGTCGTGGTGAAGACGTTTTTGAGCTACGTCACCCGCCATGGCTTTTCGCTGTTCGCGTGGTGGCGGGTCATCGTCGGCACGCTCGGCCTGGTCGCGCTGGCGATGGGACGGTAAGAGCCCGCCGGAAATTGTAGGGTGGGCAAAGCCAACGGGTCGCGCGAATGCGCGCCCGATGATAAACTCAGCGTGCCCACCACCTTTGCAGCAATTGAAATTGTCATGGTGGGCACAGCGCAAGTGCGCCTTTGCCCACCCTACAAATCTCTCGATGGAGAAGTAATTTTCGTCATTGCGAGCGAAGCGAAGCAATTCATTCTTTCTTCGTGGGGCGAGATGGATTGCTTCGCTGCGCTCGCAATGACGGGAATAACATTTCGCGGCAATCCGCTACGCGCCCTTGTGCTGAAACTGGCCCAGCTTGCGGAAGCGCCAGAGGTATTGCGGGACGATCGCTTCCATCGAATCCGGCACGATGCCCAATGCTTCTAGCGTCCGGCCTTCGGCTTTCGCCGCGTCCGACACCACATTGTCCGAGCGCAACAACTCCACCTGGTCCGGCGTCAGTTTCAGCGGCCCCGGCGCGAACTGCAGCAACAGCGCCTGCAATTTCGCCAGGCCGAACGGCAACGAGACCAGCATGCGCCGGCGTTCCGTCGTGGCGAGGATGATCTCCATGATCTCGCGCATGCTCAGCACCTCGGGCCCGCCGAGCTCGTAGGTCGCGCCCTCCTTGGTCTTGCCGTCGACGGCATCGGCAACCGCGGTCGCGATGTCGCCGACATAGACCGGCTGCATTTTCGTCAGCCCCCCGCCGATCAGCGGCAGCATCGGCGACATCCGCGCCAGCGCCGCAAAACGGTTGCTGAACTGATCCTCGGGCCCGAACACGACCGAAGGCCGCAGGATGTTGGCCGAGGGCACGGCCGCCAGCACCGCCGTTTCGCCCGCGGCCTTGGAGCGGGCATAGCGCGAGGGCGACTTGTCGTCGGCGCCGATCGCGGAGACATGCACCATCCGCGCACCGACGGCGGCGGCCGCCCTGGCTACGGTGCCGGCGCCCGCGGCTTGCACCGCTTCAAAACGTTGCGCGCCGCTTTCGGCCAGAATGCCGACCAGATTGATGGCGACATGGGAATCGCGCATCGCGGCCTCCACCGAGGCGGGATAACGCAGATTGGCCTGCACGGCGTGGATCTGGCCGACCCGGCCGGTCGGCTGCAGGTACCCGGCCAATTCCGGCCGCCGCACCGCGACCCGGATGCGGTAATCGCGCTTGGCGAGCGCGCGGACGACGTTCCGCCCCAGAAAGCCCGATCCGCCAAAAACCGTGACGAGGGTGTCCTGATTCGATGCCATGGGCCAATTTCCTGGGGGTCAAATTCGAGCGATCGCGGGGTGACCAGCGGATTCGCGATACGCCAAGCCACCGGTGCTGTACAGCGTATTTGAGCATGATCCGGAAAAGTGGGCACCGGTTTTCCGAAAGGATCATGCTCCAAAAATAGACTTTTCAGTAGCGATTCAACAATTTGACAAGCGCGCGAGGCATCCGTACTAACCGGCCCGGGCCCAGGTGGCGGAATTGGTAGACGCGCTGGCTTCAGGTGCCAGTGGCTTAACGGCCGTGAAGGTTCGAGTCCTTTCCTGGGCACCATTTTTGGCCCGAGTCCAAGCCAAGTCCTTGATTTATCAGCAGCAGAAAGCCTGTTGGACTATATGCGGTGAACGCGGCGCCACCGACCCGGGCTGTAGCCCTCGCTCCTGGAAAATACGCGCGTGAAATGGCTTTGGTCAACGAACCCGCAAAGCAGGGCGATATCGGCGAGCTCGCAGCGTGGGTCCTTCAAGAGTTCTTTGGCGCGCTCGACGCGCATTTTGGTCAGCCACTGGCAGGGCGAAACGCCCGTCGACTGTTTGAACGCTCGCGCAAAGTAGCCGCTCGACAGTCCGCACTCATGCGCGATCTCCGCGATCGAAGGATCGTGCGCCAAATTGACATTGATAAGGTCTCGGGCGCGTTGCAGCTGCCACGCGGCAAGCCCGCCGCGGGCGTTCCTTCCTCCGATCCGGACGCCGCCGTAAGCGCGCACAATGTGAGTGAAAAAAGCAAGCGCGATACAGTCGGCAAACATCGCGGTTCCGTCGCCCGATTGCTCCATCGCGCCGGCGACCGCTTGCGCCAGACCGAACATGACCAGATCGCGGCCGCCAAAATTCGGCGCGTAAAGTCCCTTCACCCGGCGAATTCCGGCTTCATTGGCCATCTCATCAAGTGCAACCTGCGTGACGTAAAAGCGAAGGGAATCGAAAGGGATATCCAGACTGACGACCGGTCGCTCGCCGAGGTCGACCAGCTGGACATCGCCGAGACGCAGATCGGGCACTTCACGACGCCGTCCTGCCGTCCACAAGTTCGAGAAAAACGGCACCGATAACGGAACCCAGAATGCAAAGGCCTCTTGCGGTTTCGCGGGCAGTGAATGGCCACGCATCGGACGACTGCTCCGCATGCGCGAAAAACCGATACGTGCTTTTGAAGATTTTCGCGCCAGGAGTGTCAGCGGAGGATCTATTCCGAAGCGTCTGGCGAGGTCGTCCTCGATCGCATCTGCAGGCATCACTGCCTCCATACTAACGCGACAAACACTCTCGCGCTCTCAACGCGAGCATCACCGTCCCGGATGGGAAACAGGATAAACGTCCCATCATCATAAAAAAAGCGGCAATTGGCCGGCGGCGTCGATTGTAGCGGCGATTTTTCGGCCAAATCTTACAACTGGGTCAAATCTGTACAATTTTTGGTGCGCCGCCGGCGATACGGTGTGTACGAACCTAGGCGGAGCGGCGGGCGGTCCCCAGCAGTCAGCCGAGGCCAAGCGGCCATGGAAGCAGACGTAGCCAAAGTCAAGCAGGCGATGCTCGGGCAGTGGGAGAGCATCGCTCCGGAGGTGCGGCCGAGTGCGAGCAAGAACCCGGATGGGTCGCTCAAGCCGTTCTATCTGAAGAGGGCTTTCAAATATCAGCCGTCGGATCGATTCGAGCTTGAGATCGTCAACTCGGCCGACCCCTACGGTGCCGTGCCGTTAGCAAAGATCGGGATCGGTGGGCACATGCTGTGGCGGGGGCCCCATCCGATCGCTCCGCGGGCGCAGAAGGTCGACTTCGTTGCTGATGAAACGTACGAGGTAACTCCCCTCGCGCAGGGGTTCGCCGATGTACTCAACAAGGTCGCGTCGGCCGGATACGCGCCGTGGGCAGTCAACTTGTCCCAGAGCATATTCGGAAAAGCCTTCGCGCCCTTTGGTCTCGAGGAGGGGTCGAACTTCATGGAGTGCGACCTAGTCTATCTCAGAGACGATCTGCTGTTCTGGGGTGCTCGTAACATTGACGGCCGTGGCTTTGATACCGAACAGAATCGCCCGACCAATCTGCAAATCCCGCTGATCCGAAAGTAACCCTGGACTTGCGAAGTGATTTAATCGTTCGGGCAAGGTGCATTCGTGGCGGGTACGACACAGACCGAAGCTATCGTGTCCGCGGAACGTTTGTCCGGCAGCGAAGTGATCGATTTCGGTCCATTTCGTCTGCTTCCGGAAGAACGTCTTCTCCTGGAGCAAGGAGAGCCAATTGGACTTGGGCCGCGGGCACTTGATATCCTCGCGGTGCTCGCAAGGCGTGCAGGCGAGACGGTTACCAAGGAAGAGTTACTGGCCAAAGTCTGGCCGCGAGTCTTCGTCGAGGAAGGCACCTTACGCGTCCATATCGCAAGCTTGCGACGCGCTTTGCGCGAGGGCCTGCAAGGCAGAAACTTTATCGCGACCGTGCCGGGTAGAGGCTACAGCCTTGTTGTGCCGGCTTCACGCTTCGGTAGCGGCGCGCGTGCGACCCCGAGCATGCCGGCTGCAAGTCAGCTGCCGGCGCCGCTCAGCCGCGTGGTCGGGCGCCAGGATGTTATCGCAGCGCTGAAGGCTCAACTGCCTGAGGAGCGGTTCATCACCGTGGTGGGGCCCGGGGGCATCGGCAAGACAACGGTCGCCGTCGCGGCCGCAAATGCGCTTCGTGGCTCGTACCGGGACGGGATTCAGTTTGTCGACCTTGCGCCGATGAAGGATCCGTCGCTTATTCCAAGCGCGGTCGCCGCTCTCCTTGGCGTCCCGATCCGCACGGATGATCCAATTCCAACCCTGGTCGCGGCTCTAAGTACCCGTCAGATGTTACTGGTGCTTGATTGCTGCGAGCACATGATCCTGGCTGCCGCGGCCCTGGCCGAGGCGATCTTTGTGGGCGCGCCCGGCGTCCATATCCTTGCCACCAGCCGCGAGGCGCTCCGCGCCGAGGGAGAGCGGGTGCACGGCTTGCCGGCGCTGGAAACGCCACCATGGTCCGAGCGACTCACTTCTCAGCAAGGGATGGCTTTCTCTGCTGTACAACTCTTTGTAGAGCGCGCCTCGGCAACACTCGATTCGTTCAGATTTACCGACGACAATGCGCCGGTTGTCGCTGAAATCTGCCGCAGGCTCGACGGGATTGCGCTTGCGATCGAGCTGGCTGCCGGTCGCGTCGCCTCCTTTGGCGTTTTCGGGGTCGCGGCGCGACTGGATGATCGCTTTCGACTACTCACCGGAGGTCGTCGTACCGCGGTACCGCGCCACCAAACGCTGCTTGCGACGCTTGACTGGAGTTATCAGCTCCTGCCTGAGAGCGAGCGCGTCGTCCTTCGTCGCCTCTCGGTGCTTACCGGCAGCTTCACGCTTGAGGCCGCGTCTGCGATCGGTGCAGGCGAGATGGTGGCAACATCGGAAATCGCCGATCATATTGCCAATCTGGTGTCGGCATCGCTGGTCGCGGCGGAGGTCGGCGAGGATACTGCTTACTACCGCTTACTGGACTCTACACGTGCTTTCGCGCGCATGAAACTCGCCGAGACCCAGGAAAATAATCGGGTTTGCCGGTGTCATGCCGAGTACTTCTGCGATTTCTTCCGTCGCGCGGACGCTGAACTGGCGATCGCGCCAACAATTCAGCGAGTCGCCGAGTGCAGGCGGCAACTCGACAATCTGCGTGCCGCGCTCGATTGGACCTTGGGAGCAGAAGCTGACGCAGCCTTAGGTGTCGCGTTGACGGCGGCCGGCATCGTGCTCTGGATGACTCTTTCGCTGGTGCATGAATGCCGCAGACGTGTCGAGGCTGCGCTCGCAAGCATCGCCGCCGGCGCGTTTAGAGAACCGCGAGCCGAGATGCAACTGCGTACTGCGCTCGGAGGCTTGCTGATCTACACACAAGGTCCTGGACCGGAAGTGCATGCAGCCCTTGAAAGTGCCCTTCAAATAGCAGAGTCGCTCGACGACCATGACTACCGCTTACGCGCGCTCTGGGGATTGTGGACCGCGCGCATAAACAATGGCGAGTACAAAATCGCTCTCGAACTCGCGGAACGTATCCATGCGCTCGCGTTAAGGGAGAATCACCCGTTGGACCTCGCGGTCTCGGATCGCGGTCTCGGCTACTCCTGGCACTTTCTCGGTGACCATATCAAAGCACGCACCTATCTTGAAAAGATGACGGCGCGATCGATCGGGACGCAACGTAGATCGCTTATTATCAGATATCAGTTCGACCAGTTGATCACCGGCCGTATGCGATACGGATGGATTCTGTGGTTACTTGGGTATCCGGAACGGGCCAGGCGCACCATTGAAGTCAGCCTTGATGACCTTTGGTCGGTCGATCATGCCGTATCAATTTGCACGGCCCTGGGGCTCGGCACCTGTCAGGTCTCGCTCGCAGTTGGAGATTATGCCGATGCCGAGCATTACATCGATGCAATGTCAGAGTTGGCTACGCGCTATTCGCTTTCAATTTGGCACGCGTGGGCGCGCGCATTACGCGGTGTGCTGTTGATTCGACAACAGAGGGCTGGAGACGGACTTAATCTCCTGCGCTATGGGCTCGGTCACCTCGGGGATGCAAAATTTGCGATCTGGCACTCAAGCTTCGTTGGAGATCTTGCCAGCGCGATGGGATCGAATGGCGAGGTCGCGGAAGGCTTGGCAATCATCAGCGACGCCATCGCTCGCGCCGAGCGACGCGGCGCGAATTGGCAAATTGCGGATTTGCTGCGCGTCAAGGGAGAACTATTGCTGCTTCAAGGGCCCGACGATCCCGCGGCCGAGGAACTGTTTCGCCTTTCTCTCGATTGGGCGCGTCGCCAGAACGCATTGTCGTGGGAATTGCGGACAGCGATCAGTCTCGCAAGCCTGCGTCGTGCACAAGGACGTCCTGCCGAAGGTCGCCACTTACTTGCCGGTGTGTACGCCCGATTTACCGAGGGCCTCGAGACGGCAGATCCTCTGATCGCACGTAAGCTTCTCGACGAGATGTCCTAGGTTCGGTAGCGGCCTTTGTTGCCTGGTCCGGGCCACGACCGCAAGACACTAAGGCCCTCGGTCCACGGCTGACCAAAAAGAGCGCCTCTTAACAAGATTAAGGCAGGCCTCGCGCGCCTTCACAACTCTTAATTCGGTCGCTGGCTGGGGCTCCCGTACACTTGACCTGCAATGGACGCACGCGTGGTCCGCGCTCAAAAATCCAAGGGAGCCATCGGGTATCGCGGGACAGTTCATTGAAGTTGCTAACTAGAGGTCATGAATAACAGGAGAGACGTCATGAAAAATCTTTGCGTACTTGGTGTGCTCGTCGCGACGCTGGCGGGTGGAACTCCGGAATCTGCCTCGGCGGAATCCGCATCGAAGGCCGCCATCAAAAATGTCGTTTTGGTGCATGGCGCATTTGCCGATGGCTCCGGTTGGGCCGCCGTCGCGAAGATCCTTGAGCAGGATGGCTACACGGTGTCGGTGCCCCAGCCCCCCGAGACTTCCTACGCCGACGATCAAAAATACACGAAGGCCGCAATCGACGCCATGGGCGGGCCGGTGGTTCTGGTAGGCCACAGCTACGGCGGGTCGATCATCACCGAGGCCGGCAATAATCCAAACGTTGCCGCGCTTGTCTATATTGCCGCGTTTGCGCTCGATGAAGGCGAGAGCTGTGCGTCGATCGAACAGGCCGTGCCGCAAGCCTCCAAGGCGTTCAAGCCAGACAGCAATGGCAACTGGTGGATAGATCAGGCGCATTTCGCGGCCGACTTCGCCGCGGACGTTCCGCCGGCGGTGTCCGGCTTTATGGCCGTGGCGCAGGTGCCGATCTCCACCGACGCGTTCACCCACAAGGTCACGAACCCGGCCTGGAAGACCAAACGCACCTTTTACATGGTGGCCGCCGAAGATCGATCGATCAATCCGGAGCAAGAGCGGATGATGGCGAAGCGCGCCCATGCCAAGACGGTCGAAGTGAATTCCAGCCATGTCGCCTACATGTCCCATCCGAAGGAAACAGCCAAGCTCATCGAGGAGGCAGCAGCCACGCGCACGTCGGCCAGTCAATGAAGCAACGCCGCGGCGTGAGCGCAGATCGATTTCTTCCTTCACGCCGCTAAAGTTGATGGCCGATTGGTCGGTCGCCCGCCCCGAGCCCGCAGCCAATTCACGGGCCGACTCACGGGTATTTATCGGGCAATCAGCGGACGGTTCGCTTCGAAGCCATTCAGCATGGGAGCAATCCCGGGAGTGCAACATGGAAAACCGCATTATCATCAAGTCGCCGGATGGAACATTCCGCGCCTACGTATCGCGGCCCGCCAAGTTGCCCGCGCCTGCAGTGGTCGTTCTCCAGGAGTTGTTTGGTGTTAACGCCGACATCCGAGCGACTTGCAATGAGTTGGCAGCCGACGGGTTCATCGCGGTCGCGCCAGATCTCTTCTGGCGGCAAGACCCTGGAGTGGATCTCGACGTCAGGTCCGAAGCCGCATGGCAGCGCGGTCTACAACTGTACGCGGCGTATAATCGCGATGCGGGTGTGAAGGATATCATGGAAACAGTCCGCACCGCCGTCGAACTACCGGAGTCGACGGGAAAGGTCGCGCTGCACGGCTATTGCCTCGGCGCGTTGATGGCATTTATTACGGCGGCCCGAAACGAAATCGACGCCGCTGTTGCTTACCATGGGGGTGACACGGAAAAATACCTCGGCGAGGTTGGCGGCCTGGAGGCCCCGTTGCTGATGCACCTCGGCGAGGAGGACGAATTCATTTCAAAGGCGGCGCAAGCTGAGATCAAAGCGGCCCTGGCCGGAAAACCAAACGCGACCGTTTATAGCTATCCGGGTCAGTGTCACGCCTTCTCTCGGCATGATGGGGCGCACTACAACGCCGCGGCAGCAACGCTCGCCAATGCGCGAACCAGGGAATTTCTACATCGACAACTGCAGTGATCATCGGCGGCTCCGAGGCGGCTCCGACCGCTTCGGGCGAGGCGGTCTCGTAGCGCGGCGCTCGTGAGTTCGCCGCTGCCGGCGGTGTGATGAGCTGTGGAGGCGGCGTGTCAGTGCTGCTCCACCAGATCGGCGTACATACTGGTTGATCTCGTAATGGAGAAAACCCGGCTACCGGAGCAGCAGATGGGAGCGTGACATGACCCAAGCCACCAGGCAATCGTTCATCACGTCACGGACGATTGCAGTCGAGCACATCAGGATATCGTCAGGACGGCCGTTCGCGGAAGTGCGCCGGAAGCTCGAAGGCACCGTGCCTAAACTCGATACCGGCATTGCCGAGGTACTGCAGAGCGGTGATCAGGAATGCGCGAAAATCTACGAAGAGAACGGTCCAAGGCTTTCGATCTTCGAAGAGCGCGATCATGGCTCCTTGTTGCAGATTTGGGGCAGGAGACGCAACGCGGTGCAATATGAAATTGGCAATCCTCTGACCGCCTCAAAGATGACCCGCCATCAGCTTCCCGCTGCTCTCTACGCGCCGCTACGGGTGGTTCTGTTCGAGGACGAGCAAGGCCGGGGGATCTTTGAATATGACAGGCCATCGTCCTTCTTTAGCCAGTATGGCGATGAGGGGGTAACAGAGGTGGGACTATATCTCGACGCGGCTCTCGAAGCTGTTTTGCGCAAAGCTGTCGGGTAACGGTGCCGAGTTGCGCTTTTGGTCGAGTTTCAGAAGAGGGCACTTGCTATGTTTGATAACACCCTACCGCAGGAAGAAGATATCCGACCGCCCTGTCCGGCGACCAACGATGAAGCCGATAAAGTGGATTTGTTCGTTAGGGAAACCCATCATCGAATGAAGAATATGCTGACCTTATTGGGTGCGTGGCTTCGCGCTGACTTTATGGCAACAGCGCCGGTGAATTTACCCCAGGCGATCGATGGGTTTGAGCGGCGCCTCCTCGCTTTCGGCAGGCTCTACGATCTTCTCTCAAAACGTTCCGACCGCCGCTACACTTCTGTTGGTGACTACGTCGGGACCCTGAGCCACGCACTGGCAGCTGCGATTCTCGAGCCAAGGCGAATTCGCTGCCAAGCAACGATCGGGGACGGTTTTCTTGAGTCGAAGCGCTGCGAGCGCTTGGGGCTTATCATCGTTGAACTGGTAACGAACGCGGCGAAGCACGCGTTTCCTAATCAACAGCCTGGATTAATACAAATCGAGGCATTCTATGGAGACGGTTTCTGGCACTGTACTGTCAAAGACAGCGGCATAGGGACGTGCGGCGCTCGTCGAGGTGCCGGGGAACGAATAGTTGAAGATTTGGCGCGGAGCGTTGGTGGTCACGCCATTACCCAATCATGCTCAGATGGAACTACTGTAACCGTTGTCGTGCCTCACCATAACTAGTCAATGGTTATCGTAGAGCAGACCGCTGCGTATGGTGCGCCGGCGTCAGGGCACCCGCGTTTTTGACCGGGAGAATGACCGGAGCGAAATCAGCAACCTCTGCATCCCGATCACGACGCCCGTCAGGCTGAAGGCAAAACCGCATCCGCACAGCGCGACGATCAGGATCGTGCGGAGCAGCGGATGGGACGTCAGCGGCCAGAACCTCAGCGTGTGCAGGCCTTCGAAGAGGCGGCGATAGGCCCGCTGCGGCGCGTTGAGCCGATCCAGTAGCGCGCCGCTCGCGCCGTCGATTTCAAACCAGGTGTCGCCGCAGATGGCGCGGAATATCGGCGCATCGGGCATCCGTGACTTGACGGCGCTATTGTCGCTGGTGGCGATGATCGAAGCCGGTGCGCAACCGGCTGCAAGATGCCCGATTGCATGGTCGATTTCGCCGGCGCGCAGCAATCCACCGTCGAGCAGGGTGATGTTTGGGCTTGTCTCATACAGGCGCTGTTGTTCCGGGCTCGCTCGTTCGCGGCGATAGATGTTTCCGCCGAAGGCGAACCATTCGATTTCCTTGACGCCGGCGCCTCTGCCCTCGCCGGGTGACAAGCTGCTCCAGTCAGCCGTGCCGGCGATCGACCGCGCATCGGCGCGCGCGTCGCGACCCTTCAGCCATCGGCCGTCATCCATCGATAGCCATCCGCTGAATGCAAAACCCAGCACGAACGGCGCGCAAACGAGGCCGAAGCGATAGTGCCAGGCCTGCAGGCCGCGGTAAGGCGCGGTCGCGCCCCTGTTTCGGACGTCCAGTCGGGTCAGGCCGATGACGACGCCGAAGCCGGCGCCGATCCACGCCAGCAACGATAGCCACCACATCAGCGACGTCCAGGCTTGCAGGTGATGGCGCAGCGCCGTCGGATAGATCCAATGCGCGATACTGCCGATATAATTGAGGGCACGCGCGCGCTGCGTGGTGACGAGGACCACGTCGCCGGTCGTCGAGGCGACATAGAGTTCGGTGCCGCTGATGTCGTCGAAGGCGACGCGGTATAACGGACGATCGGAATCGAACGCGCCGGAAACGCTCCACTGGTCGAACGCGATCGGCTCGCCGGCGTGGGCTCGCGCGGTGTCCAACCCGCGAGCCCGTGCATAGCCGCTCGCGATGTCGAGCGCGGTTCGCGTCGAGATCACCGCGCCGTCCGCGAGGTCGCCTGCGCGCAATGTTCTGAAGGCGGATGGTCCGGAGATCAGGTAGATCGGCCCGTCGCTGCGCCCGACCAGGCGGACCCGCAAGACCTCCGCGATTCCGCTGGCGGCGACGGCCTCGGCAGGGCCGTGCCCGACACGGTCGGGATCGATCGGCAGCAGCGCGGCAAAGCGGTCCGTCTCGCTCGATGAGGGAAACGGCACGAAATGCATCGCGATGCCCGAGGCGAACCACATCGCAAACAGCAGGCAGAACATGACGCCCCACCAGCGGTGCAGCAAGGTCAGGACACGCATGCGGCTTCTCTGCGCATCACCACTTCGCCGAAGCGGACAATTCGAACGTCCGGGGCGCGCCGAGATAGACCTGGTCGGGATAGCCGGGGTCGGAGAACTGGGCGTAGACGGCGTTGGTCAGGTTGCGCACGCGGAAGCCCACCCGCATCTTCTCCAGGCCCTGCCACCAGAGATCGCGGCCGGGGATGTCGACAAAGGCGAAGAGATCGACCGTCGTGTAGGGCAGCATGGCGGTGAGGTCGTCCTCGAACAGATATCGTTGCCCGACGTGGCGCACCGATCCGCCGATCTCGACCGGCCAGCGCCAGTTGGTGAACGTATAGGACGCGCCGGCATTGATGATGACAGGCGCTATATTCGACGGGATGTTGCCGCTCCAGACGTCGAAAGCGCCGTAATGCGCATCGGTGAAGGCGACGTTGCCCCAGAGTTTCAGATTCTCGATCGGACGCGCCGCGCCGGCGAGCTCGATGCCCTTGGTGTGTACCTCGCCGGCCTCGGTTGCGACCAGGTTGGTGACCATCACGTAGACGTTGTTTCGCACGATGTCGTAGGCCGAAAACGTGGCCTCCATCCGTTTGTCGTCGGAGATCACCTTGACCCCTGTCTCGTAGATGCGTGAGCTGGTCAAATCCACCGAGCTTCCCGGCGTCAGCGAAAAAATGGCGGCAACCGCCGGATCGTAGGCGGTGGCGTGCATGCCGTAGAACATCAGCCCCTTGACCGGCTCGACTGTCACAGCCGCGCGATACGACACCGGCGTCCAGTTTTTAGTGAAGGGCTCGCCCGCCGGGATCGTGCCGCCGAAATCGATGCCGTCGCTCGATAGCCTGGTATCTTCGACGCGAACGCCCCCCATCAATGCGAGCCACGGCGTGATCTTGAGCTGGTCCTCGATCGAGACGGCGGCGGTCTGCAGGCTCTTGTTGCGGATGCCCGGCTCCGGCGTCAGGGTATAAAGCCCGGCGACAGGGTTGACCACGGCCACGGAGTCGAACGGATAGTCGTTCGGGTTTTGCTCCTCCGAGAACTGGATGTCGTTACGGCTCACCTGCAATTGCCCGGCAAACCGGTTTTCCATGCCGAAGAAAGCTGAGTTCCAGGCGACATCGATGTTGTCGCCGACCACCTGCTGCTTATGGGAAACAAAGAAGCGGTCACGGTCGATCATCGAGCTGCCGGTGTCGAAAGCATAAGTCTCGCTGTCGAACCAATGGCGAGTGGCGCCGTAGTCGTAGGTCTGGTTCTTGACCGTGATGGCGTCGCCGTAGGACCATTCCCAGCCACCGCGTATCCACAATTCCGTCGCTCCGACGGAGTTGTCAGCGACGTTGTAATTGGTCGTCAGCGTGCGCGAGTCCACAGTCACCGGCGCGATCAGCGAGCCGTCGAACGTGGAGACCGCGGATCCGGAGACGACGCCATGCGTCGAAAAGGGACCGGAAAACCCGGTCGTCGTCAGCGGCGTGCCCCAATAGGCGTGGCCCCCGTCGTTCTTGTAGTCGATCGCGGCGAACACCTTGAACGCGTCGTTGACGCGATAGTTGAGCTGACCCGATACGTTGTTGAGGTTCTGATAGTCGCCATCGATGAAGCTGGCGACTTTCGAGGAACTGACGTCGAAACGATAGTCGAGCCCCGGCACCAGCGTGCTGCCGCCCGAGCCGAAATGCGTGCGATAGGTTCCGAGCGAATCGATCGACCCGTCGAGCTCACTCTTGATAGGGCCTGTGGTTGGCTGGTTGCTCACATAATTGACGGAGCCGCCAATCGCGTTGAGGCCGGACATGATCGCGGAAGGGCCTTTAAGGAACTCGATCTGTTGCAGATTGGCGGTCTCCATGATGCGCCCGGTGATGTCCTGCGTGCCGATCGAGATGCCATTGTAGAGCACGTTCACCTCACTACCGGTGAAGCCGCGCATGGAAAAGGTCGCAGGCGCGCCGCCCAAATCGGCGGCCTGCACGCCCGCCGCGCCGATCGCGGTTTCCGTGGTGGTACGGTAGCCCTGCTCGCGCATCTGCTGCTGGGTGACGATGTCTACGGATGCGGGCGTATCGTGCACCGTGAGACCGAGCCGGCTGGCGCTGGTCGCGACCAGATTGCCGTTGAGCGGCGTTGGCGCAGCTTCGGTGGCGCCGGGCTGAGCTACAGGCTTGGCCGCCGGATTCGAAGCGGTTCGATTGGCGCGCTTCGGAGCTCCTTGCGAGCTGTCGCTCTGTCGGCGCGCGCCGGTTGGCTTGGGAGGCGAAATCACCACGGGTTCAAGCGTGACCGGGCTTTGTCCCGCCTCCGTGCCGGTTTGCGCCGATGCAGAGTTTTCCGTGACAACGGACAGCAGAAGGACCAGGCCGAGGGGCAATGCCGAACAGGATGGCCAACATTGCGCCGAACCGATTGGTTCAGCCGAACGCGCGGCACGACGCAACGGCCCGCGAAATTGAGGGATTGCGATGGAGGACATGATCGTGCTCGGCGGCGAATGCCCAAACCGTCAGCACGTTCGCCGATCCGATCTGCCCTTCGCCCCTGACACGGCAGCTCGATCCGGCTCTCTCGGCGCTTCGGGACACCCCGCCCGACGCGCGCGTGCATGACTCGTGACTGGCAGCAGGTTTCCTGGCTCGCGGGTCATAGCCTCCAACCACCTTCCCAGGATCAATCGATCCCAGTGGCATCAATGGTCGTCGGCTCGCCGCTTACAGTTGCGGGGGCAGCCGCGGCATTGCCCGTCGCAACAGGCGCACCGCATTCCCTTGGTCAGCCCTTGCGGGCACTACCGATCGCAACGTCGCATTCCCCGCGCGCGGGAGTCAAGCACGGGTCACTGCTCCGGAAACAGCGAGGTCGCGTTCGCTACGCAACTGCGAAACCGCAATGCCGGTCGGCATTTTCTTGACCCGGAGGTATCACTGTGGCTCGCCTCTTTCGATTTTGGGCGGTAGCTTAACCTGCGACGATTCGACGAGGCTTGAAACCATCATGACCGTACGCCTGCATCGCGGCGACCTGCCCGATCTTTCCCGCTACACCGGATCGGTGGCGATCGACACCGAAACCATGGGGCTGCACCCGCATCGCGATCGGCTCTGCGTGGTGCAGCTGTCGAGCGGCGACGGCAGCGCCGACGTGGTGCAGATCCCCAGGGATCACGGCAAGGCTGCCGACGACGCGGCGAACCTGAAGGCGCTGCTGGCCGATCCGAAGGTGACGAAAATCTTCCATTTCGCCCGCTTCGATATCGCCGCCCTTTCCAACGCCTTCGGCGTGATGCCGCAGCCGGTGTACTGCACCAAGATCGCCTCCCGGCTGGCGCGCACCTATACCGACCGCCATGGCCTGAAGGACCTGGTGCGCGAGGTGCTCAACATCGACCTGTCGAAGCAGCAGCAATCCAGCGACTGGGGCGCGCAGTCGCTCAGCGAGGCGCAGCTCGCCTATGCCGCCTCCGACGTACTGCACCTGCATGCGCTGCGCGAGCGCCTCGATGCCATGCTGGCCCGCGAGGGCCGCCTGGAGCTGGCGCAGGCCTGTTTTGACTTTCTGCCGACGCGGGCAAAGCTCGATCTGCAGGGCTGGGACACCGAGGACATTTTTGCGCATTCCTAACCAGGCGCCTTGAAACGCTGGCTCGAGCCGGCTTCCGCCCCGTTTCGGTCACACTCCTGACCAGAGGTCCGGGCTGCATTATCCGCCGGGGCCGGGTAGAATGGCGGGCGACGTCAGTGCTTCGGAGCAGCGATGAACTCGGTTCAGAATCCTGCCTATCAAGCCGGAATGGAGGCGCGCTTTGCCATCGCCGCGCGCCATAGCCGGCTGGTGCAGATACTTCGCATTGCGGTTCCCGCCGCCGTCATTCTGGCGATGGCGGCCATCATCGGGATATCGGTCTTCAACCCGTTCCGGCTGCTGTTGCCCAAGCTGCCGGTCGACATGGGAAAACTCGTCGTCTCCGGGACCAAGATCACCATGGAATCGCCGCATATGGCCGGCTACACGCAGGATAAGCGCCCCTACGAGGTTTGGGCCAAAACCGCGACCCAGGACATTACCGATCCCGATTTCGTCGACCTCAAGACCTTGCGCGCCAAGCTGCGAATGGAAGACCAGTCGACCGTCACGCTCGATGCCCTCGACGGACGGATGGACAACAAGAACCAGTTGCTGGACCTGCACCATAATATCTTTTTGCAAACCTCGACCGGCTACAAAGCGTGGCTTTCGCAGGCGTTTGTCGACATGGGCAAGAACACGGTGACCTCGGAGGAACATGTCGACGTCAAGCTGCTCAACGGAACGCTGGCCTCGGACAGGCTCAGGATCACCGGCGGCGGCGAACTGATCCGGTTCGAGGGCAATGTGGTGATGGATCTGGACAATTTGCCGGCCGCCGAGACGCCACCCGCCGACCCCGCGCCTGCACCTGCGCATCACGCCAAGACCAAGTCCGGCAAGACCGCCAACCCGAAATGACCCTTGAAATGATGTCACTCCCGCGCATCACGTTGGCCAGGCGGATCGCGCGGGCCGCCTGCACCGCCGCTTTCGCGTTCGGGATAATCGCCGCGGGCGATGCCGCCGCGCAGAGCGCGGTCAGCGGTGTGCCCAATGCGATGCAGGGCTTTTCGCAGAATCGCGACCAGCCGATCCAGATCGAGGCGGCGGAACTCGAAATGCGCGACAAGAAGAACGAAGCGACGTTTTCCGGCAATGTGAAGGTGGTGCAGGGCGACACCACCATGACCTCGAAGACGCTCGTGGTGTTCTACGATTCGTCGGCCCCCGCCGCAGCTGCGCCGACGGCCGCGACCAAGGCGAAGGCCGCGAAGGCGGCGCCGATGCAGTCCGCGACCCCTGGGCCCGGCGGCAGTTCGTCGATCAAGCGGCTGGAGGCAAGTGGCAACGTGGTGGTCACCCAGAAGGACCAGGTGGTGACCGGGGATACCGCGATTTTCGATACCAAGACCAACCTGATCACCATGCTCGGCGGGATCGTGCTGACCCAGGGCAAGAACGTGCTGCGCGGCGACCGGTTGCTGGTGGACATGACGACGGGCGTGTCGCGGGTGGAATCCGACTCGGGCCGAGTGCAGGGCCTGTTCCAGTCCTCCGGCCAGGGCGGCAGCCTGTTGATTCCCGGCACCGCCCCGCCGCCGTCGCCTGCTCCGGCCAACCCGAACAAGCCGAAATAGAATGTTGGTCGCGCGCATAGCGACGAGCACACGCGCCGCTGCCCTCACGTTTGCGCTGGGCGCAGCCGGTGCCGCCCTTGCGCAGACTGCCGCAACAGGTGTGCCCAATGCCATGCAAGGCTTCTCGCAGAACCGCGACCAGCCGATCCATATCGAGGCACCCGTGCTCGAAGTGCGTGACAAGAAAAAGGAGGCGACGTTCTCCGGCAATGTGAAGGTGGTGCAGGGCGACACCGTCCTCACGTCGCAGACACTCGTGGTGTTCTACGAGCAGTCGCAAGCCGCCGATTCGGCGCCTGCTCCTGCGACGTCAGGCGCCGCGGCGCCTGCGGCCCCGGCGCCGACAGCGACCAATTCGAAAGCGGCGGCAAAATCGGCGCCGCCGACGCAGTCCGCGACCAGCGGCCCCGGCGAGAACTCGTCGATCAAGCGGCTGGAGGCGCGAGGCAACGTGGTCGTCACCCAGAAGGATCAGGTCGTGACCGGGGACATCGCAATTTTCGAGAACAAGGCCAACCTGATCACCATGCGCGGCACCGTCGTGGTCACCCAGTGCAAGAATGTGCTGCGCGGCGATCGGCTGTTGGTCGACATGACGACGGGCGTGTCCCGGCTTGAATCGGACAGTGGAAAGGTGCAGGCCATGGTCGATCAGTCCGGCCAGGGATGCGCGCCGGCGCCGGAAACGCCCGTTCCGGCACCGAGCGCCCCAAATAAACCGAAATAGTATCAATCACTTGTTTGATCTTCGCGGGCGGCGAGGTTGAAGCCGGCCGCATCAAGCTGTATCTACCGCGGGCTCGGCGGCACCGAAACGGGGGCGTTTCGCTGGGCAAACGACGCCCATTCCGTCATGTTGTGCATGGCGAATCGAGTAGCCGCTCGGGTCGCGGGTCACCTTGAAAGGCTTAAGCGAAGCGGGATGGTGGATTTACTCGGCATGTTCCGTCGCCGCCCGGCGAAGCGCACCGCGCCGGGATTTGCGCGCTCGCGCGAGGATATCACCGCGCTCGGCGACAGCATGGGCGACATGCTGACCAGCCCCGTGCGCGAAGCGCCCCCGGTCGGCCGCGAGGCCCCACCAATCATCCGCGACGCGCCGCTCCTGAAACCGGAACCGCCGCGAGCCGAAAAACCGAGGCCGGCCCAGAAGAAGCCCCGCAAGGCGAATGGCGCAGCGGGGGCGCCGCAATTGTTGCGGCGGCCGGGCTACCTGGCTGTGCATAGCGTGGAAAAGAGCTTCGGCACCCGGCAGGTCGTGCGTGGCGTCAGCATCTATGTCCGCCGCGGCGAGGCGGTCGGTCTATTGGGCCCCAACGGCGCCGGCAAGACCACGGTGTTCTACATGATCACCGGCCTGATCAAGGCCGATCGCGGCGCCATCGAACTCGATGGCCATGACGTCACCAAGCTGCCGATGTACCAGCGCGCGAGATTGGGCATCGGCTATCTGCCGCAGGAAGCCTCGATCTTTCGCGGGCTGACGGTGGAGCAGAATATCCGCGCGGTGCTCGAGGTCGTCGAACCCTCGAAGAAAAAACGCGAGGCCGAACTCAACTCGCTGCTCGACGAGTTCAACATCGCAAGACTGCGCAAGACGCCGTCGATTGCGCTGTCGGGCGGCGAGCGGCGCCGCGTCGAAATCGCCCGCGCGCTGGCCACCCGCCCCAATTACATGCTGCTCGACGAACCCTTTGCCGGCATCGATCCGATCGCGGTCGGCGACATCCAGGATCTGGTGCGACATCTGACCAATCGCGGCATCGGCGTGCTGATCACCGACCACAATGTGCGCGAGACGCTCGGCCTGACCGACCGCGCCTATATCGTCTATGCCGGAGAAATCCTGACCGAGGGCAGTCCGGATGAGATCGTCAACGACCCGGATGTCCGTCGTCTCTACCTCGGCGAGGAATTCCGGCTCTGATGCCGCCGGAACCTCGGCTGGGAAATCCGCCCTCTAGTCTATTTTTACTATACGTCAAGCCGTGTACATCGGCTTTGGACTAGTTTAAGCAAGAATCGGACCAACTTTTGAGTGGGATCGGTTCTAGCCTCCATGGCGCTGACGCAGAGATTAGAGTTTAGGCAATCGCAGTCGCTGGTGATGACGCCGCAGTTGATGCAGGCGATCAAGTTGCTGCAGCTGTCGAATCTCGACCTCTCGGCCTTTGTCGAGGAGGAACTGGAGCGAAATCCGCTGCTTGAGCGCGCCAGCGATGGCTCCGAGCCCCCGGTTGCCGGTGAGGCAATGCCGGAACGGGCCGAGTTCGCCGATTCCGACGATTCAGGCGTCGAGCATTCCGACTTCGCCAACGGTTCCGCCGGTGAAAATTTCGAGCCGGTCCAGGAAGAATGGCTGACCCGCGACCTCGGTAGCCGCACCGAGATCGAACAGACCCTCGACACCGGG
>NZ_DATHOP010000069.1:0-8765 GCF_035484855.1 Bradyrhizobium sp.
TATTTCAGCAATTGAAGTCTTAAATCCGATCCACACCCGATGTGCAAACCCTCACGGCCGCATGGCGCGCCCGCAAAGCTCTGGACAGGGTGGAATTGCGCCATAAAAGGCCTTTTCCACCCCTCCCGATCTCCCTAATAAGGCCTCATGAACCAGCCGCAGATCACCCCCGAACTCGTCGCCAGCCACGGCCTGAAGCCGGATGAATATGAGCGCATCCTGAAGCTGATCGGCCGGGTGCCGAGCTTCACCGAGCTCGGGATTTTCTCGGCGATGTGGAACGAGCACTGCTCGTACAAATCGTCGCGGCTGCACTTGAAGGGCCTGCCGACCAAGGCGCCCTGGGTGATCCAGGGGCCGGGCGAAAACGCAGGGGTCATCGACATCGGCGACGGCCAGGCGGTGGTGTTCAAGATGGAGAGCCATAACCACCCGAGCTATATCGAGCCCTATCAGGGCGCGACCACCGGCGTCGGCGGTATCCTGCGCGATGTCTTCACGATGGGTGCGCGCCCCATCGCCTGCCTCAATGCGCTCTCCTTCGGCGCGCCGGAGCATCCCAAGACGCGCCATCTCGTTTCCGGGGTGGTCGCCGGCGTCGGCGGCTACGGCAATTCCTTCGGGGTGCCGACGGTCGGCGGGCAGGTGCGCTTCCACACCCGCTATGACGGCAACATTCTCGTGAACGCGATGGCGGTTGGGCTGGCCGACACCGACAAGATCTTTTATGCGGCGGCCTCCGGCGTCAACATGCCGATCGTCTATCTCGGCTCCAAGACCGGGCGCGACGGCATTCACGGCGCCTCGATGGCGTCGGCCGAGTTCGACGACGATTCAGCCGAAAAACGTCCGACCGTGCAGGTCGGCGATCCCTTCGCCGAAAAACTGCTGCTGGAGGCCTGCCTCGAAATCATGGCCGCCGATTGCGTGATCGCGATCCAGGACATGGGCGCGGCGGGGCTGACCTGCTCGGCGGTCGAGATGGGCGCCAAGGGCGATCTCGGCGTCGATCTCGATCTCGATCGTGTGCCGACCCGCGAAACCGGCATGAGCGCCTATGAGATGATGCTGTCGGAAAGCCAGGAGCGCATGCTCATGGTGCTGAAACCGGAAAAGGAAAAAGAGGCGGAAGCGATCTTCCGCAAATGGGGACTGGATTTTGCCGTGGTCGGCTACACCACGCCGAGCAAGCGCTTTGTGGTCAAGCATGGCGGCGACGTCATGGCCGACCTGCCGATCAAGGAATTGGGCGACGAGGCGCCGCTGTACGACCGGCCGCATGTCGCTTCCCCGCCGCTGCCGGTGATTCATGCGCGCGACGTCGCCGCGCCGATCGGAATATCGGCGGCGCTGGAAAAGCTGATCGCAACCCCCGAGCTTTGCTCGAAGCGCTGGGTCTGGGAGCAATACGACCATGTCATCCTCGGCAATACCGTGCAGCGGCCCGGCGGCGATGCCGCTGTGGTGCGGGTGCAGGACGGGCCGAAGGGGCTGGCGCTGACGGTCGACGTCACCCCGCGCTATTGCGAGGCCGACCCGTTTGAGGGGGGCAAGCAGGCGGTGGCGGAAGCCTGGCGCAACATCACCGCGGTCGGCGGCAGGCCGCTTGCCATCACCGACAATCTCAATTTCGGCAATCCGGAGCGGCCGGAGATCATGGGCCAGTTCGTCGGCTGCCTGAAGGGCATCTCGGAAGCCTGCCGCGCGCTCGACTTCCCCGTCGTCTCCGGCAACGTCTCGCTCTACAACGAGACCAACGGCCGCGGCATCCTGCCGACGCCCTCGATCGGCGGCGTCGGCCTGCTGGATGATTTCACCAAATCCGCGACCCTCGCCTTCAAGGCCGAGGGCGAGGCGATCCTGCTGATCGGCGAAACGCACGGCTGGCTCGGCCAATCGGTCTACCTGCGCGACATCTGCGGCCGCGAGGAGGGCGCGCCGCCGCCGGTGGATCTTGCGGCGGAAAAGCGCAACGGCTGCGTGGTGCGCGGCATGATCCATGCCGGCACCGCGACCGCGGCGCACGACATCTCCGACGGCGGGCTGCTCGTGGCGCTCGCGGAGATGGGAATTGCGAGCGGGATCGGCGCAGAGCTTCTGGCCGCGCCGGCTTCGATCGTGCCGCACGCCTACTGGTTTGGCGAAGACCAGGCGCGCTACGTCGTGACCGTGCGCGCCGAAGACGCCGGCCGGGTGCTGGCGAAGATGAGAGGCGCCGAGGTGCCCTGCGTGCGCATCGGCACCACCGGCGGCGACAGCATGGCCATCGCGGGCGAGACGCCAATTTCGGTCGGCTCGCTCAAGGCCGGCTTCGAGGGCTGGTTCCCCGCCTATATGAACGGCAAGGCTTCCTAGCTTCCCTGTTCGTTTCACTGTCATTGCGAGGAGCGCAGCGACGAAGCAATCCAGCTTTCTTCGAAGTAGACTGGATTGCTTCGCTTCGCTCGCAATGACGGTGCTGAACTACAACACCCGCGCCGAACCCGGAATTTGCCGCAACGCTCGCGTCAATGCCCAGCTGAACGCCACCGTCAGCATGAATCCGATGGCGGCCTTGACGATCGCCGGCAGGTCGTAACTGTAGAGCCAATATTGCAGCCACAGCGCGATCGGATAGTGCACCAGGAACATGCCGTAGGCGTCGGGCTGCATCGGGTCGAGCACGCTCCAGCCGGAGCGCCTGAACCTCAGGAAGAACGCCAGAATCGCGAACAGGATGGCCGCGCTGAAGGCGACAAAGAACAAGCTGTAGAGGGCCAGATACCAATTCGGCTGCACCGGCGGATTGCCCAGTATCTCGTGCTTGATGTAGATCATCACCCACATCAGGCCATACGGAATGAGCGTCGCGACGATCCAGCCCCAGCTGCTCTTCGCCAGCCGCCCGTCCGCGCTGAGCACGCCGCGGTCGAAATTCGCGGCACCGATGCCGGCGCCGATGAAAAAATACGCGGCATAGAGCAGCACGCGGCTGGCCTGGACCGAGAACGGCCCGAATTCCCACCAGCGGTTGCCTCCGAAATAGAGCAGCGCCGGAATATAGACGACGGCGGTCACCGCGAGCAGAAACAGGAAGAACACGGCTGGCTGGTCGAAGCCGCGCTGCGACAGGCGGTTGATGGGGTCGACGAGGTGCGACGACAGCCGGTAGGCGAGGCTCGCCGTGAGATCGAATGCCAGCAGCACCCAGACGAACCAGACCGGGCCGCTCGGCCACGGGCCGACCGTGATCGTCTTCCACCAGAATTCCGAAAAGCCGATCTCGGGGTGATACCGCAGCGAAATCGCGTAATAGGCGATCGGGATCACCGTGAACGCCGCGATCGCGAACGGCAATCCGAGCCGCAGCAGGCGGTCGCGCAGAAAAATCCAGGGCGACTTATGCCCGAGGCCCGGCCAGACGAATAATCCGGACAGGAAAAAGAAACTCGCCATGAAGAAGCTGTCGGTGGCGGTGACCACGAAGTCGAAGCCGAACCACGATTTGGGATCGGTATGTCCGAAATAGGTGTAGGGGATGACGGCATGGTGGAGCAGCACCACCAGCGTCAGGAAGGTGCGGGCGCGATCGAGCGCGGCGTTGCGCGCTTTGGCCTTCGGTACCGCCCTGGGCTCCGCGGACGCCACTGCGCTGGAAATGGTGGTCATGCAGGCCCCCGCAGGGTGATCGTTGCAGGATGTTGCCGTCGGGAACCCGATTCAGCAAGGCCCAAATAGCATGCTGCAGGACGGCAATGGCGGCCTGCGGCGGGCTGACGGGAACAAGTCCGATCCCTCGAAGTTGGACCGGTGATTTCGATCACACCCGCCGGACTGCCGGCGCGGGACCGACGGAGGCATCGGCGATGACACTTCTGAAATGGGCGTTGATCTTTTTCCTGGTGTCCGTCGTTGCCGGCATTCTCGGCTTCACCGGCATATCGGCGGCGTCTGCGGACGTCGCCCGCTTCCTGTTCTACGTCTTCGTCGTGATCTTCCTGGTGCTGCTGATCCTGGGACTGACGATCTTCAGGGTATAGGCGATAGGCTCGTCCTGCCCGGCCTTGTGCCGGGCATCCACGAACGTTGCCTTGGAAGCTGGCTCGTTTTTTAAGCCACTTCCTCGATCTTCACCTTGTCGGGATAGAACGCCAGGTGGCCGGTGATCCCGGCCATCGCCGGAAAGGGCGTCTCATAGGTCCAGATCGAGTTCTCAAGCATCTTGCCGTTGGCCTTGATGCTGAAATAATTTGCATCCCCCTTGTAGGGGCAGTGCGTCACCCGCTCGGTCCGCTCCATCAGGGCCAGATTGGCGTCCTCGCGGGGCACATATTGCACCGCCGGATAGCTCGCTTCCTTCAGCGTCAGAGCGTGGGTGGTGTCGGCGATGACGACGCCGCCGGCGGAGACGCGGATGCGCTTGGGGTTCGCTGTAATCGTGATGGGGTGGTCGGGACCGGGGAGTTTCATCGGGGAGCTCTTTTTTGGTCAAGCCGCTGTGATCGCGCGCTGCCGTCCGGGCGGCTTTGCGGGGATTGGACGTCGAATATAGTGCCTGGGAGCGTGACGTAGAAGGGCGGCCGCGCTAAAGTTCTGGCTGATCCGCGGCCAACGAAGGCTGTGATTCGATCCGCCGGCATGGGAGACATACTGGGATGCCAATGGACGCCCACGATATCGAATCGATGATCAAGGCGGCGATACCCGACGCCGAGGTGACGATCCGCGATCTGGCCGGTGACGGCGACCACTATGCGGCCACCGTGATCTCGGAGTCGTTTCGCGGCAAGTCCCGCGTCCAGCAGCACCAGATCGTCTATCAGTCGCTGCAGGGGCAGATGGGCGGCGTGCTGCACGCGCTGGCGCTGCAAACCGGGGTGCCTGAAAGCTAGTCCGGACCGGGGGACGCCATGGCGGGGGCCAGTGAACGCGGCGCGCTGTATCGCCCGATCGTGCCGAACCAGCATAGCCGCGTCACTTACGCCGAACTTTTCTTCGATCTGGTGTTCGTTTTCGCGGTCACCCAAGTTTCCCACACGCTGCTCGGCCGCTTCACCCCGCTCGGGGCGTTGCAGACGACCCTGTTGTTTTTGGCCGTGTGGTGGGTGTGGGTCTTCACCTCCTGGATCACCAACTGGCTCAATCCTGAAACGACGCCGGTCCGGATCCTGCTATTCCTGCTGATGTTCGGCGGGCTCGTGCTGTCCACCTCGATCCCGAAAGCCTTCGATTCCCGTGGATTGTGGTTCGCGACCGCCTATGCCGCCATGCAGGTCGGCAAGACCGTCTTCCTGTGGGTGGCGACGCCGCCCAATCGAACATTGGCGCGCATGAATGCGGTCCGTATCACGGCCTGGCTGTCGCTGTCGGCCGTCTTCTGGATCGCGGGCGGTGTGGCCGAAGGGCATACGCGACTGGTGCTTTGGGTGGCGGCGCTTACAATCGAATATGTCTCGCCGGCAGTCCGGTTCTGGATCCCGAAATACGGCGCAACGCTGGTCTCGGACTGGGTCGTGGAGGGCGGCCACATGGCCGAGCGCTGCGCCGGCTTCATCATCATCGCGCTCGGCGAATCCATCGTCGTGACCGGGGCGACCTTTGCCGATCTGCCCTGGACCATCGAGACCGTCACGGCCTTCGCCTCGGCCTTTGCCGGCGTCATCGCAATGTGGTGGATCTATTTTCACAAGGGCGCCGAAGCCGGCTCCGAGCAGATTTCGAGATCCAGCGAGCCGGGGCGGCTGGCGCGGCTGGCCTACACCTATCTGCACATGCCGATCGTGGCCGGCATCATTCTGTCGGCGGTCGCCGACGACCTGGTGCTGACCCATCCGGCTGATCATTCCGACCCGAAGACGGTGCTGAGCACGATCGGCGGGCCACTGTTGTTTCTGATCGGCACCATCCTGTTCAAGCACACGATCAGGGGCTTTCTTCAACTGTCTCATGGCGCCGGCATCGTCGCGCTCGCGATCCTCGCCTGGTTCGCAGGCGGGCTGTCGCCGCTGATGCTGTCGCTTGTGACGTCCGCGATCATGATCATGGTCGCGGTGTGGGAATCGATTTCGCTGCGATCGGACGCACCCCAATCCAGATCTGAAAAGCCGCCGTCGGAAAAATCTCAGTCCGAAGCCGCCAGCGCGTGAACCGAGAACATGCCCGCGCCATCGGTCCAGGATTCGCGCGGCGTCCAGCCTGACCCGCGCGCCAGCGCGGCAAAGCGCTCGAGGCTGTATTTGTAGCTGTTCTCGGTGTGGATGGTCTCGCCGGCGCGGAAGGAAAAGTTCTGGCCGAGCAGGCGCACGGTCTGTGCCTTGCGGCTGATCAGGTGCATCTCGATGCGGTGGCGATCGCGGTTGTAGATCGCGCGATGGGTGAAGGCGGAAATATCGAAATTGCCGCCGAGTTCGCGGTTGATGCGATGCAGCACATTGAGATTGAAGCGCGCGGTGACGCCGGCCTTGTCGTTATAGGCCTCGTACAGCGCGCGCTCGTCCTTCTCCAGATCGACACCGATCAACATCAGCGCATCTTGCCCCAGGATGTCGCGGGCGCTGCGCAGGAAGCTGCAGGCCTCATGCGGCTCGAAATTGCCGAGCGTCGATCCGGGGAAAAATCCGACCTTCGGCATCCTGGCGATGGCGTCGGGCAGCGCGAACGGCGCGGTAAAATCCGCCGTGACGGGATAGATCGCAAGCGCGGGGAAATCCCGCCGCAACGCATCGGCCTGCGCTTTCAGGAAGTCGCCGGAAATATCCACCGGGACATAGGCGCCGAGCGCGCATTGCTCGAGCAGCAGCCGGACCTTGGTGGTCGCGCCGGCGCCGAATTCCACCAGCGCCGCGCCCTCGGGAAGGATCGCCGAGATCGCGCTGCCACGATCGCGCAGGATCGAAAGCTCGGTGCGGGTCGGGTAATATTCCGGCAGCCGCGTGATCTGCTCGAACAGTTCGGAGCCCGCGGCATCGTAGAAGTATTTCGGCGACAGCCGCTTCGGATGCTGCGACAAATCGTCCAGCACGTCACCGGCAAAGGCGGAAGTTTGCTCGTCGAACTGATGCGCTTTGGCCAAAGCGGTGGCGTGCACGTTCATGACAATCTCCTAAACGCGCTTTTCCGGCGCGCTCGAATTTAAAAAATCAGTTCGCGTAGTCGGCGAGGCGAAGTCCCGTGAATTGCCAGCGATGGTGCGGATAAAAGAAGTTGCGATAGGTGGTGCGGCTGTGCCCGCCAGGGGTTGCAAGCGAGGACCCGCGCAGCACCAGCTGGTTGACCATGAACTTGCCGTTGTATTCGCCGAGCGCGCCTTCGATCGCCCGATAGCCCGGATAGGGGGAATAGGCGCTGCGGGTCCATTGCCAGACGATCCCGAAGGCGTCGTTGAGGTGGCCGGCGCGCGCGGCGACCTCCCATTCCATCTCGGTCGGCAGATGCTTGCCGGTCCAGCGCGCGAACGCATCGGCTTCATAATAGCTGACGTGGCAGACCGGCGCGGCCGGGTCGACCGGCCGCAGACCGCCGAGCGTCATGACCAGCCACTCACCATCGATCTCGCGCCAGTGGCCGGGCGCGCGCCATTCCTCGTTGCCGACGGCGGCAAACCCGTCCATCAACCACAGCGTCGGCGTCGAATAGCCGCCGTCCTTCATGAAGGCGAGCCATTCGGCATTGGTCACGAGGTTGCGGTTAAGCTTCACCGGGCCCACCAGTGCGCGGTGGGCGGGTTTTTCGTTGTCGAAATGAAAGCTGTCGTCGGCGTGCCCGACGGTGTGGATTCCTTCGTTGAGGTTGATCCATTCGTCGGCACCGCGGGTCGAAGCGGGAAACTGCCACGCCGGATCGTAAGCCGGCGGGATTGGATTTTGCGCAAAAGCGTGCAGGATATCGGTCAGCATCAATTCCTGATGCTGCTGCTCGTGATTGAGGCCGACTTCGACCAGCGGCACGAGTTTCGCCAGCACTTCCTCGCCGGCCTCATGAAAGAATTTTGCCACCGCGGCGTCGACATGCCTTCGGTAGGCGGTGATTTCGTCTGCGCCGGGACGGGTCAGATGGCCGCGCTGGTGGCGGGCATGGCGCGGGCCGGCGCTGACATAATAGGAGTTGAACAGGTAGGCATAGTCGGGGTGGAACGGTGCATAGCCGTGACAGTGTTCGCCTAGCAGGAATTGCTCGAAGAACCAGGTGGTATGGGCGCGGTGCCATTTGGCCGGGCTGGCGTCCGGCATCGACTGGATCAGCTGATCCTCCGATGTCAGGGGGGCAGCGCGGCGCTCGGTCTCGTTTCGGACCGCAAGAAAGGCTTCCGCCAGATTCTGGGCTGGGCTGCCGGAATCGGAGAATAATGACGGGCAGGGGGTAGCAAGCGTGGCTGCAGCGGATGCTGGTTTCGTCACGATGGTCTCCGTTGGGGAGAGAACGTTGCCGTGGCGGACGGGTTCCCCGGGAAGTGCCTGTTCTAGATAGGGGCTTCCTTCCGGGATAAAAGCCTCCCAAGGCCACCAACATGGCATCTGGAGGGCTATGTCCGGGACCAGGATATCCCCGACTGGGGAGGGTCCGGCATGGCAGGTCCCCGCCATTTTACTTTGGATGCACAACGGTTTGGGCTACATATATGACAATGTCGGGTTAAACGGGCTGATGCCCGAAGGTTGTGCCTCAAAAGGACGCGAATATGAGCATCGAGCAATTCATCGACAATGAAGTGAAGTCGAACGACGTCGTGCTGTTCATGAAGGGTACGCCGCAATTTCCACAGTGCGGTTTTTCCGGGCAGGTGGTCC
>NZ_DATHOP010000070.1:0-4200 GCF_035484855.1 Bradyrhizobium sp.
CATCCTGAGGAGCGGCCGCCTGGCCGCGTCTCGAAGGATGGTGTTCAGCGTCGTGCTTGCAGCACATCCTTCGAGGCTCGCAAGAGCTCGCACCTCAGGATGACGGCAGTGCCCGTAGGGTGGGCAAAGGCGCTCTTGCGCTGTGCCCACCATTCGCGCTGACGAAGATGGTGGGCACGCTTCGCTCTGCCCACCCTACAAGATATCTACGCCGCATCCTCCACTTTCAGCACACCTCTGCGGATCTGGTCTTCTTCGATCGATTCGAACAGCGCCTTGAAATTGCCTTCGCCGAAACCGTCGTCGCCCTTGCGCTGGATGAACTCGAAGAAGATCGGGCCAATCGCGTTGGCGGAAAAAATCTGCAGCAGCACTTTGGTGTGGCCGCCATCGACCACGCCCTCGCCGTCGATCAGGATGCCGTCGCGCTTCAGCCGCGCGACGTCTTCGCCGTGCTCGGGCAGCCGCGCGTCGATCTTCTCGAAATAGGTTTCCGGCGGCGACGGCATGAACGGCAGGCCGGCGCCGCGCAGGCGTTCGACGGTGCGGTAGACGTCCTTTGCGCCGCAGGCGATGTGCTGGATGCCTTCGCCGCGATAGGTGTTGAGATATTCCTCGATCTGGCCGCTCTCGCCGGCATCCTCGTTGATCGGAATCCGTATCTTGCCGTCCGGGCTGGTGAGCGCGCGCGAGAACAGGCCGGAGGCGCGGCCTTCGATATCGAAGAAGCGGATCTGGCGGAAGTTGAAGAGCTTTTCGTAGAAGCCGGTCCAGACATCCATGCGGCCGCGATGGACATTATGGGTGAGGTGATCGAGGTAATAGAGGCCCGCGCCCTCCGGCCGCGGATTTTTCGCACCCAGCCATTCGAACTCGGCGTCATAGGCCGAGCCCTTGGCGCCGTAGCGCTCGACGAAATAGAGCAAGCTGCCGCCGATGCCCTTGATCGCGGGGACATCGAGCGTCTTCCGCGCGGCGGGAATGTCGGCAGGCTCCGCGCCGAGCTTAAGCGCGCGGTCATAGGCCGCTTTGGCATCGACTACGCGAAACGCCATCGACGGCGCGCAGGGGCCGTGGGCGGCGACAAAGGCAAAGCCGTGGGTGCCGGGCTCCTCGTTGACGAGATAATTGATGTCGCCCTGGCGATAGACCGTGATCTTCCTGGTCCGGTGCCGCGCAACCGGCGCGTAGCCCATCAGCTTGAACAGCGCGTGCAGTTTCTCGGGTTGTGGATGGGCGTATTCGACGAACTCAAAGCCGTCGGTGCCCATCGGATTGTCGGCGCTGATGGTGGCGGCCGGCGCATCGTGCGGAAATGGACCCATGGCTGATCTCCTCGCTTCGAGGTTTGCATATTCGGTCGCCGGGGATGCAATGTGTATGCAAATGGCTGGCATTGTTGCTATAATATGCACGCTTCGTGCACAAAAGAGGCATTTCGCACATGATCTCGGTTGACGCCTTCGACCTCAAAATGCTCGCGGCGCTGCAGGACGACGGCCGATTGACCAACCAGCAGCTGGCCGATCTCGTCGGGCTGTCGGCCTCGCAATGTTCGCGGCGACGGATGCGGCTCGAGGAGGAGAAGGTGATATCGGGCTACCACGCCGACCTCGACGGCGAAGCGCTCGGCTTCGAATTGATCGCCTTCATCCACATCACGCTCGCGACCCATTCGCCCGACAACGCCAAGAAGTTTCGCGCGCTGGTTACTCGCGTCGACGACATCCAGGAGGCCTATTCGCTGACCGGCGACGCCGATTATCTGCTGAAGGCCGTGCTGCGCGACCTCAAGAGCCTGTCCGACATCGTCAACAACGTGCTGATGCCGCACCAGAGCGTGGCGCATGTGCGATCCTCGATCGTGCTGGACCGGTTGAAGGAAAGTATGAAACTGCCGCTCAAGCAGCTGCGGGGTTAGGCCTCTCGCTCTGCCGTCATCCTGAGGTGCTCGCCGTCTTCGGCGAGCCTCGAAGGATGATTGGCTTGCGTGCCCGTGGCTCATCCTTCGAGGCGCGCCCAAGAGCGCGCACCTCAGGATGACGGACGGAGCGAGTGGAAAGATCGGGGGCGCGTCCCCGAATGACGGGAGTGGCCGAAATCGAGGGAGATTCGGCATTCGAATTCGTCGCATGATCTGCGATGATCTAGCCCATCTCAACATGGGTCGCGCATGGCGCTGCAGCTTCGGCCGAATTGCGAATATTGCGACAAGGACCTGCCGCCGAACGCGACGGAGGCGCGCATTTGCTCCTACGAATGCACGTTCTGCGCGGATTGCGTCGAGACGAAACTGCACAATGTCTGCCCGAACTGCGGCGGCGGCTTTGCGCCGCGGCCGATCAGGCCCGCGCGGGAATGGCGGCCGGGGTTGTCAGTGGCGAAACGGCCGCCGTCGGACAGGCGGGTACATTTGTCGTTCAGTCACGAGGAGATCGCGGCGCATTCGGCGCGGATCAGGGATATTCCACCGGAGGAGCGGTGAGAAGCGCGGGCCGCAATGCCATCCGCCGTCATTGCGAGCGGAGCGAAGCAATCCATTTCTCGGGCGTCACCGAACGCAGATGGATTGCTTCGTCGCAAGAGCTCCTCGCAATGACGTAAGAACTACTCCGCCGCCACGATCGTCCCCTCGACCTCACCGAACCCCACGCGATAACCATCGCCTTGGCACCAGCCGCGCATCACAAGCGAATCGCCGTCTTCGAGGAACGTGCGCTTGATGCCGCCGGCGAGCTCAATCGGCTCGGTGCCATTCCAGGATATCTCCAGGAGGCTGCCGCGCTGATCCTTTTCCGGACCACTGATGGTACCGCTGCCCAGGAGATCGCCGACATTCATGGCGCAGCCGGAAGAGGCGTGATGCACCAGCTGCTGCACGCTCGACCAGTACATGTATTTGAAATTGGTGCGGCAGATGCGCAAGCCATCGTTCATGTCAGCGGCGCGCAAGGCCACGTCGAGTTCGAGATCGTAATTGTTCGGCCGTGCCTGTCGCAGATAGGGCAGCGGCACCGGCTCCTGCACAGGTCCCTGAAGGCGGAACGGTTCCAGCGCCTCGCGCGTCACCACCCACGGGCTGATCGAGGTCGCGAACGCTTTCGCCTGGAACGGCCCGAGCGGCACATATTCCCATTGCTGGATGTCGCGCGCGCTCCAGTCGTTGAGCAGCACGAAGCCGAAGATCATCGCTTCCGCCTGCGCTTCGCTCAGCATCTCGCCCATCGGCGAGGGCTGCCCGACCACGACGCCCATTTCCAATTCGAAATCGAGTCGCCTGCACGGACCGAACGACGGCGCCTCCGCCGTCGGTGGTTTTAGTTGCCCGCGCGGCCGCCGCACTTTGGTGCCCGACACCACGACGGTGGAGGCGCGGCCGTTATAGCCGATCGGCATGTGCAGCCAGTTCGGCTGCAGCGCGTTGTCCTTGCCGCGGAACATGACGCCGACATTGGTGGCGTGCTCCCTGGACGAATAAAAATCGGTGTAGCCGGAGACCGCGATCGGCATATGCAGCGTTACCTGCGCCATCGGCACCAGCGCGCGCGCGCGAAGCTCTGGATTCTCGCGCAGTTCGGGATTGTCATGACGCAGCAATTCGCTGATCCGCGCGCGGGTCGCTGACCATGCTTTCGGCCCCAGCGCCATGAAGGGATTGAGCGTCGACGCCGAGAAGATGCGGAGATCGGTGACCGGCAGCCGGCAATCCTGCTCGAGCTCCCAGAGGTCCAGCACATAATCGCCGATCGCAACGCCGACGCGCGGAGCAAGACCGTCTTTTGCGGAGAACACGCCGTAGGGGAGATTCTGGATCGGGAAGTCGGAAGCCGGATCGACCGGGATGAAGGAGCGGAGCGCGGGATCGTTGGGGTGGGGCATTGTTTTCTACTCTGCTGCCGCGGTCGTTCTCTTCACCCTCCCCTGGAGGGGGAGGGTCGACGCGAATGAAATGAGCGGCGGGGTGGGGTGGCGGTCTATCGTCTCAAACAGTGATCGAGTTGAGAGACCGTCACCCCGCCCCGGCCCGCATCTTGCGATGCGAGCCGACCCTCCCCCTCCAGGGCAGGGGAATCGCATATGGGTTTTCACCGGCTATTGCATTGGAAGGCAAGACGGATTCTGAAGATGACTCCCGGATTATGGAGGGGGTCGAATGCGGAAGTTCAAGAAGGCCTTTGGGCGGTTGCCGGATCCGCGGGC
>NZ_DATHOP010000071.1:0-15389 GCF_035484855.1 Bradyrhizobium sp.
GTTTGCTATCAATTTCCTTGCCCTCCAACCAGAGGGCGCAGGGAATACCGGGTGCACGACGCACCCGCAGCCTTGCGTGCAAGATAAAAAAGCACACAAGCGTAGTCACCACGGTCACACCGGAAACACCCGGCATTCCCCGCGCAATGGTTTTAACGGGTTCCTTCGTGCTCTCCCCGGTGACCGGGCTTTGTTGTCACCGTCATCAGCAGATCGCTCCGCCAACTTGACGCCAGCGTCGAGGCGTCAGGACCACACGACTTCGCCGTCCGCTTCAGTGCCGTTCGTCAAAGGCGCATCCGCGTCCACCGCATCCCGTTCCGCGTCCGTGACGATCGCGAGCCGCCCCTCCTGTGGAACGGGATGCCTATTTTTAAAACTGATTTTAGCAACGGCGAAAGCGGAATATTTTTCGCAGCGGGGCTGGACTTTGAATTGCCGGATGCGCGCGTGATTTGCCCGTCGGGCAAAATCAACGCCGGCGTTGCCTGGGTGAAGTGAACGAATTGGTGCTTTCAAATTCGCAAAGGCGATGCGCACGAGATCGACTGCGCTAGCGCAGCTTGCGCACGTGAATGTTGATATCGAGGTCGATCTCGGTCACGCATTTCTGCGATGTCTTGTGCGAACCGCCCGCATACCAGCGCCCTTCGCGCGCTTTGGCATTTCCGACATTGGCCAGTCTCAGGCATCGCCATTGCGGCAGCCTGCCGCTGCTCTCGCCGGCGAACTGCCACGCCAGCACGACCTCTTCGCCGCTTTTGTTGCTGCCGATGATGTGGGGACACAGTTCGCGGCGGCGGCCGTCATAGCTGCACACGACCTGCTGCTCGCCGAGGATGGCGTTGCGGAACAGGGTGTAGGTGCGGCTTCGCATCGGGCGGACCGGTTGCCATCTGGGATTGCAGGCCAATCCTAGTATAAGCAACGGAGATGGTGTTGTTCAGCCGGGAGCGCGCATGGCCTCGAGACGAAATCGAACGATCAACCTGCCGGCGCCCTATCTCCGGCGCATCTGGCTCGATCCCGCTGTTATCGCCGACCGCGCGGCCTATCCGTTCTGCCTGCCGTTCCTGCGCGACGATTTCGAGCTTAGTTTCGATAAGCCGATCACCATCATCGTCGGCGAGAACGGCACCGGCAAATCCACGCTGCTGGAAGGCGTCGCCGTGCTCGCCGGCTATGACGAGGCCGGCGGCGGCAAGGGTTACAGGCCGGTCGACCATTCGGATGCCCTGGAGAAGATGGGCGGCGCGTTGTCGGCCGCGCTGCGCGCGAGCTGGCTGCCGAAGATCACCAACGGCTGGTTCTTTCGCGCCGAGAGCTTTTTCTCGGTCGCGCGGTATCTCGATGCGGCCGGCAGCCCGTCGGCGAATTTCCTGTCGCATTCGCACGGCGAGGGCTTTATGCGTTTCTTCGAGGAGCGCTGCCAGCGCCAGGGCATTTTCATCTTCGATGAACCGGAGGCGGCGCTGTCGCCGGCGCGGCAGATGGAATTCCTGAAACTTCTGCGCCGGATGGAAGAGAGCACAATCTGCCAGGTCGTGATGGCCACGCACTCGCCGATGCTGATGGCCTATCCCAACGCGCGGCTGCTGCGGCTGACGAAGGATGGGCTGGAGCCGGTGAGCGTCGAGGAGACGGATCACTACAAGCTGATGCGGGAGTTTTGCGCCGATCCAAACGGGTTCGTGGAGGCGGTGATCGACGAATGGAAACCGCATCGCCGGGACGACGACCGATTCTGACGGCGCAGTGCGACGAGGTAGGGCGGATTAGCGTAGCGTAATCCGCCATCGCATAGTGGCGGAACGGCGGATTACGCCGGAGCCTGTCATCGGGCCGCGCTTCGCGCGGACCCGTTGGGCTAATCCGCCCTACGCGCTGACGTCAAATCCGCAACAGAGTCGTCATGCCCGGCGTCATGCCGGGCATCCACGTCTTTGCTGTTTCGACCAAGCAAGACGTGGATGGCCGGGACAAGGCCCGGCCATGACGGACATTGAACCGCGCGGCCTTGCCGCCTCACCAACCGTGTAAGATTACCGCCAACCGCTTGCCGATTGCGATGAAACAGGAGACGCTGCTCATGAATGATTGGACGTCGTTGGGCGGCCTCATGGTTGCCGTTTCTGCTGCTGATCGGCCTTTGGTTCTGGCTTTCGCGCAGATCCGGCATGCAGGCGCGCGGAAAGTCCGGCACGACCATGATCGACCTCTATGAGCAACAGGTCGCGGAGTCCCGCCGCATGAACGTCCTCTTGGAACGCATCGCCGTGTCGCTGGAGAAGCGCGAGGGTGTATAGGATAGGTGGAGCGAAAGAGGCTGGGCATACCGCCCAGCCTCGAAAGCGATACCCATTGGTCGAAGTTTGCGAAGGTCGATAGGTTTCGCGAAGAGCTCAACCCATCCGATGGGCTACTTTGCCGCAACAGGCGTCAGCTCGAACACTCGCCCGTGTTTCGCCGCCTCGGCAACGTCGCCGCGGCGCAAAGCCAACCTGACCGTGTCGAGCTTGTGCGTATCGTCGGGTGACAGGTATGGCGACCAAGCGGTATCGTCCTCGATTAAATCGACGGCGACCTCGGCGGCATACTTGCCTTCATGGATGAACTCTCTTGATCTTCGCGTCATGGCTTCTTCCGTTTTATGAAGTCAGGCGACCAGCGCTCGGTTGCCGGTCGATAGGCGGTTACCAGCACTGCCGGCGCCCCGCTATTCTTTGGGACACCCCACATCACGTGAATTGGCAGTCCACGCCCGTCGCGCTGCAACACCAACACGGATGGCTCCTTGCGAGAATCCGGATATTCCTCGACCACAACGGCTGACTCGATGCCGGCTAATACTTCCTCTAACAGAATATCATCAGCTTCTAGTTCGCGATAGCCATGTCGGGATATCAGATATTCACGCCTCTTCAAGAGCCCTCGAACGATGGCGAGTATCTGACTCAATCCGCTACTCCGCCGCCTCGCTCGTCCCGCGTTTCCTTTTCCCGCCGCGCTCCCTCGCCAGCACCGGGGCCAGGAACTTCCCCGTATAACTCCGCGGTGCCTTGACGATATCCTCCGGTGGACCCCAGGCGACGATTTCGCCGCCGCCGTCGCCGCCCTCGGGGCCGAGGTCGATCACCCAGTCGGCGGTCTTGATGACCTCGAGATTGTGCTCGATCACGACCACCGTGTTGCCCTGCGAGACCAGCTCGTGCAGCACTTCCAGCAGCTTCTTGACGTCGTGGAAGTGCAGGCCGGTGGTCGGCTCGTCCAGGATGTAGAGCGTGCGGCCGGTGGCGCGCTTTGACAGTTCCTTGGCGAGCTTGACGCGCTGGGCTTCGCCGCCGGACAGCGTTGTGGCCTGCTGGCCGACATGGATGTAGTCGAGGCCGACGCGGTGCAGCGTCTTGAAGGTTTCGCGGACGCGCGGCACCGCCTTGAAGAATTCGGCGGCTTCCTCGACCGTCATGTCCAGCACGTCGGCGATGCTCTTGCCTTTGAACAGGACTTCGAGGGTCTCGCGATTGTAGCGCTTGCCCTTACAGACGTCGCAGGTGACATAGACATCGGGCAGGAAGTGCATCTCGATCTTGATGACGCCGTCGCCCTGGCAGGCCTCGCAGCGGCCGCCCTTGACGTTGAAGGAGAAGCGGCCGGGTTCGTAGCCGCGCGCCTTGGCTTCGGGCAGGCCGGCAAACCATTCGCGGATCGGGGTGAAGGCACCGGTATAGGTCGCCGGATTCGAGCGCGGGGTACGGCCGATCGGGGACTGATCGATGTCGATGATCTTGTCGATATGCTCCAGCCCCTCGATGCGGTCGTGCGGGGCGGCGCCCTCGCTGGCGTTGTTAAGCTTTCGCGCGATCGCCTTGTAGAGCGTATCGATCAGCAGCGTCGACTTGCCGCCGCCGGAGACGCCCGTCACGCAGGTGAACAGGCCCAGCGGAATTTCGGCCGAGACGTTTTTCAGATTGTTGCCGCGCGCGTTGACGACTTTTATGGTGCGGCGATGGTTCGGCGGCCGGCGCTCGGGGATTTCCACCGACAACTCGCCGGTGAGGTATTTTCCGGTCAGCGAGTTCGGGTTGTTCATGATGTCCGATGGCGTGCCCTGCGCCACGATATGGCCGCCATGCATGCCGGCGCCGGGGCCGATGTCGAGCACATGGTCGGCGAGCCTGATGGCGTCCTCGTCATGCTCGACCACGATCACGGTGTTGCCGAGGTCGCGCAGCCGCTTCAGCGTCTCCAGCAGCCGCGCATTGTCGCGCTGGTGCAGGCCGATCGAGGGCTCGTCCAGCACATAGAGCACGCCGGTGAGACCCGAGCCGATCTGCGAGGCCAGTCGAATGCGCTGGCTCTCGCCGCCGCTCAATGTGCCGGAGGCGCGCGCCAAGGTCAGGTAGTTCAGGCCGACATCGAGCAGGAACGACAGCCGCTCGCGGATCTCCTTCAGCACGCGCGCGGCGATCTCGTTCTGCTGCGCGTTGAGCGCTTTCGGCACGGTCTCGAACCATTCGCCGGCGCGCTTCACCGACAGTTCCGAGATCTCGCCGATGTGCTTGCCGCCGATCTTGACGCAGAGCGCCTCCGGCTTCAGGCGAAAACCGTTGCAGGCCGCGCAGGGCACGTCGGAGAAATATTTTGCGAGTTCCTCGCGCGCCCATTCGCTTTCGGTCTCGCGATAGCGGCGGTCGATGTTGGTGATGACGCCCTCGAACGGTTTCTTGGTGTCGTAGGAGCGCACGCCGTCTTCATAGGAGAATTTGATCTCATCCTCGCCGGAACCGTGCAGGATGGCAGCCTGCGTCTTCTTCGGCAGGTCCTTCCATTTGGTGTCGAGCGTGAACTTGTAGAATTTCGCCAGCGCGGTCAGGGTCTGGACGTAGTACGGCGAGGACGATTTCGCCCATGGCGCGATCGCGCCCTTGCGCAAGGTCAATTCCTTGTCGGGAATGACGAGGTCTTCGTCGATATGCTGCTCGACGCCGAGTCCGCCGCAGGCCGGGCAGGCGCCATAGGGGTTGTTGAACGAAAACAGCCGCGGCTCGATTTCCGGAATGGTAAAGCCGGAAACCGGGCAGGCGAATTTTTCCGAGAACAGGATGCGTTCGGGGCCGCTCTTGTCGTGGATTTTTGCGGTCTTTTTCTTCTCGTCCGCGACCACCGCCGCCGGCACGTCCACATATTCGATCACCGCCAGCCCTTCGGCGAGCTTCAGCGCGGTCTCAAAACTCTCCGCCAGCCGCTGGCCGATGTCGGGCCGCACCACGATGCGGTCGACCACGACGTCGATGTCGTGCGGAAACTTCTTGTCGAGCACCGGCGCTTCCGCCAGTTCATAGAAGGTGCCGTCGATCTTGACCCGCTGAAATCCCTTCTTGAGGTATTCGGCGAGTTCCTTCCGATATTCGCCCTTGCGGCCGCGCACGACCGGCGCCAAGAGATAGAGCCGCGTGCCCTCGGGGAGTGCCAATACGCGGTCGACCATCTGCGAGACGATCTGGCTCTCGATCGGCAATCCCGTGGCGGGCGAGTAGGGCACGCCGACGCGCGCCCACAACAGCCGCATGTAGTCGTAGATCTCGGTGACGGTGCCGACGGTGGAGCGCGGATTTTTCGACGTGGTCTTCTGCTCGATCGAAATCGCCGGCGACAGGCCGTCGATCTGGTCGACGTCCGGCTTCTGCATCATCTCCAAAAACTGGCGCGCATAGGCCGACAGGGATTCGACATAGCGGCGCTGGCCCTCGGCATAGATGGTGTCGAAGGCGAGCGAGGATTTTCCGGAACCGGACAACCCGGTGAACACCACCAGCCGGTCGCGCGGAATCTCGACGTCGATGTTTTTCAGATTATGCTCGCGCGCTCCGCGAATCGTAATCGCGCGCGTGCCGGAGCCCGTGGTCTGCTGACGCTTCGCCCTGATCACTTCATCCATGTCGGCATTTCCAGGCGCGTTGACGCGCGCACATTCGGGCGCGCATCGCCGGGAAAACACCGGGATCGCGCGCCAGTGGCTGATCTCGGAACATAGGAAGAACGGGCAGGAATTTCCAGTGTCCCGAGCAAACCATCAACGGGTTATTGATTCGATGGCGGCAGGCGGCAGTAGCCGCGCGGGCAAACGACAAAAGCGCAAGCAAAAAGGCCGGCGCGAGGCCGGCCTTTTCTAGATGGCAGGAGCCCAAAGGTCCCGCGAAGCTCAGTACCTCGCGACCACCGGGCCGCCGAACCGATAGTTGATCCGGACCGTGCCCATGTCGACGTCCTGGCGGATGCTGTCGCTGCGGGTGACCGCAATCGCCGAGGTCGGGAACGTGACGTTGGAATTGCCCATGAACAGGTGGTCGTATTCGAAACCAACCGACCAGTTCGGCGCAAAGCCGATTTCGATGCCGGTACCGACCGCGCCGCCCCAGCGGGTTTCGGTGGTCTGGTTGAAGATCACGCCGGTCCCGGTGAAGAAGCTCGAATACTTGTTGTCGGAGACGGCGGCGCCGCCCTTGACGTACCAGAGCACGTTGTTCCAGGCGTAGCCGACCTGGCCGGTGAAGAGGCCCAGCGCGTCGATCTTGGTCTGGTTGGTGTAGGGAATCGGGAACGCCGTCAGGCTGGCATTCGATCCCGAAAGATCAGCCCAATCGCCCTGGGCTTCCAGGCCGAACACCCAATTGGTGGACTGCCAGCGATAGCCGACCTGGCCGCCGACCAGACCGCCGCTGGCGTTGTGGCAGCCTTCCGAGTTCGGGGGCACCGCGACGCCTGCGACGCTATTGATGGTGTAGCACTCGCGGCTCGAGGCGCCGCCGCCGTTGAGACCGATGTAGAAGCCGGCCCAGTCGTAGACGGGCGCCATGATCGGAGGGGGCGCCTTGGCGTAAGTCCGCGGAGCCAGATCCGCCGCCAGCGCAGGGGCGATCCCGAGGGCTGACAAACCGACCGCGGCCAACAATAGCTTTTTCATCGTTCTCTCTTCCGTTTCAGTTCACGTTCTTGATTTTGAAGCCGCCGGTTCTCGACACGGGTCGGCTCGATCATTCGAAGCGGGGAATTTTTAGCTCAATCGACCGTGAAATACCGTGACCCGAAGGCCACATCCGCGGCGGAAACGCTGTGGCAAAATCAAGGCAGACGTTTCTCGTGCGCGCAGCAAAAAGGCCGGCGGGAAGCCGGCCTTTTCAATTTCGAAATGCGTTAGGCTTGGTTCAGACCGCGATCAATATTTCGCGACCACCGGGCCGCCCCAGCGATAGTTGATGCGGGCGGTGACCATGTCGACGTCCTGGCGGATGCTGTCCGTGCGCGTCGGCGTGCCGAGCGGAGGGACAGTGCCGTTCGAGACCAGATTGTTGGTGCCGGAGCCCATGAACAGATGATCGTATTCGACCCCAAGCGACCAGTTCGGCGCGAAGGAGACTTCGAAACCGGTACCGGCCGTGCCGCCCCAACGGATTTCATTGCCCTGGTCGATGGGCAGGCCGCCCACCGTGGCGAAGCCGGTGTATCGGTTGGAGGTAACCGCGCCGCCGCCCTTGACGTACCAGAGCACGCTGTTCCAGGCGTAGCCGACCTGGCCGGTGAAGAGGCCGAGACCGTCGATGCGGGTCTGGTTGGTGGTGGCAGGGGTGAACAGGCTGACAGTCGATGCCTTCAGATCGCTCCAGTCGCCCTGGGCCTCGACGCCGAACACCACTGGCCCGGTCTGCCATCGATACCCCATCTGGCCGCCGGCCATGCCCCCGGTCGCATTGCTGCAGCCTTCCGAAACCGTCGGAACGGTAGGCACGCTAAGCACACTGGTGTTGGTCCAGCAGTTGTGGCTCCAGCCGCCGCCGCCATTGAGACCGAGATAGAAGCCGCTCCAGTCATACATCGCCGCTATCATCGGGGGCGGCGCCTTGGAGTAGGGGGCGGGCGCCAGATCGGCCGCGAAGGCGGGAGCAGCCAGGCTCAAGGCGGCGAGACCGACGATACCCAGCAAAAACTTTTTCATCGTTTTCTCCAGCTCTTCTTTTTCGCTTCTTGTTGCTTGGTCGGCTTTTTCTCGAAGCGTTTTCACGAAAGGCACTCGCGCGCGGCGATTCCACTCCAGTTTTCGCGGCCAATATAACCGATCGAAAGCGCCAGGGGCGTCTCCGAAATGCAACACCGGCCCACGAAGTGAAGCTTCGGAAGTTAATGATTTGTTGGGATTTTCGGACGTTTCCGGAGAGCGCTCGGGGCTTCCCAGGCGGACCGGCAATCTCGCCCCGGCATCGGGTACCGCCGCCCGAGATTTTGTGCCGTTTTGCGGTGGAACAAAACTGGAACATCGTCCCCGGCGATGCTATATGTGGATAACCGGGGATCGGCCGGCTCGCCGCATCGGCGAGCGTATAGGGTCGCGATCAACAGGTGTCCCCTTAAGGGGAGTGGTTTTCGAGAGTGGAGAGCGGCGATGGCGGGAAGTGTGAACAAGGTGATTTTGGTCGGTAATCTCGGCAAGGACCCCGAGATCAGGCGGACCCAGGACGGGCGGCCGATCGCCAATCTGAGCGTGGCGACATCCGATACCTGGCGCGACAAGGCGACCGGCGAGCGCAAGGAAAAGACCGAGTGGCATCGGGTCGTGATCTTCTCCGAGCCGCTCTGCAAGATCGTCGAGCAGTATCTCAAGAAGGGCGCCAAGGTTTACATCGAGGGCGCGCTGCAGACCCGCAAATGGACTGACGCCAGCGGGGTCGAGAAATACTCGACCGAAGTGGTGCTGCAGGGCTTCAACTCGGTGCTGACCATGCTCGAGGGCCGCAGCGGCGGAAGTGGCGGCGGTATCGGCGCCGATGACCAGGGCGGCGATTTCGGTTCGTCCACCGCAGCCCCGCGCCGCGCGGTCGCCGCCGCCGGCGCCCGCAACAGCGACATGGACGACGACATTCCTTTCTGAGAGGGATTTCTGAGAGGGGATTAAGTCGGCGGCCGCGCTCTTCCGACCGCGCGGGCGGCGGGTTGCGTTGACCCCAGGCATAAGTTGACCCAAAGCAGATGTTAATGGTACTAACATAATGTTAGGCCAATTAACATTAGGGCCCTGCATCATGACCCTGGTGCCGCTGCTTGACGCAGCCCCGGCGATCCCGCTTCACGCCTTCGCCGCGATGACCGCTTTCGTGCTCGGGCTCGTGCAGTTCGCCGCGCCGAAGGGGACCTTGCCCCATCGCACCATCGGCTGGATCTGGGTCCTGCTGATGGCCGCGGTGGCGATCAGTTCGTTCTGGATCCAACAGCTGCGGATCGTCGGTCCCTGGAGCCCGATCCATCTGTTGTCGATCTTCACGCTGATCATGCTTCCGCTCGCGGTGTGGCTGGCGCATCGGCATCGCGTCGTCGCTCATCGCGGTTTCATGATCGGCATTTTCACCGGCGCGCTTGTCATCGCCGGGCTGTTCACGCTGGTGCCGGGGCGGATCATGCACGCCGTCGTGTTCGGCCAATAGCCGTCCCCCGGAACGACAGCGCTGCCGGTGCATTTTCGGCCTTGAAAAGGCGCCCGCCAAACCGGTTCCGGAAGCTGGTTCCGCGGCCTTCCCGCGAAGGCTCGCCGGTCCCCGTAAGTCTCTGGAAAAACGAAGGGAAAAAGCGCTTGGCGTGAGCGTTTAAGGGTGGTTTGGAGACCCCCGATACGCTATATGATTCTCAAGCAAGAACTGACCGGATTCCCCCTTTGTCTGAGCCTGAAGATAAGCCCCCCGGCGAGCCGCCGGCGCCTTCCGATATTCGTCCCGTATCCATCCTCGACGAGATGAAACGCTCCTACCTCGATTACGCCATGAGCGTGATCGTGGCGCGCGCGCTGCCGGATGCGCGCGACGGGCTGAAGCCGGTGCACCGGCGCATTCTCTACGCGATGTACGAGAACGGCTTCGAGTGGAACAAGTCACACAACAAGTCGGCGCGCACCGTCGGCGACGTGATCGGCAAATACCATCCCCACGGCGACCAGTCGGTCTACGACGCGCTGGTGCGCATGGCGCAGGATTTCTCCATGCGCGTGCCGCTGATCGACGGCCAGGGCAATTTCGGCTCGGTCGACGGCGATATGCCGGCCGCGATGCGCTACACCGAATCTCGCCTGACCAAGATCGCGCAGACCCTGCTCGACGACATCGACAAGGACACCGTCGATTTCCAGGCCAATTACGACGACAAGGATCGCGAGCCGACGGTCCTGCCGGCGAAATTCCCCAATCTGCTCGTCAACGGCGCCGGCGGCATCGCCGTCGGCATGGCGACCAACATCCCGCCCCATAATCTGGGCGAGGTGATCGACGCCTGCGTGGCCCTGATCGACAATCCCGGGCTTTCCATCGACGAACTCATCAACATCGTCCCGGGCCCGGATTTCCCGACCGGCGGCATCATCCTCGGGCGCCAGGGCATTCGCGCGGCCTATCATCTCGGCCGCGGCTCGATCGTGATGCGCGGCAAGGTCAAGATCGACACCATCCGCAGGGATCGCGAAGCGATCATCATCACCGAGATTCCCTACCAGGTGAACAAGGCGACGATGGTGGCGCGCATCAGTGAGCTGCATCGCGAGAAGCAGATCGAGGGTATTGCCGATCTGCGCGACGAATCCGACCGCGACGGCATGCGCGTCGTGGTCGAACTCAAGCGCGACGCCATGGCGGACGTGGTGCTGAACCAGCTCTACCGCTTCACGCCGCTGCAATCCAATTTCGGCGCTAACATGGTGGCGCTCGACGCCGGCCGGCCGCAGCTGATGAACCTGCGCGACCTGCTCACGCTGTTCGTCGCCTTCCGCGAGCAGGTAGTGACCCGGCGCACCAAATTCCTGCTCAACAAGGCCCGCGACCGCGCCCACATCCTGGTCGGTCTCGCGATTGCGGTCGCCAATATCGACGAGATCATTCGCGTGATCCGGACCTCGCCCGATCCCAACACGGCCCGCGAAACCCTGATGTCGCGCGACTGGCAGGCCAAGGACGTCTCGGCGATGATCACGCTGATCGACGATCCGCGCCACCGGCTCAATCCCGACGGCACCGCACGGCTGTCGATGGAACAGGCCAAGGCCATTCTCGACCTGCGGCTGCAGCGCCTCACCGCGCTCGGGCGCGAGGAGATCGGCGAGGAGCTCGACAAGCTGGCGGTGGAAATCGCCGACTACCTCGACATCCTGCGCTCGCGCGCCCGCGTCCAGGCCATCATCAAGACCGAACTGACGGACGTGAAGAACGAATTCGCCACCCCGCGCAAAACCGTCATCGTCGACCAGGAGAACGAGGTCGAGGACGAAGACCTGATCCAGCGCGAGGATATGGTGGTCACGGTGTCGCATGCCGGCTACGTCAAGCGGGTGCCGCTGTCGGCCTATCGCGCCCAGCGCCGCGGCGGCAAGGGCAGGGCGGGCATGCAGACCCGCGACGAGGATTTTGTCTCGAGGCTGTTCGTGGCCTCGACCCATACGCCGGTGCTGTTCTTCTCCTCGCGCGGCCAGGTCTACAAGGAAAAGGTCTGGCGGCTGCCGGTGGCGGCGCCGAACGGACGCGGCAAGGCGCTGATCAACATCCTGCCGCTGGAGCAGGGCGAACGCATCACCACCATCATGCCGCTGCCGGAGGATGAATCCTCCTGGGCCAATCTCGACGTCATGTTCGCGACCACCGGCGGCAACGTCCGCCGCAACAAGCTGTCGGATTTCGTCGACGTCCGCCGTTCCGGCATCATCGCCATGAAGCTCGACGAGGACGAGGCCATCGTCGACGTTCAGATCTGTACCGAGCGCGACGACGTGCTGCTGACCGCGGCCGGCGGCCAGTGCATCCGTTTCCCCGTCACCGATGTGCGGGTGTTCACCGGCCGCACCTCGATGGGCGTGCGCGGCATCGCGCTGCCCAAGGACGACAAGGTGATCTCGCTGTCGATCCTGCGCCACGTCGAGGCGACGTCGGACGAGCGGTCGGCCTACCTGAAGATGCGTCGCGCGGTGGCCGGCGAGGCCGCGGCCGAGGAGGCACCGGAAGCCGAGGCCGAGGAAACGTCGGGCGCCCTTCAGCTCAGCTCCGAGCGCTATGTGGAAATGTCGGCGCAGGAGCAGGTGGTGCTGACGGTCTCTGTCAACGGCTACGGCAAGCGCACCTCGTCGTTCGAATACCGTACGACGGGGCGCGGCGGCAAAGGCATCGTGGCGATGTCGGTCAACGACCGCAATGGCAAGCTGGTGGCCTCGTTCCCGGTCGAGGACAGCGACCAGATCATGCTGGTGACCGACAAGGGCCAGTTGATCCGCTGCCCGGTCGAGGGCATCCGGATTGCCGGCCGCTCCACCCAGGGCGTCATCGTGTTCGACACCGCCGAGGACGAGCATGTGGTCTCAGTCGAGCACATCGGCGAGGAAGCGGAGAACGGCAATGGCAATGGCAACGGAGGCTAGGGCGGCCGCCTTGGCCTCCATCGAACGCAAAATGAGTTCCGCGAAGCGCGCTGTTCGATTCCGGCCAGGCCAGCAACTTATAGCGATGCATAGATGCTCAGAAACCACTGGGGGACCGGCATTTGTGCGATTCGGCTCTGCTCATTCGGCGCATCTTGACTCCAATTTTCTCCCCAAATCTGACGGCCGATCTCTGCTGAGAGTGGAGTCGAGAACGCTCGATCCCAACATCGTGACGCGATACGCCATCATTCCGCCGGGTCCGCGCTCGGCTCAACCGCTTTTTGAGGACGGGCCGATGGCCTGATGCGTTCGCGGATCGCCTGGAAGGTCACGTAAAGCGGCGGAATGACGAAGATGCCGAAGAACGAGGCGAAGATCATGCCGCCGAACACCGGGGTTCCGACGTCGCGTCGAGCGAGCTGCGAGGCGCCGACGGCAACCACCAGAGGAAGCAGACCGAGGATGAAGGCGAACGACGTCATCATCACCGGGCGGAAGCGCTGCCTCGCCCCTTCGGTTGCCGCCTCGAGCAAGGGCACCCCGTGCTCGCGCTTCTCCTTCGCAAATTCGACGATCAGAATGCCGTTCTTCGCGGCAAGCCCTATCAGCACGATGATGCCGATTTGCGCGTAGAGATCGAGCGTCAGACCGGCGAGCACAATCGCGGCAAACGATCCCAGGATGCCAACCGTCACCGACAGCAGCACGGGCACCGGAATGGTCCAGCTCTCGTAGAGTCCGACCAGGAAGAGATATGCAAACAGCACCGCAAAGCCGAGAATAATCCCGGTCTTGCCCTCGGCGCGCTTCTCCTGGAACGCGGTGTCGGTCCATTCGCCGGCGAATCCGGGAGGAAGCGTGCGTGTGGCCACCTCCTCCATGGCCTTGAGCGCTTGCCCGGACGAGACACCGGGCGCGGGCGCCCCCTGAACGGTCACGGCGCGGAGGTTGTTGTAGCGGATCAGCGACGGCGACCCGACCACGACGCGAACTTCCACCAGACTGCGGAGCGGGATCATCTCTCCTTTGCCATTGCGGACATTGATCCGATAAATGTCGTCGATACTGGCCCGGTCGGCAGCTTCGGCCTGAACCTGGACCTGCCAGGTCCGGCCGAACAGATTCATGTTGTTGACGAAATATCCGCCGAGCGAAGCCTGCAGCGCCTGGAAAACGGAGCTCAGCGGCACGCCAAGGATCTGTGCCTTGTCGCGATCGATGTCGAGGTAGATCGACGGGTTCGTTGCCGAGAACGTGCTGAACACGCGGCTTAGCCGCGGATCCTGGTTGGCGGCAACCATGAGCCCGCGGACGACCTGCGCCAGCGCCTTCGGGTCGCCGCCGCGGAGATCCTCCAGCACGTAGGTGAACCCACCTCCGGTGCCGAGGCCGACGATCGGTGGCGGCGCCAGCGGTACGACGATTCCGCCCTGGATCTGCCGGAGCTTGGCGCCGAGCCGCTTGATCACCTCCGGCGCCCCGAGCGAAGCGTCCTTGCGCTCGTCGAAGGGTTTGAACGACAACACCATGAACGCCGCGTTCGACTGCGAGTAGTTGTCGATGAAGTTCAATCCGATCGCCGACGTATAGTCGGCGACAGCCGGCTCCTCCTTCACGATGGCTTCAGCCTGGCGGATCACCTCCGAAGTCCGTTCCACCGACGCGCCGCCGGGCAATTGCGCGACCACGAACAGCGCGCCCTGATCATCCTCGGGCAAGAACCCGGTTGGGGTGATCTTGGTCAGGCCCACGACGCCGACCGCGCAGACCGCGACGACAGCGAGTCCGATGACCGAGATTCGGACGATGCGGGCAACCGCACTCCCATAGGCGTCACGCACCCGATCGATAGAGCGCATCACAAACCCCATCACGCCGCGCCGGGGTCCGTGCTGTGGCCGCAGCAAGACCCCGCAGAGCGCCGGCGACAAGGTGAGCGCGTTGATCGCCGACAGAAACATCGCGACCGCGACCGTGACGGCGAACTGGCGGAACAGCTCGCCGGAAATGCCGGGGATGAAGGCCACCGGCACGAACACCGAGAGCAGTACCAGGGTGATGGCGATGATGGGGGCGATGATCTCGCCCATCGCCAGTTTGGTCGCCTCGCCGGGGGATAGCTCAGGATGCTCCTCCATCACCCTCTCGACATTCTCGACCACCACGATGGCATCGTCGACGACGATGCCGATGGCCAGCACGATCGCCAGAAGGGATACCGTATTGGCCGAATATCCTATCGCCTTGAGCACGATGAAGGTGCCGATCAGACTGACCGGCACCGCAAACATCGGGATCAAGGTTGCCCGTACGCTCCCCAGAAACAAAAAGACCACGATGACGACGAGGACGAATGCCTCGAGCAGCGTCTTTTGAACTTCATGGATGGTGTCGGTGACGAAGGTTGTCGGATCGTAAGTCACCTTCCATTCGAGATCGTCGGGGAATCGCGTTTTCAGTTCGGTCAAGCGATCGCGCACGGCCTTGAGGGTGCTGATGGCATTGGCGCCCGGCGATTGGAAGATGGCAATCACCGCCGCGGGGCCGCCGTTGAACCGCGTATCCCGGTCCAGATTGGCGGCGCCCAATTCCAGCCTCGCAACGTCGCTCAGGCGCAGCACGGATCCGTCCGGATTGGTGCGCACGATGATGTTGCTGAACTCCTCGGGTGAGTTCAGGCGGCCCTTGGTCTGAATGTTGAGCTGTAGCTGCTGATCGTCCGAAATCGGCCTTGCGCCGATGCGTCCGACGGCGGCCTGGATGTTCTGCGACTGGATCGCATTGATGATGTCGCCGGTCGTGAGATTGAGCCCGGTCAGCCTGTCGGTTCGGACCCAAGCCCGCATCGCGTAGTCCTGCGGGCCCCACAGAAAAGCGTCGCCGACGCCCGGGGTATTCTTGACGGGGTCGAGCAGGTTGATGGTGACGTAGTTGGAGATGAACAACGGATCGT
>NZ_DATHOP010000072.1:0-39686 GCF_035484855.1 Bradyrhizobium sp.
GATAGAAGAGGGCGAAGCCGAAGGGTGGATGCATGAACGACGTCTGCACGTTGACGCACAGCATGACGCCGAACCAGATCAAGGCCGCGTCGTGGCCGACCACCGGCTCCAGGATCTTCTGCGCCACCGGCGCCAGCATCGGGATGATGATGAAGGCGATCTCGAAGAAATCGAGGAAGAAGGCGAGAAAGAAGATGAACAGATTGACGACGACCAGGAAGCCCCAGACGCCGCCCGGCAGGTTCGACATCATGTGCTCGACCCACCGGTTGCCGTCGACACCCTGGAAGGTGATCGAGAAGCAGGTCGCGCTGACCAGGATGAACGCCACCATCGCGGTGATGCGCATCGTCGCCTGGAAGGCCTGGATGATCAGCTCGCGCAGTTCCCTGAACTGCCAGGCGCGCCAGCACAGCCAGACGATCGCGGCGAACATCACGGTGAAGGCGGCCTGGAAGGCGAGTGATTTGAAGGCCACCAAGCCGATCAGGAAGCCCACGCCCGCGGCGATGCAGCCGGCGCTGAACGTCCATTTGTCGAACCTGGTCAGCGGCGCATTGCGCACCACGGCCAGCACGATCGCGCCGATGGTGCCCATGGCGCCCGCCTCGGTGGGCGTCGCCAGGCCCATCATGATGGTGCCCAGCACGAGGAAGATCAGCACCATGGCCGGGATGATGCCCCAGGCGCACTTGATCAGCAGGGCCTTGCCGAACAGGGTTCGCGGCACGGGCGGCAGATCGTCGGGCCGCACCAGGCCCACGTAGAAGGTGTAGGCGGCGAACAGGGCGATCTGCAGCAGCGAGGGACCCCAGGCGCCGAGATACATGTCGCCGACCGAGCGGCCGAGCTGGTCGGCCAGCACGACCAGCACGAGCGACGGCGGCACCAGCTGCGTGATGGTGCCCGACGCCGCCAGCACGCCGGTGGCGTAGCGCATGTCGTACTTGTAGCGGATCATGATCGGCAGCGTGATCAGCGCCATGGCGATGACCTGCGCCGCCACCGTGCCGGTGATGGCGCCGAGGATGAAGCCGACGATGATGACGGAGTAGCCGAGACCGCCGCGGATCGGGCCGAACAACTGGCCCATCGAATCCAGCATGTCCTCGGCCAGTCCGCAGCGTTCGAGGATCGCGCCCATGAAAGTGAAGAACGGGATCGCGAGCAGGAGTTCGTTGGAAAGCACGCTGCCGAACACGCGGCCGGGGATCGCCTGCAGGAAGTTGAGATCGAAAAAACCCTGGCTGATCGCGAGGAAGCCGAAGGAAATGCCGACCGCAGCCAGCGTGAAGGCGACGGGAAAGCCGATCAGCATCGCCAGCACGAGGCCGCTGAACATCAGCGGCGGCATCGCCTCGAGCGTAATCATTGCGTCGGCCTCTCGTATTTCGCGTCGATCGTGATCTGGCCCCGAAGCGCGGCAATTCGCTTGATGACTTCGGAGACGCCCTGCAATGCGAGCATCACGAATCCGGCCGGGATCACGAATTTGATCGGCCAGCGGATCAGGCCGCCGGCATTGCCGGAATATTCATTGACCTCGTAGGCCTGGTAGAAGAACGGCCAGGACAGATAGCAAAGCAACAGGCAGGACGGGATCAGGAAGAACAGCGTCCCGATCATGTCGAGCCAGAGCTGGCCGCGTTCGGACAGGAACAGGTAGAAGATCTCGACCCGGACATGCTCGTTGCGCTTGAGCGTATAGGACGCGCCGAACATCACCAGGATGGCGAACATGTACCATTGCAGCTCGAGCCAGCCGTTCGAAGAGTAGCCGAAGGCATAGCGGATCATGGCGTTGCCGGCGCTCAGCACACAGGCCGCCAGCACCAGGAAATTGCAGATGTAGCCGATCTTTTCGTTGATCGTGTCGATCGCACCGCTAATCGCCAACCATGGGCGCATCGTGTTCTCCCCCGCGCTCGCCATCAAGCTGCGTGAATTTTTCCAGCGCGCACCGGCTCGCCGCCGTGCGCCGGGCGCGCCCGGCGCATCATCGAGTACGGCTCATCATCGAGAGCGATTGCAACGATCATCCTCCCCACTATCGCCTTTGCTGTCTTCACCGCGCCCGAGAGGACGCAGCGGCTTATCCGGCCGGGCAGGCATCAAGGCCGGCGCACCATTTCAGCGCGCCTTCGCGGCGTCAATTGGAAAATCGGCAAATTGACGTGGGATCAGCCGGTTGCGTGGCCTGGCTGAAAGGGGATCGCAGAAATTCAGCCGCCGGTGACGCTCATATGGCGGCTGACGCTCGGGCGGTTGTGGCGGCGATCGATGATGAAGTCGTGGCCCTTCGGCTTGGTCCCGATGGCGCGGTCGATGGCCTGGCTGAGCAGTTCGTCGTCGGCGGAGGCCCGCAGCGGTTTGCGCAGATCGGAGGCATCCTCGTGGCCGAGGCAGGTGTGCAGCGTCCCGGTGCAGGTGATCCTGACGCGGTTGCAGGACTCGCAGAAATTATGGGTCATCGGCGTGATGAAGCCGAGCTTGCCGCCGGTCTCGGCCACGCGAACGTAGCGCGCGGGTCCGCCGGTGGTCTCCTCGAGGTCGGAAAGGGTGTAGTGCTTGGCGAGGCGGGCGCGAAGCAGCGACAGCGGCACATACTGATCGATACGGCCTTCGCCGATGTCGCCCATCGGCATCACCTCGATCAACGTCAGCGCCATGCCCTTGCCGTGCGCCCATTCCATCAGCTGGGGGATTTCGTCCTCGTTCAAATTCTTCAGCGCCACCGCGTTGATCTTGACCGCGAGCCCGGCCGAGCGTGCGGCCTCGATGCCGGCCAGCACCTTGTCGAGATCGCCCCAGCGGGTGATGGCGCGGAATTTTGCCGGATCCAGCGTATCCAGCGAGACGTTGATGCGGCGCACCCCATGGTCGGCCAGCTCGCCCGCGAACCGTGTCAGCTGCGAGCCGTTGGTCGTCAGCGTCAGCTCATCGAGCGCGCCGGTCGCAAGATGCCGCGACAGCGAGCGCACCAGCGACATCACGTTGCGCCGGACCAGCGGCTCGCCGCCGGTCAGCCGCAGCTTGCGCACGCCCCGTGCGATGAACGCCGAACACAGCCGGTCGAGTTCCTCGAGCGTGAGCAGATCGGCCTTGGGCAGGAAGGTCATGTCCTCGGACATGCAATAGAAGCAGCGCAGGTCGCAGCGATCGGTGACCGATACCCGCAAATAGCTGATGGTCCGGCCGAACGGATCGGTCATCGGACGCGACAGCGAAGCGGAGGAACTTAAAGAGAGTCCGGTCATTCAATACGCCTTGTAGCTACGGCCGTCGCCATGCGGGCATGGCGCAGCGTTTGCGTAGTCGCAATGTATGCATGATGCAATCCGCCCACAATCCGCATCCCTCTTGGTGCAGTGCAAGCAACCTGCGATCAGGCCATCAGCGGCTGGGGGCAGCTGCCGGCGGGGGTGGTGCGGCCTGGCCCGGGTCGGGGAACGGCGAGCCTGCGGGCTGATCCGCCGCGCCCTTCGGCGCTTTCGGCTTCTTCGGCTTCGGCCGCATCTTCCTGGGCGGCTTGGGCGGCGGCCCGGCCGGCTGCAGCTGCGCGACCACCGGATTCGGATCGATCGTCGTGGTGGCAGGGGTGGTCAGGTCGCCGGAATTGCGGATCACCTGCACCGGGACCGTGGCCGGCAGGAACTTGGGCAGTGCGTAGGTGACCGAGAAACCACCGGCGTCGGGGGCCTGGACCGAAACCGAGCAGGGGGTCTTGCAGCCCGGTCCCAACGACGTCCTGGCGTCGGCCCCGGGTGGCACCGAGTCGATCTGGACCTGCAGGACGGGCGGGGCGGACTTGAACATGTCCATGGACAATGAGGGCATTGAAGAGCAACCGCCCAGGGTAGCTCCCGCTACGGCAATCGCGATGACACGACGCATGATCCATCCGTCAATTCAGTGCGGCTAACTGCCACAATCCCCGCTGCGACCATAAGAGCGTCAGGAGGGCCGTGCAACCGGGCGGGAGCGCATCGTTAATTGATGGTTAATGCTGCCGTTTCTAGAATAGATAAGTAAGATCAATATCTTATATGGTCTGCCGGAGAACCGTCAGGCTTTCCACAGCGGCCGGCAACTCGCGCATGTGATCGATCAGCCGGTCCGGCCTGAGTTCGGCGATGGGAACCTCGGTGTACCCGAACGCCACGCCGATGACGGGAACGCCGGCCCGGCGAGCGACCCCGATATCGGGACCGGCATCCCCGACCATGATCGAAGACGACAGCTCGCCGCCCGCGCGCGCGACGGTCTGTTGCAGGATTGCTGGATCGGGCTTGGAGATTCCAAACGTGTCCGCGCCGCAGATCGCCGAAAATCGCCAACTCAATCCGAGTTCGTCGAGCAGGCGCTTCGACAGCCATTCGAGCTTGTTGGTGCAGACCGCGAAGCGCCAGCCGAGGGCGGCCAGATCGTCGAGCGCGCTTTCGAGGCCGTCGAACGGCCGCGACGCGTCGGCAATATGGGCGGCATAATAGTCGATGAAATCGACGGTCAGCCTGTCGATGTCTTTGACCCCATAGACCCGGCTTTCCAGTTCCAGGCCGCGTTCGATCAGCTTGCGGGCGCCGGCACCGATCATGGTGCGCGCCGATTTGAGCGGGACCGGCGGCAGCCCCTCGCGGTCGAGCACGACATTGAGCGCGTTGATCAGGTCGGGCGCCGTATCGACGAGCGTGCCGTCGAGATCGAAGACGATGGTGCGATGAGCGGTCATCGAAAACCGCTATCGGTCGGTGCGCACATATGCAAGTAGGGGACGGCGGCTTCGGCCGGTTTCCGGGGGTGAGGAACAGAACATGCGCGACTTCGCAGGCAAGACGGCATTCGTGACCGGCGGGGCCAGCGGCATCGGGCTCGCGCTGGGCCGGGCTTTTGCGCAAGCCGGCATGAAGGTGATGCTCGCCGATATCGAAGCGGAAGCGCTGGCGGCCGCGGTCAAGAGCCTTGCGGTGTCAGGGCCTGACATCCGCGGCGTCGCGTGCGACGTCGCCGATCCCGCAAGCGTCGAGCATGCGGCGAAAACATCCTTCGACGCCTTCGGAAAGGTCCACGTGGTCTGCAACAATGCCGGCGTCGCGGCCGCCGGCGGCATCGACAACATCTCGCTCGACAATTGGCGCTGGGTGCTCGACGTCAACCTGATGGGCGTGCTCCATGGCATCAGAAGCTTCCTGCCGCACATCCGCGCCCATGGCGAAGGCGGCTACATCGTCAACACCGCATCGATGGCCGGCATGACCGGCGGATTGGGGTTCAGCCCCTATACGGCGAGCAAGTTCGCGGTGGTCGGGATGTCCGAGGGCCTGGCGGCCCAGCTCAAGCCGTTCGGCATCGGCGTCAGCGTGCTGTGCCCGAGCTATGTGCGCACCGGCATCGGCGAGAGCGGCCGCAACCGGCCGGAGCGCTACGGCACGGCGGCAACGCTCGATCCGGCGAGCCCGGCGGCGGTGATGGTGGCCGAGATCGCCAGGCGTCTGGAGGCGGGGTTGGAGCCTGACGCGGTCGCCGCGCGCGTCCTTAAGGCCATCAGGGGCGACGAACTCTACGTGTTCACCCACGCCGATTCGCGTCAGGCGGTGGACGAGCGGTTCGCGGCCATCCGGGCGGCGATGGATGAGGTCGCCGGTTGACCCGAAGCGGCCCGTATCCGGCCCCGAATAACTCCGTTTAGCGCTGTTCCCCAGCGAAAAACGACGCTAGACAGGCTGCGCCGGACACAGCCTGTCGCCCGATCGGCACCGTCAGCGGCACCCTTCGTGGCTTCTGGGGCATCGTTTGCAAGTGGATATGGACGGTTTGAAGCGGCAAGCGGCGGCCCAAGCGCTCGAACATGTGCGCGACGGCATGAAGCTCGGGCTCGGCACCGGCTCGACCGCGAAACATTTCGTCGAACTTCTGGGGATGCGGGTGCGCGATGGCCTCAGCGTCATCGGCGTGCCGACATCGGAGGCGACCCGCATCAACGCGGAGCGCTGCGGCATTGCCCTGACCACGCTCGACGAGGTCGACCGGCTCGATCTCACCGTCGATGGTGCCGATGAAATTGACCCCTCGCTCAATCTCATCAAGGGCGGCGGTGGCGCCCTGCTGCGGGAAAAGATCGTGGCCGCCGCATCTGATCGCATGATCGTGATCGCCGACGATTCCAAATGGGTCGATGTTCTCGGCCGGTTTCCGCTACCGGTAGAGGTGATCCCGTTCGGGCTCGCGGCGACGCGGCGGGCGATCGGCAAGGCATTTGCGCAATGCGGCGATTCCGGGCAAATGGTGTTGCGAAAGGGCAAGGACGGCCACGTTTTTGTCACTGATGGCGGCCACTGGATCGTCGATGCCCATCTTGGACGAATAACCGATGCGCCGCGGCTGGCGGGACTATTGACCTCCATACCTGGCGTGGTCGAGCACGGGTTGTTCATCGGGCTCGCCGGCATGGCGGTGCTGGCGGGCGCTGGCGGAATTCGCGTTGTCGAGCGGCGTTAAGGCCGCAAATCCTGAGGAGAATTGGAATGAAGAGCCTTGCAAGAATTTTGTCGGCCGCGGGCATCGTGCTTGGACTGGCCCTGACCGGCGCTCCCGCCGGGGCTCAGCAGCCGCAGATCGCCAAGGAGCCGTCGCCGGCCGCGATCGCGTCGGCCAAGGAAATCCTGGCGATGAAGCACGCCGGCGACATGTATGCCCAGGCGGTGCCCAACATCGTACAGCAGGCCAAGGACAGGATTCTGCAGAGCAACCTCAACTATCAAAAGGATCTCAACGAGGTTGCCGCGATCATCGCCCAGAAGCTTGCCGGCAAACAGCAGGAGATCGGTGAGGGGATGGCGAAGATCTACGCCAGCGTTTTTACCGAACAGGAACTCAAGGACCTGGTCACGTTCTACAAGACGCCGCTCGGCCAGAAGTTGCTGGCGACGGAACCGACGGCGATTCAAACCAGCATGGCCTATATGAACCAGTGGGCGCAGGGTTTTGCCGAAGTGGTCAACGGCGAATTCCGCACCGAGATGAAGAAGCGCGGCAAGACGATCTGATACCACGATGGCTGAATTCGACGTCGATCTGTTCGTGATCGGAGGAGGTTCGGGCGGGGTGCGCGCCGCCCGGATCGCCGCCTCCCATGGCGCACGGGTGATGATCGCCGAAGAATACCGGATGGGCGGCACCTGCGTGATCCGCGGCTGCGTGCCGAAGAAGCTGCTGGTCTACGCTTCCCACATCCATCAGGAAATCGAGGACGCGGCCGGCTTCGGCTGGACCATACCTGAGGCGAGTTTCGACTGGCCGACCCTGATCGCCAACAAGGACAAGGAGATCGCGCGCCTGGAGGCCGCCTATACGAGCAATGTGGAAAAATCCGGCGCCCGCGTCGTCAAGACCCGCGCGGTGTTCGAGGATGCCCACACGCTGCGGCTCGCCACCGGCGAGGCCGTGAGGTCGAAATATGTGCTGGTCGCAACCGGCGGCGCGCCCAACCATGGACGCGCGATCCCCGGCATCGAGCATGTGATTTCCTCGAACGAAGTGTTCCATCTGAAGGAATTGCCGAAGCGCATCCTGATCCAGGGCGGCGGCTATATCGCGCTGGAATTCGCCTGCATCTTCGCGGGCTTCGGCTGCGACGTCACCGTGGTCTATCGCGGCGAAAACATCCTGCGCGGTTTCGACGACGACGTCCGCGCCCATGTCCGCACCGAGATGGAGAAGGAAGGCATCACGATTCTCACCAACTGCACCGTCAACAAGGTCGACAAGCACGGCCGGGAATTCACCTCGCATTTGTCCAACGGCTCGAGCGTCGCCTCCGACCAGGTGATGTTCGCGATCGGCCGGCATCCGAACGTCGGGGGTCTCGGACTGGAAAAGGCCGGCGTCGCCATCAATCCGGGCAATGGCGGGATCGCGGTCGATCATTTCTCGAAAACCTCGGTGGAAAACATCTATGCGATCGGCGACGTCACCCACCGCATCAACCTGACGCCGGTGGCGATCCGCGAGGGCCATGCCTTTGCCGACACCGTGTTCGGCAAGCGGACGGTCCGGGTCGATCACGCCGATATTCCGACCGCGGTGTTCTGCCAGCCCGAGGTCGGCACGGTCGGATTGACCGAGGCGCAGGCGCGCGCGCAGTACAGTCACGTCGACATCTACAAGGCGAGCTTCAGGCCGATGAAGGCGACGATGTCGGGCCGCGACACCAGGATCCTGATGAAGCTCGTGGTCGATGCCGGAAGCGACCGCGTGGTCGGCTGTCACATCGTCGGCGACGGCGCCGCCGAAATGGCGCAGCTGCTCGGCATCGCCGTCAAGATGAAGGCGACCAAGGCCGATTTCGACGCGACCATGGCGCTGCATCCGACGGCCGCCGAAGAACTCGTGACCATGCGCACGCCGACCGCGCGTCACGTGCGGGAAGCAGCGGAGTAGGGTTTTCGACCGAACGGTCCGGGGTGGATTGTGGTCTGCCCGAAGAAAGCGCTTCGCGCCGCGGCCGCGAGGTCGATTGACCACGTTTCTACGTCCGCCTAAAGTCCCACGGCCAATTTGGGTGGGGGTGGGACCTATGCGGCATCTCAAGCTGTTATTTACAGGCTGCGTCATTTCAGCTTTTATTTTTTCGTCCGCCGGCATGGCGCAGAATTCGCCGAACGCCGAGGGCTGCCTGAAACTGACGTGGGGTTATTTGAAATCTCAACGCTACGAATACAGCGCAATCAACACATGCAATTTTCCCGTCGCCGTTTCCATGATGACCGGCACGAAGAAGATGATCCAGCAAACGGTGCAGGCCGGCCAGGCCCTGCACACCGGTCTGACAATGGCCAATTTCGAGGCCGATCGGAAAAAGAGTGGATGGATTGCCACGGTCTGCAAGGATGGCGAGGTCGCGAGCCCGGACGTTTCAGCCGGCAACTGGGACGCCATCCTCAACGGCAATTATGAATGTCGTAAGCCGTAACGGCGGCGCCGACAGGTTGTGATGGCTGACGAGCCGGCGAGGCAAGAACCCTACATGGGAAGCCGCAATCGCTCATATTGAGCCTTGACGGCTCCATAGCATTCGCAGGCGAGGCCGGTGAGACCGTCGAGATCGAGAATCTCGACGCGGCCACGGCTGTAGCGGATGTATCTTGCCTGCTGCAGCGTATTGGCAACGATCGACACGCTGTTGCGGCGTGCGCCGATCATCTGCGCCATCAATTCCTGCGTCAACGTGAAGTGGTTGCTGCCAGACAAATCGCGCACCCGCAACAGCCACCGTGCCAGCCGCGCCTCCACGCTGTGCGAGGCGTTGCAGCCCGCCGTTTGCTGCGCCTGAACGAAGAGCGCCTGTCCATGCCGAACCAGGGTGGTGCGCAATGCCTCGCTTCGCTCGACCGCGGCGCGAAACCGGTCGACATCGATCATCGATGCGGTTCCCGGCAACAGGACCACGGCTTCGGTCACTCCAACCAGTATGCCGAGCGCCGCCGAGGCGCCGACGACGCTGTCGCGTCCGACCATGGCGACCTCGACCCGTTCTCCGGCGGCCAATTCGACGATGAAAGAGACGACGCCGCTGTGGGGCAGGTAGACCTGCGTGATGGCCTCGCCAAGCCGGATCAACCGGCGTTCCGGCGAAAGCTCGACGGTTCGAAGGTGCGGGCGGATCGCTTCAAAATCATCGGCGCTCAGAGAGGCCAATACGACGTTGCTAGACTGGGCAGCCGAGTCCATTGATATTCCCTTGGGCGAACGGCGCGTGAGGTTTGTTGCATCAACGCCGGGTCAGATTGTTTTGGTCTGCAATGCACTCAATCCACGAAGATAGAGTTCGACCGCGATGCCGTAGCTCTCGTCGTAGTCGACCGGTTCCATGAACGATGACGCCATCTCGTGCATGACGAAGCCGCGGACCAGCGCCCGCAGGATTCTGAGCGCGTGGATAGCCGGCTGACCGGTGAGCCCGACGCCCGCGATAACGCCGAGCACGAAGCCTCCGAGTTCTTCGCCTTCACGACGCCATTCCGGAGAATCGACGATCGGATTTCTGAAAGTCGCGGCCGACAAGCCAGGGCGGTCGTGCGCGTAGACTCGCATGGCATGGGCCACGGCACGAAGCGCCTCCTCGCCGGCTTTCCCTTCGGCGGCGGCTTCGAGCCGCCGGTGCAGCTCCCGAAAGCCCTTGATCGCCAGGAAACGGCGCATCTCGGGAATCGTGTCGACTTTCTCCGCCAGCAGCGCCCGTATCTCGGCTGACAGATCCGCCGCGATCAATTGATCCCACCGGGTTGGCTGGTTCAGAAATTCCTGCACGGAGAACTTCGGGTCTGACATGGGTCGCAAGCGTTCGGCGGCTCGTTCGGTTGTCAGCCCTTGGGCAGCTTTAAGGTCAGATTCGTTGCCATGTCCAATACCTCAATATGGCCTCTTCGATAGTTGCGGCGTATAGTTCGCGGGACCGGGATCCGGCCAATAGCAAAAAGGGTAATTTCCGAGCTCCCTTCGATCTATACCGGAGAGGGAATACCGCTGATGGAACTGCGCCATCTTCGCTATTTCGTTGCGGTCGCCGAGGAGCTGAATTTTACCCGGGCGGCTCAGCGGCTGGGCATCAGCCAGCCGCCGCTCAGCCTGCAGATCAGGCAGCTGGAAAAGGAGCTCGGCACGCCGCTGTTCCACCGCCGTGGCCGAAGCGTCGAACTGACCGATGCCGGAAAGCTGTTGCTCGAGGAAGCGCGCGTCATTCTCAGGCAGGTGGAGGTCGCGGAGACCGGGGTGCGGCGGCGCGCGCGTGGCGAAACCGGCCGGCTCGTGGTCGGCTCGGCCGGCGCGACCTATTTCCATCCCGTCATCCCCGAAATCATCCGTGAATACGGAAAGCGCTATCCCGACATCAGCCTGGTTACGCAAGCCAGCAACACCTCGCTTCTGGTCGCGCGATTGCGCGCCGGCCAGGTCGACCTTGCCTTGATCCGTCCACCGATCAGCGATGCCGAGGGTGTCGGGACCGTGCCGCTGGTCGACGAGGAAACGGTCGTCATCCTGCCGAACGGACATCGACTAAGCAAATTGGTCACCGTCCCGCTGGCCGCGTTGGCGAAGGAGGTCTTCGTGCTCTATCCGCGGACGCTCAATCCCGGCAACTATGATTCGGTCATCGCCGCGTGCCGCAGCGCCGGGTTCAATCCGACGCTCGGCCAGGAGGCGCCGCAAATCGTCTCCGTGATCCCGCTGGTCGCAGCCGGTTTTGGCGTATCGATCGTGCCGCGCTCTACCGCCCGGATTCTGGCCGATGAAGTCTGCTATCGGCCGATCGAAAGCGACGCGCCGCGCGCGGAGATCTGCCTGGCCTATTGCCGCAACGGCAGCTCGCGCGCCGCACAGAATTTTGTCGCCGTAGCCCGCCGCGTGAGTCGAAACGCAGCGCAAGGCCAGGGCAAGGACAGCGCAAAGCGGGCCAGAAAAGCCGGCGCCGGGTAGGCTGCCCTCTTCGCGATAACGGCCAGCGGTGCCGCACTGGCGTTTTTGATCTCCGGAGGATATAATTTCGGGACACTTGGTGGTGGCACGATGTCCAGTTTCGCACGTCAATCAGCGCTCGCATTCGTATTGGTGGCGCTCAGTCTGGGCGGGCGAGCGGCCCATGCCCAGGCCGGCCCTATGCAATATTGGGCCTCAAACTGGCCCATCGGTTTCGGCGGCAACCTGACCGGCGGCCGGAATTCGAACACGTTTGGCATCTTTGCGAACTTCGACGGCAATGACATCAGAGCCGGGGGCCCTTCCAATCAGCGCTATAATTTTTCGAACGGCTGGTTTGTCGGCAGCGAAGGCGGCGGCGTGCGATTGGGCATGAACGGCGTCGGCCAGGATGGCGCGTTCGGCAGCCTCGGCTCGCTTCACTACGAAGGCGTGCAGTTCGGCTACAACTTCCAGAACTCTGGCCAACCCATCACGCTCTATGCCGGTTTCGACAGCTTGAAATACAAACCCGCAATCGGCGGTCCCTTCGCCGCCTTCGACTCCTCCTCGTCCGGCACGCTGCCCGGCTATAGCGCGCATGCCGGCGTCGAATTCAAGCCGACATCGAATGTCAGCCTGTCGCTCGGGTTCGGCTACACCCAAACGTCCGGGCGCCTCGACAGCGACATCAATTCGGACTTGCTGCCCGGCGCTTCCCCGTTTGCCTTCGGCAGTCGCCGCTAGCCGGGACTACGCCGTCCGCGGATCAGCGGACCCAGCGAATGCAGCAGCGCCGACGATCCATCAGCAAGGATCGTGCTTGCTCCCCGATCATATCGGAGACAAACTCATTCCGCGGTCGCGATCTCCGGTGTCTGCATGATTGGCGCCCGGTCGGCGTCGGGGGGTGACGAGCATGGCTTCGCTGAGATTGCCGCTCTGGCTTCGCTTCATATTGCTTGTCGGTGTTGTCGCTCTCGCGTCGGGCGCAAGCCTCCTGGTCTACCGCTACTATACCCGTCCGGTAACGCTCACCGTGGCGGTGGGCTCGATTGACGGTGAAGCCGCCAAGGCGATGTCGGCCATTGCAAGCCAGCTCGTTTCGACCAACGCGCCGGTGCGGCTCAAGGTGATCGACAGCGGCACCGCGCTTGAAGCCGCCAATGCGTTTGCGGCTGGCAAAACGGACCTCGCCGTGGTTCGCGGCGACGTCGGCGACCTGTCACAGGCGCGAGCCGTCGTCGTCGTGAGCCATATGGTCGTGCTGATCATAGCGCCGCCGGGTTCGACCATCGACGGCATCGACAAATTGAAGGGCCGCCGCGTCGGCGTGATCGGCGGCGACGCCAACAGCAAGATTGTCGATCTCCTGAGCAAGACCTATGGGCTCGATCGCGCCAAGATATTCAAGGATGTTGCCCTGCCGGACGTGCGGCAAGCCGTCCAGTCCAAAGACGTTGCGGCGCTGCTTGTTGTGATTCCTCTGGCCGAAAAATATTTGTCGCTGGTGCGAGGCTTTTTCCAGCAGGGTCCAAAGTCGCTGCCGGTATTGGTCGGAATCGAGTCCGCAGGCGCCATCGCAGCATCCGAGCGCGCCTATGAAAGTTTCGACGTGCCCAAGGGTACGTTGCGAGGTTCTCCGCCAGTGCCGGAGGATGACCTCACGACCTTGCGGACTTCGCTGTATCTCGTTGCGCAAAAAAAGCTCGGGACCGATCTGGTCACCACGCTCACGCAGACGATCATGAGCGTGCGCAGGGACCTGATGAGGGAACAGCCGATCTTTGCGCAGATCACTTCTCCCAGCACCGATCAGGATGCCTACCTGCCGCTGCATCCCGGGGCGGCAGCCGTGTACAACGGCACCCAGCAGAGTTTTATGGATGAATACGGCAACTGGATCTATTTGACGCCGATGATACTCGGCGGTTTCGCCACCGCACTTGCCGCGGCCTGGAAATTTCTGGGGCTCGGGAGCGCCGCGGGTGCGGGCCCGCTGGATTCTCTCTATGCGCTGGGCCGCCGGATCCGCAAGGCCGGGACCGAGGCCGAGCTGTCCGAAATCGAGGACGAAATCGATGACATTCTCAACGTCCAGCACGCCAGATCCACTGCGGGCGACGAGAGCGCGGTGGATGACGCGACCTTGAATGTCGCAGCGCATCGGCTGGAAAACCTTATTCACGATCGACGAATGATGCTTGGGAAGAAGCCGACAATCGTCTCCGCGGCCTGAGCGATGCGGCGCGATCAGAAGCGGGACCGGAATTTGTCGGCTGCGGCGGGGAAATCCCAGGCATGAACGATCTCTTGATCTCGCTCCTTGCGTTCGTCCTGATATTCGGCGGCGCCCTGGTTGGGGCTGTGGTTCGGCCCTGGCTGTCGGATCATCACCTGCACGCGGACTCCAGGGACGTCGTGAAAATGACCACGGGCCTGATCGGCACGCTGGCGGCACTTGTGCTGGGTCTCCTGATCGCGTCCGCGAAAACCTCGTTCGACCAGAAGACCAACCAGGTCAGGCAAATGACCGCGACCATCATCCTGCTGGACGATCTGCTCATGCAATATGGTCCGGACGCCACTCATCTGCGGGACCTGCTGCGGCAGAGCATTCAGCCGCTGGCCAATCGCATCTGGCATGAGGAGCAGGTCCCGGCCGGCAGGCGCCTTCGGTTCGAATCGAGCGCGGAGTCGCTGGCCTTCGAGACCGAACTGGAGCACCTCGCACCGGCCAACGATACCCAGCGTTCGCTGCAATCGCGCGCCATCCAGGCCTTCACGGAAGGCGCGCAGATTCGGCTGCAACTGTTTGCGCAGACCGGCGGCTCGATCCCGGTTCCGTTCCTGGTCATTCTGGTATTCTGGCTCAGTGCGATCTTCGCGAGCTTCACGCTGTTTGCGCGAGCCAATCTGGTCGTCATGGCCGCGCTGTTGGTATGCGCGCTGTCGTTTTCCTGCGCGATTTTTCTGGTTCTGGAGTTGGATAATCCCTTTGCGGGATTGATGGGCATTTCGAGTGCGACGCTGCGGGGTGCGCTTTTGCCGTTGAATCCCTGAGGGGTGCCGGATACCCTGTGACCGGGAGGCTTTCCTTGTCAAAGAACCCCAAAAGCGGTGCGACTGCGGCAAAATCGTCTGTGGTGCTGTTTCCGCAGCAACCCGCGCTGCAGCTGATCTACGACACCGCGCCGATCGGTCTGGCTTTTCTTTCTCCCGACTGCCGCTATCTGCAGATCAACCAGCGCCTCACCGAGATCTGCGGCATCTCCGTCGAAGATCATTTGGGCCGTTCGGTCCGGGACTGCGTACCGGCTTTGGCCGAAGCGGTCGAAGGCATCGTCCGCTCCATCATGGACACCGGCGAACCGGTGATCGGCATCGAAGTCGCGGGCCAGCGTGCCGACCAGACCGACGAACGCTTCTGGATCACCTATTGGCATCCGCTGCGCAGTCCCAGCGGCGAAATCGTCGGCGTCAACGTCGCCGCGGAAGAGATCACCGAGCGCAAGCGCGCGGAGGCGGCGCTGCAGGCGGGCGAACGAGAGCTGCGCAGGGCAAGGGATGCGGCCGAAACCGCCTTGCGCAACCTGCGGGAGACCCAGGACTCCCTGATCGAGACCGAAAAACTCGCCGCCCTCGGGCGGCTGGTCGCAGGCGTCGCGCACGAAATCAACAGTCCCGTCGGGACTTCCCTGACCGTGGCCTCCGTGCTGCAACAGCGGGCCGCCGCCTTCGCGGCGGAAGTCGCGCAAGGCAGTGCCAGGCGATCGCACCTGAACGAATTTCTCGAAGCCAGCCGCGAGGCGTCGGCGCAACTGGTCGCCAATCTCAATCACGCCGCCGAACTGATCCAGTCGTTCAAGCAGGTCGCCGCCGATCGCAACTACGCCAGTCAACGCATCTTCGACCTCGGCGAACTGACCGGGCAGCTCGCCCTGACCCTGCGGCCGGGGCTCGGAAAACAAAATCTGGTCCTCAATGTCGAGTGCCAGCCCGATCTGATCATGAACAGCTATCCGGGCCCGTACGGACAGGTGCTGACCAATCTCTTCCTCAACGCGGTCACGCACGCTTTCCCCGACGGCAATGGCGGGACGATCGACATCAAGGCGCAGGCGTCGGGCAAGGACAATGTCAAAATTCTTTTTTCCGATGATGGCTGCGGCATGAGCGCCGGTGTCCGGCATCAGGCGTTCGATCCATTCTTCACCACGCGCCGCGATCAGGGCAGCACCGGCCTCGGCCTGCATATCGTCCACAGTATCGTCACCAATTGCCTGGGCGGCCGGCTCAGGCTCGACAGCGAGCCCGGCGAGGGAACAAGGATTCAGCTCGTTCTGCCACGCACAGCTCCGGCGGCGCCTGCGACGGGGTAGCGCGTGCAGGGTTCAACCCGCCGCGCGCACGTCGCCTACATGCGGCGAGATCGCGAAGCCATGTCTCAACGTCATTGCGAGGAGCACTTGCGACGAAGCAATCCATTCTTTCTTTCTGTTGCTCGATAGATTGCTTCGCTTACGCTCGCAATGACGGTGTCAACACGATGGCGCCGAGATCGACTCTATTCCGTCGCCTCGAGCCATTCCGCGGCACCCCGCCACAGCGTGTCGCGATGCTCGGGACGAAAGAAACCGAAATGGCCGATCTTGCTCACGCCCGCATCCGCGGGCCGGACCGTGATGATTTCCGGCTTGGCCGCGGTATATCCCGAGCACAGCAATTCGACCGCCGGCCGCGTAGCCCAGGGATCGTCAGACAGGCACAGCGCGCGCATCGCGCCCTTGTAGTCGGCGAAATTCTTTAAGGCGGGGAGGTTGGGATCGTCGAACATATAGCGTTTGCTCATGACCCAGGCGGTCCATTGCAAAAACACATCCTTCGGCAGGTCCTCGCCGATGCCACTCCAGCCCGGCGCATAGCCCAACAACCGGGTGAGGGGAACGCCGATGAAATTCATCATGGCATAGACGCGGTAGCGCTCCGGCGCGGCCATCAGCTTCCAGTATCCGGCTTGCGCCGCGATCAACAACGCGCGCGACACCTCGGTATTGTCGGGAATGAGCCCGAGCGCCTGGCCACCGAAGGAATGGCCGATATAGCCGAGCGGCAGCGTGTGATAACGCTCGCGCATCCAGGCCACCGCGGCGCTGACATCGAGCGCTGCCCAGTCCGCCATCGAGGCCTTGAAGCCGACCAGCGACTTCGGCTGATTGTAGCCGACCAGCGCCTTCTGCCGGCTGTCGCCGGTGCCGCGGTAGTCATAGGTCAGCACCGCGCAGCCCCGCCGCGCCAGATAGCCGGCAAAGCCCTTGTAGATCCTGCGCGGCACGGCGGTCGCGGAATTGATCAGCACGGCGTGGCGCTTGGCGCCGCGCGGCAGGAACAGCGTCGCGCCCAACAGATATCCGTCCCTGGCGGGGAAGGTGATGTCATCGGTGAAGACGTCGTCCAGCGCAGCCTCGGCCAACCCTGATTTCCCCCGTGCTTCCCAGCGAGCGTCCTTAGCAAATGCGAATTCGGCTTTTGCCGCAAGGGCTTGTCGCGGGATGCGGAATTCCAACTGGCGGTCCCTGTCCGGCCTGTGTATAAACCGGCACTCCGCTATTTCCCTTAAGTTGCGGTTTTTGTTCAGGAGTTGACGCCATGTCCGAGCGGTGGACACCCGAGAGCTGGCGCGCCAGACCGGTGAAGCAGATCCCCGACTATCCCGATGCCAAGGCATTGGGCGATGTCGAGGCGCAGCTTGCCACCTTTCCGCCGCTGGTTTTTGCAGGCGAAGCCCGCAACTTGAAGAAGTCGCTGGCGCGGGTCGCAGCCGGCGATGCGTTCCTGCTGCAGGGGGGCGACTGCGCGGAAAGCTTTGCCGAGCATGGCGCCAACAACATCCGCGATTTCTTCCGCGTCTTCCTGCAGATGGCGGTGGTCCTGACCTATGCCGGCGCGGTGCCGGTGGTCAAGGTCGGCCGCATCGCCGGGCAATTCGCAAAGCCGCGCTCGCAGCCGACCGAGACGGTCGACGGCGTCGAACTGCCGAGCTACCGCGGCGACATTGTCAACGATATCGCCTTCACCGCCGCGGCGCGCATTCCCGATCCGCAGCGCCAGCTGATGGCCTATCGCCAGTCGGCGGCGACGCTGAACCTGCTGCGCGCCTTCGCCACCGGCGGTTTTGCCAATCTCGGCAGCGTGCACCAGTGGATGCTGGGTTTCCTGAAGGATTCCCAGCAATCGCGCCGTTACAAGGAATTGGCCGACCGCATCTCGGATGCCCTGAACTTCATGCGCGCCTGCGGGCTCGATCTGGAAAGCCACCCCGAACTGCGCGCCACCGATATCTACACCAGCCACGAGGCGCTGCTGCTCGGCTACGAGCAGGCCTTTACACGCGTCGATTCGACCACCGGCGACTGGTACGCCACCTCAGGTCACATGATCTGGATCGGCGACCGCACCCGCCAGCCCGATCACGGCCATGTCGAATATTTCCGCGGCATCAAGAACCCGATCGGGTTGAAATGCGGCCCGTCGCTGAAGGGCGACGAACTGCTGCGGCTGATCGACGTGCTCAATCCGGATAACGAGCCCGGACGGCTGACCCTGATCAACCGTTTCGGCTCGGACAAGGTCGGCGATCACCTGCCGCCGCTGGTCCGCAGCGTGCAGCGCGAGGGCCGCGTGGTGGTGTGGTCGTGCGACCCGATGCACGGCAATACCATCGCCTCGACCAGCGGCTACAAAACGCGGCCGTTCGACCGCATCCTGTCGGAAGTGAGGACGTTCTTCCAGGTCCATGCCGCCGAGGGCACGCACGCCGGCGGCGTCCATCTGGAAATGACCGGCCAGGACGTCACCGAATGCATCGGCGGCGCGCGCGCCATCACCCATGAGGATCTCAGCGACCGCTATCACACGGTCTGCGATCCCCGCCTGAATGCCGAGCAGTCGATCGACATGGCGTTTCTGATCGCCGAATTGCTCAAGCAGGAACGCGGCGGCAAGGTCAGGCCGATGCCGGCCGCGGCGGGCCTTTAGCGTTGCTGCGGTTCTGGCGGGCCACCATCAACACGCGCAACGGGCTCGCTTTTGCGATCCGCTCGGAGCAGGCCATCCGGGAGGAACTGGTGGCGCTGGTGCTGGCGCTGCCGCTGGCGTGGCTGGTCGGCACGACCACGATGCGCCGGATCGAACTGGTTGCCGCGGTGGTGCTGGTACTGGTCGTCGAATTGCTCAACACCGCGATCGAGAAACTTGCCGATCGCCTCACCACCGATCACGATCCGCAGATCGGCCGGGTCAAGGACATGGGCTCGGCCGCGGTCGGCGTTGCGCTCGTGATGGCCGGCCTGTTCTGGCTGTTTGCCATCGCCGAGCGCATGGGCGCGCTCTGATTTCGGCATCTGGCGAAGCCCAAGGCGGCGTGCTATATTTGATTTGCTCAGTTTGAGGATAAGGTCCGCTCCATGAGTGAACGAGCCGATCAGTTTGCAATCACGCTTGCCCAGCTGAACCCGACGGTAGGCGACGTCGCGGGCAACGCTGCGAAAGCGCGCGCGGCGCGGGAAAAGGCGCGCACTGACGGTGCCGATCTCCTGGTGTTTCCGGAATTGTTCATTTCCGGTTACCCGCCGGAAGATCTGGTGCTGAAGCCTGCGTTTCAATCGGCCTGCCGCACGGCGGTCGAGGAGCTGGCGCGGGAAACCGCCGATGGCGGTCCGGCGATCCTGATCGGCAGCCCCTGGGTCGATGACGGCAAGCTCTATAACGCCTGCGCGCTGCTCGACGGCGGGCGGATCGCTGCGATCCGCTACAAGGTCAACCTGCCGAATTACGGCGTGTTCGACGAAAAGCGGCTGTTCGCGCGCGGGCCGGCCGCGGGTCCGGTCACCGTCCGCGGCGTCCGGGTCGGTGTCCCCGTCTGCGAGGACATCTGGCTCGAGGAATCCGAAGACTACGAGAACGTCGTCGAGTGTCTGGCCGAGACCGGCGCGGAAATCATCGTCGTGCCGAACGGCTCGCCCTATGCGCGCGACAAGAACGATCTGCGGCTGTCGATCGCGGTCGCCCGCGTCACCGAAAGCGGGCTGCCGCTGATCTATCTCAACCAGATCGCCGGACAGGACGAGTTGGTATTCGACGGCGCTTCCTTTGCGTTGAACGCCGATCTGACGATCGCGGCGCAACTGCCGGCATTCGTTGAACAAATCACGACGCTGCGCTGGCGCAAGACGGAAGCCGGCTGGCGCTGCGACGGGCCGGTTGCGCCGCTGCTCGAGGGCGACAAGGCAGACTACGCGGCCTGCGTGCTGGGCCTGCGCGACTATGTCGGCAAGAACGGATTTCCGGGCGTGTTGCTCGGCATCTCCGGCGGCATCGACTCCGCGCTCTGCGCGGCGATCGCGGTGGATGCGCTCGGCGCCGAGCGCGTGCGCGGCGTGATGCTGCCGTTTCGTTTCACCGCGCAGGTGTCGCTCGACGACGCGGCGAAACTGTCGAAGGCGCTCGGCATCCGCTACGAGGTGCTGCCGATCGCGGACGCCGTCAACGGTTTCGAGGCGATTCTGGCGGCCCCTTTCGCCGGCCTGCCGCGCGACATCACCGAAGAGAACCTGCAGGCGCGCACCCGCGGCACGCTGCTGATGGCGATCTCCAACAAGACAGGCGCGATGGTGGTCACGACCGGCAACAAGTCGGAAATGTCGGTCGGCTATGCCACGCTCTATGGCGACATGAATGGCGGCTTCAACCCGATCAAGGATATCTACAAGACCGAGGTGTTTCGTTTGTCGGCCTTGCGCAATTCATGGAAGCCCGACGGCGCGCTGGGGCCATCGGGCGAGGTGATTCCGCCCGCCATCATCACGCGGCCGCCGACCGCGGAACTGCGCGAAAACCAGACCGACCAGGATTCGCTGCCGCCCTACGACATGCTCGACGGCATCCTGGAGCGGCTGGTCGAGCGCGAACAGCCGCTGGCCGCGATCGTCGATGCGGGCTTCGATCGCGAGGTGGTGGCGCGGATCGACCGCTTGCTCAACATCGCCGAGTACAAGCGCAGGCAGGCCGCGCCGGGCGTCAAGGTCACACAAAAGAATTTCGGGCGCGACCGCCGCTATCCCATCACCAACCGCTTCCGCGACGCTGGCAAGCCGTTGCCCGAACCCGACCCGTCGCTGCTGTCGCGCACCAGCCAGGCATCGGCCGACGCGTTCGAGGGATGAGTTGGGCTGCTACCGCGCCGGAATGAAGGTCGGGCCGACGGTGCGGATCTGTTTGTCGCCGGCAGCATTGGTCGAAGCGGCGGCGGGTGCGGCGGCATCGGGCGCAGGAGTGGCAGCGGGAGCCGGAACGGTTGCCGTGGTCTTGGCGCCCTTTTTGGCGGCCGCTGCAGCCGCCTTCGCCGCCGGCGGTTGCGCCATCTTTTTCGCGCTCTCCTCGGTGACGATGATGTCGCCCTGCTGTTCGGCCGCAGCCTTGTCGTCGAGGTTCTTCAACGCCTCCGACCAGGTCTCTCCGGCGGCCTTGCAGGCGCAGGTGGGATTGAACTCCTGGCGGTAGTGGAACGCATTCGGCAGCGACGTATAGGGCTGGCCGCTGATCGACACCGCCTGGTTGATGTCTTCGCCGGGATTGCGGTAGGCGAACAGGTTCGCTTCCGCCGCGGGACAGAGCGCCTTGCAGCTCTTCTCGTCATCGGGGAAACGGGCCGGCACGGTGGCAAACGAGATCGGAAAATAGGCGCCGTCGCAGGTGCGGACGCAGACGGTGCGGTAGGTGCCCGATTGCGGGCCGAAGTCGCCGCCGGGCGGGTTCGGGTTGTTGTTGCCGAACAGGTTGCTCAGGAAATTGCCCGGCCCGGACCCGGGCGCCGCATTGACGTATTGCGGGCCGCAATTGTTCTGCGCCAGCGCGGTCAGCACCGAGCGGCGCTGATTGTCGCGGTCGACGCCGCCAAGACCACCGCGCAGCCGCTCCAGGCTGCTGGTGATCTGGTCGAGATTGGCCCGCATCTGCTGGATCTGGTTGTTGACCGGACCGCATTGCGCCGACTGGCCGGAGAACAGCGAGAAGAAACCCGAGCTGTCGCAGCCCATGCGCTTGGCCTGCATGGTGACGCGATCGAGTTCGGCCTGCTGCTTGGTGGCGGCATCCTGGTAGCGGCGGATCTGGTCGTCCCTGGTGGGATCGCCGGAGCCGCCGCGGTCGATGGTCGCCAACTGCGCTTCGAGCCGCGGACACATCGGATTGACCGGCGCGCCGGGTGAGCCGGTCGGCCCCTGAGGCGGCGGTGGCGGGCCCGGATTCATCTGCGCGCGCGCGTCGATGCTCAGCGCGCTGGCGCCGATCAGCGCGGCGCAGGCCAGGATCCATCGGCAGAAGGGGTTGTTCAGCGTTTCAGGCATGTCCGGTCATCGCATCATGATCCCAAGGGATTGCATCCGACCATGAGCGCATCTCATTGTTTAAGCATGATCTTTTCGGAGAAGCTGCTCCGCATCATGCCGCAGGGCCGTTCCGCGCGGTTCCGGGAAACCTCCCCGGAAACGAACGCTGGCCAGCCGCGGCCTCCCATAGCCGCTTCTCGGGGCAGCGTCACGTCGTTTCCGGGGCGCCGGTGTGGCGGCTGGTTCGGACCGGACTTGTGATCGCCTCAGCGCTGGCAGGTAATGGCGACGTATTCATTGCAGCCGGCATGGTTGCAACTCCCGCCGGCCTTGGGAACCGAGCCGGTGATCTCGTCCGGATCGACGCGGCGATAGGAGGAAGCATCGGCGAAATCGCGCGACTGGCAATAGGAGCGCGCGGCATGGGCGCCGCATTTGTCGCCCTTCGCCAGGCACTGGTCGACGCCATAGCCGTCGGCCTGGTTGGCGATGATGAACACACGGCTGTCGGCGGATGCGACCGAGGGGGCGAACAGAAGAAATGCACAGGCCAGAACCGCGGAAATGGATCGCATGCTGCACCAGATGAATAAGAGGAGCGCCGTAATTGTCCGGATAGGAATAGACCCAAAACCTTAAGAATGATTAACCATGGCGGGCGGTCCGTTTCGCGGCCCAAACGGGCTTTTGTGAGGCACTTGACGCGATCCCCCCGGCTGGCCCATGGTAGTTCACATGAACGGTTTCCTCGCCATTTGCGGCATTTGCCGCGAGATTATGAGCTAGCGATTCGCTGGCTGAGGCCGTCTTTTCTCAAAAAGAGATCACTGGACGCCCGGCCGCAAGGGACGGATATCCATGGATTTGCGCCTTTACGATACGTTGACGCGGGAGAAGCGGCCTTTCCTGCCGCTCGATCCCAACAACGTGCGCATGTATGTCTGCGGGCCGACGGTCTATGACTTCGCCCATATCGGCAACGCGCGCCCGGTCATCGTGTTCGACGTGCTGTTTCGCCTGCTGCGGCACCTCTATGGCGCCGACCACGTCACCTACGTCCGCAACATCACCGACGTCGACGACAAGATCAACGACCGCGCGGCGCGGGATTTTCCGGGACTGCCGCTGAACGAGGCGATCCGGAAGGTCACCGAGAAGACCGCCGCGCAGTTCGCGTCCGACGTCGCGGCGCTGGGCTCGTTGCCGCCGACCTTCGAGCCGCGCGCCACCGATTTCGTGCTGCCGCGCGCCGACGGCAAGGCTGACATGGTGACGCTGATCGAGCAATTGATCGCGCGCGGCCATGCCTATGAGGCCGGCGGTGAAGTGCTGTTCGATGTCCAGTCGATGCCGGACTATGGCGCGCTGTCGGGCCGCAAGCTCGACGAGCAGTTGGCGGGTGCGCGCGTTGCCGTCGACGCGCACAAGAAAAACCCCGCAGACTTCGTGCTGTGGAAGCAATCCTCCGGCGATGAACCGGGCTGGGAAAGCCCATGGGGCAGGGGACGTCCGGGCTGGCATATCGAATGCTCGGCCATGAGTGCCGCCTATCTCGGCGACGTCTTCGACATTCATGGCGGCGGCATTGACCTGATCTTTCCGCATCACGAGAACGAAATCGCGCAGTCGCGTTGCGCGCACGGCACGTCCATGATGGCGAATTACTGGCTGCACAACGAGTTCGTGCAAATCGAAGACGCCAAGATGTCGAAATCGCTTGGTAACTTCGTCACGATCCGCGATCTGCTGGCCGATTGGCCGGGCGAAGTGCTGCGGCTGAACATGTTGAAAGCGCATTATCGCTCACCGATGGACTGGACGTTGAGGGGATTGGAGGAAAGCGCGAAGACCCTCGACGACTGGTACGCGGTCGCCGCGGATGTCGGGGGTGAACGGCCCTCTGATGTGGTCATCGAAGCGCTGTCGGACGACCTGAACACGCCGGAGATGATCGCTGCCCTGCACGGCTTGCGGAATAATGCGGTCGCCGGCAACGAACGCGATCGCAGCGAATTTGCCGCCTCGTTGCGGCAGTTCGGATTCCTGTCCGAGAGCGTCGCGGAATGGAACGGCCGAAAGCAGCAGGCCAGTGGCATCGACGTCAAACAGATCGATAGTATGATTTCGGACCGCACCGCCGCCCGCGCGCGAAAAGACTTCAGGGAATCCGACCGCATCCGCGATGAACTCGCGGCAATGGGGGTTGTGATCAAGGATTCCAAGGAAGGCACCACTTGGGAGATCGCGCGATGAGCTGTTGCAAGGGAGCCGGTTAGAGATGGGACAGGCGCTGCCCAAACCTGCTTTGCGGCCGTTCCTTGCGACGGATACGCCGGTGCTGGCGGCGATCTTTGTCGCCAGCGTCGAGGAACTGACCGGCGAAGATTACAGCGAGGCGCAACAGCAGGCCTGGGCCGGCGCCGCCGACGACGAGGAGCAATTCGGCAAGCGCCTGGCAGGCGAACTCACGCTGGTCGCCACGCTGCAGAATTCGCCGGTTGGATTTGCCGCGCTGAAGGGCAAGGATCATATCGACATGCTCTATGTCCATCCGGGCGTGGTCGGGCAGGGCGTGGCGTCGATGCTGCTCGACGCGCTGGAAAAACTCGCCGGCGGCCGCGGGGCAAAGGCACTCACGGTCGATGCCAGCGACAATGCCGCGGAGTTTTTTACCAAGCGCGGTTATGTCGCCACGCGCCGCAACACCGTGACCGTCAACGGCGAATGGCTCGCCAACACCACGATGCAGAAGACGCTGGGCGATGGCGCCAAGCCGGGAGCTCCCACATGAGCCGCGAACGTCTCTATCTGTTCGACACCACGCTGCGCGACGGCGCGCAGACCAACGGCGTCGACTTCACGCTGCGCGACAAGCAGCTGATCGCGCACATGCTGGACGACCTCGGCATCGATTATGTCGAGGGCGGCTATCCCGGCGCCAATCCGACCGACACCGAATTCTTCGCCGAGAAACCAAAATTCGATCGCGCGCGCTTCACCGCGTTCGGCATGACCCGGCGTCCCGGCCGTTCGCCCTCGAACGATCCGGGTCTTGCAGGGCTGCTGGAAGCCAAGGCGGATGCGATCTGCTTTGTCGCAAAGTCCTCTGCCTATCAGGTCCGGGTGGCGCTCGAGACCACCAACGAGGAAAATCTCGCGTCCATCCGCGATAGCGTGAAGGCCGCGAAATCCGCTGGCCGCGAGGTCATGCTCGACTGCGAGCATTTCTTCGACGGTTACAAGGAGAATCCCGAATTCGCGCTGGCCTGCGCCAAAGCGGCCTATGATTCCGGCGCACGCTGGGTTGTGTTGTGCGACACCAATGGCGGCACCATGCCGCACGAGGTCGAGAGCATCGTCACCGAGGTCACGAAACACATTCCGGGCGATCATGTCGGCATCCACGCCCATAATGACACCGAGCAGGCGGTGGCCAATTCGCTGGCCGCGGTGCGCGCCGGCGTCCGCCAGATCCAGGGCACGCTGAACGGGCTCGGCGAACGCTGCGGCAATGCCAATTTGTGTTCCCTGATCCCGACCTTGCGGCTGAAGGGTGAATTTTCCGATCGCTTCGAGATCGGGGTATCCCAGGACAAGATGGCGACGCTGACCAAAGTGTCGCGCACGCTCGACGACATGCTCAACCGTGCGCCTGACCGCCACGCACCTTACGTCGGCGAGAGCGCCTTCGTCACCAAGACCGGGATTCATGCTTCCGCCGTGCTGAAGGATCCGCACACCTACGAGCACGTAGCGCCGGAATCGGTCGGCAATCATCGCAAGGTCTTGGTGTCCGATCAGGCCGGCCGCTCCAATGTCATCGCCGAACTGGAGCGCGCCGGCATCGCCTATGCGAGGGACGACCCGAAACTGGTGCGCCTGGTCGAGGAAATGAAGGACCGCGAGGCCGCGGGCTACGCCTATGAATCCGCCAACGCCTCGTTCGACCTGTTGGCGCGGCGAACGCTCGGCAAGGTCGCGGAATACTTCCGGGTCGAACAATTCGACGTCAATGTCGAGCAGCGCTACAACGCCAACGGCCAGCGCGTCACGGTGGCGCTTGCCGTGGTCAAGGTCGACGTCGACGGCGAGAAACTGATCTCGGCGGCTGAGGGCAACGGTCCGGTCAACGCGCTCGACGTCGCGCTGCGCAAGGATCTCGGCAAATACCAGAAATACATCGAGGGATTGAAGCTGATCGACTATCGCGTGCGTATCCTCAATGGCGGCACCGAGGCGGTGACGCGGGTCTTGATCGAGAGCGAGGACGAGGCGGGCGAACGCTGGACCACGATCGGCGTGTCGCCCAACATCATCGACGCCTCGTTCCAGGCGCTGATGGATTCGGTGGTCTACAAGCTGGTGAAGTCGGGCGCGCCGGTGTAGCAAATGCAACCACCGTCATTGCGAGCGAAGCGAAGCAATCCATCGCGCAACAGCAAGAAAGAATGGATTGCTTCGTCGCAAGAGCTCCTCGCAATGACGGCAAAAGCTGGAGCCGGCAATGATCGACCACATCTCCGTCGGCGTCAGCGATCTCCAACGATCTGCGCGCTTCTATGAAGCGGCACTGGCGCCGCTCGGGCTGGTGCGGCTGGTGAGCCGGCCCGCAACGGTTGGTTTCGGCAAGGACTATCCCGAGTTCTGGATCAATTTTCGTGATCGCATGCCACCCGTCGCGCCGGAGAGCGGCGTCCATATCTGCCTGCGGGCAAGATCGACGACTGCCGTCGACGCCTTCCACGCCGCGGCGCTCGCTGCCGGCGGCCGCTCCGACGGCGCGCCGGGGCTGCGCCCGCACGATCGCGTGCGCTATTACGCGGCGTTCATCGTCGATCCCGACGGCAATCGCATCGAGGCGGTGACGTTTCCGGAGGGATGAGGCCTGCCGAGCCTGCACAATATTAGGTTGTATTTAAGAGATATAACATCTATAATTAGCAAGAAAGAAGGGCTTGGCGCGTTCCCTGTGAGTAGCAATGAAGAAGGTAGCAATTTTCAGAAGCTTTGCCCGAGAGGCGATAAAAAATTCGCACGTGTCCATCAAGGCGTGTTGGACGATACTTTTCACCGGAGGAACGTTTGCGCTTCTGCATTCGTTCGATGAATTGGTCGAATGTAAATTTCCAGATCTGACGTCGAATCTGTTCGTCACCAGTTGCAGCAGAGTTCCGGATAATTTTTCATTCGGAATATCGATGTCTCTCTTCCTGGTCTACGTCCTCACATTTTACCGATTTTATGTCGGCAACATCAGGGTCTTCGACATCCGCTATGACGAGGTGTTCAAGTTCATTGATAGTCTTCACGACCCAAAGAATCAGCTGAATGCCGAGCAAAAGGACGCGGAACAGGAGGAGCGGGATTACGACAATCTGCTGGAGTACAGTGATCGCTTGGGCAAAGAGGAAAGCCTCTTTCTCATAATACCCGCGCTCATAATTGTGTATTTAACGGTTACTCCATCGAATCCGCTGAAGTTTTTGTGGGTTTACCTGGCGCTGCTTGCGGCCGACATAATTTGGTTGTTCTGGAGCTTGAGGCCCTGGGCCCCGGGAGTCAAATCCAGGAAATATTTAGTTACAAGATTTTTTGACAGCTTTCCTGAACTCAAGGGTACCCCTTTCGAAAGGAAGCTGCCGGAAACCGCCTCGACGAGATGGGGAGTGAACAATTGTGTTTTTGCAGTTGTCATCTTAGTTATCTTGCTTGCGCATCTCGCAATCGGCAACAAGGTCTGCAGCCTTCACTTCTGCGTTCTGGGTGACCTGGCTTGCCAGGAGATTTTGTTGGCCGCCGGTGCGCTCGCAGCTCTGCTAAACTGCGGCACTGATTTGATTTGGACATGGGATTTTTACAACCCGAAGTTTGGCGATGACCAAAAACGCGTAATTGGAAAAGATGCAAAGTTTGAACTTGAGCGAAATCACGATGCTCGGGAAGCCTAGCGGGAACGCAACGACGAAAAAGACGCAGACAGAATCTTGTGGCTTTGATGGATTCGGCCCAACAGGATATCGGCTACCGCCCAGCATCCAACCGCCGCGGCACCCAGGAAGCTGCCTCCGGCGATGGCGGCCAGGATTGCAGGAATCCGCAATGCGAGCATCGCTATTCCGGCCAGCGGCTGCAGCGCGTCGGCCAGCCCCACCAGGCGCTCCCTGTCGTATCGCTGGCCGAGCCATGCCAGCGGTGCCCTGGCAGCGCCGATCAACCAGGCAATCGCCATTGCGATCAGCGCGTACTGGAAGGCTTGATTGCCGCGGCTTAGTTCGGAGGTGACGGCAAGCGCGTCGCCGAAGGCGAACAATCCGCAACCGGCTGAATAGCCGCTCCGCAAATGGCCGTACCGGGTCAGGATGATTTCCGCCGCGAGGAAGCTGACCGCGACGGCGGTCCCGCTCGCATCGCCACCGAGCAGGAACAACGCGCTCCCGGCCATCGATATCAATCCTGCGATATTTTCCGCTTTCATCGTGATAACCGCCGGCAGAGGGTCGATGGCAGAACTGACGACTACAACCTCTTCACATTGGCCGAGGCGGCAATTTCGGGCCTCCGGCTTTGCAGGGCCGCTTGAATTGACGGCAGTATATCATGGACCTTGGAGGTGACCGAGTAGCGAAACTCGCTTTCCGAATGGATGAAACCGGCCGACCGCAAGTGCTCGAAAAGCTCCAGCAAGGGCGACCAGAAGTCATCGATATTGAGAATGACGATCGGTTTTTGATGACGCGCAAGTTGGGCCCAGGTCAGTTGCTCCACCAATTCCTCCAGCGTGCCGATTCCGCCGGGCAGCGCAACGAATGCGTCAGCGCGCTCGAACATGATCTGTTTGCGCTCGTGCATTGTCGTCGTGACAATCAATTCTGAAACATTCTGATTGATGCGTTCGCGCGTCGCGAGGAATTCGGGGATGATGCCGATCGTGTTGCCGCCGTGATCGATGACGGCTGCGGCGACCGCGCCCATCAATCCGAGCGCTCCGCCGCCATAAACGAGGTCGATTCCGCTCTCGGCGAGGATTTTCCCGAAATCCCGGGCCCCTTCGATAAAGCGCGGGTTTGTGCCGGGGCCGGAGCCGCAATAGACACAGACGGTCCTGATCTTGTTCATCCTCGGGCATGTGGCACTGCAGCGTAACGCCGTCAAGCCTGTCGAATTGACAGACACCTTCGAATCCGGCGGTAAATGCCTGAGAAGCGTGAAAGAATGGCGTTCCCCCGGGGGGTGCGCCGGGAGCGCAAACGCTCTATATGACGGGGCAGAATGCGACGACAACCGCACCACAGCACGCTTCCGGGCACCTGATTGATGGCTCATCCTGATTCGTCTCACGGCGCCGGTGAAGCGCTGCCTGCCACGAGCAAGACGATCGAACAGGCGACCCTGATCGGGACGCTGGTGCACCTGTGGCCCTATATCTGGCCCAGCGATCGCGCCGACCTGAAGATGCGCGTGATCTGGTCGGTGGTGCTGTTGCTGTTCGCCAAGCTCGCGACACTGGCGGTGCCGTTCACCTTCAAATGGGCGATCGACGCGCTCACCGGCGCCGATACCGCGCCGCTGCAATCGTCGAACTGGACGCTGTGGCTGATCGCATCGCCCTTGATCATGACGCTCAGCTATGGCGGCTTGCGCGTGTTGATGGCGGTGCTGACGCAATGGCGCGACGGCATCTTCGCGCGCGTGGCGATGCATGCGGTGCGCAAGCTCGCCTACCGCACCTTCGTCCACATGCACGAATTGTCGCTGCGCTTTCATCTGGAGCGCAAGACCGGCGGCCTGACCCGGGTGCTGGAGCGCGGCCGCACCGGCATCGAGGTCATCGTACGGATGGTGATCCTGCAGCTGATCCCGACCATCGTCGAGGTATCGCTCCTGATGGCCGTGCTGCTGTGGAAATTCGACTGGCGCTACGTGCTGGTCACCATGATCACGGTCGTGGTGTTCATGTACTATACCTATATCGCGACCGAATGGCGGATCGAGATCCGCCGCAAGATGAACGAATCCGACACCGAGGCCAACACCAAGGCGATCGACTCGCTGCTCAACTACGAGACGGTGAAATATTTCACCGCCGAGGAGCGCGAAGCCACCCGCTACGACCGTTCGATGGAGCGCTATGAGCGCGCCAGCGTGAAGACCTACACCTCGCTCGCGGTGCTCAATACCGGGCAGGCGATCATTTTCACCTTCGGCCTCACCGCGACCATGCTGATGTGCGCGCTGGGAGTCCGCAGCGGCCATAACACGGTCGGCGATTTCGTCATGGTCAACGCCATGATGATCCAGCTCTACCAGCCCCTGAATTTCATGGGCATGGTCTATCGCGAGATCAAGCAGGCGATCATCGACATCGAGAAGATGTTCAGCGTGCTGTCGTGGCGGGCGGAGATCACCGACGTTCCCGGCGCCCTGCCGCTGGTCGTCACGTCGGGCAATGTCCGCTTCGAGGACGTCCGCTTCTCCTACGACCCGGAGCGGCCGATCCTCAAGGGCCTCAGCTTCGATGTGCCGGCCGGCAAGACGGTGGCGATCGTCGGTCCCTCCGGCGCCGGCAAATCGACCATCTCGCGGCTGTTGTTCCGGCTCTATGACGTCTCCAGCGGCCGGATCCTGATCGACGGCCAGGACATCCGCAACGTCACCCAGGCCTCGCTGCGGGCGCAGATCGGCATGGTGCCGCAGGACACCGTGCTGTTCAACGACACCATCCGCTACAACATCCGTTACGGCCGATGGGACGCCACCGATGCCGAGGTGGAGCAGGCGGCGCGGCTGGCGCAGATCGATCCCTTCATCAAGATGTCGCCGAAGGGCTATGAGACCCAGGTCGGCGAGCGCGGCCTGAAATTGTCGGGCGGCGAGAAGCAGCGCGTCGCGATCGCGCGCACCGTGCTCAAGGGACCGCCGATCCTGGTGCTGGACGAAGCGACTTCCGCGCTCGACAGCCACACCGAGCATGAAATCCAGGAGGCGCTGGACCGGGTGTCGCAGAACCGCACCTCGCTCGTGATCGCGCACCGGCTGTCGACCATCGTCGGCGCCGACGAGATCATCGTGCTGGACCAGGGCCGCATCGCCGAGCGCGGCACCCACAGCCTGCTTTTGGCAAGCGGCGGACTCTATGCCAGTATGTGGAACCGGCAGCGCGAAGCCCAGGAGGCGCGCGAAAGGCTCGCGCGGATCACCGACGAGAACGAGGCGCCCAACCGGGAGCCGCCGCCGCTCGACGACGCGCTGGTGACGCCCGATGTGTTGGCGACGCCTGCCGCGGCGGAATGACCCTGATGATCCCGTCTCCCGTTTTGGGGAGAACGCACAATGCATCCGTGAACCCAGAGATCGGTGAGCTCGCAAATGTCCATCGCCAATTCGATCCGCGCGCAGATTCCGCCTGTTCACAAGGAAGGCTATCCCTTCATCGGCGGCTTCGCGGTCGTGAGCCTGATCCTGTTCTGGATATGGTCGCCTCTCGGGTGGATCGGCACATTGCTGACGGTCTGGTGCGCGCTGTTCTTCCGCGATCCGGTGCGTGTGACGCCGATCGGCGAGGGCATCGTGGTGGCGCCGGCCGACGGGCGGATTTCGATGATCGCGCAGGCCTTGCCGCCGGCCGAACTCGGTCTCGGCGACAAGCCGCTGCCGCGCATCTCGATCTTCATGAGCGTGTTCAACTGCCATGTGAACCGCAGCCCGGTCGCAGGCCGCATCGATCGCATCGCCTACCGGCCGGGGGCCTTCATCAACGCCGAGCTCGACAAGGCGAGCGAGGACAATGAGCGCAATTCGCTTGCGATCTCCACGCCCAACGGGCGCATCGGCGTGGTGCAGATCGCGGGGCTAGTGGCGCGGCGGATCGTCTGCTTCGTTCGCGACGGCCAGTCGATCGGCGCCGGCGAGCGGTTCGGGCTGATCCGGTTTGGATCGCGTCTCGACGTCTATCTGCCCGAAGGCACCAAAGCGCTGGTTTCGGAAGGCCAGACCGCGGTGGCGGGCGAGACCATTTTGGCCGATTTCAGGCTTAGCGATCCCGGCCGGACGTTCCGGGCCGATTAACCATTCGAGCGGCCGAAATGGAGCTTACCGCCGCAATGGCGGAGCCGGCCGACGCTTGCTATATGTCATCGGGCCATGCCGATGCCCTTCGATCCCAATCAATCCGAGCAATTGCGCCGCCGCCGGTTTCGTCCGATCCCGGTGCGGCTATTAGTGCCCAACGTCATCACCCTGCTGGCGATCTGCGCCGGGCTGACCGCGATCCGCCTGTCGACGGAAGGACACATGCAGCTTGCGGTGGCCGCGATCGTGTTCGCGGCCATTCTCGACGGCCTGGACGGCCGGGTCGCGCGGATGATCAAGGGCCAGTCGAAATTCGGCGCCGAACTCGACAGCCTTGCGGATTTCGTCAATTTCGGCGTCGCGCCCGGCCTGATCCTGTACTTCTGGCAATTGCACGAACTCAACAATGGCGGCTGGATCGCCGCCATGGTGTTTGCGATCTCGGGCGGCCTGAGGCTGGCGCGCTTCAACGCCACCATGGACGACCCGAACAAGCCGCCGTTTGCGGCCAATTACTTCACCGGCGTTCCGGCGCCGGCCGGCGCGATCACCGTGCTGCTTCCGATCTATCTCGCCTTCCTCGGCTGGCCGCAACCGCCGGCGATCCTGACCGCGCTCTATACGCTCCTGATCGCGTTCCTGATGGTGTCGCGGCTGCCGGTGTTTTCCGGCAAGACCTGGCGGATGCGCGTGCCGCCGGAAATGGTGCTGCCGGTTTTCGTTTCGGTGGTGTTCTTCATTGCGCTGTTGATCGGCTATCCCTGGCACATCCTGTCGGTCGGATCGGTACTCTATCTGCTGAGTCTGCCGGCCGGATGGAAGTCCTATCGCGACCAGGCGCGCAAGGCGGCCGCCGCCGCTGCGCCGCCCGAAAGTGTCGCGCCGTCCAGTCCGGCGCCGCCGTTCGCGCCGGTGGCGACCGAACCGGGCGAGGGCGACCGTCCGGCACGGCTGAACTGAGCGGCCCGGCTCCATCGCTGGATATCTGACATGAGCGATCGCCGGGTTGGGTTCGATCCCGATCTCGGCTATACGGCTTTGCCATACGGCCTCTTAAGAAAGGGCCGCTCCCCAAATCTCCGGAGAAAACGCCGTGACGGATTCCACCAAAGCGCCGCTGCCTGCTTCACTGCTGGAAGCGCTGGCGCGCTATGACACGCCCACCATCTGCAACGCGATGGAAGTGGTCGCACCCGAACGCCGCCTGATCGGCTACACCACCAAGCCGCTGGTCTGCCCGTTCCCCGACCTGCCGCCGATGGTCGGCTACGCCCGCACGGTGTCGATCCGCTCGGTGCTGCAATCCGGCCTTCCCGCCGCCGAGCAGGCCAAGCGCCGCATCGCCTATTATGAATATGTCGGCACAGGCCACGGTCCGCGCATCACCGTGATCCAGGATATCGACGGCGCCGACGTTGGTTACGGCGCGTTCTGGGGCGAGGTGCAGAGCAACGTGCACAAGGCGCTCGGCTGTCTCGGCGTCATCACCGACGGCTCGATCCGCGACATCCCGCAATGGGCGCCGGGTTTCCAGGCGCTCGCCGGATCGATCGGGCCGTCGCACGCCTGGGTCCATGCCGAGAACTTCGGCGGCGAGGTCCGCGTCGCCGGCATGACCGTTCGCAACGACGATCTGATTCATGCCGATCGTCACGGCGCGATCGTGATCCCCCTCGACATCGCCGCCAAGATTCCGGATGCCGCCGAACTCTGCGGCCGCCGCGAGACGCCGATCCTGGAGATCGCCCGCAGCAAGGACTTCTCGCTGGAAAAGCTCAAAGACGCGCTGAAGCGCTCGGCCGAAATTCACTGACGGCCTCGCTACTAGATTCTTGTTTTGACGCGTTTTCTTCACGCGAACCGGTGACCACTTCGCTCGAAAACGCTCTACTCGTCCTCTCCACGAGAAGCCCGGTCTGCGGCGGCACTGCGCAGCCGGTCGATGCGCTGCATGGTTTCGACCGCGAGATAGCCTCCGTCGCGATAGCGTTCGCCCGTCTCGCGGGCGTCGCCGCCGCAATGCGGGCAAACAACGGTACCTTCGAAAACGTAGCGGACGCATTGACGACAGAGCACCATCACTGGCGGCCCATGGCCTCGAGGTGGAGAACCGCCGCTCATGCCACCGGTGCCTCGACCGGGATCGGTTCTTCCAGCAGCGCGAAGCGTCCGGTGGCGAATGGAAACGCCGGGGCCTCGGCGACCTTGACGATACGCTCGCGGACGCCGCGCTCGGCCAGCGTCAGCACCCGGTGGTGACAATACGGATTGTTGCCGCGGCGGCCGAGCAGCGAATCCGCCGTCCAGGTGCAGCCGCCGCGGCATGCCTCGGCGTAATAGCATTCCCGGCAAAAGCCCCAGAGGTCGTCGGTGCCGCGGTTGCGGTTGAACTGCAGCGCCGGATGCGTCGCCCACAACTCCGCGATCGGCGTGTCACGGACATCGCCGGCCCCGTAGCGGTCGGTCGCGAGCGACGGGCAGCCCTTCAGCGTGCCGTCGGCTTCCAGCCCGATCGCGTTCTGGCCGGCCGGGCAGCCGCTGTAATAGCCGCGGTCCGGTCCGCGCCACAGCGCTTCGTAGGGACCGAAGTAACCGATATTGTTGCCCGGCAACAGCAGCAGATCCCGCTCGCGCCCCTTGCGATGCAGGTCCGCCAGCAGCGGCATCAGCGTCGCAAGCTCAAAGGGCTGCAGCAGGATCTCCTCGTTGTCGACGGCGTTGCCCATCGCGACCGTCAACTGGATCTGCCAGTACTTTGCGCCGGCCTCGATGATGACATCCATCACCTGCGGAAGTTCGGGCATGATCGTCGAGGTGATCTGCGTGTTGACGCTGGCGACGAGGCCGACGCGGCGGCAGTCTTCGAGAACGCGCAATGCTTCCGAATAGGAGCCGGAAACGCCGCGCAAATGGTCGTGGAGGGGCTGCAGGCCGTCGATCGACACCCCAAGGCCGAGCAGGCCGGCATCGGCTGCGGCCTTGATCATGTCGCGTGACAGCTTGTAGCCGCCGGTCTGCATGGTGCAGTCGATGCCGTGGTCGCGGATCGCGCGCACCAGGGTCAGCCAGTCCCTGCGGACGAAGGCTTCCCCGCCGATGATCGTAATCTCGCGGGTGCCGAGTTCCGCCAGCTGGCGCACGACGTCGATGCATTCGCTGGTACTCAGTTCCTTGGCACGGCGATGCCCTGCACGCGAGCCGCAGTGAATGCACTTCAGATTGCAGGCGAGCGTGATTTCCCAGACGACATAGACCGGAATGCAATCGATCTGGTCGCGGAGCGACAACCTCCGTCGCGGACCCTCGTCGAGAACAGCGTCTTGCATCGTTTGCCGCCTTTTTCGAAGGTCGCTCACTGTCTTGCGATAAGCGTGAGTCTGGCCGCCCGGCCAAGCACGCTTGCCGCGTCTACTTCAGGCCGTCTGATCCCTGCCGGGGCTATTTCTTGCCCTTTGCTGCGATGGTGGTGTCGAGGTCCTTGAGCGCGGCCTTGAGGTCGGCGGCGTCGGGACCGCTATGATTTTTCAGCAAATCGTGGCCGACGATCTTGTAGGCCTTCAAGGTATCCAAGTCGGCGGTTTTGCACTTGTCGCGGATGACGGCGCCATAGAGTGGTTGTATCCCGCCAGAACCAGAATAAGACATCGCTGTTTCTCCCTTTGGTTGAAAGGCGGCCCGGGAACGCATCTGGTGCTGCGCCCACATGCGGCCGGGATCGCCTGCCGGACTTCGACGTACCACCTTGGTATCGTGCGTCGGGATTATGGCAAGTCAACCTCAAAGTGAAAAGATAATTATTACATTTTTGGCGGTATTTCCGTAATGGGCCTGGCCGTGGCAGTCTGCGCGGCCGGCGCGATGAATGGGACACATTGAAATGAAGATGAACGGCAAGACTGCATTGATCACTGGCTCGACCGACGGCGTCGGCCGCTATGTCGCGGGCAGGCTCGCCGCCGCCGGCGCCAAGGTGCTGGTCCACGGCCGCGACGTGGCGCGGGGCCAAGCGCTGCTCGACGAGATCAACGCAGAAGGGGGCGAGGCCGTGTTCTATCAGGCCGACCTGTCCTCGCTGTCGGAAGCGCGGCGGCTTGCGAACGCGGTCATCGCCGACCACAAGCGGCTCGACCTCTTCATCAGCAATGCCGGGATCGGATCGCAAAATCAGGGACCTCAGCGCCAGACCAGCGCGGATGGCCATGAATTGCGGTTCGCCGTCAACTATCTCGCCGGCTTCCTGCTCGCTTACCGGCTGCTGCCGCTGTTGAAGGCGAGCGCGCCGTCGCGCATCGTCAACGTCGCCTCGCTCGGCCAGCACCCGATCGATTTCGACGATGTCATGATCAACAAAGGCTACAGCGGCGGCCGCGCCTATGCGCAGAGCAAGTTGTCCCAGATCATGTTCACCATTGATCTCGCCGAGGAATTGAAGGGGACCGGCGTCACCGTCAATTCGCTGCACCCGGCCACCTATATGAACACAACGATGGTGCGGGCCGGCGGCATCACCCCGATCTCGACCGTCGAGCAGGGCGGCGAAGCGATCCTGCATCTGGCCCTGGGCGAGGATGTCGCAGCCAAGAGCGGCCTGTTCTTCAACGGCATGAATGAGATGCGCGCCAACCCGCAGGCCTATGACGAGGCCGCGCGGAAGCGGTTGCGCAAGCTCAGCCTGGAACTGACGGGACTTGCGGCCGCCTGACGTGTTCGGCGCGTTTTCCGGCCGCTTCGAAAACGCTATGCTCGGCCGGTTCTAGCTGTGCCGTTTCATTCGAGCGCAGCCCGGACGCTGGCCTCGACTTGCACGGTGTGATATTGACAACCAAAAATTGACGCCGGTTGCAAACCGCCGAGGAAGGCAATGGGAAGCTGTTTTGTCATCATGGGCTTTGGCGAGAAGACCGACTTTCAGTCGAACCCGCAGCGCGTCCTGAATCTGAATCGGACTTACGAAGACATCATCAAGCCGGTTGTCGAAGAGGCTGGCCATACCTGCATACGCGCAGATGAAATCATCCATTCGACCGTCATCGACAAGCCGATGTATGACAATCTGCTCGGCGCCGACCTGGTGGTTGCGGATCTCTCGACATCGAATGTGAATGCGGTCTACGAGCTCGGGGTGCGTCACGCGTTGCGTCCGCACCGCACCATCGTGATGGCGGAAAGCAATTTCAGCTTTCCCTTCGATCTCAATCATCTCAGCATCCTGAAATACGTACACCTCGGAACGGAGATCGGCTTTCAGGAGGTGATGCGGGTCAGGAAGATCCTCAAGGACAAGATTACGACGCTCATGGCAAGCCCAGAGGTCGATAGCCCGGTCTTTCTGTTCATTCCGACCCTGCAGGGAGCCAGTCTTGCCGGCTCGGCGCTGGAGGCGGCGGAAGCACCGGCCGCTCCATCATCGGCGCCGACCGACAACAAGAGCTTCGCTCAACTCCTGGAAGACTTTCGTGCCGCGAAGGGAAAGGTCACGAAAGCAGCCGATTGGAACACGCCCCTGGAGCTGCTGAACCGTCTGGCGACGATGCAGCCCGGCGATCCCTACATCGTGCAGCAGCTCGCACTTGCGACCTACAAGCACGAACAGCCGGACAAAACGGCAGCGCTGGTGGCTGCGAAGGTCATCCTCGACAGGTTGGCGCCGCAAACATCGAGCGACGCGGAGACGGTCGGGCTGTGGGGGGCGATCCACAAGCGGCTGTGGGACGCCACGAAAAATAATGCCGATCTCGATGAGGCGATACAGGCCTATGCGAGAGGCTATTACATCAAGAACGATTATTATAACGGCATCAACTATGCCTTCATGCTCGATGTTCGGGCGTCGACAGCGAGCGGCGATGAGGCGATGGTCGATCGCGTTCTGGCTCGGCGGATACGGCAGGACCTGCTGGCGATTTGCGATCGAGCCGCGGCAAGTGCCGAGCAACAGAAACCGGGTAGTGACGAGCTGTTCTGGATCGGCGCGACCAAGGTCGAAGCCCTGTTCGGCCTCGGCCGGCGGGACGAAGCAAGCCGCCTGCAATCCGAGATCGTCGCCAGCGAGCGCGAGCGCCTGACCAAAGCCGGCAGCGACAGCAAGGAAGCGGGTTGGAAAGAGAACAGCCTGAAGGACCAACTGGCAAAGCTCGGCCCGCTATTGCCGGCTTAGAGCCTTTTCTGTTTCGATCGAATCGAAACGGGGCTCTAGGTTCTTTGTTTGACGCGTTTTCTCAACGCGAACTGGTGACCACCCCGGATCGTGTCCGGGGCAGGCTTTCGCTTGAAAACGCTGTGGACGGCCGCGATTGCATTGCGATCCGATCGGACGAGTTGGCCGTCCGGCGCGATGATTGCAGAGCCATGCGACGAAGTTCGTCGACATCATGCCACTCCGGAGGTTGGTGAGCTGGCAACGCCGCAGCAGAGCGGCGGCCCGCGGCAGTATGGTTAGCAGAGTGTTGAAACCCGGCCCGGCGCCCGATTGTTTCTCCGACCCAGCGTCAATCGGTTTAACCTTTACGCGTCTTTAATGGCGTGTCCGTAGGGTTTTGGTCGCGCGGCCCGGGTTGGGCCGCGTCACCGTCCAGAACGGTCGGTCGTTCGCGTATGCGTTGGAGTCTCCCATGGATATCATGACGGGCGTCGGGCTCGTGTTCGGCATCATCGTCATAACGATTATGGTGCTCCTGGGCGGCGATCTGCATATGTTCGTCAGCGAGCACGCCGTCATCATCATCTTCGGCGGTTCGATCGCCGCCACCATGATCCGGTTTCCGCTCAGCGCGATTCTGCACGGTTTGCCGCTGGGCGCGAAATTCGCCTTCACCATGAGCCGGCTGTCGGCGCGCGACCTGGTCGACGAACTGGCCCGCATCGCCGAAATCGCCCGCAAGCAGGGCCCGGTCGGCCTGGAAAAGGTCGAGACCGACGAACCGTTCCTGGCCAAGGGCATTCGGTTCGTCGCCGACGGCTACGATCTCGAATTCATCCGCGACAATCTCGAACGCGACCGCGATAATTTCCTGATGCATCTCGACGAGGGCGGCAAGATCTACCGCGCCATCGGCGACTGCGCCCCGGCGTTTGGCATGATCGGCACCCTGATCGGCATGGTGCAGATGTTCGCCAACATGACCGACCCCTCGAAGCTCGGCCCCTTCATGGCCACCGCCCTGCTGGCGACGCTCTACGGCGCGCTGGTCGCCAACCTGTTCTGCCTTCCGATCGCCGACAAGCTGCATGGCAAGCTGCTCGACGAGGAGACCAACCGCACCCTGATCATCGACGGCATCCTGATGATCCGCGATTCCAAGAGCCCGACATTGGTCCGGGAAATGTTGCTGGCCTATCTGCCGGAAAAGCACCGCCACGAAGAGGGCGAGCCGGTACCGGCCTGATCGGGCCGGCGGGATCGGTCCGGAAAGCAAGCAATGGCCAAGAAGAAACGCGGCGGCGCACACGGAGGAGGGCACGGCTGGTTCGTGACCTTCGCCGACCTGATGGGCCTGATGATGAGCTTCTTCGTGATGCTCGTCGCCTTCTCCACCATGGACAACAACAAGCTCAAGATCGTCGCCGGCTCGATGCGTGATGCTTTCGGCGTGCAGAGCGAGGTGCGTTATTCCGGCATTGTCGAATCCGACGGCCTGCCGACGCGACCGAAGCTGAAGAACACCGCGCACATCCCGCCGGAGGAAGCGTCCAATACGCCGACCCCGAACGAGCAGGATCACATGCGCACTTCCGGCGCCCACCTGAAGGTCGATCGTGAATTCGCGCTGGCCTCGGCCT
>NZ_DATHOP010000073.1:0-27784 GCF_035484855.1 Bradyrhizobium sp.
GTGTTCGGCAGCGTGCTTTCCAACGAACTCCTGCTCGCGATCCCGTTCTTCACTTTCATGGGCGCGATCCTCGAACGCTGCGGACTGGCCGAGGACATGCTGGATTCGATGGGCCAGTTGTTCGGCCCGATCCGCGGCGGCCTCGGCTATTCCGTGATCATCGTCGGCTTCATCCTCGGCGCGATCACCGGCACGGTGGCGGCGCAAGTCATCGCCATGGCGCTGATCTCGATGCCGGTGATGATGCGCTACGGCTACAACATCCGCTACATCACCGGCGTGCTGGCGGCCTCCGGCACCATCACCGAATTGGTGCCGCCGTCGCTGGTGCTGATCGTGCTGGCGGACCAGCTCGGCAAGTCGGTCGGCGACATGTATCTCGGCGCCTGGGGACCGTCGGTGTTCCAGATCGCGCTGTTCGCCGGCTACACTTTCGTGCTCGGCATCTTCAAGCCGGACCATGTCCCGCCGGTGCCGATAGAGGCGCGCACCCTGAAAGGCTGGGCCTTGTGGCACAAATGCCTGCTCGGCATCATCCCCTCGGCGGTGCTGATCTTCGTCGTGCTCGGCACCATGATGCTCGGCCTCGCGACCCCGACGGAAGCCGGCGCGATGGGCGCGATCGGCGCCATCGTGCTCGCCGCCATGCACCACAAGGACTTCTCCAAGGCCGGCCACAAGCTCTTGATCATCGGCGTGATCGCCGCCGGCATCGGCACCATGGTCGGAATTTTCATCGCCGAGAACCTGATCTTCAAGCTCGCCTTCGCCATCACCTATTTCGCGGTGGTCTGGATCTGCCTGGAGGCGGTGCGGATTCCCGAATTGCGCGGCCTGATCAAGCAGGGCTACGAGACCACCATGCGCATCACCACCATGGTGGTGTTCATCCTGATCGGCTCGAGCTGCTTCTCGGTGGTGTTTCTGGGCGTCTCCGGCGGCGTCTGGCTCGAGCACATGCTGACCTCGCTGCCCGGCGGGGTCTGGGGCTTCCTGATCTTCATCAACCTGTTCATCTTCTTCCTGGCGTTCTTCCTGGATTTCTTCGAGATCGCCTTCATCATCCTGCCGATGATCGCGCCGATCGCGCAAAAAATCCTGGCGCCGGTGGTCGGACCCGACTACGCGCTGATCTGGTTCGGCGTCATGCTCTGCGTCAACATGCAGACCTCGTTCATGCACCCGCCGTTCGGTTTCGCGCTGTTCTATCTGCGCGGCGTGGCGCCGAAGGAGGTCAAGAGCTCGGACATCTACTGGGGCGCCCTGCCCTGGGTCGGCCTGCAGATGATCATGGTGGTCTTGGTGATCGCGTTTCCGATCACGGTCACAGCCCTGCTCGACAAGCCGGTCAATGTCGACCTCAACAAGGTCAGGATCGACATTCCGCAGATCGAGCTGCCGCCGCTCAATTTCGACGCGCCGAAGAATTGAGGTCACCGGAGCGGTTGACCAGAGGCGGCAGCTTGGGAGATTGAATCTCGTCCAAGCCAATTCCAATGCTCCGTTCCGCGCCACGCCGCGACAATTGGCAGAGCGGGGTGTTGCGCGCTAGCCACAATTGCAACTGATCGCGCTTTAGAACGTGCCTGATTGGCCGACTGTAGGTTGTGTCTTCCCTGGAATTCTGATGGAGATGTGTTTCGGTTGTCGGAGTTCCCGGGCACATCCTAGACGCTTGGTTTGACGTCTAAAATGTCGGGGATGGGGAGGCTATCTTTGGGAAGCGGCAACCGCGGGCGGCATTCTATTTCCGCGGCCGCGCAGTCCATCACTATTGCTCTGGTAATGGCGCTTCTGAGCGGCGAGGCGGCGTGGGCCTGTACGCCTGCTGCCGCCAGCAACGTCACTGCGACGTGCACCGGCACTACCACCAATCAGGGCGGCGGTGCGCCCGGCACCAGCCTCGGCTTCTACGGCTACGGCACCGGTACCGAGACCGGCGTCACCGTCAATGTCGGTACTAACGCCTCGGTTATCGGGAGCGGCACTCTCACCGGCATCTTTCTTGGCGACGCGACAGTGACCAACAATGCCGGCGGTAGCATCACCGGCATCGACTTTGGAATTAAAACCGCTACGGGCTCCGCCATTGTCACCAATTCCGGGAGCATCGAAAACATCCTGACTTCCGCCAGCATTTTCGCTCAGACCAACGCGACGGTGATCAACAATGCCGGCGCCAAGATCGTCGGCTTTTCTGGCGGAATTCAAACTGCAACGGGCTTTGCCAATGTCACAAATTCCGGAGTCATCAACGGCATCAACGACGCCGGCATTATCGCTCAGACCAACACAACGGTGACCAACAACGCCGGCGCCATCATCGAGGGTGGTTTTGGAATTCGCACCGCCACGGGCTTTGCCAATGTCACCAATTCCGGGAACATCTTCGGCATCGGCAACATCGCCATTTCCGCTCAGACCAACGCGACAGTGACCAACAACGCCGGCGCCCTCATCGGGGGCACCTTATATGGTATTCTGGCAAACGCCGGTGGTTCCTCGGTCTTCAACGCCGGCACGATATCCGGGAGCACCGCGGCGATCCGGTTCGCTGGCAGCGGCAACACACTGACACTGGGGCCGGGCTCCGTCATATCGGGCAACGTGCTCGGCACGGGCAACGACACGTTTCAACTTGGCGGTACCGGTACGGCGACGTTCGACGTCAGCACACTCGGCCCCCAGTATCAGGGTTTTGCCACCTTCAACAAGATCGGCGGTTCTGTGTGGACGCTGACCGGCACCAGCAGCTACGCCGGTCCGGTCAATGTCAACGGAGGCACGCTCGACGTGAACGGCAACGTCACCTCCGCAAGCGCAGTCACGGTCAGTGCCGGCGGCACGCTCGGTGGCAACGGCACCGTCGGCAACACCACGATCAACGCGGGCGGCACGTTCGCACCGGGCAACGGCACGCCGAATTCCTCGATCAATGTAACCACCAGCCTGTCATTCCAAGCTGGTTCGATATTCATGGTGCAGGTCAATCCAGCCACCGCTTCCTTTGCCAATGTCACAGGCACCGCCACGCTGGGCGGAGCCACCGTCAACGCAAACTTTGCGCCGGGATCCTATGTTTCGAAGCAATACACCATCGTCCAGGCGACCGGCCTGGTCAGCGGTACGTTCAATCCAACCGTGGTGAATACCAACCTGTCGTCGAATTTAACCACCGCGTTGAGTTACGACGCCCATGATGCCTACCTTAACCTGACGCTGAACTTCACGCCGGGTCCCTTGGCTCCGAACTTTGGATCGGGCCTCAACCGCAACCAGCAGAATGTCGGCAATGCGCTGACCAATTTCTTCAACTCCACCGGCGGTATTCCCCTGGTGTTCAGTTCGCTGACGCCCGCTGGATTGTCCCAAGCCTCCGGCGAGACGGCGACAGGATCGCAGCAGACCACGTTCAATGCCATGACCCAGTTCATGGGCATCATGACTGACCCGTTCATCGACGGCCGCGGTGATGGCATCACCGCCGGGTCGGGCGCGACACCGTTCGCCGAAGAAATCGATGCCGCGAACGCCTATGCGGCGAAGCACCCGGCACGCAGCCAGAGCGAACTTGATGCTTATGCGGCGATCTATCGAAAGGCCGCGCCGATGGCACCGTTCACGCCGAGCTGGAGCGTGTGGGCCTCGGGCTTCGGCGGATCGCAAACCACCAATGGCGATCCGACGCTGGGTTCGAACTCGACAACCAGCCGTCTCGGCGCGGTGGCGGTCGGAGCCGACTATCGCTTCTCGCCATCGACCATCGCGGGTTTTGCGCTCGCCGGCGGCGGCACCAGTTTCAGCGTCGCCAACGGCGGCACCGGACGGTCCGATCTGTTCCAGGCCGGCGCGTTCGTGCGGCACACGGTGGGACCGGCCTACTTCACCGCCGCACTGGCCTATGGCTGGCAGGACATCACGACCGACCGCACCGTCACGATTGCGGGTATCGACCAGTTGCACGCGCACTTCAACGCCAATGCTTTTTCAGGCCGCATCGAAGACGGCTATCGCTTCGTGCTGCCGTGGATGGCCGTCACACCCTACGCCGCCGCTCAATTCACCACCTTTGATCTGCCGGCCTATGCCGAACAGGCAATTGTCGGGTCCAATAATTTCGCCCTCGCCTACGGTGCGAAGAGCGTGACGGACACGCGCAGCGAGGTCGGCCTGCGCACCGACAAATCCTGGGCGATGCCGGATTCCATCTTCACCCTGCGTGGACGTCTCGCCTGGGCGCATGACTACGACACCGACCGTTCGATCGGCGCGACGTTCCAGACCCTGCCCGGTGCTTCGTTCGTGGTGAACGGTGCGGCACAATCTCCCGACAAGGCGCTCACGACGGCATCCGCCGAGGTAAAGTGGAGAAGCGGCTTCTCGCTCGCCGCAACCTTCGAGGGTGAGTTCTCGAATAACTCAAGCAGCTACGCTGGCAAGGGTGTTGCGCGCTATCAGTGGTAAAGCGGCGCGCGGCGGCCATTGGTTGTGGGCGCGAACGGACGTGCCGGAGCGGCCTGACGGTATCGGTTCGGGGAGTAGACCGGACATCCCGTTGCGGCCCTCATGTGCGCGTTCACTCAGAACGGACATCGACCTCCATCATGTCATCCAACTGATTGCAATCGGGTTTCATTCGCTGGCCAGCGCTAAACAGCTATCCTTTGCAGTCCATAAAGCGCATCGTTCCCCGGGGGCACATGGAACGACGCGGCCGATCTGCCGGTCCAGCAGTCCACCAAAGTCGAACTGGTGGTGAACCTCAAGATCGCCGGCGCGCTTGGCGTCAACTTCCCGCTCACTTTGCTCGGCCGCGCCGACGAGGTGATCGAGTAGGCAGACCATTTGCCGCCATTTGCGATCGCGACCCGCTTGCCCCTTCTGGCGGCTCCGCTGGGCAGATATAATGATGGCCTCTGCGGAAGAGGCTAGGCATGAGGCGACGGGATTTCCTCGGTATTTTGGGCGGTGTTGCCGGATCGCCGCCCGCGGTGTGGGCGCAACAGCAAAAGACCTGGCGCGTCGGATATTTGATTTCCTGCCCCGCAGAGAGCCTCGACGTCTTTCGACGGCGGATGGCTGAACTGGGTTACGTCGAGGGCAAGAACCTTGTTGTCGAAGTGCGAGCCGCCGAAGGCCGCTACGACCGTCTGCCGGGTCTTGCAAAGGAAATTGTCGACTTTCGCCCCGATGCCATCGTCGCGGAGGCCACTCCGGCGATCGCAGCGGTGCAACGCGCGACCAAAACGATTCCGATCGTGATGGCGCCTGCCACCGATCCAGTCGGGTCGGGCTTTGTGCAGAGCTTTGCTCATCCGGGCGGAAACATAACGGGTGTCGCGAATATGTTCGGTGACCTGACCGCGAAAACGCTGGAGATTCTTCGTCGCGTCCTTCCAGATGCCAGGCTGGTCGCCGTCCTGATGTCTGCAAACCCCACCCATGCGCAACTCTACGAAGTCGCGCGCAAGGGGGCAGAGATGATCGGCTTGTCGACGGCTCCCTATGTGGCGGCCACGCCGGCCGATCTGGACGGCGTGTTCCAGGCCATCAAACAGGCGAAATGCGACGCACTTTACGCACTGGCAGACCCCTTCCGGCCGAGAATTGCCGAGTTGGCCACGGCGAACCAGATTCCTGCGATCTATCAATACCGCGTTTTCGTCGAGACCGCGGGAGGGCTGATGAGCTACGGCCCTGACATCCAGGCGCTGATCGCCCATGCGGCGGATTTGCTCGACAAGATATTCAAGGGCACCGCTCCGGCCGAGCTGCCGGTTGAGCAACCGACCCAATTCGAATTCGTCCTCAATCTCAAGGCCGCAAAAGAACTCGGTCTCGCGCTCCCCGAATCCGTCGTGCTGCTTGCCGACAAGGTGATTGAATAGGAGCGGATATCCGCCACGCGCGCAGCCAACCCTGCGGACCTTGACGACAAGCCGTCAGCCTGCCCTGATGGCCAAGTCGACAGGAGACGCTGTCCGGCTGCTCCGGAATTCGACCAAAAAAACACGGAGGCCACGGTGCTCACCGTCACGCGCGACATGATTTTGCCGACCACCATCACCGGCTCCTATCCGCGACCGCTTTGGTTCGACCGCAGTCTGGCCGGCCGTTCCTTCAAATCCGCGCTCGGCGATTCCCTGTTCCGCGAGCAATATCTCGACGCGGTCGCCAGCATCATCGCCGAACAGGAAGCCGCCGGCCTCGACATCGTGACCGACGGCGACAGCCGGTTCGATCTCACCGTCGGCGGCAAATCCTGGTTCTTCTACCCGATCGAGCGGCTCGGCGGCGTCTGCGGCCATCGCGACACCTCGCGGGGCTGGATGTCGCGCCACGGCCTGCGGCCCGGAAAGATATTGTGGGAGGTGCAGGAGGCCTATCAGCCCGGCATCGTGACCGAGAAACTGACGCGCGGCCCGCTGGAATACGCAGCGCTCTGGCAGGTCGCCCAGCGCGTGACCGACCGTCCCGTGAAATTCGGCGCGATCTGCGCGCCCGCGCTGGCCTCGATGCTGTGGAACGAGTTTTATGACGACGACAAGACGATGATCCTCGATCTCTGCGACATCATGAACGCGGAGCTCCGCGACATGGCGGAGGCCGGCTGCCCGTTGATCCAGGTGGAGGAGCCGCCGCACCATATGCGCGCCCAGCAGCCGGACTGCACGGATGCCGATCTCGCCTTCCTCACCGAGGCCTTCAATCGCCAGCTCACCGGGGTCAACGCCGAGATCTGGGTGCACACCTGCTGGGGCAATCCGAACCAGCAGCGCGTGCATTGGGAAGTGCCGAGCTACCAACGCGCGCTGCCGCATCTGTTGCAGCTCAACTGCGATGTGCTTACGCTCGAATGCGCCAGTTCGGACGGCAAGGACCTGCATCTGTTCAAGCACATCAAGACCGACAAGAAGATCGGCATCGGCGTCGTCAACCATTGCAACACCGTGGTCGAACCGGCCGAGCACGTCGCGGCGCTGATCCGCAAGGCGCTCGAATTCATCCCCAAGGAACAGCTCGTCATCTCGACCGATTGCGGTTTTGGCCGCGAGGGGCTGTCGCGGCGGATCGCCTTCTACAAATGCGTGGCGCTGGTCGAGGGCACCAATATCGTCCGCCGCGAGCTCGGGCTGCCGGAAGCGCGCGTGCGCGCCGCGGATCCCAAGCTGTGGTTTGCAGGGCGCGAGAGCGCCAAGTGAACTTCGCTCGAAGCATCAGTGAGCCAAGCGGCACTTGGCCGACGACCAGGCGCGCGGGGTTGCCCCGGCGAAGCAGGATAGCCCCTCCAGCCTAAGTTCCCTGAAGTGATCAAAACTGACCACACCGGTCCTGTCCGCCTATGCTTGGTTAGGTGCACGTCGCGGGCCGCTCCGTGGCGTTCAATCAGACGACGGCCCTGGCGTGCCACCCCACACGCCGGGGCCGCTTCTTCTTCACGGTGCGGTCGATTAATCCCGAAAGTGAGCAATATCGACCAGCGCTTCGGGAACTGGAGGCGCAAGCTGGTTCCATCGCCGCTCGGCCTTCGGCAACCATCGGCGACAGAGAGTCGGTCGTGCTCCCGCCCAGCGCAGGGAAGCATCGTGACCTCATCCCAGGATTTCCCGACCACGATTGAGCGCCCCAGCTGTCCTCGTTGCCAAACGAAGATGATGCTGGAGCGTATTTCAACGGGGCCGACCGGCTTTGAACATCGGTTGTTCGAATGCCCCAAATGCGATCATGTCGAGATCAGCGTCATTGCATCGGACCGTTTCAAATCGAATGCGGCCGGCTGGCTCGCCGGCGAACTCGGGCCGCCGAATTGAGGGGGGAGCAACGCATGCGCGACACCCAAAACCAGGGTCCGCAATGCACGGCTTGCGGTTCTCCAATGAAATTGGCGGCGATTGAGCCGAGTTCCCTGGGCCAGGACTTGCGAACCTTCGCTTGTCCGCGATGCAAAAGAGTTCAGCGGCACGTCGTGGAAAGCGCCGTGACGGAGGCCTGGTCGGCGCCGAGCAAATAGCCGGCTTATTTCGAAGCGTTGGCGATCTTGTGCTCCAAATGGCCGGTCTCGTGATCGCGGCGGAGCTGGCTCAGTGACGTTTCGTTCAGTTGAAGGAGGACCTCGCTCAGTTTCTCGGTCCCTGGATAACCCGCCGCAAAACCCTGTCCGTAAAGCTTGCGCAAGGTGCCGATCAGCGTGTTGCCGTGCTTGTGGCTGATTTCGCCGTCGTGGTTGCGGTGGCGATTATCGAGACCTGCCTTGCTCATGCTGCTCTCCATGGTGCCCGTGCCGACAGCATCCTCCCGCCCGGACCAAATGGCAATCTTGCGCCGCAACCGGGGCAATGAAGCCGGAGACAGAGGCCCGGCTCGTTTTGCGGGGCTTTCTCAATCCTGGCGAAATTCACCTGCCCTGAACGTACTTGATGGTCGAGATCGGCCACTTTCCGGCGTGGCCGATGATGGAGATTCGCAGTCCGTGCAACTCGTCGAGCCAAATGGTCTCCACCGTCCCGGCCACACCGTCGGTGAGGACCACGGCCTTGCCGACAAGCTCCGACTGCGCCTCCTCGAACGCTCCGAGGATTGTCGATGCACGGAGTTTTATAGTGGGCATGGGACACTCCCGTTCAGACTCAAGCGGCTTGAGTGGACCGGTAAATGCATTCGAAAGGCGCACAAGTCATGACCGGCGCGCGGCAAATGGGTGTCCCGATGGAACCGCGCGCGCCGTTGTCAGGTCCGTGCGCCGTGTCGGGCGATCAGTTGATCGGCCACGCCGTTCAGGTCATCGTCGACGATCTGCGGCTGAGGACCGACTCCCAGGACATCGTTGCCAATACGCTTGATCAGCGCGGCCTCCCAACCCGCCGCCACGGCGCCGAGGGTGTCCCAAGTGTGGCAGGCGATGAGACAAAGCCGGGAAGGCTCAACTCCAAGCTCCTTCTCGACATAAGCGTAAGCCTGGCGTGACGGCTTGTGGTGCTTGACGCCGTCCGCGCTGAATCGTCGCTCGAACAAATCGACGATGCCGCCATGCTCGAGCTGGCGGGTTTGAACTTCCAGCAGATTGTCGGTGAGAGTGAAGAGCCGAAAACCCGCATCGCGCAGCTTGCGGAGCGCCGCTGGAACCTCGGGGTGCGGAGGCATCGTTGAAAACTTTTCCGTGAGCTCTTTCTTGTCGCCGTCGTCAATATTGATGCCGCGCGTATCGGCGAGCATTTTCATCACAGCCGAACCGATATCGGTGAACGGCACGTAGCAGCCGGCCACAGTCAGCGCCGCGGAATACATGATGAGGTTGGCGAACCACAGGCGCATCGCGCTTCTATCGCCGAAGATGCGCTGGAAGGTCGGCTCCATCGTTTCGAGATCGAGCAGCGTCTCGTTGACATCGAAAACGATCAGGGGAAGAGCGGTCATGTCATGAACCTCCGGTTTGTCGCCCCTCGCCCCATTAGTTCGTCAGCCCGTCAGCGCTTGTTCCTGAGCCGTTCGCGGTGTGCGGCCTGTTTGGCGCGATTGCCGCAGATCGCCATGCTGCACCATCGTCTTGCCCGCCTTCGGGTGTGATCGGCGAACAACAGCGTGCAGCCAGGTCCCTCGCACGCTTTCACATGGACGAAATTTTCTTCACAGACGAACTTTGCCAACGCTTCGCCGATCGGCAGCAGCAGAGATTCAGGAGACCGCCAGCGCCGCGTCGTCAGCAATTCAAGGCGACCGACGTCGCCATGGCGACGCCCTGATATCCGGCTAAACATCTCGTCGCGTTCCAAGAGCCCGTTCAAGGGAGCAAGTTCGCGAAGCGCCCTCGGCGTCAACGGCCGGCCCATGTGTTTGCGAACGAAGCCTCTAAACCACTCGCGCAGGGCACGAGCCTGATCTGCAACCCTGTCCAGCTCACCCGGCATCGCTCGCGCCTTCAACTCGTCCAAAACATCGACTGGAACAAGCTCGGCCTGAGCCAGCCACCTCAACAGGCCATCGCCATCGCTCAGCCAGTCAACCGTCGTATCCACCGGTGTTGCGATGGAGTTCAGGAAATCGAGACCGAGCGAGTCGGCAATGAAAAGCGCGGGCAGACCGTGCTGCACGATTGGTCCCTTCGAAGCAGGCTCCAATCGCATAACCGGTTAGATGTTGATTGACAAGTTATGGCTGCCGGATCATAACCTGTCAAGAGCTAATTGACAGGTTACTCTCTCGCGACCTTCAGGGAGCAGCAAGCATGGCAAACAAGGATGTGAGCGTGGTGCTGGCACATGGCGCATGGGCGGATGGATCGAGTTGGGCACGGGTCATCACGGCGCTGAAGTCAGAGGCGATGAACGTGTCGGCGGCGCCGCTTCCGCTAACCTCACTTGCAGAGGACGTCACCGCGCTCAACCGCAGCCTGGACCGCACGGAAGGGCCGATCGTGTTGGCGGGACACGCCTATGCCGGCGCGGTCGTGGCGTTGGCGCGTCCTGAACGTGTCAAGGCCCTGGTTTATGTGAGCGCGCTTGCGCCCGATGAGGGCGAGAAGGTCGCCGACGTGTTCTACCGTCTCGAACCCCACCCCCAGGCACCGAAACTTGCGCCGGACAGCAACGGCTTGATCTGGCTGCCCGAAGCAGCCTTCGCGACGGCGTTCGCGCCAAACGCAACCGCCGACGATCGAGCCGTGCTCGCGGCCGTGCAACGGCCGATCTCGCTGGGCTGCATCACGGTCCCGGTCGGGCGTCCGCTCTGGAAGGACGTTCCGAGCTGGTTTCTCCTTGCCGAGGAAGACCGAATGATCGTGGCCGAAACGCAGCGCTACATGGCGGAACGGATGAAGGCGACCATCAAGGCGCACCGTGTCGATCACACGCCCAGCGTCACCGCTCCAAACCTGGTCGTCGACGTTATCCGCGACGCCATCGGTGCTGTCACCGGGGACTGACGCAAACCATGGAGGCCGTCATCGGCGGTCACCGAGGGTGCAGATAGTGGAGGGTTTGATGGCGCGGATCAGGTATCGCACGGCCGATGTCGATGGTTTCAACGTTTTCTATCGCGAAGCGGGGTCAAGCGATTCGCCGAAGCTGCTGCTTCTGCACGGCTTCCCAAGCGCGGGACACATGTTCCGTGACCTGATCCCGCTCCTCGCGGACAGATTTCATGTCGTCGCGCCGGACCTTCCCGGGTTCGGTCAGTCAGACATGCCGCCACGAGACGAATTCCGCTACACGTTCGACAACATCGCCCGCGTGATCGACCGCTTTACCGAGGTCGCCGGTCTCGATCGGTTTGCCGTCTACGTTTTTGACTATGGCGCGCCGACAGGCTTCCGGCTCGCCGTCCGCCACCCTGAGCGGATTACCGCCATCATCTCGCAGAACGGCAACGCCTACGAAGAAGGTCTTAGCGACGGTTGGGGCCCGCTCAAGGCCTACTGGCAGGACCCGTCGCCGACCAACCGCAACGCGCTCCGCACTTTCCTGACGCCGCAGACAACCCGCTGGCAGTATACCCACGGCGTACCCGACCCAACGATGGTGTCGCCGGATGGCCAGAACCTCGACAACTTTTATCTGGCCCGTCCGGGCGCAGATGAAGCGCAGCTCGATCTGCTCGGCGACTACAAGAGCAACGTCGCGCTGTATCCGGCATTCCAGGAATATTTCCGCACCCACAAGCCGCCGCTTTTGGCGGTGTGGGGCAGGAACGATCCGTTCTTTGTGCCGGCTGGCGCCGAGGCGTTCAAACGGGACAATCCTCGCGCGGTTGTCCGCTTCTTCGACACCGGCCACTTCGCCCTGGAAACCCACGCCCCCGAGATCGCGCAAAGCATTCGCGATTTTCTGACATGATGGTCGAGCGAACGCGCCGGGCGCTCTCTCGCTTGAGCGATCGGCAGCGGACGCCTGACCTCTTTCACTTTCAAAACCGCAAGAGAGAGATCATCTCGAAAACGCTTCCGGTTCAGGCGTGCGAGTGGCGCACCATGAAGGAATCGTAGCCGAGTTCGGCGACCTGGAACCACTGGTAGGTGGTGTTGCTGAAGTCGGTCATGGACTCATAGACCTTCTTGAAGTTGGCGTTCTTGCCGGCGATGTCGGCGTGCAATTCCTTGGCCGCCTTGAAGCAGGCTTCCATGATCTCCGGCGAGAACGCGTGCAGCTTGACGCCGTTGCCGAGCAGCCGCTTCAGCGCGGCCGGATTGACCCGATCGTATTTGGCGATCATCCAGGTGTTGGCGTAGGCCGCCGCCTGCTGCAGGACCGCCTGATAGCTCTTCGGCAGCGCGTTCCATTTGTCGAGGTTGACGAAGGCGAACAGCATCGAACCGCCTTCCCACCAGCCGGGGTAATAATAATGCGGCGCGATCTTGTAGAGGCCGAGCTTCTCGTCGTCGTACGGACCGACCCACTCGGCGGCGTCGATGGTACCCTTCTCCAGCGCCGGATAGATGTCGCCGGCGGCGATCTGCTGCGGAATGGTGCCGAATTTCTGCAGCACGCTGCCGGGGAATCCGCCGATGCGGAATTTCAGACCCTTGAGATCGTCAACCGTATTGATCTCCTTGCGGAACCAGCCGCCCATCTGGCAGCCGGTATTGCCGGCCAGGATCGAGATCATGTTGTAATTCTTGTAGAAGTCGTCGAGCACTTCCTTGCCGCCGCCGATCGTGTACCAGCCCTGGTTGATGCGCTGGCTCGGCCCGAAGGCGACCGAGGTGCCGAAGGCAAACGTCGGGTCCTTGCCGAAATAATAGTAAGACGCGGTGTGCCCCATCTCGACGGTGCCGTTCTGCACGGCATCCACCACCTGCAGGCCCGGCACGATTTCGCCGGCGGCGAACACCTGGATCTGGAATTTGTTGTCGGTCGCCTCCGCCACCGCTTTCGCCATGACCTCGGCGCCGCCATACAGCGTATCGAGCGATTTCGGCCAGCTGCAGGTCATGCGCCATTTGGTTTCCGGCGTGGTCTGCGCGATCGCCGGCGCGGCAACGGCCGCGCCCGCGACACCGATGCCGGTGGCCTTGATGAAGTCACGACGTTTCATTGAATTCTCTCCCCTTGGGTGTGTCGGTGCCGTCAGCCTTCTTTCGAGGCTTTCTTTCGTTCAGCATGGAGCATCCGGTTCGGGATTTCCATCCCGAACTGCAGCGCCGCAACGCAAAAAGCCCGGCCTCCGCGCGAGGCCGGGCTTTGTTCTACGACTTAAGATCAAGGTGTGATCAGCCGCGCGTGCGCGAGCGGATCATGAAGGTATCGAAGGTGTATTCGGCGACCTGCCACCACAGATATTGATCGCCGCGATAGGCCTGCATCGCGTCGATGGATTTCTTGAAGTCGGCGTTCTTCGCCGAAATCTCGCCCCACAATTCGTTGGTCGCCTTCAGGCAGGCCTCCAGCACTTCGGGGGTGAAGGGACGAAGCTGCGTGCCGCCGGCGATCAGACGCTTCAGCGCCGTCGGATTTTGCATATCGTAACGCGCGGCCATCCAGCTGTTGGCCTGCGCGCAGGCGCTGGCGAGAATGGCCTGGTAGCTCTTCGGCAGCGAATTCCATTTTTCGAGATTGCTGAAAACGTGCACCGCCGTGCCGCCCTCCCACCAGCCGGGATAGTAGTAATATTTGGCGACCTTCTGGAAACCGAGCTTCTCGTCGTCATAGGGCCCGACCCATTCGGCGGCGTCGATGGTGCCTTTTTCGAGCGCGGGATAGATGTCGCCGCCGGCGGTCTGCTGCGGGATGACGCCGACCTTCTGCAGCACCTGGCCGGCAATGCCGCCGATGCGGAATTTCAGGCCGGAGAGATCGGCAACCGTCTTGATCTCCTTGCGGAACCAGCCGCCCATCTGGCAGCCGGTATTGCCGGCATGGAATCCGATCACGCCGAATTTCTTGAAGAACTCGTTGCCCAGCTCCTGGCCTCCGCCCTGATACCACCAGGAATTCTGCATCCTGGCGTTGAGCCCGAACGGCACCGAGGAATAGATCGCAAAGGTCGGATCCTTGCCGACATAATAATACGCCGCGGTCTGGGCGAGCTCCACGGTTGAGTTGGAGACCGCATCCAGCGCCTGCAATCCCGGCACGATCTCGCCGGCGGCGAACAGCTGGATCTGAAACTTGTTGTCGGTCATGTCGGCGACGTACTTCACAAGCTCGGCGCCGCCGCCATAGATGGTGTCGAGCGATTTCGGAAAGCTCGACGTCATGCGCCACTTGATCTCGGGCGCGGATTGCGCGATCGCCGGCGAGGCGACCGCCGCCACCGCGGCGCCCGTTGCGGAAACCTTCAAAAAATCCCGACGCTTCATCTAAGGCATCTCCTTGTTGGGGCGCTTCCCCTTATGCTGCAGTATTGTTGCGGCGAAACCTGTTTGCCTCAGCCGAACGCGCATCTCGCGGCGGTCTTTACCATGGAAGCTCCGTTGCGGAATACGCGACGAAGGCATGACAGCCTTGTTAAACGAAAGTCGCATAGGGGCGATAAACCCACTCACGCCGCGGCGATCGCACCCTGCAGCTGATCGCGGACCTTTTCGCCGATCGCCCGGTAGATCGCCGCATACACGCCGTCGGGCTCGCTGTCGACCACCGGCGTTCCCGAATCGGAGGTAACTCTGATCGACATGTGCAGCGGAATTTCGCCCAGAAACGGCACCCCGAGCTTTTCGGCCTCGTGCCGCGCGCCGCCATGGCCGAAAATGTCGGACTTGGTGCCGCAATGCGGGCACTGGAAATAGCTCATGTTCTCGACGATGCCGAGCACCGGCACGTTGACCTTGCGGAACATCGCGAGCCCCCGCCGCGCATCGATCAGGGAAAGATCCTGCGGCGTAGAGATGATGACCGCGCCCTTGAGCGGCACGTTCTGCGCCAGCGTCAGCTGCGCGTCCCCGGTGCCGGGTGGCATGTCGACCACGAGGATGTCGAGCGTGCCCCATTCGACATCGCGCAGCATCTGGGTGATCGCCGACATCACCATCGGCCCGCGCCAGATCATCGCGGTGTCTTCCTCGACCAGGAAGCCGATCGACATGATCGCAAGCCCGAAGCGCCGGATCGGAATCATCTTGCGATCGTCGTTGAGCTGCGGTTTCTCGCGAATGCCGGTCAGCCGCGGCACCGACGGGCCGTAGATGTCGGCATCGAGTAGCCCAACGCGCAGGCCGAGATCGCGCAGGCCGAGCGCCAGATTGAGCGCGGTGGTCGATTTGCCGACGCCGCCCTTGCCGGAGGCGACCGCGATCACGGCCGATATGCCGGGAATTTCCGCCTGCTTTGCCATCGGCGACGCCGGGCTTTGCGGCGGCTTGTGCGAGGCGACCGGCGCCACCCCCGGCGCGTGCGCGTGGCGATGCGGCGGCGGTGAGCCGCTGCCTGCCTTGCGTTCGGCCGTCAGCGCGATCATCGCCGCAGTGACGCCGGGAATGGCACGCACGGCAGCTTCCGCCTGTGCGCGCACGCTCTCCCAGGCGCGGGCCTCCGCGGCGTCGACATTGATGGAAAAGAAAACCTTGCCGTCAGTGGCCGCGATCGGCGACAGCACATCGGCCCTGGTCAGGGCGACGCCGCGCGGCGAGGCCACCCCGGCCAGGGCATCGAGTACCTGTTGCTGCGTAACGCTCACGGGCGCATCTCCTTGTTATCTTGGATGCGACAGATAGAGCGTTGCAGCCCAAAAGGCTACCTCGCCCCGACATCGTCCGCCCGCTCCTTGGGCGCCGATCCGGCCCCCTCCTTGGCGGCTTCGTAATTCAGCTCGATCATGACGCCGTTGGGGTCGTTGACGAAGATCTGCCAGAGATCGCCGCCGGGAACCTGGCGCGAATCGTATTCGAATCCGCCTTTTTCCAAGCGCTGCTTCATCCCCGAAAAACCCCGGCTGATGAAGGCAACGTGATGGACGACGCCGGAATCCGGCTTTTGCGGCTCGTCGGTCTTGGAAATATCGACCAGGTGCACCACCGGCTTGCCTTCCGAATACATCCAGGCCCCCGGGAAAGCGAAATTCGGCCGCGGGCCCTTCTCCAGGCCCAGCACGTCTTCATAGAACCGGACGGTGTCGCCGAGCTTGCGGGTCCGGATGTTGAAATGGTCGAGCACGCCTACGCTGACGCTCATGGTGTCACTCCCTTTTTTGTTGAAATCGCTGACGTCGACGACCCATCCTAGCACAAAACCCGGGCTGCCAGCCAAACGCAGCCGTTGCCCTTCGCGGGCCAGGGTTTATTGTGCCCGTTCCACCTCTCGAGCGGAACCTGTTTCGAGGACGAAACGGCCCCGCCCCCTCTCCAGAACACGGTCCGGCCATCCCAAGGCCGGCAAAACCCCAAGGTTTCACACATGGCTAAAGTCGCTTTCCTCGGTCTCGGCGTGATGGGCTTCCCGATGGCGGGACATCTGGTGAAAAAAGGCGGTCACGAGGTCACGGTGTACAACCGCACCGCCGCCAAGGCGAAAGCCTGGGCCGAGAAATTCGGCGGCAAGACCGCAGCCACGCCGAAGGCCGCCGCCGAAGGTCAGGATTTCGTGATGTGCTGCGTCGGCAACGACAACGACCTGCGCGCGGTCACGCTCGGCGGCGACGGCGCATTCGCGGGTGTCAAGAAAGGCGCGACCTTCGTCGACCACACCACGGCATCCGCCGAGATCGCGCGCGAGCTTGACGCCGAAGCAACCAAGCGCGGCTTCAAATTCGTCGACGGCCCGGTGTCCGGCGGTTCGGCGGGTGCGGAAAATGCCGTCTTGACGGTGATGTGTGGCGGCAGCGAGGAGGCCTATGCCAGCGCCGAGCCTGTCATCGCGGCCTATGCCCGGATGTGCAAGCGGCTCGGCCCCGCGGGCTCCGGCCAGCTGACAAAAATGGTCAACCAGATCTGCATCGCCGGCCTGGTCGAAGGTCTTTCGGAGGGGATCCACTTTGCCAAGAAAGCCGGGCTCGATGTCAATGCGGTGGTCGAGACCATCTCGAAAGGCGCCGCCCAGTCCTGGCAGATGGATAACCGCTACAAGACCATGAACGAGGGTAAATTCGATTATGGTTTCGCGGTGGAGTGGATGCGCAAGGACCTCTCGATTTGCCTCGCCGAGTCCCGGCGCAACGGCGCAAGCCTTCCGGTCACCGCGCTGGTCAACGAGTTCTATTCCGAAGTCGAGAAAATGGGCGGCAGGCGCTGGGATACTTCCAGCCTGCTGGCGCGGCTGGCACGCTGAGCGCTAACGATTGCCGACGGTCGGCGGGTAGGGTCTACCTGCCGCCGATCCGCAGCGCTGATCGACGGCTAGCTTGGTTGAAGAACATAACACCTTGGTAAAGGTCAGCCTCGTCGCGCTTGGATCGATGAATATTCGCCACATCAGTTTCGTCATCGCACTGTTTGGCGTGTTGGTGCGGTTCGACCCTGCCGGAGCCGCAGATAGCTTCCCGGGAGCGGAGTGGGAGCATGCCACGCCTGCGGCGCTCGGCTGGTCGGAGGCCGGTCTGGCACAAGCGCGAGCCTTCTCGGATCAGATTCGTTCGAGCGCCGTCATCATCGTTCATCACGGCAAGGTGGTGGCCGAGTGGGGCGATACGACCAAGCGAACCGAACTCGCGTCAATCCGCAAAAGCCTGCTCAGCGCCCTGATCGGCATTGCGGTGTCGGAGCATCTCATCAATCTCGACAGCACGCTTGGCGAACTCGGCATCGACGACAACCCACCTAGCCTGACCGAGGTCGAGAAGGGCGCGACGGTGCGTGAACTCCTCGAAGCGCGATCCGGCGTCTATCACCCGGCGCTCTATGAAACACCGGGTATGGCCGAGGCGAGACCGCCGCGCGGCAGCCACGCGCCCGGCACCTTCTGGTACTACAATAATTGGGACTTCAACGCACTCGGCACGATCTACGAACACGCAGCCGGTACCGACATCTTCGGTGCATTCTACCGGCAGATCGCCAGGCCGATCGGCATGCAGGACTACCGGCCGCAGGATGGCTTCTACTTTCGCGGTAAAGCCTCGATCCATCCGGCCTATCCAATCCGCATGAGTGCGCGCGATCTGGCGCGTTTTGCGCTGCTCTATCTGCACAGGGGTAATTGGGCCGGGCGCCAGATCGTCCCGCAGCAGTGGGTGGAAGAGAGCACCCGCGCCTACTCGATATCCCCGTTTGGTCCGGGCTATGGCTATCTCTGGTGGACCGGCTTTCTCGACGGCTCCGTCGCGCCTACAATTACTCTGCCCGAGGGCAGCTTCATGGCCCAAGGCGCCGGCGGCCAATATGCCTTGGTCGTACCAACGCTTGACCTCGTCGTGGTGCACCGTGTTGACCGCGACACTGCCATTCCTGAGCCCCCGGCGCGCAGTATTGCGAGGCTCTTCTGGCTGATCCTGAAGGCGGAGGGCTACGACCCCGGGCCCGATGCCTCGATCAGCGCCGCGACCGGGGAACGGCCTCAGGGTAAGAAGCTGACGGCAACATTCCAGGCCAAGACCATCAGTTTCGGCGGCAAGCTGAAGGAGGCGCCGTACACGTTGCGGTTCGAGCCCGACGGACGGTTGACCTCTCTGCACTGGGACCCTGCCCTTGGACCGCCGAGCGGGACATGGACGGTCGCGGAGGGTCGGCTCTGTATCATCGGGGTTCGACGCCGCTGCTATATTCCGGTCGTGAACGGTGAGCGGATCGAGTTGTTCGACAAGTATGGGGTCATGCAAATCGATGCAGTCGCACTGCCTCAGTGATCTCCGCGCAAACGCGTTCCGCGTTTGTCGCGAGGGAAAACCGGCGTCCACTTTTCCGGATCATGCTCGGCGGCCTCCACAGCGCGACGCAACAGGTTAATTTAACCAGCCATTAACGTGATTCTTTAGCCATTTAAGTCAGCTCTTAAGGATTTGGCGGCACAGATAGACGATGCAAAAGCTCGCTCCGTCAGCGGGCAGGATTTGTGTTGCTTGATGAGTAATCCCGCCGATAAGCCTGAAGTCGTGCAGCTTCCGGCTGAACCGCCCGCAGCCGTGCCGGCGAGCCAGCGCCGCGCCGCCGCGCAGCGGGTGCGCGAGGCGCGCGATCGGTTAACGTCGACGTCGGGAACCCGCCCTGCCTTCGATCGCGAGTTGCTCCGGCAATATGCCCAGACGCGGGTGTCGGCATCCTTTGTCGTGATGCTGCTGGTGGTGGCGACCGGCCTGCTGTTCGGCTTCTGGATGCGACCTGTCTCGGCCGCGGCATGGACCTGCAGCATGCTCTGCATCCACGCCGCCATCATCCGCTATTGCGACAGGTTCCTCGCCGAGCCGCCCACGCTGACGACTACCCGCAAGTGGCGGACGCGGTTCGTGCTGCTCGACCTGTTGTACGGCCTGTCGTGGACCGCGGTATTGATCCATCCCGCCGGCCTCGATGTCGTCTCCAACACGCTGCTGATGTTCCTGATGCTGCTGGTGATCGCGGTTTCCAGCATGCTGGCGGCGAGCCTGCCGATCGCAGCACTCGCGGCGACCGCCCCGGTGACGATCGGGATCGCGCTCAATTTCGTGCTCGGCGGCAGCTTCGATAATTATGTGCTGGCGGCGCTCGCCATCGCCGCCGAAGGCTATTTTGCCCTGCTCGCCCACCGCCTGCACTCGACCACGCTGGCGACGCTGGAAGCGCGCGCCGAGAAAGACGCGCTGATCGGCGAACTGGAGCAGGCCAAATCGATCTCGGACGAAGCGCGCCACCGCGCCGAATCCGCCAATGTCGCGAAATCGCGGTTCCTGGCGCAAATGAGCCACGAGCTGCGCACGCCCTTGAACGCGATCCTCGGATTCTCCGAGGTGATGAAGAGCGAGATCTTTGGCGCGCATGCGGTGCCGGTCTACAAGGAATATTCCGCCGACATCCACAATTCCGGCGTGCACCTGCTCAACCTGATCAACGAAATCCTCGATCTGTCGCGGATCGAGGCCGGCCGCTACGAGCTCAACGAGGAAGCGGTTTCGCTGGTGCATGTGGTCGCCGACTGCCATCATCTGTTGAAGCTGCGCGCCTCCAGCCGCGGCATCACCATCCACGAGGTGTTCGAGCACGGCATGCCACGGATCTGGGGCGACGAGCGCGCCACCCGGCAGATCGTGCTCAATTTGCTGTCGAACTCCATCAAATTCACCCCGCAGGGCGGCGAGATCTGGCTGAAGGTCGGATGGACCGCCTCGGGCGGCCAGTATCTGAGCGTCAAGGATACCGGCTCCGGCATTGCCGAGGACGAAATCCCGATCGTGCTCGCTTCCTTCGGCCAGGGCTCCAACTCGATCAAATCGGCCGAACAGGGCGCGGGGCTGGGCTTGCCGATCGCCAAGAGCCTGATCGACATGCATGGCGGCACGTTCACGCTGAAATCGAAGCTGCGCATCGGCACCGAGGTGATTGTCACCTTCCCGCCGGAGCGGGTGATGTCGGCGCTTGCGCCGATGGCGGAGGAAGCCGCGCCGCCGCTGCAGCCGGAAACCGCAACCAGCCCGCCGGACGAGAAACGACGGACCCGCAACAAGCCGATCATGAGCGCCGGCACCGGACTGTAGCCGGGGCGCTTGCGCAACAGAGCCGAATACGCTTCACACTTCCACCAATGAGCATCGAAACGCCGTGCATCGCAGTCTGTATGATCGACCCCAAAACCAACCTTTGTTTGGGCTGTGGCCGAACCTTGCCGGAGATCGCCCGCTGGGGCCGGATGGACGGCGCGGAGCGGCAGGCCGTGATGGCAGGGCTCGCGACCCGCATGGCGGATGCCGGGCTGGTTCCGCTGGGGTCGGCAAGTCAAAAAACGACCTGACGGGAGATTGCGCGGGAGGTGCGTTGTGAGCCGCCTGCTGCTGGTGTTGTTCGTGTTAGCTGCGACCGCAGGCGCGGTGGTCGCGTACAAGGACCCGGAAAAGGTGGCGCGCGCCACCGACACCGTCTCGGATTTGCTGCGCAGGCGCGCCGCTTCGCCCGCCCGCACCGTGCAGATCGCGCGCAGCCAGGGCGGCGAATTCGCGCTGCAGGCCAGGATCAACGACGTCAGCGCGCCGATGGTGGTCGACACCGGCGCAACCTCGGTGGTGCTGACCTATGAGACCGCACGCGCCGCAGGGCTGCCGCTGGAATTGCTGGAATACGACGTCGACGTCGAGACCGCGGGCGGCCACACCAAGGCGGCCCGGCTGACGCTCGATCGTCTCGCCATCGGCAGGCTGGTCGAACGCTCGGTGCCGGCGCTGGTGGTGCCGCACGGCCAGATGAAGACCAACCTGCTCGGCATGAGCTTTCTCGACCGGCTCGAAAGCTGGGAAGTGCACCCCGACAAGTTGATGCTGCACGGCTATCCGTAAACCGCGATCGTCACGAGCCCCGCGTTTTTTTGCTTCCGGCCCCGTCGAATGGCGGGGCTTCGTTTGGGGGGCGGTGCTCGGCCCAAACTAAAATGTCGAAAACAACCCCATGCAAAGTAGCATGGTGTCGTTGGCATGGATCCTTTGAGCTATCCGGCGTCAATATTTTGACACGTTGGGCAAATCACCGGCACTATCGGGCACTCAGCCTGCCATTCGAATTCAAACGCCTCAGCCGTTTGAACGAAAACATCGGCAAGACCGACCAAGAGATTTGGGAAATGCCGGCATGAGACGGCTTCTGATTTATCTTATCCTCTTTCCCGCGATTGCCACTGCCTCGTTCTATGCCGTGGTCTACATCCTGACGGGTGCTGAAATAGATAGTTTGTCCGGGCCGGCGTTGGGCTGCCTTGTCTTTGTTGGGCCCGGTCTCGTGGTCGCTTTGGTGGATTGGCTCTTCGCCAGAACTCGCCTTCCTGTTGCCGTCGCAACAACGCTCTTCACCTATGGGGCTTCAGTTCTCTTTTTGGCGTGGGACGGCGAGCGCTATATTTTGGCACTCGGCCTGATCGGTGGAATCCCGGCCGCGGTGTGTTCGTGGCTGTCGAACAGACACAAGGAAAGCGTAAATGCGTGAAGGGGCATTTCTCGATCGATGGCGTGCACTTGCGGGCGGCGGTCGGCGCAGTATGCCGACCGCATAAGCTGCCATTCGATCGGTATTTGCTTCGCTGGAGCGGCGGTCGGCGGCTTCGGCCTTTCGCGCACCCGCGGGAAGGTGCGCATTATTCGGCTGCCTTCATGCCGTCGGCCGCGGCGGCGCCGGCCTTGATGCGCGGGATCAGTTCTCTGCCGAATTCCATCGCATCGTTCATCGGATCGAAGCCGCGGATGAGGAACGAGCCGATCCCCAGCCGGTAGTATCTAAGGATAGCCTCAGCGACCTGTTCGGGCGTGCCGACGAGACAGGAGGTGTTGCCGAGCGCGCCGGTCGCCTTCGCAATCGGCATCCACAGCCGCTCGTCATGAATATCGCTCTTGAGAGCGAACTCCATCAGCCGCTTGCCGGCATTGTCGGTCGGTCCGGTTGCCTCCTCCTGCCGCCGCCATCCCTTCGCCGAGTTCATCGCCCCCAGAATGCGATTGGCCTTGTCCCACGCGGCTCCCTCGGTGTCGGCGATGATGGGGCGAACCGAGACGTTGAAACCCGGCACGCGTCCGAAGACCGCCGCCTGTGCGCGGAACTGCGCGATGCGGTCGCGCGTCGAGGCCAGCGGCTCGGCATAGATCGCGTAGACGTCGCACAGCCTCGCGCCCATCTCGAGCGCGCCGGGCGAAGCGCCGCCGAAGAACAACGGAGGATGCGGCTGCTGCAGCGGGCGCACGTCGGAATGTGCGCGCTCGACCCGATAGAACTTTCCCGCGAAATCGAACGGCTCGTCGTTCGACCAGGTGAGCTGCATCAATTCCAGATATTCCGCCGCCCGTCGGTAGCGCTCTTCCTTCGGGCTGAAATCGCCGTCGCCATGCTGCTCGTCGTCCGACTTGCCGGTGATGATGTGAACGGCGAGCCTGCCGCCCGTCAGATGATCGAACGTCGCAATCTTGCGCGCTGCCAACGTCGGCGCCACGAACCCCGGACGATGCGCAACGAGAAAGCCGACCCGATCCGTCTGCATGGCCGCGTAAAGCGCAACCAGGAATCCTTCCGCCGACGAAGACGAATAGCCGACCAACACCAAGTCGAAGCCGGCCCGATCATGGGCGCGGGCAAATTCGGTGAGATAGGACGGCGACAAGCCGCCCTCGATCACATGCAGGCTGGCTTCGCTGCTCGGCGGCGCCACGCCGATCATTCCAATGATTTTGACGGGCATGACCGTTCCTTTCGCAGGCAGCAACGCTGGCGAATCGACGCGGTGCAGTCAAGTGAATCCAGAGGCTTCCATACCCGGCGCTCGCATACATTGCCGGCTCTCAAGCCGAACCCTCACGGGTGTTTCCATGCGTTCCGATGTCCGTTAGGCTGTCAAAAAAGCGATCGGTAGGGAGAAGCAATGGAATTCGGTTTATTCCACGAGTTTCAAAAATCCCGGGACACCAGCGAAGCGGAAGCCTTTTCGCAGTCCTTCGAGCTGGTTGACGCCGCCGAGCAGTGGGGGCTCGATGCCATGTGGCTTGCGGAGCTGCATTTCGTCCCCGATCGCTCGGTACTGGCATCGCCCTTGATCCTCGCTGCCGCCATTACCCAGCGCACGCGCCGGATGAAGATTGGCACCGCAGTTCAGGTGTTGCCGCTCTGCCATCCCCTGCGGCTCGCCGAGGAAGCCGCCACTGTCGACCAGATCAGTGACGGCCGCCTCATTTTCGGCGTCGGCCGCAGCGGGTTTCCCCGCACCTATGAGGCCTACGGCGTTCCCTATGAAGAAAGTCGTGAGCGCTTCGCTGAGACGTTGGAGATCGTCAAACGGGCCTGGACCGAGGAGCGCTTCTCGTACCAAGGCAAATATTTTACCTACGACAAGGTGGCACTGGTACCGAAGCCTCGCCAGAAGCCGTATCCGCCGATCCGCATCGCCGCGACCAGCGTCGATACCTATGCCGCGATCGGAGCGCAGGGTCACGCCATCTTCGTCGCCGCCCGTATCGGCACGATCTCGGAGCTGGCGCCGCTGGTGCGCGGCTATCGCGAAGCTTATCGCGCCGCCGGCCATCCCGGCACGGGAGAAGTCTATCTGCGCGTGCCGGTCTATATCGCCGAGACCGAGGAGCGGGCGCGGCGCGAGCCCGAGGAAAGTGTCATGCATCTGTTCCGCACCATCGGCGGCCAGCTCGAGGCTTCCGCGAACCTGTCGGGCGCGCGCGCCATCGAGCAGCGCGCCGAGCGCGGCCAGCGGCTGCAGAGCGTCGACTACGAAGAAGCGCTACGCGACAAGATGCTCGTTGGCACACCCGATCAGGTGGCCGAAAAACTGCAGCGCCTGCGCCAGGAGATCGGGCTCGACGGTATTCTAGCCGAACTCAACCCCGGCAGCCTCATTCCGCATGCGTGTGTGATGAATGCCTTGCGCCTGCTCTGCCAGGAAGTCGTGCCGCGCTTCCGCTAGAACATCTCGTCAGTCATCACCGCAGACGAGATGATCGAATGAGACGGCGGTCGCCTTTTGGCATAAAGCGGAGTGGCCGGGGTTCATCCCGAAGTCCGGCTTCGACCCCAAGCGGACATCTCAAAACCATTTGCTGCACTGCATGACGGCCATGTTCGCCGTACCCGTGAGCCGCCGAAGTTGCGGCTCCATCCAAAAAGAAGCATGCTTTCGCGGACGCTATTTGCTCCGGCGAAAAAGGCCGCGTTGCCAAAAAAATCAGGGAGGAGCCGCCATGCCAACTTCAACCGTGAGCAACCTGGAATCAGAAACAATCCTTCGGGTTTCCTGGCGCCTGCTGCCATTCCTGATTGCCGCTTATCTGGTCAACTACATCGACCGTGTGAACGTTGGCTTCGCTGCGCTGCAAATGAACAAGGCGGTCGGCATTGATCCCAAGACGTATGGCCTCGGCGCAGGCATCTTCTTTCTCGGCTATTTCCTTCTCGAAGTGCCGAGCAACCTGGCCCTGCAGCGGTTTGGCGCGCGCACCTGGATCGCCCGGATCATGATCACGTGGGGCATCGTCTCTGCCGCGTGCGCGCTGATCGGCGGACCGACTTCGTTCCTGGTGTTGCGATTCCTGCTTGGCGCTGCCGAAGCCGGCTTCTTCCCCGGCGTGATCCTTTACATCACTTACTGGTATCCCGCGCAGTATCGGGCGATCGTCGTAGGCATCTTCATGGTGGCCTTGCCGGTGGCAGGCCTGATCGGCTCACCGATTTCGGGGGCCATCCTCTATATGGACGGCATCCTCGGGTTAGGCGGCTGGCAGTGGATTTTCATGCTCGAAGCCGTGCCGGCGGTGCTGCTCGGGATCGCGAGCTTCTTTTATTTGACGGATGGACCGGAGCATGCCTCGTGGTTGACGCTCGAGCAGCGCCAATGGTTGATGGCCACGCTGGAGAGTGAACGCAAGCGCGCGCCTCGCATTTCTCACGACTCGGTCTGGCGTGTAATGTCCAACAAATACGTGCTGATCATGGCGCTGGTTTATGCGGGCGCCGCCGGAGCTTCGACGTCGCTCGCGTTGTTCGTGCCGCAGCTGGTCAAATCGTTCGGACTGACGAACTGGCAGACCGGCCTCGTCACTGCCGTGCCTTTTGGCATTTCCGCCGTATGGATGGTCTTGTGGGGCCGCCACTCCGATCGCAGCGGTGAACGGGTGTGGCATAATGCGCTGCCGCTCGCGTGGATGGTTGTCGCCATGATCGCGACGTTCTTTGCGATCGGCAGCCTCTGGATGATGATCCCGCTGCTTACCCTGATCGCAGCCGGTACGTATGCCAGCAAGGGGCCGTTCTGGGCACTGTCGTCGGAATGGCTTGGTGCAACATCGGCGGCAGCCGGGCTGGCGCAAATCAATGCACTGGGAAATCTGTCCGGGTTCGTCTTCAACTATCTGATCGGCTGGATCCAGGCCGAGACCGGCAGCTTTCCGCTGGCCATGATGCCGATCGCCGCTACGGCCGTGGTTGGCACGATCTGCGTGTTGGTCATTGGTCGCCGCCAACCGCGCACCGTGCCGGCGGTGCAGTGACGGCCAAAAAACAAGGGAGGTAGCCGATGATCGATTCGAGCCGACGCGCCGTTCTTGCAACCGGTGCTGCCGCCGCGGCGGCAAGCGCCGTGCCGCAAGTGTTCGCCCAGGCACAGCCGGCGGGGGCCGTTCCGGGATTGCCTGATGGCGCCAAGGTCGGCTTCTACGAGAAGGGAGGCGTCCGCATCCGCTACGCCGAGATCGGCTCTGGCTTCCCGCTGCTGGCTGTGCCCGGCGGCGGCTTGAACTCGTGTATCGCAGTGTGGGCGCGTGCGGTGATCAACATTCCCGACGAGTTCAAGAACGACTTCCGCGTGATCACCATGGACCAGCGCAACGCCACGGGCGGCGAGTCCACCGGGCCGGTAGCGGTCGACGATCCCTGGGGCGCGTTTGCCGACGACCAGCTGGGCGTGATGGACCATCTCGGCATCGACAGGTTCTTCTTCTTCGGCAACTGCATCGGCGGCCCGTTCGCGATGAAGTTGATGGAGCGCGCGCCGCAGCGCGTCACTGCGGCGATATTGAGCCAGCCGGTCGGGCACAACCCGGCGAACCCGGATTACATGTACGACGCCGGCAAGACCGTCTGGGCCAAGGAGCTGCGCGAGCGCCGGGGCGACGTCTCGATGGAGACCATCGAGAAATATCTGCACAACCTTTACCGCGTGCGGCCCGATTTCGTGTACAGCGTATCGCGCGATTTCGCGAAATCATGCCAGACGTCGATGCTGGTACTCCCGGACGACGTCGACGCGCATCCGCTGGTGACTTCGATCGATGTCGCCTCGCTCTGCCAGAATGCCGAGATCACGGTATTCCCCTGGAAGGAGCCGCCGGAGCTGAAGGCGCGCACCATCAACCGCGCGCGCACCTTCCTGAAGCGGCATCAGGCAGCGTAGAACGCCGCTGGATACAGTCGCCTCCTTTACCTCTCCCCATCGGGGAGAGGTCGATTTGCGCAGCAAATCGGGTGAGGGGGCGCTGCTCTAACGAGAGACCGTAGCCCCTCACCCGGCGCTACGCGCCGACCTCTCCCGATGGGAGAGGTAAGCATCATCCCGCTCTAATGAACCGGATCCAGCACGACCACCGGTATCTCGCGCTCGGTCTTGAGCTGATAGTCGGCGTAGGGCGGCCAGAATTCGAGCGCCTTTTTCCAAAGGCGGAGGCGTTCCTCGCCCGCAATTGTCCTGGCCCGCGTGTTCATCTTTTTGGTCCCGACTTGTACTTCGACGTCGGGGTTGGCGAGAATATTGCGATACCAGCCTGGGTGTTCGGGCGCGCCTCCCTTTGAGGCGACGACGAAGTAACTGCCGCCGTCCGTTCCGTAGAACAGCGGGAATATGAACTTGTCGCCAGACTTGCGGCCGGTGGTGGTCAGCAACAGTGACGGCGCCGTGATCTCACCTCGCCCTGGCACGGTGGCCTTGTACATGTGGCCGTCGGTTCCCCCGCTGGCAAGGTAGCGGTTCGCATGCTCGAGCATCCAGCCCGGCAGGTTCGGAGCGAGTTTCGCTTCAGCCATCGTACCCTCCTTCAAAGCTGCAGGGAGCATAGCATCGGGCGGTGGATCGGCCAATCCCGGCTGCAAGAGCGACCCTGTTTGGCGCTCAGAGTGAAGATGTGTTGCGATCGATAAGTCTGTTGTTGGCACGAAACGGACATGCCGGTGCAGTCACCGCATGTCCGTTGTTGGGGGATGACCAGACCTGGCGCGGAGGTGGGTTAAGGTCTGAAAATGACCCGATAGGGCAGAGCCCCGCTCGGGAGGATT
>NZ_DATHOP010000074.1:0-2238 GCF_035484855.1 Bradyrhizobium sp.
GTTGTTGCGATTGAAGTAGGCCTGTGCCTCGGCCAGCGGCATGAACACCATGCCGGCGTCATACTCCGACATGCCCATCTCGAAAACTGCCGTGATCCTGTAGGGCTTGATGCGCGGCGCCGTACCCATCGGCGTCACGGCTCCCTGCGGCGCGACCAGCGTGACGCTGTCGCCGGCGTGCAGTGACAGCGTGTCGGCCAGCCGGCGACCGATGGCAATGCCCTTCCCTTCGTCAAACCCTTCGAGCGAGCCCTGCTTGATGTTTGAGGCGATCGACGTGAGATTGTTCAGGTCGTCGGCGCGAATACCGCGAACGAAGACGCCTGAGGCGTTGAACGGCGAGGACGCCAGCGCCTGCCCATCGACGACGGGCACGGCAAGACGGACGCCCTGAACCCGATTGATGCGGTCGGCGACGTCTTTCCAATCTGTCAGCGGCGATTCCAGCGGCTGCACCAGGAGATGGCCGTTGAGGCCGAGTATCTTGTCCAGCAGTTCCTTGCGGAAGCCGTTCATGACGGCCATCACGATGATCAGCGTGGCAACGCCGAGCATGATGCCGAGGAAGGAGAAGCCGGCAATGACGGAGATGAAGCCTTCCTTGCGACGTGCCCGCAAATAGCGTCCGGACAGCAGCCATTCGAATGGCGCGAAAGGTGGGGTTCGAACTGTCTCGTTCATGGATTCATCCATAGCCCGATTTTCACACGATTCGGGCTAATTGTAGCCGTGATGTCCGACATCCCGGCGCTTGCGGTGGATAATTACTCACGCGGTCAGCCGCGCCACGACATCCGCCGGGCTCAAATTCTCGCGCGCGCCGTCGCTGCGTCGCTTCAGCTCGAGTTTGCCCTCGGCCAGTCCCTTCGGCCCAACCAGGATCTGCCAGGGAATGCCGATCAGGTCGGCGGCGGCGAATTTGGCGCCGGCGCGCTGGTCGGTGTCGTCGTACAAGACCTCGACCCCTTTGGCTGTGAGCTCGCGGTAGAGCTTTTCACAGGCCGCATCGGTATCATCGGAGCCCTGCTTCAGATTCAGGATCACCGCCTTGAAGGGTGCGACCGCTTCCGGCCATTTGATGCCGGCATCGTCATGGCAGGCCTCGATGATGGCGCCCACCAGCCGCGACACGCCGACGCCATAGGAGCCGCCATGAACAGCCACTTCGGCGCCGTCGGGACCGGCGACCAGCGCCTTCATCGCATCCGAATATTTGGTGCCGAAGTAGAAGATCTGGCCGACCTCGATGCCCCGCGTGGTCACCCGCTTCGCAGCAGGCACCTCGCGGTCGAAGCGCGCGGCGTCGTGGACGTCCTCGGTCGCGGCATAGACCGAGGTCCACTGCTTGATGATCGGGCTGAGATCGCCCTCGTAGTCGACCTCCTCGCCGGGCACCGGCAGATCGAGCACGTCGCTGTCGCAATAGACCGCGGACTCGCCGGTCTCCGCGAGCACGATGAATTCGTGGCTGAGATCGCCGCCGATCGGGCCGGTTTCCGCGCGCATCGGAATCGCCTTCAACCCCATCCGTGCAAAGGTCCGCAAATAGGCGACGAACATCCTGTTGTAGGAACGCCGCGCCGCGGCCTCATCGATATCGAACGAATAGGCATCCTTCATCAGGAATTCGCGCCCGCGCATCACGCCGAACCTCGGGCGCTGCTCGTCACGGAATTTCCACTGGATGTGGTAGAGATTGAGCGGCAGGCTGCGGTAGGATTTGACGTAACTGCGGAAAATCTCGGTGATCATTTCCTCGTTGGTCGGCCCGTACAGCAATTCGCGCTTGTGGCGATCGGTGATGCGCAGCATCTCCGGGCCGTAGGCGTCGTAGCGGCCGCTTTCGCGCCAGAGGTCGGCCAGTTGCAGCGTCGGCATCAACAGCTCGAGCGCGCCGGCGCGGTCCTGTTCCTCGCGCACGATCTGCTCGATCTTATTCAGCACCCGCAAGCCCAGCGGCAGCCAGGCATAAATGCCCGCCGCCTCCTGCCGCATCATGCCCGCGCGCAGCATCAGCCGATGCGAAACGATCTCGGCCTCCTTCGGATTTTCCTTAAGGATCGGCAGAAAAAATCGCGACAGTCGCATAGGTACACTCAAAGAATCGTTGAAACACGGAAGGCCCGCAGTGAAACCGGATCGGCCGGGAAAACACAAGGGCGCGAGCCCGGAAGCGGTGCAGGTACCGGATCAACAAGGCGGAATATCGCGCATTCTGCGGCTCACGAGAACGCCAGT
>NZ_DATHOP010000075.1:0-11589 GCF_035484855.1 Bradyrhizobium sp.
GAGGCCGGCAGCAGCCAGAACGAGATGTTGTTCATGCGCGGGAACGCCATGTCCGGCGCGCCGATCATCAGCGGCACCATCCAGTTGCCGAAGCCGCCGATCATCGCCGGCATCACCATGAAGAAGATCATGATCAGGCCGTGCGAGGTCACGAACACGTTGTAGGTATGGGTGTTGTGGAAGATCTGCACCCCCGGATACATCAGCTCGGCGCGGATCGCGATCGACATCGCCGCCCCGATGATGCCGGCGATGATCGCAAACACCAGGTACATCGTGCCGATGTCCTTGTGGTTGGTCGAATAGACCCAGCGCCGCCATCCGGTCGGATGATCGTGCGCGTGATCGTCATGCGCGTGGTCCTGAGCATGATCGTCGTGTGTCGCAGCCGTTGTTGCCATTTTCAAATCCCGCCTTGCCGTACCTTCTCGGACCTCGCGGTCCCGTCGCCCTTGTCCCTGCCGAGACGCGCCAAAGCCTTTCGGCTTACTGCGCGGCCGCGCCCACTGATGCGTATGTATTCGCCGGGTTGGACGCAAATTTCTTCTTCGCAGTCTCGACCCAATCAGCGAATTCCTGATCGCTCACCACCCGCACCGCGATCGGCATGAAGGCGTGATCCTTGCCGCACAGTTCCGAGCACTGGCCGTAGAACATGCCGAGCTTGGTGGCCTGGAACCAGGTCTCGTTGAGGCGGCCGGGAATGGCGTCGATCTTGATGCCGAACGCCGGCACCGCGAAGGAGTGGATGACGTCGGCGCCGGTGACCTGGACCCGGACGATCTTGTTGATAGGAACCACCACCTCGTTGTCGACGCCAAGCAGCCGCGGCTGCTTGTCCTGGGCGAGCAGTGAATCGAACTCGAACTTGCCGTTATCGGGATAGGCGTAGCTCCAGTACCACTGCTTGCCGGTGGCCTTGATGGTCAGATCGGCCTTGGGAATGTCGAGTTCCTGGAACAGCAGCTTGAACGACGGAATGGCGATGCCGACCAGGATCATCACCGGGATCAGCGTCCACGCCACCTCGATCAGGGTGTTGTGGGTGGTCCGCGACGGCACCGGATTGGCCTTGGCGTTGAACTTGATGACGATGGTGACCAGGAGCCCCAGCACGAACAGCGTGATCACGGTGATGATGACCAGGAGCCAATCGTGGAACTTGGTGATCTCCTCCATCACGGGGGAAGCTGCTCCCTGCAGCTTGTATTCCCACGGCGCCGGCTGCCCCAGTTCGGCAAAGGCTGCCCCGCTTGTCGCAAGCGCCACGCCTGCCACCGCCAACCCCAGCAACCGCCGCCCCGTCTGGCCTATCGACATCTTCATGCCGTTCGCGCTCCCTAACTAGAACCCCTCGGCATCGCGCCTTCCGGCGAAGTGCCGCACGATCCGCCCCCTGACAAACGGCCTTTGGAGGTGCTTTCTCGGGCACCTCGGCCGGATCGCTAGAACGCGTCGAAATCCAGCCTCTCAAACCATAATTCTCAGGCTGCCGCAATGCAGTAGTAAGACACCGCACCGGGCGTCACCGGCTATTAGGCCGATGCCACATTTTCCCGCAAAATCAGGCGAAAGCCGCACTCCGGCGGGCCAGGGCCGCTTGACAGGCCGATTGCCCGATGTAGGCAAACACAACGGGTTTCCGGGCAGCCTGATTCGCAGCCGGCGGGTCACGGATTCCGGCGCGGGGATTGCTTGGAAATCGCCTTCAAGGCGCCGTCATTGCGGTATCACACCACGGTTCGGACCGAGGTTTTAGACGAAATATCAAGGGATCGACCCGGATGGGCCTTTTGAAACTCAAGGCGGCGAGCACAGCGCAGCGCAGCCATGCGGGCGCGGTCTTTGCGCGCGGCCTGCGCCTTGGCCTCGCCGCGCTCGCGTTGGCGGGCTTGCTCGGCGCCGGCGGCGCGGCGCATGCGCAAGGCGCGGTCAGATCGACCCATGGCGACTGGCAGATCCGCTGCGACACCCCGCCCGGCGCGCAAGCCGAGCAATGCGCCCTGATCCAGAGCGTGGTGGCCGACGACCGCTCCAATGCCGGCCTGACCGTGATCCTGTTGAAAACCGCCGACCAGAAGAGCCGCCTGATGCGCGTGGTCGCGCCCTTAGGCGTGCTGCTGCCCTCGGGCCTCGGGCTGAAGCTCGACAATGTCGACATCGGCAAGGCCGGTTTCGTCAGATGCCTGCCCAACGGCTGCGTTGCCGAAGTGGTGATGGACGACAAGCTGCTCGGCCAGTTGAAAACCGCGAAAACCGCGACGTTCATCATTTTCGAGACGCCGGAAGAGGGGATCGGGTTTCCGCTGAGCTTGAACGGGCTCGGGGAAGGGTATGACAAGTTGCCGTGAAGCAACGGGGCACCTGATCCGATTGGGTTGAGCCAAATCACGATTCGTTTTTCTTTCGTCATGGCCGGGCTCGTCCCGGCCATCTACGTCTTTCTTACTATCCAGCCAAGACGTGGATGCCCGGGACAAGCCCGGGCATGACGAACTCCGCTAGAAGCGGCGTAGCGCATCTCGCACTACGAGGCGAAGAACCGAATGCGATTCGATCGGAAACAGATCGACGAGTCTGACAGCGTTCGAAACTGAGATTCTGGTCGCACAACAGGTTCATGTTGAAGCGATGATCGAGCGCCTCTCGCGGTCCGCGGCATAGGCTAGACAAGCCCGGATGTCGTCCTCGGTCAATTCGGGGAAGTCATCGAGGATTTGCGCATGGGTTTGGCCGGCGGCGAGCCAGCCGAGCACGTCCGCCACCGCGATCCGCATATGACGGATGCAGGGCCGGCCGCCGCGCTTGCCGGGGTCGATGGTGATGATGTGCCGGTAGTCCATGGTGAGGAGCGTAGCATTATTCCGGGCTTGGCGCAGCAATCCCAGCGTTGAGTACGGCTACTCAAGGATCGCGAACTATTCACCACGCATCATGCGCGATCAGTTTTCTGATGTCGCTTATCCGCCGTCGCAAGCCGAAATCACCAGTTATGCAGATGCGCCTCATGACCAAGTTTTAATAATTCCTGGCCGATCCAGAATGCCCAGTCGCGATCCGACGACGTATAACTGACAAAAATATCGGCCACGCCCGGTCCTCGCTGCGGCAATCCGGCCTCTCCGGCCCCCTCGCAACCCCGCCTGTGAAAGACTATCTTGATCCCAACCTTACACGCAACGGAACACTCCTCATGACCCCCACAACCTCGCTGCTCGACCGCGCCAATCTCGACCGTGATGCCGTGCGCGACCAGGTCGCGCGCGGGCTCCGAGGGGCCGACGACGGCGAACTGTTCCTGGAATATGCCCAGTCTGAGGCGCTGATGTTCGATAATGGGCGGCTGAAGCAGGCGACCTACGACACCAGCCAGGGGTTTGGCCTGCGCGCGGTCAAGGACGACGCGGTCGGCTATGCGCATTCGTCGGACGTTTCGCTGCCGGCGCTGATTCGGGCGGCGGATGCGGTCGCGGCCGTCCGCGGCGGCTATTCCGGCACGTTCGCGGCGCCGCCGGCGCATACCAATGTGCGGCTCTATGGCGACGAGAATCCGCTCGACGCGCCGGGTTTCGAATCCAAAGTAAAACTGCTCGCCGAGATCGACGCTTACGTGCGCGACAAGGACCCCCGCGTCCGGCAGGTCACCGTCAGCCTGGGCGCGACCTGGCAGGTCGTGGAAATCCTGCGCCCCGACGGCGAGAGCTATCGCGACATCCGGCCGCTGGTGCGGGTCAATATTTCCGTGGTCGCGGGCCAGGGCGACCGCCAGGAGAGCGGCAGCAAGGGCTACGGCGGCCGCGAGGGCTATGCGCGCTTCATCGAAACAAAATCATGGCGCGAGGCCGCCGACGGCGCGCTGCGCGAGGCGCTGGTCAACCTGGAATCGGTGCCGGCGCCGGCCGGCGAGATGGACGTGGTGCTGGGCGCCGGCTGGCCCGGCGTGATGCTGCATGAGGCGGTCGGCCACGGGCTCGAGGGCGATTTCAACCGCAAGCAGACCTCGGCGTTCGCGGGCCTGATGGGCCAGCAGGTCGCCGCAAAAGGCGTCACCGTGGTCGATGACGGCACCATGGCCTCGCGGCGCGGCTCGCTGTCGATCGACGACGAGGGCACGCCGACCAACCGCACCGTGCTGATCGAGGACGGCGTTTTGGTGGGCTACATGCAGGACCGCCAGAATGCGCGGCTGATGAACATGAAGCCGACCGGCAACGGCCGCCGCCAGGGCTATTCCCATGTGCCGATGCCGCGCATGACCAACACCTACATGCTGGCCGGTGGGCGCGATCCCGCGGAAATCCTGGCCTCGGTGAAGAACGGCATCTATGCCGCGAATTTCGGCGGCGGCCAGGTCGACATCACCTCGGGCAAATATGTGTTCCAGTGCACCGAGGCCTACAGAATCGAGAACGGCAAGCTGGGGGCGCCGCTGAAGGGCGCGATGCTGATCGGCAACGGGCCGACCGACCTGCATCGCATCACCATGGTCGGCAACGACCTCGCGCTCGATACCGGCATCGGCACCTGCGGCAAGAACGGCCAGGGCGTTCCGGTCGGCGTCGGCCAGCCGACGCTGCGGATGGAAAAGATCACGGTCGGAGGAACCGGCGCATGAGCACGAATAACGAAACCGTCACCCCCAAAACCTCGACCTGGCGCGGCCAGGTGATGCAGCTCGCGGCCATCGTCGCCGCCGTGTTCCTCGCCAAGGGCGCGCTCGCCGAACCGTTCTACGTGCCGTCGGGCTCGATGGAGCCGACGCTGCAGATCGGCGACGCGTTGCTCGCCACCAAATTCGCCTACGGCTATTCGACCGCCTCGCTGCCGATCCAGATCAACCTGCCAGAGACCGGGCGCGTGTTCGGCGAGACGCCGAAGCGCGGCGACGTCGTGGTGTTCCGCTGGCCCGGCGACCGCTCGCAGGCCTGGGTCAAGCGCGTGGTAGGGCTGCCCGGCGATCGCATCCAGATCCGGCAGGGCCAGCTTTTCATCAACGACCATGCCGCCGAACTCAAGCCGGACGGCATCGGCGAGGTGGAGGACGACAATGGCGCGCTCGAGCCGGCCCATCGCTACGTCGAGACGCTGCCCGGCGGCGTCAGCCACGAGATCTTCAAGATGCGCGACAATGGCCGGTTCGACAACACGCCGGAAGTAACGGTACCGCCGGGCCATCTGTTCGTGATGGGCGACAACCGCGACAATTCCGCCGACAGCCGCGTCCCGCTGCGCGAGGGCGGCGTCGGCATGCTGCCGATGGACGACCTGGTCGGCCGCGCCGACGCCGTGGTCGGCTCCTGGGACCTCGGCATGCGCAGCCAGCCGGTCTACACCTGGCTGTCGGGTTTCCGGCTCTCGCGATTTTTCACCGCGGTGCGTTGAACGCCGCAAGGCAAGTGCCGCTGCAGGCGTTGAATTTCGTCATTGCGAGGAGCGTAGCGACGAAGCAATCCAGACTTCCGCTGTGAGGCCATGGATTGCTTCGCTTCGCTCGCAATGACGGGGGCGCATGAACACCGACGACTTCCTCAGCCTGGCGCTGCGCAATCCGGTCAATGCGGCGATCGCCGATGAACTGCTTCACCTCGCGCTGCCGGATGCGTGGATCGTGTCGGGATGCCTGGTGCAGACCGCCTGGAACGCCCTGACCGGACGCGCGGTCGATTACGGCATCAAGGACTACGACGTGTTCTATTTCGATCCCGATACCTCATGGCAGGCCGAGGACGCGGCGATCCGCGCGGTGCAGGAGCGGCTCGCGCATCTCGGTGTTGCGATCGAAGTGCGCAACCAGGCGCGCGTCCATCTGTGGTATCCCGAAAAGCACGGCCTGCCCTACCCGCCGCTGCGATGCTCGAGCGCGGGCATCGACCGCTTCCTGACCAAGAATACCCAGATCGGAATCCGCCGCACGCGGCAAGGTCACGAGGTCTATGCGCCGAATGGTTTTGACGACGTCGCTCGCCTGATCGTGCGGCCGAATCCGGGGCCGAATTTTTCCGCCGCGAATTACGGGGCGAAGGCCGCGCGGTGGAAGAAGCTGTGGCCGGAACTCACGGTGCTAATGGCCGACGCAGAAATGTAGGGTGGGCAAAGGCGCTCTCGCGCCGTGCCCACCATCCCGACGCTTGCGCTACCGTGGTGGGCACGCTGCGCTTTGCCCACCCTACGCACTGGTTTAGGCACGCGGCGTCAGCTCGCTTCACCTCTCCCGCTTGCGGGAGAGGTCGCGCGCGAAGCGCGCGGGTGGGGGAATGCTTCCCCAAACTCGATGTCCGCGTAATGCTGAAGCACCCCCACCCCAGCCCTCCCCCGCGAAGAGCGGGAGAGGGAGAAGATGATCGCCCCCGCCGCTTGGGATCCGCCGGGACGACGCGGATTTATTCTTACCTCACCACTCCCGAGGTAAACCCGGCCTTACGGCGCGGCGGTTTGATTTCCTTTTTCAGAAAGCAGTGCGCTTCCTTGCCGACATAGCCGGCGCGCGCAAAGGTCCAGGCGCGGCATTTATTGTCCTCGGTGCAGGCCGCCTTGCAGGTCTCGTCGCTCTCGCCGCTCTTCATTGCAAAAGTGTGGTAATCGCCGCCGGCGCGGTCGATCGAGGTTTCCTCAGCGCCGTTGCGCGGCTCCACCACGCCGGCGCCGCGCACGCCGGAGACGCAGCAATTGTCCTGGACGCGGGCCGGCACGCTGCCCTTCAGCCAGCACACCGCGCCGCCGGCGACATCGGTCGGGTAGTTGAAGCTCCAGGCGCGGCAGCGCCGGTCGCGTTCGCAGGCCAGCGCGCAATCGGCCGGATCGCCGGAGGCAACCGGCGAACTCTGGTAATCGCCGCCCGGACGGTCGAAATTGGCCTGCGCCAGTGCCGGTCGCGTGGCGGCCGCGAACAACACGAGCATCAACAACCACGCCGTGAACAGGCGGCATCTCCCCATACGCTGTCGCTTTCGACTAATTGGACCTTGAGCCGCCGGTCGCGGCTTGCCATTTGATCGCCATGAACCTGTACGGCTGATGAACGGCGCCGGAGTCTGCGCTTCAAAACGCGGTCAATGCGCTGAGTTAGAACGCGTATTCGTCGTAGGCCGGCTCCACCGAGCCATGCCAGGGCCCGCGGAATTTCTCCAGCATCTCCTCGGCGGGCGCCCGCCCGGAATCGATGATCTGCTGCAGCGGCTCCAGATGGCGGGTCTCGTCACGGCCGCTGTGATCGAGGCGAGCCCGCCGGCGCAGCCCCTCATGCGACAGCCTCAAACATTCCTTGGCGACTTCGAACAGATAGCGATCCCTGATTCTCGCCTTGAAGCCGAGCCGCGGCACGTCATCGCGGAGCGCCTGACGCTCCTGCGCGTTCCAGTGCTTGACAATCTCCCAGGCCGCATCGAGGCTCGTGTCGTCATAGAGCAGACCGACCCAGAACGCCGGCAGCGCCGGCAGCCGGCCCCACGGCACGCCGTCGGCGCCACGCATTTCCAGATAGCGTTTCAGCCGCACCTCGGGAAAGATCGTCGACAGATGGTTGGCCCAGTCCGACAAGGTCGGACGCTCGCCGGGAAGGAAGTTGCTCTTGCCCTCGAAGAAGGCCCGGAACGAGGAGCCGGCGACGTCGATATATTCGTCGCCGCGCTTGACGAAATACATCGGCACGTCCAGCGCGTAATCGACCCAGCGCTCGAACCCCATGCCGTCCTCGAACGCCCACGGGATCATCCCGGCGCGCGCATTGTCGGTGTCGCGCCAGATCTCGGAGCGGAACGACAGGAAGCCGTTGGGCTTTCCTTCCGTGAACGGCGAATTGGCGAACAGCGCGGTCGCCACCGGCTGCAGCGCCACCGAGACGCGCAACTTCTTGACCATGTCGGCTTCCGAGGAGAAGTCGAGATTGGTCTGCACCGTGCAGGTCCGGTACATCATGTCGAGGCCGTACCGGCCGACCTTCGGCATGTAGTTGGTCATGATCTTGTAGCGGCCCTTGGGCATCATAGGCATCTCGGCCCGCGACCAGGACGGCGTCATGCCGAGCCCGAGAAAGCCGATGCCGAGCGGCGTCGCGATCTCGCGGACCTGCGCCAGGTGCGCCATCAGCTCACCTTGCGTCTGGTGCACGGTCTCGACCGGCGCACCCGACAATTCGAACTGGCCGCCGGGCTCCAGCGAAATCGCGCCGCCGCCGGTGACGTCATAGAGCCCGATGATGTTGCCGCGCTCCATGATCGGCTCCCAGCCGAGCAAAAGCTTCATGCCTTCGAGCAGCGCGCCGATGCCGCGCCCGCCTTCGTAAGGCACCGGACGATGGCCGGACAGCGTGAACGGCGTCTTTTCGTGTTCGGTGCCGATCCGGAATTCGGAAACAGGCTTCACGCCGGTCTCGATCCACGCCACCAATTCGTCGCGCGACTGCAGCGGCGTCATATCGATCTGGTCACGCGCCATGAAAATTCCGGATGTGGCGCGTTTCGACCGAACGCGCGCGGTAGAGGGGGTATCCGCGAACCGGCAGGTCCGAGGATGCGAGGGGTGCAAATGTTATCATCGGGCGGGCGCGCCGTCTTTTGCCGCGAGCAATGCCGCTTCGCCGCAGGAGCAGCCCAGCCGGTCGAGCAGGCCGCAGAGTTTGGCCGCGTCGGCATCCGACAGTTTCGAGCCGACATGCTTTTCGATCGCGGCCGAATAGGCGTTCCACATCTTCTTCTGCAGTTCGCGACCGGCCTCGGTGATCTCGACGAACTGGCCGCGCTTGTCGCTTCTGCATTCGCGGCGCGCGGCAAGCCCCTCGTCGACCAGCCGGTCGATCAGCCGCGAGGTCGAATATTGCGGGATCAGCATCTGCTTTTCGAGTTCGACCGGGCGCATTTCGCCCGACGGCGCGCGCGACAATTCGAGCAGCGCGTCATACCAGGCGAGCGGCGGGAAGCCGGCCTTCTTCAGCTCCTGCTCGACGGCATCCAGCACCTGACTCTGGACCCGCATCAGGCGGATCCAGGCGGCGGTCGCCTCAAGCGATGGTTTGCGTTTCATATCCCGGCTCATAGATGACGATATAGTGTAGCGCACTTAATGCAGCTGCATCAATCTTGACTATTCCATGCAGATGCATTTAGTAGCCCCACCGCTATAGCCAATAATCCGAGGGAAGGAAAATTCCGATGAAACTGTATTATTCGCCCGGCGCCTGCTCGCTTTCGCCCCATATCGCGCTCCTGGAAGCCGGCCTGCCCTACGATCTGGTGAAAGTCGACCTGCGAGCCAAGAAGCTCGAGAACGGCGACGATTTCCTGAAGGTGAACCCGAAAGGCCAGGTGCCCGCGCTCGCGCTCGACAGCGGCGAGCTCGTCACCGAAGGCCCGGTCATCGTGCAGATGATCGCCGACAAGGCCGCGGCCAAGAACCTCGCGCCGGCCCGCGACAGCGCCGAGCGCTACAAGCTGCAGGAATGGCTGACCTACATCAACGGCGAATTGCACAAGAACATCGGCCCGATGTTCTCGCCGGTGCTCTCGGACGAAGCCAAAACCTTCTTCAAGGACCGCGCGACCGGCAAGTTCAAATATGTCGACAGCCAGCTCGCCGGCAAGGATTACCTGATGGGCAAGCAGTTCACCGTTGCCGACGGCTATCTGTTCACGATGCTGAACTGGGCCGACCGGATGAAGTTCGACCTCGCCGGGCTGTCGAACCTGAAAGCCTACCAGGCCCGCGTCGCCGCGCGCCCGATGGTGCAGGAAGCGATGACCAGGGAAGGCCTGATGAAGGCGGCGTAAGGTTTTCGCGGATCGCGGAAATAGAGGGGGCCGGATCAATGATCCGGCCTTTTTTTCTTCGCCTCCCCCGCTTGCGGGGGAGGCCGACGCGCTCGATAGAGCGCGGCGGGTGGGGGCTCTCGACGCGCACGCCGGCGCTCTCGTTGGGCACCCCCACCCCGACCCTCCCCCGCGAAGAGCGGGAGAGGGAGCGCACCATGGCCTGCCGTCGCAGCTCAGCCTAATCTCTAGCTATCGAACATGATCACGCTGCGCACGGTCTTGCCGGCTTTCATCGCGGCAAAGCCTTCATTGATCTCGCTAAGCTTCAATTTCGCCGAGATCCAGTCCTCGAGATGCAGCCGACCGCGCATGTAGAATTCGATCAGGCGCGGCATGTCGACCCGGAAATGGTTGGAGCCCATCGACGATCCCTGGATCTTGCGCTCACGCAGGAAGTCAAAGCCGTGCAGCTCGATCTTCTGGCCGAACGGGATCATGCCGACGATGGTCGCCGTGCCGCCGGGCGCCAGCATCGCGAACGCCTGCTCCGCGGTCTCCTTGCGGCCCAGCACCTCGAAGGAATGATTGACGCCGCCCTTGGTGAGTTCGCGCACCTGCTGCACGACGTCGCCGTTCCTGGGATCGACGATGTCGGTGGCGCCGAGTTTCGTCGCCAGCTGCAGCTTCGCCGGATTGGTGTCGACCGCGATGATGCGGCCCGCGCCTGCGATCTCGGCGCCGTTGATCGCGGCCATGCCGACGCCGCCGCAGCCGATCACCACCACGCTCTCGCCGGGCGCGACCTTGGCCGTGTTCACGACCGCGCCATAACCGGTAATGACGCCGCAGCCGATCAGGGCCGCGAGATCGAGCGGCATGTCGTTGCGGATTTTGACGATGGCGTTTTCGTGCACCAGCATTTGCTCGGCGAAGGATGACAGATTGAGGAATTGATTGAGCTTCTCCGAGCGCGCCCAGGACAGCCGGTTGGAGACGCCCGGCATCATCTTCACGGAGGTGTCGGTGCACAGCACCGGCCGCCCCGTGGTGCAATTGTCGCAGGTGCCGCAGAAAACCGACAAGCAGGTAACGACGTGGTCGCCGGGCTTCACATAAGTCACGTCGGAGCCGACCTGCTCGACGATGCCGGCGGACTCGTGGCCGAGCACGGCGGGCAGCGGATGCGGATAGAGCCCTTCCATGAAATGCAGGTCGGAATGGCAAAGGCCTGCGACCGACGTGCGGATCAGCACCTCGCGCGGTCCGGGCTTTTGCAGGCTGACGTCCTCGATCGCCAGCGGCTTGTTGACTTCATACAGGACGGCGGCCTTCATCGGTGTTTCCTCTTTGTTGTGGTTACGTCATTCCGGGGCGATGCGAAGCATCGAACCCGGAATCTCGAGATTGAGTCCTCTTTATCTCGAGATTCCGGGTTCGATGCTTCGCATCGCCCCGGAATGACGGCTTATCTTAGGCTGCCGTGTGCCATTCGCCAACCTCGGCCGTGCCGACGGCAGCAATGGCAACCCTTGTTCGTTCCGTCCCGCGCTTTAGATGATATAGGTCATTTCAGACCAAGCGGGCGGCAAAGCCGGCACCAGAACTATCAGGAGGAAAGTCCATGGCGGACGTCTATCGCATCATCGGCGCCGAGATGTCGCCCTACTCGGTCAAGGTCCGCTCCTATTTCCGCTACAAGGGCCTGCCCCACCAATGGGTTTTGCGCAACGCGGCGAGCCATGCTGAATACGAGAAGCACGCCAAGGTGCCGATCATCCCACTGGTGGTGACGCCCGACGGTACTGGCATCCAGGATTCCACGCCCATCATCGATCGGATCGAGAAG
>NZ_DATHOP010000076.1:0-9052 GCF_035484855.1 Bradyrhizobium sp.
GCATTGGGACAGCCGGCGCCGTGGGAAATGAGACTGCAGGAAGCGGCCACCCCGGTGATGGAGAACATCGTCTGGTTTCACAATTTCCTGCTGGTGCTGATCACCGTCATCACGCTGTTCGTCCTGGCGCTTCTGGTCATCGTCGTTGTGAAGTTCAACGCCAAGGCCAACCCGGTCCCCTCCAAGACCACTCACAACACCCTGATCGAAGTCGCCTGGACGCTGATCCCGGTGCTGATCCTGGTCGGCATCGCGGTGCCGTCGTTCCGGCTGCTGTTCGAGGAACTCGACATTCCCAAGGCCGACCTCACCGTCAAGGCCACCGGCAAGCAGTGGTACTGGAGCTACGCCTATCCGGATAACGGCAAGTTCGAATTCGATTCGCTGCTGGCGCCGGACAAGATGCCCCGCCTGCTCGGCGTCGATAACGAGATGGTGGTGCCGGTGAACAAGATCGTCCGGGTCCAGACCACCGGCGCTGACGTGATCCACTCCTTCGCGATGCCGGCGTTCGGCATCAAGATCGACGCCATCCCCGGCCGCCTCAACGAGACCTGGTTCAAGGCCACCAAGACCGGCATGTTCTACGGCCAGTGCTCCGAACTGTGCGGCAAGGACCACGCCTTCATGCCGATCGCGGTGCGGGTGGTGAGCGATCAGGAATTCTCGGAATGGGTCGAGGCCGCGAAGAAGAAATTTGCGTCCAACCCGGCGACCTCGTTCGCCTCGGTGGGCGCGGCCGCGCAGTAAGCCCAGGGGCTTGAGCGCAATCGACGGGACAAGGGCGATAGGGACCGCGAGGTCCACGAAAGTACTGCAAGGCAGGATCTGAAAATGGCAACTTCCGCAGCGACACCGGCTCACAGCGATCACGCCCATGACGATCACGCGCACGACCATCCGACCGGATGGCGGCGTTTCGTCTATTCGACGAACCACAAGGACATCGGCACGATGTACCTGGTGTTCGCGATCATCGCCGGCATCATCGGCGCGGCGATGTCGATCGCGATCCGCGCCGAGCTGATGTATCCGGGCGTGCAGATCTTCCACAACACTCATACCTACAACGTGTTCGTGACCTCGCACGGCCTGATCATGATCTTCTTCATGGTGATGCCGGCGATGATCGGCGGCTTCGGCAACTGGTTCGTGCCGCTGATGATCGGCGCGCCCGACATGGCGTTCCCGCGCATGAACAACATCTCGTTCTGGCTGCTGCCGGCCTCCTTCGCGCTGCTGCTGGCCTCGACCTTCTTCGAAGGTGAGCCGGGCGCCAACGGCGTCGGCGCGGGCTGGACGCTGTACGCACCGCTGTCGACCTCGGGTCATCCCGGACCGGCGGTCGATTTCGCCATCCTGTCGATCCATCTGGCCGGCGCGTCGTCGATTCTCGGCGCCATCAACTTCATCACCACGATCTTCAACATGCGCGCGCCGGGCATGACGCTACACAAGATGCCGCTGTTCGTGTGGTCGATCCTGGTCACGGTGTTCCTGTTGCTGCTGTCGCTGCCGGTGCTGGCCGGCGCCATCACCATGCTGCTCACCGACCGCAATTTCGGCACCACCTTCTTCTCCGCCGAAGGCGGCGGCGATCCAGTGCTGTTCCAGCATCTGTTCTGGTTCTTCGGCCACCCCGAAGTCTACATCCTGATCCTGCCGGCCTTCGGCATGGTCAGCCAGGTCGTCTCGACCTTCTCGAAGAAGCCGGTGTTCGGCTATCTCGGCATGGCCTATGCGATGGTCGCGATCGGCGGCATCGGCTTTGTCGTGTGGGCGCACCACATGTACACGGTCGGCATGTCGTCGGCGACGCAGGCCTATTTCGTCGCCGCCACCATGGTGATCGCGGTGCCGACTGGGGTGAAGATCTTCTCCTGGATCGCCACCATGTGGGGCGGCTCGATCGAGTTCAAGACGCCGATGCTGTGGGCGGTCGGTTTCATCTTCCTGTTCACGGTCGGCGGCGTCACCGGCGTCGTGCTGGCCAATGCCGGCGTCGACCGGGTGCTGCAGGATACCTATTACGTGGTCGCGCACTTCCACTACGTGCTGTCGCTCGGCGCGGTGTTTGGCATCTTCGCCGGCTGGTACTACTGGTTCCCGAAAATGTCGGGCTACATGTACAATGAGACGATCGGGAAGTTGCACTTCTGGTTCACCTTCGTCGGCGTCAATCTGGTGTTCTTCCCGCAGCACTTCCTCGGTCTCTCCGGCATGCCGCGCCGCTATGTCGACTATCCCGACGCCTTCGCGGGCTGGAATCTGGTGTCCTCGATCGGCTCCTACATCTCCGGCTTCGGCGTCCTGATCTTCCTCTGGGGCCTGATCGACGCCTTCGCGCGCAAGCAGCCGGCCGGCGCCAATCCATGGGGCGCGGGCGCCACCACGCTGGAATGGACGCTGCCGTCGCCGCCGCCGTTCCACCAGTTCGAAGTGCTGCCGCGCGTGCAGTAGCCGTCGTCCTGAGGTGCCCGCGCGCAAGCGCGGGCCTCGAAGGACAAAAGACCGTCGCTCTTCGAGGCTCGCCCAGCGGTGCAGGTGCACCGCAAGGCTCGCACCTCAGAGTGACGGACAGAGGTTCAAGTTCTCCGTCGCACGAGACGGGGATCAGGAGTGGATGAGCAGAACGTGTCGGTTGTCGATCACAACGCCATCGAACTCGGCCCCCGGATTTCCGAGGCCGATGTCGGCGACTACATCGCGCTGCTGAAGCCGCGGGTGATGTCGCTGGTGATCTTCACTGCGCTGGTCGGCCTGATGATCGCGCCGGGCCATGTCCACCCGGTGCTGGCCTTCACCTCGCTGCTTTGCATCGCGGTCGGCGCCGGCGCCTCGGGCGCGCTCAACATGGCGCTCGAGGGCGACATCGACGCTCTGATGACGCGCACCGCCAACCGTCCGATCCCGCGCGGCCGCGTCACCCGGCCGGAGGCGCTGGCCTTCGGCATGACGCTTGCGTTCTTCTCCGTGATGACGCTCGGCATCCTCGTCAACTGGATCGCCGGCGGCCTGCTGGCGTTCACGATCTTCTTCTATGTCGTGATCTACACCATGATGCTGAAGCGCTGGACCGCGCAGAACATCGTAATCGGCGGCGCCGCCGGCGCGCTGCCGCCGGTCGTGGCATGGGCCGCCGCGACCGGTTCGCTGTCGGTCGAGCCGTGGCTGTTGTTCCTGATCATCTTCTTCTGGACCCCGCCGCATTTCTGGGCGCTGGCGCTGTTTCGTTCCGACGATTACGCCCGCGCCGGCGTGCCGATGCTGCCCGTGGTCGCCGGCCCCGATGCGACGCGGCTGCAGATCCTGCTCTACACCATCGTGCTGGTCGCGGTCGCTGCAGCGCCCTGGCCGCTCGGTTATTTCGACGCCGTCTACGGCGTGACCTCGCTCGTTCTTGGTGCCGTGATGCTGGCGCTCGCGGTCAACGTCTATCGCCGCCGCGAGGGCACCCTGGCGTTGCGCGCCACGCGAAAATTGTTCGCGTTCTCGATTCTGTACCTGTTCGCCTTGTTCGCGACCTTGCTGCTCGAAGTGGTGGCGCGTGCCATCGCGCCGTCGATCTGGTAGGGGGCGCATGACGACACTATGGATGACAAACGCCGGCCAGATGGAATCGTCCTCACCGAGGCGCAGAAGAAAAGCCGCCGTCAGCGTTCGATCGCCATTGCGCTCGCGCTCGGCGTCCTCGTCGTGCTGTTTTTCGCGGTCACCCTCGTCAAGGGGCCGGCCGTGCTGAACCGGCCGCTATGATTGAAATGATGTGATGGATATGGAACCTGCCCCGAAGCCAACACCATCAGCACCGCGCCTCGGCCGCGACGCGCTGGTGGCCGCGATCTGCGGCTTGGTGGTGGTGCTGATGGTCGGCGCGTCCTATGCGGCGGTGCCGTTCTACAACTGGTTCTGCCGCGCCACCGGTTTCAACGGCACCACCCAGGTCGCAACGTCAGCGCCGTCCGCCGCCCCGCTGGAGCGCAGAATCGCGATCCGCTTCGATTCCAATGTCGCGGGCGGGCTGCCCTGGAAATTCGAGCCCGAGCAGACCGAAATCAATATCAAGATCGGCCAGGTCGTCACCGTCTATTATAATGTCACCAACCAGTCGGCGCGGACCACCACCGGCCAGGCCGCCTATAACGTGGCGCCGCTGACGGTGGGCGCGTATTTCGAGAAGATCAACTGCTTCTGCTTCACCGAGCAGACCATGGGTCCCGGCGAAAAGCGCGAGATGCCGGTGGTGTTCTATGTCGATCCCTCGATCGTCAAGGACAGCGACAATGACGGGCTCAACACCATCACGCTGTCCTATACCTTCTACCCCGTCCGCGACCCGGCGCCGAAGCCCGTGGCCGCGACCGAGCCCGACAAGCCCAAAGGAAACCTGTAAGGGAAACCTCTGAGACCCAGGCTCGTCGATATCCTGGGATTTGATTTTTGAGACGAAGACGTGCCCAATGGGCACCGCCAACGGAGAGAGCGAAAATGGCTACGGCGCAAGTCAAGCATCACGACTACCACCTCGTCGATCCCTCGCCGTGGCCGATCGTCGGCGCGGTGTCGGCCTTCATCATGGCGGTCGGCGCGATCAGCTGGATGCATCACATGTACGGCGCGGCGCCGATCGTGTTCGGCATCGGCACCATCGGCGTGCTCTACACCATGGCGAGCTGGTGGACGGATGTGATCCGCGAGGCGGAGTTCAAGGGCGATCATACCCGCGTGGTGCAGATCAGCCACCGCTACGGCATGATCCTGTTCATTGCCTCGGAGGTGATGTTCTTCGTCGCCTGGTTCTGGGCCTTCTTCAATTCGGCGCTGTTTCCCGGCGATCCCGTCCACGCCACCCGCGACGCGCTGTTCGGCGGCGTCTGGCCGCCCAAGGGCATCGAAACCTTCGATCCCTTCCATCTGCCGCTGCTCAATACGCTGCTGCTGCTCACCTCCGGCACCACGGTGACCTGGGCGCACCACGCGCTCTTGGAAAACGACCGCAAGGGCCTGAAATATGGCCTGATTCTCACGATCCTGCTCGGCGTCTCCTTCACCTGCGTGCAGGCCTATGAATACAGCCATGCGGCGTTCTCGTTCGCCGGCAACATCTACGGCGCCACCTTCTTCATGGCGACCGGCTTCCACGGCTTCCATGTGCTGGTCGGCTCGATCTTCCTGACCGTCTGCCTGATCCGCGCCTATCTCGGGCAGTTCTCGCCGACCCAGCATCTCGGCTTCGAATTCGCCGCCTGGTACTGGCATTTCGTCGACGTGGTCTGGCTGTTCCTGTTCATCTGCATCTATGTCTGGGGCCACGGCGCCGAAACCATGGCCCACGGCGCGCATTGATCAGAAGCGATTGTGCTACAAGGGGCGGCCGAAAGGGCCGCCCTTTTGCTTGGTGCCCCGGATGCTGCGCAGCGCGCCGCACGTGCGGCGTGGTGCGCTGCTGATCCGGGGCCCATGCGGCACAATAAGATCTGGGTCCCGGCTCTGCGGAGCAGCGCGAAGAGCGCTGCACCGCGTCCGGGACACGAGTCATCAATTGTTGCCCCGTCCCCATGACAACAGGGAAAGGAGAGCGCGTGCCGGACCAGCCCTCACCCACACTGACCGAGAGTGCGCTGCGCGGGCTTGCCTGCCGATGCCCGCGCTGCGGCAGGGGCAAGCTCTACAAAGGCTTCCTGGATCTGCGGCCGCGTTGCGAGGCCTGCGAGCTGGATTACACCTTCATCGACACCGGCGACGGGCCGGCGGTCTTCATCATCATGCTGGCCGGCGCCATCGTGGTGGCCTGCGCGCTGATCGTCGAAGTCAAATACCAGCCGCCGCTGTGGGTTCACGCCGTGCTGTGGGTGCCGCTGATTCTTGCCACCACGCTGTTGCCGCTGCGCGCGATGAAGTCGCTTCTGATCGCGCTGCAATTCCATCACAAGGCCGCGCCCGGCCGGCTGATCGATCGCGAGCCGAAATGATGGCGACGACGGCACGACGGCGCGGCGTCAATGGCTTTGGCGTTTTCACGTTGGCGATGGTGGCGCTGTTTGTCGGCCTCGGGGTCTGGCAATTGCAGCGCCGGGTCGAGAAGCACGCGCTGATCGCAGCGCTCGACGAGCGGCTCGCCGCCGAGCCTTCGCCGCTGCCGCCATCCGCGCAATGGGCGACGTTGACGCCGGCCAAGGACGAATTCCGCCGCGTCCGATTTGACGCGACCTATGAACCCGGTCCGGACGCCATGGTCTACAGCTCCGGCTCCGCGGTGCGCGCGGATGTTTCCGGCCCCGGCACCTGGGCTTTCCTGCCGGCGCGGCTTCCGAGCGGCGAGAGCGTCGCGATCAACGCCGGCTTCGTGCCGAACACCATGCAGGATCGCGCGCGACAGGATCGCGCCGTCAAACCGCTCGTCACCGGCGAGGCGGTCGCGCTGACCGGCTATATCCGCTTCCCGGAAGCGGCCGGCGTGCTGACGCCGGCGGAAAACCCGACAAAACGGCTGTGGTTCACCCGCGATCATCTTTCGATGGCGCATGCGCTCGGCTGGGGCGAAGTCGCGCCGTTCTACATCGATCTGGAGGCGCCGGTGCCTTCCAGCGGCATCCCGAAACCCGGCCCGCTCGAGGTCCGTCTCAAGGATGATCACATGCAATACGCCATCACCTGGTTCACGCTGGCGGGCGCGGTGGTGATTGCGTTCGCCGTGTGGGTGAGGGCGCAGCGGCGCGGCCCGATTGGGTAGGGTGGGCAAAGGCGCATTTGCGCCGTGCCCACCATTGCTGACGCAAGCGAAGATGGTGGGCACGCTTTCGCTTTGCCCACCCTACAGACTGCGTCCGGAAACGAGGCAAAAAAGGCGTTTCGAATCTGCCGCGCGCATGGCACATCTGGATGCCGTTTCGCTTGCCTGGATTTCGCGCCATGAGCAGCCCTCCTTCGCCTGACCCCGCCCTCATTGTCATTGACGTGCAGCGCGCCTTCGATGAATGGGAGGCTGCGGGAAAGCGGCGCAACAATCCGCAGGCCGTGGCGCGGATCGTCGATCTCCTGGCGGCATTCAGAACTCGCGGGCTGCCGATCTTCCACATCCGCCATCAGGGCACGCGTCCCGGCTCCTCGTTCTTGCCTGATAGCACGGGCTTTGCGGTCAAGGACGAGGCCCGCGAGATCAGCGGCGAGCCCGTGATCGTCAAGAAAGTGAACAGCGCCTTCATCGGCACCGACCTGGAACGGCGACTGCGCGACAAAGCCATCCAGACGTTGGTGATCTGCGGCGCGACCACCAATCACTGCGTGGAGACGACGACGCGGATGGCCGGCAATCTCGGCTTCGATGCGCGTCTGGTGCGCGACGCCACCTGGACCTTCGATCGCACAGGCCCGGATGGCGACGCCCATTCCGCCGAGGAAATCCACGCCATGACGCTTTCGAATCTGAACAGCGAATTCGCCCGCATCGTGTCGGCGTCCGAGGCGATCGCGGCGCTAAGGCGGGACGCCTGAAGACCGATCCCGCAAGGCACCTTTGAACCGAGTGCGGGATCAACCCTCCTGCGCTGCAGCAATTCCGCTTCCCTTCACTTCGCCGATCACCGTGCGGCCGCGAGATGCGCGTCCTAGCCAAAGGGCGAAGACAATATCCGCGCAGCCCCCCTACTGGAATGTGAAAAAACAGGGCATGCTTGCCGGGACAATAGACCGGTCGGCCTTGCGGGCGGCGGTCGAAAAAAATTCAGGGAGGAATCAAGATGACGATGGACGCATCCGGTCAATCGCGCGCGGCCGCCATTCTCGCACGCCTCGACCGGCTCCCGGGGACGCGGCATGTGTGGCTGCTGATCGCGACGCTGTCGCTGGGCGGCATGTTCGAACTCTACGATCTGTTCATGACCGCCTACGTCATTCCCGGCCTGATGAAGGCAGGTCTGCTCACCGGCGTATCGGTCAGCATCTTCACCGGCCCGGCGCTGTTCGTGGCCGCGACCTTCACCGGCCTCTTCATCGGCACCTTCGTGTTCGGCTATGCCGCCGACAGATACGGACGGCGAACGATCTTCACCTATTCGATGCTGTGGTACAGCGCGGCGACGCTGGTGATGGCGTTCCAGGACACAGGCTTCGGCGTCTGCCTGTGGCGGCTGATCGCCGGCATCGGCATCGGCGTGGAACTGGTGACGATCGACACCTATCTTTCGGAGCTGGTGCCGAAATCGATGCGCGGCCGCGCCTTCGCCTTCAACCAGGCCGTCCAGTTCTCGATCGTGCCCGTGGTCGCGTTCGTCGCCTACATGCTGGTGCCGATCAGCCCGTTCGGGATTGAAGGCTGGCGCTGGGTGGTCGCGATCGGCTCAACCGGCGCGCTGTCGGTCTGGTTCATCCGCCGCGGCATCCCGGAAAGCCCGCGCTGGCTGATCAACCAGGGACGGCTCGACGAGGCCGACGCGATCACCGCCTCGATCGAGGCCAAGGTCGTTGCCGACCTCGGCGGCAAGCCCTTGCCGGCGCCGGGAATCCATGCGGTGGAGGATTTTCAGCCGGTCGGCCGCCTGGCCGAGGCCTTCGAGCCGCGCTATCGCGGCCGCACCATCATGCTGATGATCTTCCAGTTCTTCCAGACTTTCGGCTTCTACGGTTTTGCGGCCTGGGTACCGACGCTGATCGCCCAGCAGACCGGCATCAATCTCGGCGCCAGCCTGCTCTATTCCTTCATCATCGCCATCGCCAACCCCTTCGGTCCGCTGCTGGCGATGAGCTTTGCCGACAGGTTCGAGCGAAAATGGCAATTGGTCGGGGCGGCCTGCTGCATCGGCGTGTTCGGCATGCTGTTCGCGTACCAGCACGAGATGTCGCTGTTGATCCTGTTCGGCGTGCTGATCACGCTCTCGAACAACGTATTGTCCTACTCGTTCCACGGCTACCAGAGCGAGTTGTTCCCCTCCCGGATCCGCGCCCGCGCGGTCGGATTCACCTACTCGCTGAGCCGGATCAGCGCGGTGTTTGCGAGCTTCATCATCGCCTTCTTCCTGCAGAATGCGGGCACCAAGGGCGTGTTCGGCCTGAT
>NZ_DATHOP010000077.1:0-9837 GCF_035484855.1 Bradyrhizobium sp.
CGGCGGCCGCGCCGACGTGTGGGAGCCGGAAGAACTCTACTGGGGTCCCGAAGGCACGTGGCTGGGCGACGAACGCTACAGCGGCGAACGGCAACTGGCCGAACCGCTCGGCGCGGTGCAGATGGGCCTGATCTACGTCAATCCGGAGGGCCCCAACGGCAATCCCGATCCGGTTGCCGCCGCAAAGGATATCCGCGAGACCTTCTTCCGCATGGCGATGAACGACGAAGAGACCGTGGCGCTGATCGCCGGCGGTCACACCTTCGGCAAGACCCACGGCGCCGGCGATCCGTCGCTGATGGGTCCGGATCCGGAAGCGGGCGCCATCGAGGACCAGGGCCTCGGCTGGAGGAGCAAGCATGGCACCGGCATCGGCGCCGACGCCATCACCGGTGGCCCTGAGGTGACATGGTCGCAGACGCCGACGAAATGGAGCAACCATTTCTTCGAGAACCTGTTCAAATGCGAATGGGAGCTGACCAAGAGCCCGGCCGGCGCGAAGCAGTGGAAAGCCAAAGGCGCCGAGGCCACGGTCCCCGACGCCTATGACAAGTCGAAGAAGCATGTTCCGACCATGCTGACCACGGACCTCTCGCTGCGCTTCGACCCGGCCTACGAGAAGATCTCGCGGCGCTTCTTCGAGCATCCGGACCAGTTCGCAGACGCCTTTGCCCGCGCCTGGTTCAAGCTCACGCACCGCGACATGGGGCCGATCGTGCGCTATCGCGGCAAGCTGGTGCCGAAGGAAACCCTGATCTGGCAGGACCCGATCCCGTCAGCAGATCATCCGCCGATCGGGGAACAGGACATTGCGGCTCTGAAGGCGAAAATCCTCGGCTCCGGCCTCACCGTTTCCCAGCTGGTCTCGACAGCCTGGGCATCGGCCTCGACGTTCCGCGGCTCCGACAAGCGCGGCGGCGCCAACGGTGCGCGCATTCGTCTTGCGCCCCAGAAGGATTGGCATGTCAACAATCCGCCCGAACTGGCGAAGGTGCTCTCAAAACTCGAAGCGATCCGGAAGGAGTTCGGCAAGAAGGTGTCGCTCGCCGACCTGATCATTCTCGGCGGCAGCGCCGCGGTCGAAAAGGCGGCGAAGGATGCCGGTGTGAGCGTGACGGTCCCGTTCACGCCCGGCCGCATGGACGCGTCGCAGGAGCAGACCGACGCCGCTTCCTTTGCGCCGCTCGAGCCCCGCGCCGACGGCTTCCGGAACTACATCAGCGGCAAGAAGCAGTTCATGATGCCGGAGGAAGCACTGGTCGATCGCGCGCAACTGATGACGCTGACGGCGCCCGAGATGACGGTGCTGGTCGGCGGCCTGCGCGTGCTCGGCGCCAATGCCGGCAACTTAAAGCACGGCGCCTTTACCAAGAAGCCGGAAACGCTGACGAACGACTTCTTCGTCAACCTGCTCGACATGGGCACGGAGTGGCAGCCGGCCGGTTCCGACGGCGAATATGAGGGCCGCGACCGCAAGACCAAGGCGGTGAAGTGGACCGGCACGCGCGTCGACCTGATTTTCGGGTCGCATTCCCAGCTCCGCGCCATCGCGGAAGTCTATGCGTGTGCGGATTCGAAGGAGAAGTTCGCAAAGGACTTCGTGGCGGCGTGGACCAAGGTGATGAACGCGGACCGCTACGACCTCGCCTGATGCGCTCGATAGCGGACGTGGTTTCCGCTTTCGATTGAAGTCGAATGAACCCCCGCGATATGATCGCGGGGGTTTTGCTTTCTCCCGTCATTCCGGGTTCGCGCATTGCGTGCGCGCCCCGGAATGACGAATAATGACGGCAGACTTGCGAGGTTTATTCCGATGACGCCGCCGACGATCCGTCCCGCCCGGCCGGAGGAATATGACGAGATCGCCCAGGTCTGGATGAACAGTTTTTGTTCGACCGGGCTGGAAGAGGCCAGCAATTTCCTGCTCGCGAAATTGCGCGCGCGGGTTCGGATGGAAATCGAAAACGGCTGGAGCCTGTTCGTCGCCGCCGACGACGGGGTGCTCGCGGCGATGCTGGCGCTGCACCTGCCGAAACGCTATCTCGACCAGCTGTTCGTCGCGCCGGAATATCAGGGCCAAAGCCTCGGGAGGACACTGCTCGCCTTCACGCGGCAACATTTGCCCGATGAAATCGAGCTGCGATGCATCCGCGAAAACGAAAAAGCCTGGCGCTGGTACGAGCGCGAGGGTTTTGCGTTCGAGAAGGAGCAGGTCGAGCCGATGACGGGATTCGTCATGAAATATTATCGATGGAAGAAACAGGAAACGACGAAATGATGAAACTCTATTGGTCGCCCCGCTCGCGTTCGTTCTCCACGCTCTGGCTGATGGAGGAGACCGGGCAGCCTTACGAGCGCGTGCTGACCGACATCTCCAAGGGCGCGCAGAAGACGGTGGAATATCTCGCCATCAATCCGATGGGCAAGGTGCCGGCGCTGCAGGACGGCGAGGCGACGATGGCGGAGGCCGCCGCGATTTGCGCCTATGTGGCCGAGCGCTATCCGCAAGCCGACCTCGCGCCGCCGCTGGGCGATCCGCTGCGCGCCAAATATCTCTACTGGCTGTTCTTCGCGCCGGGCTGCGTCGAGCCGGCGATGGTGCAGATCGCGACCAAGGTCGAGATGAATCCGCTCTCCGCCGGCTGGGGCGACGCGCAGCGGGTGTTCGACGTACTCGACGTCGCCCTGACTAAGGGGCCGTGGCTGCTCGGCGAGAATTTCTCGGCCGCCGACATCGCGATCGGCTCCGGCCTGTATTTCTCGGTGCGGCTGTTCAAGATGGTGCCGGCGCGCCCCTCGTTCGACCGCTACATCGACGCTTGCGCGGCGCGCCCGGCGTTCCAGCGCGCCGGCGTCATCGCGGCGGGATGAGCAGGTGCGTCAATCCGCGGTGTCTTTCAGGTGTTCCGGCCGCGGCATCTGGACGATGTTGTAGCCGGAATCGACGTAATGAATCTCGCCGGTAACGCCGCCTGACAGATCCGAGAGCAGGTACAGCGCCGAGTTGCCAAGTTCGTCCAGCGTCACGCCGCGGCCGAGCGGCGAATGCTTTTGCTGAAAGGCAAACATCGCGCGCGCATCGCCGATGCCTGAACCCGCTAGCGTCCGCACCGGACCGGCGGAAATCGCATTGACGCGGATGCCGCGCGAGCCGAAATCGGCGGCGAGATAACGCACCGAGGCTTCCAGCGCGGCCTTCGCGACACCCATCACGTTGTAATTAGGCATCGCCCGCATCGAGCCGCCGAAGGTCAGCGTGATCATGCTGCCGCCGGATGGCGGCATCAGCTCGGCGGCGCGCTTCGCCAGTTCCGTGAACGAGAAACACGATATCACCATGGTGCGGGAAAAGTTTTCGCGCGAGGTGTCGGCATAGCGGCCCTTCAACTCATTCTTGTCGGAAGCGCCGATGGCGTGGACCAGGAAGTCGAGATGGCCCCATTTTGCGCGCAGTGTCTCGAACAGGGAATCGACGCTGCTCAGATCCTCGACGTCGCAAGGGATCACCGTATCGACACCGAGCGACTGGGCCAGCGGCTTGACGCGCTTGCCCAGCGCCTCGCCCTGATAGGTGAACGCCAGCTCCGCGCCTTGCGCGGCGAGCGTCTTGGCAATGCCCCAGGCGATCGAATGATCATTGGCGATGCCCATGATCAGCCCGCGCTTGCCTTTCATCAGATCCTGCATCGTCCGTGCGCTTTCTCTTGCGTCATGTCCGGGCTTGTCCCGGGCATCCACGTCTTGCCCTGCCCGCTCCAAGACGTGGATGGCCGGGACAAGCCCGGCCATGACGGCGAGTGCGGGAATTCAGTTCGTGCGCGATCTCACGCATCCATCCGCTTGAACACCAGCGTGGCGTTGGTGCCGCCGAAACCGAAGGAATTCGAGAGCACGGTGCCCAATCTCGCATTGTCGATGCGCTTGCGCACGATCGGCATGTCGGCGAACACCGGATCGAGTTCGCGGATATTGGCGCTTTCGCAGATGAAGCCGTTTTGCATCATCAGCAGCGAATAGATCGCCTCCTGCACGCCGGTGGCGCCGAGCGAATGGCCGGTCAGCGCCTTGGTGGCGGAGATCGGCGGGCACTTGTCGCCGGTGCCGAACACCTTGCGGATCGCCTCGATTTCCGGCGGATCGCCGGCGGGCGTCGAGGTCGCGTGCGGATTGATGTAGTCGACCTTGGTATCGACGGTCGCCATCGCCATTCGCATGCAGCGCTCGGCGCCCTCGCCCGAGGGCGCCACCATGTCGTAGCCGTCGGATGTGGCGCCATAGCCGACCACTTCGCCATAGATCTTGGCGCCGCGCGCCTTGGCGTGTTCGAGCTCCTCCAGCACCACCACGCCGGCGCCGCCGGCGATGACGAAACCGTCGCGGGTCACGTCGTAGGGGCGGGAAGCAGTTGCCGGCGTATCGTTGTATTTCGACGACATCGCGCCCATCGCGTCGAACAACACCGACAGCGACCAGTCGAGCTCTTCGCAGCCGCCGGCGAAGATGACATCCTGCTTGCCGATCTGGATGGTCTCGTAGGCGTTGCCGATGCAATGGTTCGAGGTGGCGCAGGCCGACGAGATCGAATAGTTCACGCCCTTGATCTTGAACCAGGTGGCAAGCGTCGCCGACGCCGTCGACGACATCGCCTTCGGCACCGCGAACGGTCCGACCCGCTTCGGTCCCTTGGCCCGCGTGGTGTCGGCGGCTTCCACGATGGTGCGCGCCGAGGGGCCGCCGGAACCCATGATGATGCCGGTGCGGATGTTGGAAACTTCCGTGGGCTCGAGTCCTGAGTCCTGGATCGCCTGTTCCATCGCGATGTGATTCCAGGCCGCGCCCTCGCCGAGAAAGCGCATCGCGCGCCGGTCGATGACCCCGGCCGGATCGAGCGTTGGCGCCCCCTGCACCTGCGAGCGGAAACCCAATTCGGCATATTTGTCCGCGCGCGTAATTCCGGACTTCGCCTCGTGGAGGCTTGCCAGCACTTCCTGGGTGTTGTTACCGATGGACGAGACGATGCCCATCCCCGTAATGACAACCCGCCTCATGATCGCCTCGCCCTGTCGTTACCGTTCTTTTGTGATGGCTCAAGCCGAATGCCGCCTCGTCGGACCGAGCACGTAACTCACGTTCCCGGCTGCAATGCGGCGCCCTGCTTCAAGAGCCCCACCCTCAGATCCTTCGCGCGATAGATAATCTCGTCATCGGCCGAAAGCCAGCCATCGGCGATGCCCAGCCAGAGCCTTAGGCGCATCACGCGCTTGATGTCGACGTTGTACACAATCTTGCGCACGTTGGGCATCACCTGCCCCGCCAGCTTCAGTTCGCCGAGGCCGAGCGCCCGGCCGCGGCCCTCGCCGCCGCTCCAGCCAAGAAAAAAGCCGACCATCTGCCAGAGCGCGTCGAGGCCGAGGCAGCCGGGCATCACGGGGTCGCCCTTGAAATGGCAACCGAAGAACCAGAGGTCGGCTTTGACGTCGAGTTCGGCACGGACCAGGCCCTTGCCATATTCACCACCGGTCTCGCTGATTTCGCTGATGCGGTCGAACATCAACATCGGAGGCAGCGGCAATTGTGCATTGCCCGGGCCGAACATCTCGCCGCGGCCGCACGCCAGGAGATCCTCGTATTCGTAACCGCTGCGCCGATCCAGCATGCTGCCTCTTTCAAATCCCGATGGGGCGTTCTTGGAGCGAAATGGACCCGTTTCACGCGTGAAACGCGCCAATTGGCTTCAATTGGCACGAAGACCGCAGATCCGGATGCTCCCAGCGGCAACCGGTTCGCCATTGCCCGTAAACCGCATGGCTTAAAGTCCGCGCGCTCTCTAACATAGGCTCCGCAGGGGGCAAAGCACCACGACGGGGCAAAACGCCGCGTTCCACCCCCGCCTCCGTTAACCCTGGAGCGGCTCTAGTTGCGAAAAACTTGCATCTAACCTGGTTCCTCCTTATATTTGCGGGGCTATTGGGCTGAATGAGTGAACGCGGTGCCTGACGTGGAAATGAGTTACAACGCCTCGATCCTGAACGATGATGCCGCCGGTTCCGCAACCGCGGCACGCCAGCCGGCCTTGACCGGCTGTCCCTGGCATGACGTCAACGAAATGCTGCAGGCGGCGGGCCTGCGTCCGACCCGTCAGCGCATGGCTCTGGGCTGGCTGCTGTTCGGCAAGGGCGCGCGGCATTTGACCGCGGAAATGCTCTATGAGGAGGCGACACTCGCCAAGGTCCCGGTATCGCTTGCGACCGTCTACAACACGCTCAACCAGTTGACCGATGCGGGCTTGCTGCGCCAGGTCAGCGTCGACGGCACCAAGACCTACTTCGACACCAACGTGTCGGCGCATCACCACTTCTATCTCGAAAACAACCACGAACTGGTCGACATTCCCGATCCGCATCTGGTGCTTTCGAGCATGCCGGAAGTGCCCGAAGGCTACGAGATCGCCCGCGTCGACATGGTCGTGCGGCTGCGCAAGAAGCGCTGATTTTCCCGGTCAACTTGAGGTCGTCATCCTGAGGTGCGCTCGGCGGCGCAATTGCGCCGCTGGCTTGCGCGCCTCGAAAGATAGGCCGCGCACACCGGTGCATACACCCTTCGAGGCTCGCCGAAGAGGCTCGCGCCTCAGGGTGACGAGTCAATCCACCTTCTCATCGGCGTAAACGCCCCACAGCCGCTGCTGCTCGATCCAGCCGTCAAAACCGTTGCCGGCGACGTGGCACCAGCCTTGCGCGCAGTGCTTGACCTGGGTCACGACGCCGGCCTGCAGCTTCGCTGTGACCGCCGAGGTTTGGTCGGCGCTCTCATGGAGCGGCGCCAGCTCGTCCTTGCTCTTCATGGTGATGACCGCGGTGCGGCGGCCGGACAGCAGCGAGTGATAGACCCAGCCCTCGGCGCCTTCGGAATCGCGGACCCGGCGCCAGTTCTCGAATTCGGCGGTGATTTCGACCGGAAGGCCCGAGCGGGTGTAGACCCAGGCGACGTCGTTGTCCTTGGTCGGACCGGCCCTGACGTTCACATGATCGGATTTGAGGCTGACATAACGCGGCACCGGCAAGCCGCTCGACGTGACCGCGGTATCCTTGGCCGAGAATCCCGGGGAGATCGACGCGCCTAGCCCAGCGCCAACGAGCACCACCACAGAACAAAAACGCCGCAACCCCATCCGCTCGTCTCCTGCCGAGAAACCCAACTCGAGTTCTTCGAGCTGAAATACCTAACCGACGCCCCAAACCCCCTGTACCGCGCCCGGATTGCCCTCGGCTTGTGACTCCGGGTTATTACCGGGTTCTTGTCTTGGCCCGGCCTTCTGCTAGAGAGGCAGAAGACGAGGAAACAAGACTTGCCCGAAATCCCCCTTTTGGACACCCAAGGGGAAAGTTCGGGAACCCAGGGAACCCTCAAGCAACGCCGGGACTGCGCGGTAAGTCGCAGTGTCGAACAACCGGGTTAATGAGGTCTGAACGGCCTTACGCGAGCAGGACATGTCGGTTAAGAAAAAGCCTCTCGTTGTCGTCACGCGCAAGCTGCCGGACTCGATCGAGACCCGCATGCGCGAGCTGTTCGACGCGAGACTCAATCTCGACGATACGCCGCTGACATCAGAGCAGATCGCGGACGCGGTGCGCTCGGCCGATGTGCTGGTGCCCACCGTCACCGACGAGATCACCGAAGCGCTGCTCAAACAGCCCGATTGCAAGCTGAAGCTGATCGCCAATTTCGGCAACGGCGTCGACAATATCGATGTCGTGGCGGCGCACGCGCGCGGCATCACCGTGACCAATACGCCAAAGGTTTTGACCGAAGACACCGCCGACATGACCATGGCGCTGATTCTGGCGGTGCCGCGGCGGCTGATCGAGGGCGCCTCCATCCTCACCGACGGCAAGAACTGGCCGGGCTGGTCGCCGACCTGGATGCTCGGCCACCGCATCGGGGGAAAGCGTCTCGGCATCATCGGCATGGGCCGCATCGGACAAGCGGTGGCTCGCCGGGCGCGGTCGTTCGGCCTCTCGATCCATTATCACAACCGCAGGCCGGTGGCGCCGCGCATCGCCGAAGAGCTGGGCGCGACCTATTGGGAAAGCCTCGACCAGATGCTGGCGCGGATGGACATCATCTCGGTGAATTGTCCGCACACGCCGGCGACGTTCCATCTGGTGTCGGCGCGGCGGCTGAAGCTGATCCGCAAGGACGCCTACATCGTCAACACCGCGCGCGGCGGCGTCATCGACGAGGACACGCTGATCAAACTGCTCGAGACCGGCGAGATCGGCGGCGCCGGCCTCGACGTCTACGAGCACGAGCCCGCGGTCAATCCAAAGCTGGTGCGGCTCGCCAAGGCCGGCAAGGTGACGCTGCTGCCGCATATGGGCTCGGCCACCATCGAGGGCCGCGTCGAGATGGGCGAGAAGGTGATCATCAACATCCGCACCTTCCTCGACAACCACAAGCCGCCGGACCGCGTGCTGCCGAGCATGCTGTGATCTCTCAGTCGTCATGGCCGGGCTTGTCCCGGCCATCCACGTCTTGCAGTATCTCAACATGGCAGGCGGCTACGTTTATTTCTTGACCAACAAACCGAACGGCATCCTCTATGTCGGGGTGACCAGCGATCTTGTCCGCCGGATATTCGAGCATCGCTCCGGTTACGTTGACGGCTTTACCAAACGTTACGGGTTAAAGAGACTCGTGTATTTCGAGAAGTTCGAGACCATTCAGGATGCGATCCAGCGTGAACACAATATCAAGCATTGGTCTCGTGCCTGGAAAGTTCGATTGATTGTTGCGAGCAATCCGGATTGGGACGATCTCTTTGAGACCATTTCGAAGTAAGACGTGGATGGCCGGGACAAGCCCGGCCATGACGAGTAAAAAATCGCGAAAACAACCCCATGCAAAGTAGCGTGGACCCCGGCTCGCAGCACTCTTGCTGTGCTGCGTCCGGGGCAGGAGAAGAATCCGGGGCAGGAGTCCAACCTGACCTCATCCCGCTCCAGGCGACGAATGTCCGCTGCTGGGGGTCGACCGGAAGTGGTTGGCGGAGGGTCAAACCCGACGCGATTGACCCTGAACGGACATCGCCGTCGCGGCTACCGCACGGATAGGGACTTCATGCGCTATCCCCTGATAATATCGGCTTCTGTTCCTATAGCCGTCCAAGCTATCCCGTCCGTCGATATCGGCTCGCAGAGACAAGGCACACATCGGTCTCGCGTAAGCGAGCCAAGCATCACTGATCGGGACTATCCATATCGAATCTTCTGCGACCAACTTACTCAGGTGGGAGTTTTGTCGGAAATATTTGGAACATTCCTAACTATTTGATCCGCAACGAATCGAGACAAAGCCGGACCAACGATAAGGACGAGCATAAAACGAGCGATCTGCTGCGCCATAACAAACCCGACATCGACATTGGTGGATGCCGCAATAATGGCGACCGAGTCTGCCCCGCCCGGGCTGGTGGCAAGATAGACCGTCAAAGGATCGATATCGAAAACTTCGACGAGAGCGAAGGCCAAGCCGCCACAAAATGCGATTAGCATCAGCATTGATACTATCATTTTCGGTAAAGCCCGGATGGCATACACAAGAATTTTCCGGGTAAACCGCAAGCCAATCGTCCAGCCAAGAAGCAAATAGCTGACCGCCAGCAGCCAGCTTGGCAATTCGATTTCGACAAGACCGTTGGATCGTAGAACCGCACCGAGGAACATGGGTATCAGCAATATTCCTGCCGGAATGCGGGAAACAGGCCCTAGAATGACTCCTCCAAGAACAAGGACCAGCGTTTCTAGAAAAGGCAGTGCGTGGATCGGGGCAAACCAGACC
>NZ_DATHOP010000078.1:0-66375 GCF_035484855.1 Bradyrhizobium sp.
TCCTGCCGCTGCGAATTGGGGCCCGGCCGCGAACTGGGGTCCTGCCGCTGCGAATTGGGGCCCGGCCGCGAACTGGGGTCCTGCCGCTGCGAATTGGGGCCCGGCTGCGAACTGGGGTCCTGCCGCTGCGAACTCGGCGCCGGCCGCCCACTCGGCCCACGCTGCGAATTGGGATCCGGCGGCGAATTGGGCTCCTGCCGCTGCGAATTGGGGTCCTGCCGCCGCTTCGAACTGGGCTCAGGCTGCCAATTGGGGCCCCGCTGCGAGCTAAGGGTTCGGACAACTGCTACGAACGGGGCCCGCTTTTAACTGGCAATTGGGGCTCCGATGCAAATCGGAGCCCACCCCCGTCCCGTGATTGATAGGCAATCGCTGCTAGGAGCCGGCCAGTCCAAACGTGCTTGCTTGCGAACGAACGACGAGGATGCGTGATGACAACGCGGCTCTTCCATTACATCAGGATATCTGACGATGCTGATGAACTATGATGTTGTGGTTATCGGTGGAGGCCCGGCCGGGAGCACGGTCGCCGCGCTCGTCAAAAAATATTCTCCGCAGCTGAGTGTGCTGGTGCTCGAAAAAGCTCACTTTCCCCGGCACCACGTCGGCGAATCTCTGCTGGCCGCGGCGAGCCCTGTTTTGCATGAGATGGGTGCGTACGACAGGATTAATCAATACGGCTTCATCGAGAAGCTCGGTGCCAGCTACGTCTGGGGACAAAATCGCCAGCCATGGGGGTTTGAATTCTCAAAGCTGATTGCCGACTTGGTCAAACAGGGACAACGGCTTCCCGAGATGTACACAAAAGGCTGGCACGTCCGAAGAGCCGAATACGATCATCTTTTGCTAATGACAGCCGCCGATGCCGGAGCCGAAGTACGCTTTGGTGCGCGGGTCAGCGACGTGGTGATCGACGAAGCTAGTCAGCGTGTTGTTGGCGCCAAGTTCTCGCAAGATGGACGCGACTATGTCGTGAAGAGCTCCTGGGTCATCGACGCGTCGGGCCAGGACGGGCTGCTCAGCCGAAAGTTTCAGTTACGTCAATACGATGAACGCATGAACAATTTCGCGCTTTGGGGCTATTGGCAAGGCGCGAAGTGGGAAATGAAATATCTCGGCCATCCCAACCTAGCCCGCATCTTCGTCGCGACGACTCCCCGAGGATGGATTTGGTACATTCCTGTACGTCATGATGTGATAAGCGTTGGCTTGGTCACGCACCGGGATATTTTGAAGGACAGCGCGGTCGATCCGGAAGCGCTATACCGGGAAGAGGTCGCAGTCTGTCCGGAAATTCACGGCCTGCTTGGCGGCGCAAAGCTCATCCGCCTCTCGGACGATCAGAAACGCGATATCTGTGTCATTCGGGATTGGTCGTATGACAGCCGGAAGATGGCGGGATTAGGCTGGGCATTGGTTGGCGACGCTGCGGGATTTGTTGATCCGATCCTCTCTTCCGGCGTGATGCTTGCCCATGAACTTGGACAGAAAGCGGCATGTGCCATCAACAGTTCGTTTCGCGCGGCCAATGACGAAGAAGTGCAAAGATACTGGACCTTCTACGAAGACACCTACAGGACCTATCTGGACGCCTATCGCAGCATGGCGTCGTTCTGGTACAACAATAACTTTTCTATGGAATCGTGGTGGTGGCAGGCGCGGCGCGGCCTCGCGAAAGCGCAAAGCAAAGTAGACCTGTCCAGTGCCGAGTCTTTTATGCGCGTCGCGTCCGGATACGCGAATCGTGCCGAGTCATTAAGTCTCTTTGGAAGCTATCCGCTCCACGAAGCTCAGAGTCTGGTAAATGGGCTGTTCGGAAAGGCGGCCGTTCAGGAGCGCACGGTCGAGAAATATGCCAGCGGACCCGTGCGTTTGCAGGCCCGTGCTGTCTTGACCAATGGGCAATATTTTTATCGCGGGTTCGTCCGCGAGGCCCCTCGCATTGTAAACCAGGAGAACGACCAGTATTTGGACTTGCATCCGGGAGAAGACGTCCTCGTTGATTTGCTGGACGGATCGCACTCGCTCTCGGATCTCAACCGCATGGCCACAGGAATCCGGCACGCAAATCCGCGGCTGCCTATCCGCACGGGGACTGAGTTGCTCGTTCAATTGGACAGCATCGGCGCCATTAGTTTTGGCTGAGTACCGCCGTTTCGTTCGAGGATCAGGGGCTCCGTCCGTAACGGAACGCCGCGCATCATTGATCGTGAAGGCTAGATCAGCTTCAGCCCCTTCAGGCTCGCATGCCGCTTCGGCTGACGATGATGTGGTCGTCCACGGCAATGTCGAGTGGCGCGGCGGTCGCGATGATCGCTTTCGTTGAAATGCCTCGGCTCGTCGGCCCCGCCGGGCGTATCACCCCGGCCACCGTTCCATGCGTGTACACGCTCTCGGATATTTCGCAAATCCATCGCTGTTAATGGCGGTGCCATAGGTTATCCGTCTGTCCTCGTGTGCGTCTACGACATTCAGCGGCTGGCTAAGAAGCCAAGATGTTTCGCCCGGAACTGAGATACGCGTGAAATGCAATCAGAAAGATAGGTGCGATAATCAACAAGCAGCCCTTCAAGATCCCGTCGTCCGTCCGTGGGCACGGGCCGTTTTTCGCTCATGTTGCTCCGCGTTGCCGTGTCGAACTTAAGGTCTGCCTGCCCTCGCCAGCCGCCGGAATGTGATGCGCTGCATCGCGACCCGGATGGCTCTCGTTTCGTTGCTAAATGCCTCGCCAGTTTGCTATGATTGATTTTAACCGTTGTGGGTTGAGGAAACCGTGATGCGCATGGCGAACGGATTGGTCGCGCTCGTACTCGGATTTTCCGTTACATGCGCAGGCTCCGCGGGCGCACAGACCTTGCGGATTGGGCTGCAGGAAGATCCTGATCGGCTTGACCCCGCGCAGAGCGCAACCTTTGTCGGCCGCATCGTTTTTGCAGCCGTTTGCGATAAGCTTATCGATATTGATGCCAAGCTTAACTACATTCCGCAGCTTGCGACGGAGTGGTCCTGGGGTGCTGACGGCAAGTCGCTGACCTTGAAGCTGCGCCCTGATGTCGTCTTTCACGATGGCACGCCGATGGATGGGGAGGCGGTGAAGGTCAACCTGGATCGCTACAGGACGGCGGACTATTCGAGCCGCAAGGGCGAGATGAAATCAGTCGCCAACGTCGTCGTGGTCGATCCGCTGACGGTTCGGCTCGAACTGTCGCGGGTGGATGCGCCGCTCTTGAGTGTGCTCGCCGACCGTGCGGGTATGATGCTGTCGCCGAAGGCGCTCGCGGAAGCAGGTCCGAATATCGCCAACCGGCCGGTGTGTGCGGGGCCGTTCAAGTTTGTCGAGCGCGTCGCCCAGCAGAAGATCGTGTTCGAGCGCTTTGAGCAGTACTGGAACAAGAGCCAGATTCATCTCCAGCAGGTCGTGTTCGAGCCGATGCCGGACACGACGACGCGGACGGCTAACCTGCTGTCGGGCGGTCTTGAGATAGTCGAGCGGCTGCAGCCGAGCGACTTGAAACAGCTGAAGGCGGACAAGCGTGTTAAGGTCGCTTCGACGACGGCGCTCGCCTACAATACCATCTCGATAAACCTCGCCAACGGCCCGAAGGCCGCCGCGTCCGTGCTCGCCAAGGACCCGCGGGTGCGCGAGGCGCTTGAGCTGTCACTCGACCGGGATGCAATAGTCCAGGTGGTGTTCGATGGCGAGTTCGTTGCGACCAACCAGCCGCAGTCGGTCGCGAGCCCTTGGTACGTCAAAGAGCTGCCGGTACCGCGACGGGATGTGGCGCGCGCGAAGGCGCTGCTTGCGGAAGCGGGGATATCGAAGCCCGCTTTCACATTGTCGGTCACTACCAATCCGATTGAAAGCCAACTCGCGCAAGTGATTCAGGCTATGGCGGCAGAGGCGGGCTTCGAGGTGAAGATCGAGGTGATTGAGCAGAATGCGTTAATCGCCAAGACAACAAAGGGCGACTACGAGGCGGCGATCGTCATCTGGTCCGGGCGCGCCGATCCCGACGGCAATATCAGCATTTGGCTCACCTGCGATGGCTTCCTCAACTGGGGCAAGTACTGCAGCAAGGATCTGGATCGGATACTTGCCGACGCACGCGCGAAGACCGATCCCGTCGCGCGGCTCGCGGACTATACGGCTGCCGCCAAGATATACCTTAGGGATCGCGGTCACATCTTCCTCTATAATCATAAATGGCTGTGGGGGCTCAGTGAGAAGGTCGACGGATTCAACACGCATCCCGACGGCATCATTCGCCTGCAGGGCGTGACGCTACGGCAGTAGGAACGCCCGGGCGGCAGGGTCGGTTGACCTCTCCGCCTTCGGCCGCGGTCCTGTCGGCGATCACCCGATCTTACTTCCGCGCCTCGAGTTGTCCCCTGGCCCAGGTGGCGATCTCGCCGGTAGTGGCCTGCCATAGGCCATCGATCGCGCGCAGGCGTGTCAATGCCTCGTCGAGAAAGCGAATGCGGTGGGCCATGCCGAACAGCCAGGGGTGGATCGACACGCCGAAGTTGCGTCCGGAAATCATGCCCTCCTCAACAAGCGTTCGCGCCGCCTCCTCGATGAGATCCGGATAGCGCCACGTCTCTACGCGGCGCAGCCAGAACAGGAAGATATCGTCCCACTCGATCTGGTGCGGGATCGACACAAGTCCCGGTTCCATCAAATAGGCCTGGTCATCGTTTGACCAGTCGACGAGGTAGTGGATACCGGCGTCGGCCAACAGTGCCGGCGTATTTGGTGCCTCGCCCTGGTCCTGACTTAGCCAACCCCTGGGCGCAGAACCGGTTGCGCTCGCGACGGCCGCAATCGATGCGGCGATGTAGGCGCGCTGCTCGGCGTCGGTCATGTTGCTTGAGATGATTCGCGTTGCGTGCGTTCCGTGCGCCAGCACTTCCCAGCCGCGGCGTGTCACCTCCGCGACCAGCGCGGGATAGCGCTCGCAGGCCGATGCGCCTATGGCTACGCTCGCCTTGATGGCGTGCCGGTCGAGCACGTCGAGGACACGGAAGATGCCAACACGATTGCCGTATTCGCGTTGCGTCCAGGTGCGATAATCCGGCGCTTGTGGACCGAACTCGCTGATGAAACGCTGGTCCTTGACGGATCCCGGCGGGGGCGCGAGTTCCCAGTGCTCGATGAAGAGTGTGACGTGGAACGCGACGTACGCGCCGTTTGGCCATTGGAAGCGCGGCCGTAACGGCAGCGCTGAATATTGGTACAGTTTGTGATCCACAGGCGTTTGCTCTCCTGACTAAGCAATCTGGCCCAGATGCGCCTGAAAGGTCGGCAACGCGTTGGCGATGTACCAGTCGGCGATCTCGGCTCCGGTCGCCTGCCAGACGCCCTCGCGGGCCATGATCTGGCCGAGCGCACGGTCGAGATGGCGGATGCGATGGGGCTGACCCATCATGTAGGGATGCAAGGCGATGCACATGACACGCGGAATCTCGGCGCCTTCCCGCCACACCGTCTCGAAATGATCGAGGATCATGCGGGCGAGCTCCTCGCCTTCGGTATCATAGCGGTAGAGCACGGCGTCGTTGAGATCCATCGTGTAGGGCACGGTGACGAGTGAGCCAGAACGCACCTTCAAGGGGGTCGGTTGATCGTCGTGATAGAGATCGGCCGAATAGGTGAAACCGGATTCGGCGACGAGGTCGAGCGTGCGTGGCGTATAGGAGACGCCTGGCGAGAACCACCCCCTGAGCTGCCGCCCAGTCAACTTGCGAAAGCGCGCCACGCATTCGGCGATGTAAGCCCGCTCCTCATCCTCGGGCATCTCCCAGAGATACGACGTGTTAAAGATGCCGTGGCAAAGCGTGTCATATCCGCGCGCTTCGCAGGCATGCATGATTTCGGGATGCATCTCGAAGTTCGCGAGATTGAGTGAGACGGTGCAGCGGATCTTGTGTTTGTCCATCACGTCGAGCATGCGCCAGACGCCAACGCGGTTGCCGTACTCGCGCAGCGAGTAGCCGAGAACGTCGGGATGCGGCATACGCGGCCACGGATTGCGCACGCGGACGGGTCCGGGGAGATACTCATAGTGTTCGATGTTCGGCACCACCCAAAGTGCGATCCGCGCGCCGCCGGGCCATTTGAACAATGGGCGCGCCTTGATCGGCGAAAAAGTGAAGAACTCGCGATCCATCGGGATGGCTCCGCCGTCGGCCGGCTAACGTCCAATTGGAAGTTCAATGCGGCGGCTTGGCGCGATCAGAAAATTTCTCGCCCGCGGCCACAATACCACATCCTTAACCGTTCCGGCCACGGCCAGTTCATCATAGCTGTCGTCGGCGTCCGAAAGAGCCCGCCAAACTCCGCCATCAGGCCAAGCGCGGCAGCGGGCCGGTGTCCACGTGGCTCGATCATCGGAGCTTGAAGCATAGTCCACCCGACAAGCGCGAACGTGATGCGCCCCCTCGTTTGCATGGCAATGTCCTCGATGGATGGCTCGCCAGCCAGACCCGGTATGTTGTACATATCAAATTGCGTTGCGTTGAAACGCGATTTTGATCCTGCTGCCCGTCAGTATATCGGCGGCGAATGCAACGACCGTCCTGCGCGATCAGGGAACCCGGAGATCAAATGGGTGCCAACAATCTGTCCAAGGCTTTCGGCCGGATCTTCGCGCCGCGTGAAGATTGGCTGGCTCAGGCACAACCGGAGGAAATTCTGGAGCCGGAACTCGCCATCATCGATAGCCATCATCACCTCTGGGAAGCAGCAGGGCGCTATCTCCTCGAGGACTATCTCGCCGACCTCGGAAGCGGCCACAACGTTGTGGCAACCGTGGTGATCGAAAGCGGCTCTCATCAGCGAACCAAAGGACCGGTCGAATTCCGTCCCGTCGGCGAGGTCGAATTCGCTGCAAGGGTTGCGGCGCAATGTGAGACCGATTTGGGGATCAAGACCCGCGTCGCAGCCGGCATCGTGGGATTCGCGGACCTCACGCTTGGCGATCGGGTGGAACAAGTACTCGCCGCCCTGATCGAGGCGGGCGCCGGGCGATTGCGCGGCATTCGCCACTCGGCCGGCTGGCACGATGATCCTGTCATCGGAAACAATCACCATGGCGCCGGTCCCGGACTCTATTTGCGCGGGGATTTTCGAGTCGGCCTCGCGCGACTGACCGCCGTGGGACTGCCGTTGGATGCGCTGGTCTACCATCCACAACACGGCGACCTGATCGATCTGGCGCGTTCGTGTCCCGATGCGACGATCATCGTGAACCACACCGGCATGCCGCTGGGCTATGGTCCGTTCGCCGGCCGGCAGCAGGAGGTTCAAGCGCAATGGCAGGCTACCATGCCTGAGATAGCCGCCTGTCCGAACGTCGTCATGAAGCTCGGTGGAATGATGATGCGGCTTGCGGCGTTCGACTACCACATGGCACCAGGCCCGGTGTCTTCTGAGCAATTGGCGGCCTGTTGGCGCCCCTACATCGAGCCGTGCATCGAATGGTTTGGCGCGAGGCGCTGCATGTTCGAGAGCAATTTCCCGGTAGACAAGATGGGGATCGGCTACGGGGCGCTTTGGAACGCGTTCAAGCGCATCGCTGCGACAGCGTCGTTCGATGAAAAGGCCGCGTTGTTCGGCGGCACCGCGCGAAGAGTTTATAGTCTTGACTGAGGCAGGCTTGCCGACTCAAAGCCGGTGGCTTGGTCCAGGAACGAGGCGCGCCGCTCGCCAAGGAGTTTGACAAAAATAATCAGGAGAAGCTTTTACGGGGCCACGTTTGGCGAAGAAGCCGCGCCTCAACAGTATCCTGCGGTCCGACCTGGGGGAGCCTCATCGGGGCCGAGAGTTTGGTCTCGACCATCAAAACATATACTCACCGCCGTTGAGGTGTAGCGCCTGACCGTTCATGAAGCTGCCCGTGGTACAGAGATAGAGACAGGCATAGGCCAGGTCGTCAACATGTCCCCATCGGCGTACCGGGATGATCTCCTCCACGGCCTTGCGGGTGGTCTTCGGGTACTGGCTCCAGTCCCGTTCGGTGTCGATTGCGCCGGGCACCACCGTGTTGGCAGTGATGCCGAAGGGACCAAATTCGCGGCCCAAGGCCTTCGAGAAGCCGTGCATGCCCGCTTTGGCGGCGATGTTGTAAGCGCGATTGACCATGTGGCCAGTGAAGCCATCATAGCCGGACACGTGTATCACGCGCCCCCAGCCCCGTTTCTTCATCCCCGGGATCACGTGGTGGGCCAGATAGAAGCACGAAGAAAGGTTCGTGCGAATCGCCCCGTCCCAATCCTCGATCGTGATCGTCTCGAAAGGCTTGTGGAGGCGGCGGCCTACGTTGGAGATAGCAATATCGATCGGACCGAAGGCGGAGGTCGCCGTTTCGACCATGCGGGCCACCTCCTTGGGGTCGCCCACGTCAGCCATGACACCGATGGCGCGGCCGCCCGCCGCCTGAATCTCCGCAACGGTTCGATCGACGTTGGCTTGGGACGTGTGTCCGTTGACCACCACCGCCGCGCCGGCTTCCGCGAGCCGTCGCGCGATGGCAGCACCGATGTTTTGGCCCGATCCCGTGACGATCGCCACGCGATCTTCAAGGCTGGCGTTGTGAAATCCCGACATCCGCAATTCCGCTCCCTCTTAAAGTTAAACTCCGCTTGAGGAGTGCGCCAGCATCTTATCACAATGCCTTCGTCATCAGCGCGATACTGTCAGTGACGCACGAAGATATCCAACGTGATCTTCGTAATTATTTTGGCAGCCTTAGGTGCGGCCTCGTTCGGGTCAAGCAAGCCTGCAATGTCGCTTTGCTTTTCTGCAATCTGGATGCGCGGCAACGAGTTTCACTATCCCGAGCGGCCTCCCAATTGTTCCGCCCTTGAAACCGCTCGAGAACTGGCCGAAGTTCAATCCGCGCGACACGCGGTGACAGATCGCATCGCTTGTAACTTAGCGTTTCATTACGGAGGCCTAAGGCACAGATGACGAAAATGATTGCTGAATTGATCGAACAACGGTTTGGGCTTCCGAGCAGAGCTGGACACGACACTCCGGCGGAGGGGGAGCTAGCGGCGATCCTTAGTCATCGAACCCACCGGCGCTATACGGACACGCCGATCTCCGAAGATTTAATGCAGCAAGTGCTCGCCGCTGGCCTATCGGCGCCGGCTAAATCGGATCTGCAGCAAGTGGCGATCCTTCGCGTAGAGAACGCCGGCCTCCGCCAGGCGATCGCCGAGTTACTTCCATCCATGCCGTGGGTCGCCCAGGCGGCGCGGTTCCTGGTGGTGTGCGGCGATTCTCGCCGCATCCGTCGTATCTGCGAGCTGCGTGACATTCCCTTCGCGAACGATCACCTGGATGCATTCTTGAATGCCACGACCGATGCCGCCCTGGTACTGCAAAATCTAATCCGCGCGGCAAGCGCGGAAGGGCTTGGCGCTTGCCCTATTAGCGTGATCCGTAACCATGCGACACGTATTGCCGAACTGCTAGCGCTCCCCGATTATGTATTTCCGTTGGCGGGCCTCTGCCTCGGCTGGCCATCACGCGAGGGATTTGTCAACCTGCGCTTGCCCATGGCACTGACGGTGCATGTCGATCGCTACAACGACACAAACCTTGCCGTCGAGATCGACGGCTACGACCGTCGCCGCGACGCGCGTCACAACATCCCAGAGAGTGATTGGCGTCAGGTCGAGCGTTTCGGAAAACCATCGCTCTATGGTTGGTCGGAGGACAAAGCCCGTCAGGTCTCCGTACCCGAGCGGCAGGATTTTGGAGCGTTCGTTCGCCGTCAGGGTTTCAAACTGGACTAGGAATGAAGGAGTGACCCTTCGCAAATGCGTCTTTCTGGCCAAAGCAACTCGCAAAGCGACCGCCGGCAGTAGCGAGAAGAGTGAGTTGCTCTGTCACGATGCGCGCATGTAATATCGTTGCGATTGATCACCGCGAATGCGCCAATAGCCGGCGTCCTGAAGTCCGGATCAAAGGATTGCTCTCCGTTCGCCAATCATTGCATAATGCAAGCCGCGAACAGAACGTCGAGGAGGAACGAGTGGCTTATACCCTAGAGCAATTGAGCACTGACATCCGTGAGATCCTTAAGGCGGATTCCGGGGCCGCCGGCAAGCAATCGGTTTGCAAACTCGTGTCCAAGGTGCTGCTGGACCAGGAGTTTGTCGCCAGGCACCTGACCGCCGAGCAGTGCCGGCCACGCAAGGTCTTGTACGAGGATCCGGATCTGGGATTCTGCGTTTGCGGCCATGTTTACGAGAATGCCGCCCAGGGCGCGCCGCATGATCACGGCTCCAGTTGGGCGATTTACGGCTTGGCGATTGGTGATACGGAGATGACCGACTGGCGCGTTGTCAAGAAAGGTGAGGGTGATGCGCCGACTCTGGTCGCGCCGATCAAAACCTATGTCCTCAAGCCGGGCGATAGCCACTTCTATGATGTCGGTGTGGTTCACTCGCCGAAGCGGAACGGACTGACCAAGCTGGTGCGTATTGAGGGCAGGAATCTGGATCACGTGCAGCGTTCGAATATCAAGGCGGCCTGATACCGTGAAGCTCGACTGTGTGACGATCAATGGTATCTCCAGTGCGAGGGGTCGAGGACATGTCGGGCAATAGGACCAAACGCATCGATGCACGAGAATTGAAGGCCCAACTTCACGATGGCGGCGAGTTGGCTCTGCTCGACGCGCGCGAGGAGTTGCCGTTTGGCAGGCGCCACCTTCTGATGGCGTCTTGCGTTCCGCTCAGCCGACTGGAATTGTTGGTCGACGATCTGGTGCCGAGACGCGGTGCACGCGTTGTCTGGTGCGATGATGGCGAGGGGCTGGCGGCGCGCGCCGCGGAACGGATGTCCGCGCTCGGCTATCAGGACGTCGCTTCGCTGGATGGCGGAATCGCTGCGTGGGAGGCGGCGGGCTTCCGCGTCTACAGTGGCGTGCATGTGCCCAGCAAGGCATTTGCCGAGGTCGTCGAGCACGAGGCGGGCACGCCGTGGATATCCGCCCAGGATCTTCGGGCGTTGATTGATTGCAAGGCCAACATCGCGATCTACGACAGCCGCTCTTACGAGGAATACCACAACAACAGCATTCCGACGGCTATTAGCGTGCCCGGCGCGGAGCTGGTGTATCGCTTCGCGGATCTCATGCCGTCGCCCGAAACTACGATTGTCGTCAATTGCGGCGGCCGCACGCGCAGTATCATCGGCGCGCAATCGCTGATCAGCGCCGGCGTGCCCAACAAGGTTGTGTCTCTGAAGGACGGAACGATGGCCTGGCACCTCGCGGGCCTCGAGGTGGTGCACGGGGCGGCGCGAAAGCCACCCGAAGTCAGCAGGCATGGAATACAGTCCGCGGGCGAGGCCGCTTCAAGGGTTGCGGCGCGCTGCGGCATTCAGCGGATCGACATGCGCATGCTCCAGTCATGGCGTGCCGAGGCGGCGCGACGCAGCCTGTATGTTCTGGATGTGCGCTCGCCTGAGGAATACGAAGCCGGCCATTTGCGCGGTGCGCGCTCTGCGCCTGGCGGCCAACTCGTGCAGGAAACCGACTCGCATGTTGCCACTTGGGGCGCCCGCGTCTTACTGGTCGACGATAACGGCGTCCGCGCAACCATGACAGCGTCGTGGCTGAAACAAATGGGCTGGCTGGATATTGCGGTTCTGACCGCTGGCCCGGCTGATGGCGATTGGGAAACCGGACCGCATGTGCCGCGCACTCTCGGCCTCGAAGCGGCCTCAGCGCCGTATATCGATGCGGAGAATTTGCACGATCGATTGGCCGCGGGCAACGTGGCAGTGATTGATCTCGACCTGAGCAAGCGCTATGCGCAGGGGCATATACCGGGTGCCTGGTTTGCGATCCGATCGCGCCTTGGCGCTGCGCTGGCGAAACTTCCATCCCATCAGGCGATTGTGCTGACGTCGCCGGATGGCATGCTGGCGGCACTGGCGGCGGCTGAGTTGCAGGCCGTCTCGTCCGCACCGGTGATGCCCCTTGTCGGCGGCACGCAGGCCTGGGTTCAGGCCGGATTGCCTCTTGAGACGGGGGCAACCCGCATGGCCGACCAGGCGGACGATGTGTTCCTGTCGCCACGAGAGCGTGGCCAGAACCGCGAAGATGCGATGCGCGAGTACCTGACCTGGGAGATCAATCTGGTCAACGACATGGCGAAAGACGACGATCATCGCTTCCGCATCATTGCATGAACTGAAACTGCTGTTGGCTTCCGACAGAGATCGGTTGGCGATTTAAAGAATACGGGCCTCAAGGAGGGCAGCGCTGACGGCTAGCGACGGGTTACGCATCAATATTTCATAACCTTCGACCGGCGGTTGAGCACTGTTGGCGCAGAGCGGAGCCACTAGGCTTGCCGCGACGTGTCAGTGTCCGTAGGACGAGCGGACGCCGAAGAGGTGGGCTACCCCACCTGATCGCCGGCCGCGAGTGCATCTCATGGATGCTTTCGCAAGAATCTCATCAGATCCTCGATGCAACGGGAGGCGTAGCCGTCGCAGATATTGTGGGCCGCCGTGTCGTAGTAAACGAGTTCGGAACTCGCGATTCTCCGGTTCATCTCCTCGTAGGCGCTGGCGTGTCCGATTTTTTCCTTACCCGCCGCAACGATGAGCGTGGGAGCCTTGATCGTCGAGACCTCGTTCATGAAATCGTGCGTGCACATGTGGAGGACAAAGCGGGCGATGAAGGCAGGATTATTCGAACCCGCCTGTTCAATGAACCATTTGACCAGATCGGGATCGGCTGAGGAATCAAACCGCTCGTCAATGGTATCGGCGAGGAATTGCTTCAAGCCGATTTCCTTGATCTTCGGTATCCATGTCGGAGCATGGCTATTCTTGAGGCCCGGCGTCGACCCGAAGAGAGCGAGTGACTTGACCCTGTTCGGATGGTTGATCGCCAATTGCTGCGATACATATCCGCCGGCCGAATTGCCGACGACGTGCGCGCGATCGGCTCCGACCAGGTCGAGCAGGGTCAAGGCATCGGACACCAGCAATGAGAGTGAAAAATCATCCGCAGGCTTCGGGATCTGGGAATTGCCGTGACCTCGCAGGTCAAGTCTCACGACCCGATAGCGACGCGACAGCGGCGGCACCCACTGGAACCAGCGTTGGGAATTGCCCATCGCAGCGTGGAGGAGAAGGACCGTGTCGGGCTTGCGCCACGGATCGGTAAAGTCGTCGACGTAATAGGCAAGCCGGAGTCCGTCCGCCGTGCTGAAAGTGCCATTCATTTGTTTCTGGTCCCTGGCATGATTGTCATGCGTCATTCGACCTTGATGTTGGCCTTGTCGATCACCGTCGTCCATTGTTGAACGAGCGCGTGCCATTGCGCATCGGCCTCTTGCGGCGAGTTCGCGATCGGGGAGAATCCCAGGTTGGCAAGTTTCTTTTCGTTTTCCGGATCATGAAGCGACTGCGTGAAGGCGCGGTTCAGCTGATCGATAATTGAATCGGGAACGCCCACGGGTGCGTAGATTCCCCAGTAGGAATTGCCGTCCAGGTCCAGATGGCTCTCCGCGAAGGTTGGAACGTCGGGAAGACTCGGCTGGCGCTTCGCTCCCGTCAGGGCGATCGCGCGAAGCTGACCCGTCGCGATGTACGACGCGGCGCTGCTGATGCCCACGAACGCCATATCGATTTCGCCTGACAATACGGCGGTCAACGCCGGTGCAGTACCTTTATAGGGAATGTGCGTCAGATCGATCCCGGCAGCGAGCTTCAGCAGTTCTCCCGCCAGATGGGGGCCGGTCCCGACTCCGCCCGACCCGTAGTTGAGTTTTCCGGGCTTTGATTTTGCCAACGCGATGAGTTCGTCCAGCGTTTTGACCGGAAGATTCGGATTTACAACTAACAACGCGGGCGAGGTTGCCATCATCGTTACGCCCTTGAATTCCTTCAAAGTGTCATAAGGCAACTTGTCCTTGAAAAGGCCGGGATTGATCACGAACGCCGAATCCGATGCAAGCAATGTATAACCGTCGGGCGTCGCGCGGCTGACGGTGCCGGTGCCGATCATTGTCGAAGCGCCAGGTCGATTGTCGACGATGATAGTCTCGTTCAGGATATTGCCGGCCTGGGGCGCTATTATTCGAAAGGCGATATCGGTACCGCCGCCGGGGGCGTAGGGTATGATGACGCGGACCGGATGATCGGGATAGTTCTGTGCCGATGCGGCATTCGTCGTCATCATGATCACGGCGATACAGACGAACTCCGACAGAAGCGACTTGAAATTCATGAAAGCTTTCCTGCTCTCGATGGATGTGACGAACTCCCTGACTGTTGTTCCTGCAATCAGCTCGCCTTCGCATCTTGGGCTTCGGAACGTCGTCGGCTCACGGCATCGTCGCGAGCCGTATGGCGAGCGAACACGCTCGGTCGTACTCGTCGAGATTGATCCACTCGTCGATGGTGTGCGCTTCGTTCTGGCCTGCGCCGAAGGTTACGGTCGGAACACCGTGGCGGACCATCCAGTTCGCGTCGAGCCCGCCATTCGCGGCGCGGATGGTCGGTGTTCCACCGATGCTGGACACCGCAGCAACGGCGCGCTTGACCACGGGCAGGCTATCTTTCATGCGGAACGGATAGTAGTCGGTCTCGGCCTTGAACTTGACGCGGCCTGACTTGCCGTCGCTGTTCTTGACGCGCTTTGCAGCCTTCTCGAACGCCGCCTTGTAGGCCTTGGTGATCTCCTTGAAGAATTTGGGGTCGTGGCTGCGGCTTTCGCCGCGCACGTGCACATAGTCGGTGACGACGTTGGTGGCGTCTCCAGCTGGCCGGCCGTCGCCGCCGGTGACGGGGCCGACATTGCTCGTGCCCTGCCGCTTGCCTTTCACAACCTTGCCAAACCAGCCACCGGCCCTCACGTCGGCGAGCGCAAGCGCAAGGATCATGGTCGAACTGATCCCGCGCTCCGGTGCGACGCCGGCATGCGAGGCGCGGCCGAAAATTTCGACCTGCCAGCGATCCGCGCCGACGGCGCCGATGGTGACATTGGAGGCAGAGCTGCCGTCGTAGTTGAAGGCCATGACCGGCGAGCCGAGGTCAGCGGTGTTGACGTGGCGCGCGCCCCATAGCCCGCTCTCCTCCCGCACGCAGAACAACAGCGTGATCGGCGGATGATCATGCTTCTGCTTCGCAAGCTCGGCGGCCAGCGTGACGAGAACGCCGCAGCCGGCGCGGTTGTCGCCGCCAAGCGCGGTCTTCGCTGAATTGACGATCTTCCGGCCGGCGAGCTGCGGTTTCGCTCCGGCGCACAGCGGCACGGTGTCCATGTGGGTCATGAACATGATCCGCGGCTGGTTGTGCATCCCGCCGCGGCCAGGCAGATCGACAATGAGGTTGCCGGTTTCGGTCGGCACAGGAATGCGTGTGTTCGCGTCGTCGAGGCGGATGGCGTCCGCCGGCACACCGCCTTCTTTCAGCGCCGCGGCGAGCTCGCGCCCTATCGCTGCCTCCTTTCCGGTCACGCCCTCGACGGCGAGGAAGCGCATGAGGCGGTCAGTGGCGGCTTGAGTGTCGACAGGCATGACAAATCCCTTGATCAGCAAGTTTGTCAGCATCCTTCGCGGCGCCTAGCTTCGCAAGGCTCCTCAACGCGGTCTGCCGAGATAATTTCATGGTAAGCTTTGCGAGGCGTCCTGGCCTATCGGTGCAGCGAAACCTCTTTAAGGATGGTCAGCTTCCTGTCCGCGATGCCTTCGATCAGCACCAGCTTGCCGGCCTGATTGTGGTCGTCGAACTTGACCGGCGCGCCCATCACGTTGGTGAACTGGATTTTCTTGATCGCGTCGCGGATGGCGGTCGGATCGGTGGAACCGGCCTCGGCGATGGCCTTGAGCAGTAGCCTCATGGCGTCGTAGCCGGCCCAGGTCTGCAGCACCGGCGTGGTATTGTGGCGCTTCTCGACTTCGGCGACGAAGGCCTTGTTGGCGGGAGCATCGACCAGATAGCTGTAGGTCCAGGCGGTGATCGAGCCGTCCATGCCGCCGGCCTGGGCGATCTGAAGATTGTTTCCGCCGGGGTCGAAGCGGCCGATATAGGGAATCCGAACTCCGAGCTGCATCGCGTTGCGCAGGAAATTAAGCTGGTCGCCGGCGAGCTGGAACAGCGCGATCGCATCCGGGCGGCTTTGCTGGATCCTGGTCAGCAGCGAAGTGAAATCAGGATAGCCTTGGGGGTGAAAGTCGGTGGAGATCACCTCGAGGCCGTCCTTCTTGGCGACAGCCGCGAAAGCGGCGGCGCCGCCGCGGCCAAAATCGGTGTCCTCGCCGAGCACGGCAACGCGCCGGATCTTCGAGCTTTGGCTGAGATAGAGGCCAAGCGCCTCCATCATGTCGTCATCGGAAGGGTTGATGCGGAACGTCCATTCGTTGCCGCCGACCCCCGACAGTTCGGTGATCTTGGGACTGGAAGCGATGCCTTCGACCATCGGGACCTTTGCTGCGGCGATCAGCGGCATGGTAGCCAGCGTCGCCGAGCTGCAGTGAGCGCCGAGGATGGCCACCACCTTGGCCTCGATCAGCTTGTTGGCGGCGTTGACGGCTTCCGACGGATTGCATCGGTTGTCGTAGGCCAACAACTCGACTTTCTTGCCGAGCACCCCGCCGGCCGCGTTGACCTCGTCGAGCGCGATCTGGAAACCCCAACGCTGCCAGAGGGCAGGGGCCGCCGCGGGACCGGTATCGGGCACGCTGGCGCCGATCACGATGGTCTGAGCGTTGGCCGCGACCGGCAACGCCAGCACGAACCAGACCGCCGCTGCAAATATTCCTCTCGACATACCGATATCCCTTCTCACATGTCTGATGCCGGCAAAGACGCGAAATGCCTGCCGCTGATGCGGCTTATTGGCCCGAACCCGAAGAATTCCAGACAGCTGAATGTTTTCGACGTGATGTTCCGATTATCGAAACGACGTTCCGAAAATGATTAGAAGAAAATCCCGCTGCCCTGTCAAGCAACGGCGGTCGGCCGGCACTTGGTGCGACCAAGCCTCCTGCTGCCGTACCATCCGCTCCAAGGCTTGCCAATATTGACGCCCGTCCTCCGGTCGCTTACCTCTCTTCAACAAGAACACTGTTCCTCTTATCGGAATGTGGCCATGGGTGCCGAAAGCCAGTCGGTTGCGCGAGCGGTCGATATCCTGGAACTGCTCGCCGAGAACGGCACGCTGGGGGTGCGAGAGATCGCCCGTCGCATGCGGCTTTCTCCGACCATCGTGCACAGGCTGGTCAGCACGCTGGCGTCCACCGGCTACGCCGAGCAGGCGCCGGACACCCATAAATACCGCATCGGCTATCGCGCTTTCCGGATCGGCTGCGGCTTCCTGTCGCAAAGCGATCTCGATCGCGCCAGCACCCCGGAACTCGTCGCCCTCGCCGAGCAGCATCAGGTCAACAGCTTTCTCGGGGTGTTGCGCGATCACGCGGTGGTCTATCTCAAGGTGGTGAAGAGCAACGGTCCGATCGTGATCAACAATGCGCCGGGATCGCTGGCACCGCCGCATTCGACGGCGTTCGGCAAGGTGCTGCTGGCGGCGCTGCCGGACAAGCAGGTGGCCGAGGTGATGGGGCACGAGCCCTACAAGCGGTTGACTCGTAAGACCAAGACCTCGCTGCGCGCGCTGCTGGCCGAGCTGCGCGAGGTCCGACAGACCGGCATCGCGATCTCCGACGAGGAAAACCTCAACAATGTCTACTCGGTGGGCGCGGCGGTGCGCGACGCCAGCGGCACCGTCGTCGCCTCGCTGAGCGGGGCGGTACCGCGTCAGGGATTGACCAAACGCGAGATCGATCATCTGTGTAGCCTGGTCCGCGATGCCGCCGACAGCGTGTCGCGCAAGATGGGCGCGCCGCCGACGTCGTCCGCACTGGGACGGTAGTCCAGAGCGGGGCAGTGACGATAAGAGTGCTCGAGCATAATTCATCCCGCTCTACCCAGCTTCAGCGCATCGAACACTTTTTGAAGGTGCACCGGGTCCTTGACGCCCGAAGCAACGATTTCGTCGAGCCCGACGCTTTCATAGGCGGCGAGCGCCGCCTTGACCTGGGCCGGCGTTCCGCTGGCGCTGTGATGCGTCACTACCTCGTCGTCAATCAGGCGATCCACAGTCGCCCAGTCCTCGCGGGCGAACGCGCCGGCGAGCGCGGCCTGGTCGAGTGACGTGCCGGCCAGCGCCAGGTTCTGCGCATGGTGCTGACCGCGCAGGATGAAGCCGAGGGTGCGGCGGAGCCGGTTGCGGGCGGCCGTTTGATCGTCGTCGCTCGACACGTAAACCAGCGCGGTCTTCCTGATGCGGCGCCCGGCCTTGTCCTCGCCTTTGCGCACGAGGCCGAGGGTCCAGCGGATGAAGGCGGGGGAGGTGGCGGCGCTGATCAGGACGCCGTCGGCGGCGGCGCCGGCCAGTTCCAGCATCCGCGGTCCCGACGCCGCAAGGAATATCGGAATGTCGCGTGTGCCGTTGGCGAGGCGACGGCCCGACACGCTGAAGCGCTCGCCCTTGAATTCGCAGGTCTCGCCGCTGAGCAGGGCCCGCGCCACGGCGATGGCCTCCCGCAAGGTGCGCAGCGGATGTTCCGCCGCAAGGCCCGCCGCCTCGAGGTCGCGCGGCGCACCGACGCCGAAGCAAAGCTTGACCCGACCCGGGAAGTGCTCGTCCAGCGTCGCGGCGGCCATGGTCGCGTACAGCGGATGCACGGAATAGGGACTCATCGCCATCAGCGCGATGGAGATGTTGCGGGTGGCGGCGAGGGCCAGCGCGGCGGTCGCAATCGGTTCGCGCTGGAACAGATGCGACGCCAGCCACAGCGTCGACGCGCCGCCTTGTTCGGCGATCGCCACCATCGTACGCAGGTCCGCCGGCGTTTCGCTGCCGTCCGAGGAGAGTCCGATTTCACTGGGCATGTCGGGCCTTGCACAAAAGAAGCGGGTGCCGCGTCACACGATCCGGGGCGTGATTTCCTCGGCAAAGAGCTGCATCTGGTCGAGTAGTTCCTGCACGTCGTTGGCGGCGAAATACAGTCCCAGCAAATGCGTGACACCGGCATCCTTGAACCGGTGGATCTTCTCGACGATGGTGTCGGGCTCGCCGATCAGGTTGATGTCTTCCATCGACAGGCCTGCCTGGCCCTTCAGGGTCGATTTCGACAGCGACAGAAGGTGCTTGTGCATCTGGCTTTGCTTATAGCGCGCGACCGCCGCCTCGTGGGTCTTGCCGACGTGCGCGACGTATTGTGGCGCCACGGCGATGGTCGAGGGATCGCGCCCTGCGGCAGCCGCCATGTCCATCATCTGCGTGACCATGCCCTTGAGCTTTTCCGCGGGCATCCCGGCCGGAATCCAGCCGTCGGCGCCCTCGGCGACGCGCCGGATGTGGTTTTCATTGTTGCCGCCGAAATAGATCGGCAGCTTCCGCTGTTTCGGCTTCGGGAAGAACTCGACGTCCTTGTAACTGTAATACTTGCCCTCGAACGTCGCATTGCGCTCCTCGAACAGCAATTTTAGCGCCCGGACGCCTTCTTCCGCCATATCGCCGCGATGCACGCCGCCTTCCGGACGCAACGCATCGAATTCCTCGCGATAGGCCCCGACGCCGACGCCGATTTCGAGACGGCCGCCGCTGAAATGGTCGAGGGTGGCGATCTGCTTGGCGAGCACGACGATGTCGCGCCGCATCGGCAGCACCAGGACGCCGGTGCCGAAGCGCAGCGTCGTCGTGTTGGCGGCGATGAACGCGTAGGTCATCAGCGGCTCCCAGAACCGCGGCGGCACCGGGAATTCCTCGCGAACGTAATGCTGCGTGGTCATGTGGTCGTTGCCCCACACCGAGTGATAGCCCAGCTTCTCGGCGTGCTGCGCGATCCTGATCAGCGTTTCCGGGCTGGAAAACGGGATCGGATAGGTCAGGCCCTCCATTCCGGTGGGCAGCCCGGCGCTCACGATCAGACTCATGGTTCGCTCCTCTCCGGGCCTTTCGCCCACTGCGTGTGTCGAAAGGGTCAGTTGTGACCGCGGCGGCGGGACGCCGTGGCATCGTGGTCGACGGTGTAGTCGTCGCGCAGCACGACGCCGTAGTCGCGCTCCGCCGCCTGGCACGAGACCAGGCCGAAATCGACATCCTCGGCGACCTTCATCGGATCGCGCTCGAACGGATCGCCGAGCCCGCCGCCGCCGGGCATTTCGATGATGACGGCCTCGGTCTTGGGAATGGTCTGCTGGCCCTTGCTCTTGAGCATGGCGCCCGAGCCGAGCGACAGAACACCGGGCTTGCCGTCCTTGCCGCCATTGCGGCCGCGCGGCGGATACACGACGCGGTCGTAGTTGGCGCTGATCGCGAACGCGGCGTCATCGAGGGTGACGACCTCCATCACTTGTCCGAGACCGCCGCGGTAGCGTCCTGCGCCCCCGGAATCGATGCGGTATTCCTTGCGCCGTATCAGGAGCGGCGACATCGCTTCGGTGACCTCGACGGGAACGTTGCGAACGCCGCTGGGAAACGCGGTAGCGGACAGGCCATCCTTGCCGGGCCGCGCGCCGGTGCCGCCGGAATGGAACGACATCACGTTGAAGACCCGGGCCTTCATCATTTCTGCGGAATCCGCATCAATCTGGCTCGAGCCGCCGAAGGCGAACAGATTCCACAGGCAGGAGGTGCCTTCGGCCGGCACCTGGTCGTCGAGCGCCTGGCTGAGGCACCCGATCACCAGATCGGGCAGCATCTGCCCGACGACGTGACGGGTTGCGACCGGAAACGGATGCAGCGCGTTGAGGATGCAGTTCTCCGGCGCGTGCATGCGCAACAGCGCCAACGAACCCTCGTTGTTCGGCACCTTCGGCGCGATGATGCACTTCACGCCGAAGCTGGCATAGGCCTCGGTGTAGCAGAACGGAACGTTGATGCCGAAAGAGGAGGGCGGCGAGGTGCCGGAGAAATCCACATCGATGCCGTCGTCGCCGATGGTCATTGTCGCGACCAGGTCGAGCGGCTTGTCGTAACCGTCGACCCGCATGGTGTTGCGAAAGGTGCCCTTCGGCAGCTTGCGGATCGCCTCCAGCGTGGCGCTGCGCGAGCGCTCGAGAATATGTTCGCCCAGCCGGTCGAGGCTGTCGATGCCGAACTCGTTCATCATCGCGAGCAGCTGCCGGCTGCCGACGTCGTTGCAGCCGGCCAGCGAATAGATGTCGCCGACCACCTGCACCGGCTCGCGGACATTGGCCTTGACGATCTCGATCAGGGTCTCGTTGACACCCGACGCGCTGGCAAAGCGCATGATCGGGACATACAGCCCTTCCTCAAAGACCTGGCGGGCGTCCGGGCCCATGCCGCGGCCGCCGATGTCGATCACGTGGCAGGTCGAGGCGAACAGCGCGACCAGCCGGTCGCCCCTGAATACCGGGGTCACCACCGTGAAGTCGTGGAGATGCCCGGTGCCTTTCCACGGGTCGTTGGTGATGAAGATCTCGCCGGGCCTCATGGTGGTCGTCGGGAACGCTGCCAGGAAGTGCACCACCGCGCGCGCCATCGAGTTGACGTGGCCGGGGGTTCCTGTGATCGCCTGCGCCAGCATCCGGCCGGCGGTGTCGAACACGCCGGCGGAGACGTCGCCGGCCTCGCGGGTAGAGGTGCTGAAGCCGATGCGGATCAGGGTCTGCGCCTGCTCCTCCACCACGGCGATCAGCCGATCCCACATGATCTGCTGGTGGATCACCAGGATCGGATCTTCAATCGGGGCCAAAGTGGTATCCATGATCATGTCCTCGTCAAGACGATGCTGCCGAGTGCGTCGATGCGGGCGCTGAAGCGTCGAGTCACCATGGTGGTCGTTTCGTCTTCGACAATCAATGCGGGGCCGGCGATGGTCGCGCCCGGCGCCAGATCGCCGCGGTTATAGAGCGCGACAGCTTCGAACCTGCCGCTGCCGGGGTCGACAACTTCGACATGAGCCGCGGGCTCGACAAGGTGCTGCGCCGGCGTCGCGGGGCATGGCACGATGGGATCGCCGACGGTGGCAAGCCGCAGCGACCAGCTCAGCACTTCGGTGTCGAGGTTCGGGATGCAGCGACCGAACTGTTGCTCGTAATCTGCAACGAACAGCCGCTCCAGTTCGGCAGCGGAGCTCGCGTCCATCTCGCCTGGCGGAATCCTGACCGTGACCTCGTGGCCCTGGCCGCGATACCGCATGTTAGCGGTCCAGCCCTCGGTCAGCTCTGCTGTGGGCGCGCCGAGCCGGACCACCGCCTCGGCCTCGCTGCGCATGCCGGTACGTAGTGCATTGAGAGCGGCGACGTCGAGGGTCGCGTCGAGGCGGCCGAAGCGGGTGCGCACCACCTCATAGGCGATCGGCGCGAGCAGAAAACCGAACGCCGATCCGACGCCGGCACCGGCAGGCACGATCACGGTGGCGATATCGAGTTTTTCAGCCAGCCGCGCGGCATGGATCGGCGCCGCGCCGCCGAACGCGATCATCACCCGGTTCGAGAGCACGCGGCCGCGCTCCACGGCGTGGACCCGTGCCGCGTTCGCCATGTTTTCCTCGACCACCTCGCTGACGCCGAGCGCCGCGCCGGTGACGTCGAGGTTCAGCGCCTCGCCGATCGACCGGACCGCCGCAGCACTTGCCGCCTCGGGATCAAGCCGCATCTTGCCGCCGGCGAAGCGGTCGGGCTGAAGCCGTCCCAAGAGCAGGTTAGCGTCAGTGACCGTGCAGTCACGGCCGCCGCGGCCGTAACAGGCCGGTCCCGGCTCCGATCCGGCGCTGGCGGGGCCGACCTGGATGCGCGCCAGATTGTCGACGGCGGCGATCGAACCGCCGCCGGCGCCGATCTCCACCATCTCGATCACCGGAACCCGGATCGGAATGCCGCTGCCCTTGAGAAATCGATATTCCCGTGCCACCTCGAACGACCGCGAGAAGTGCGGTTGTCCGTCATCGATCAGGCAGATCTTCGCGGTGGTGCCGCCCATGTCGAACGACACGATATGATCATGGCCGCGCTGCTGCGCGATATGGCTGGCGAGAATGGCGCCGCCGGCGGGGCCGGACTCGACCAGCCGAATCGGAAAGCGCCGGGCGATCTCGACCGTGGTCAATCCGCCGGCGGAGGTGATGAGATAGATCGGACAGGAGAAGCCGCGTCCGGCCAGCGTGTCCTCCAGCAGCTTGAGGTAACGGTCCATCACCGGCTGCACATAGGCGTTCGCGCAGGCCGTCGACCAGCGCTCGTATTCGCGCATTTCCGGGCACACCTCGCTCGACATTGTCACCGCGATATCGGGCGCCAGTTCGCGCAGGATATCGCGGCTGCGCAGCTCATGGGCCGGATTGACGTAGGAATGCAGATAGCCGAGCGCGACGCTGGTCACGCGCTCTGCGCGCAGAACCGGAACGAGGCCGGCGAGTGTCTGCTCATCCAGCGGCTCAATGATCCGGCCGGAGGCATCGATCCGCTCGGGCACCGCCAGCCGCAGCTTGCGCGGCACCAGCGGCGCCGGCTTGTCCATGAAAATGTCGTACTGTTCGAAGCGATGCTCATACGCCATCTCAATGGAGTCGCGAAAGCCGCGCGTCACCAGCAGCGCTGTCCGTGCGCCCTTGCGCTCGATGATGGCATTAGTGGCCAGGGTGGTGCCATGTATGATCAGGCCGAGATCGGCGGGTTCGAGCGTCGCATCGGCGAGGATCACGCCGATGCCGGCGAGTACCCCCTTTTCAGGTTCCGCGGCAGTCGTCAGGACCTTGCGGCTGAACGTCCGTCCGCCGATGTCGAGCGCGAAATCCGTGAAAGTGCCGCCGATATCGACAGCCAGGCGAGCGGACGTCATTGATCGATCGTCTCCTTGATATTGCCACCGAGATAAGCCTCGCGGATGCGCGGATCCTGCCGGACCTCGGCGGCGGGACCCTCGAGAAACTTGCGGCCGAGCTCCATCACGATCGCGGTGTCGGAGACCAGCAGCGCGCCATGAACGTTCTGCTCGACAACCAGCACTGTAACGCCGGCCGCCGCGATCTGCCGGGCGACGTCGAACATCTCCGCCTGCATCTTCGGGGACAGGCCGAGCGAGGGCTCGTCGAGCAGCAGCAGTTCGGGACTCGTGAGCAACACCATCGCGGTCTCCAGCACCTGCTGCTCGCCGCCGGAGAGATTGCCGGCCATCTCCGACCATTTGCTGCGCAACAACGGGAACTGCGACGTGACACGATCGATCGCCGCGCGATGGGCTCGGCCAGGCAGAGTGTAGCAGCCCATTTTGATGTTCTCGGCTACCGTCATGCGCGGAAAATTGCAGCGCCCCTGCGGCACGAATCCGATGCCGCGCTTCAGACGTTCCGCCGGACCGAGATGCTCGATCGCCTCGCCGTTGAGGATGATCTGTCCGGAGAATCGCCGAACGGTGCCGAACACCGCCCGAAGCAAGGTCGATTTGCCGGCGCCATTGCCGCCGATCAGGGTGGTGATCGAAGCCGGCGGCAGCCGGGTGGAGAAGTCGTGAACAATCGGCACCTCGCCATATCCGGCATACAGATTGATCAGTTCCAGCTTGGGATACGGCGTCATGTCGCCTCCGCCGGGCTGGCTCCAGAGGCCGGCGCGATGCCGAGATAGGCGTCCAGCACGCGCGGATCGTTGCGCACCGTGTCGGGCGGGCCTTCCATCAGCTTGCGGCCCTGCTCGAATACGATCACCTTGTGGCAAAGGCTGTTGATGAATTCGACGTTGTGCTCGACGATCAAAAAGGAGATACCCCCCGCATTGGCCTTGCGCAGGATATCGGCGAGTTCGTTGATCCGAGTCGGGTTGACGCCGGCGACCGGCTCATCGAGCACGATCAGGCGCGGCCGCGCCATCATCGCCGCGGCGAAGGCCAGCAGTTTCTTCTGTCCGTAGGACAATACGGTGGCGGGAGCGTGGATCAGCCGACTGAGGCCCACCAGGTCGAGCAGAGCGCTCGCCCGCGCCTCCGCCGCGGCGCTGACACTGCGGAATGAGCGTGTCCGCATCAACGCATCGTACCAGTGCAGACCGCCCAGCGCAGCATCGGCGACCAGCAGATTGTCGAGCAGGTCGAAGGAATCGTAGACCCGGACGTTCTGGAAGGTACGGATCAGGCCGGCGTGCGCCACGTCCGGCGCAGCGAGATTGGTGATGTCGTCGCCGTCGAGTTCGACGCGGCCGGCATCGATCCGCTGGAAGCCGCTGATGCAGTCGATGGTGGTGCTCTTGCCGGAACCGTTAGGGCCGATCAGGCCGGTGATGCTGCCTTGTTCGACTTCGAAGGAGGCCTCGCGCACGGCGCGGACGCCGCTGAAGGCCTTTGAAAGGTTTTCGACCTTGAGGATGGCGCTCATCGCAGCGCCTTTCGCAGGGCGGCGATGCGCCGGTCCTCGAGCCAGCCCGCGATGCCGCGCGGCATCAGCATCATCACCGCCACCAGCACCAGCCCATAGATCACCATGCGCAGCTCGTCGGAGAAGCGCAATGCCTCCGGCAGCACCACCATGGCGGCGCCCGCGAGCACCACGGCCCAGAAGCTGCCGGCACCTCCGATGATCACGATGATCAGGAAGGTCTGCATGTAGTAGAAATCGAGAAAGCTGGGATCGATGATCTTGAGGTGAAACGCGTAGATGGCGCCGGCCATCCCAGTGATGACGGCGGCGATCACGAAGGCGGCGAGTTTGTAGGGCGCCGGCGAGATGCCCTGGGATTCGACCAGCGGATCGTTCTGCCGGATGGCTTTCAGCACCATGCCGATCCGGCTCGATTTAAGGGCATACAGGAACGTCAGCGCCAGCAAAGCGTAGACCAGCGCGATGTAGTAGAAGCGCGCACTGGTGTCGAAGGTGAAATCCAGCAGCCGAGGTGGTGGCAGGCCGGGTATGCCAAGCGGTCCGCGCGTCACGTCGACCCAGTCGCGTGCCACCAGCGCGGCAAGCAAGGCGAAGGTCAGGGTGACGACCACGAAAGCATGACGCGTGGTCCGGGTGATGGCGATACCGATGGCGGTCGCCAGCACGGCGTTGATCACGCCGGCCAGCAGCACGCCCTCCCAGAAGCTGCGCTTGAGATCCATCACGGTGAGCGCCGAGCAATAGCCGCCGACGCCCCAGAACCCGAGCTGGGCGAACGACAGCAGACCGGCATAGCCGTAGACCAGATTCAGCGCCGCCGCCGCGGTCAGGAAGATCAGCCCCGATATCGCGATGCCGATGAAATAATTCGAGCCGGTCAGCAGCGGCAGGCTGAACAGCAGCGCCACGGCCGCCAGCACGGCAATCGGGGTCCATCGCGGCTCGGTCATCCGACGCGCATTCCGGGGCGTTGGAAGATTCCGTCGGGACGCAGCAGCACTGCCACGATCATGATGGTGAAGACCGCGCCTTCCTGCCAGACGATGCCGAAGAAGCCGCCGACCCAGCTTTCGATCATGCCGAGCGCGATGGCCACGATCAGCGCACCGGTCATGTTGCCGAGGCCGCCGATGACGACCAGCGCGAACGCCTTGAAGATCACGGCCTGTCCCATCGCCGGATACAACAGCTGGATCGGGGCGAGCGCCGCACCCGCAAGCCCGCACAGCGCCGCCGCCAGCACTACGGCGTTACGGGCGACGCGGCGCGGCGGGATGCCGACCATCATCGCCGCCTCGCGGTTCTGGGCGATGGCCCGCATCGCGCGACCGAACTGGGTGAATCGCAATAAACCGTAAAGCGCGGCAAAGGCCACGATGGCAAGCGCTCCCGCAATCACGCGGGTGAGGGTGATGCGGATCGAGCCGATCTCGATGCCGTCGAAGCCGTAGGCGGTGTCGACCATCCGTGGCGTGGCGCTGAACAAATACTGCATCCCGTAAAGCAGGATCATGGAAATGCCGAGCGTAGTCAGAATGCTGCGCTCGAACTCCTTCTGGTCGATGCGACGCAGGAAGCCTTCGTAGAGAACGAGGCCGACCAGCGCCGTCGCCACCACGGCAATGGCCAGCGCCGGCCAATACGACAACCCGAACGCCGGCAGCGCGAAAGCCATGGCGTAACCGCCCAGCATCAACAGTTCACCGTGCGCGAAATTGATCACCTCGAGCACGCCGAAGATCAGCGCCAGGCCGACCGCAATCAGCGCATAGATCAGCCCGAGCATCAGGCCGTTGAGCATGAGCTGCAGCAGGTAGGTGGCGCTGACGTCCATGAACCCTCGATTCGGGGCTTGAGGTTGCGGGCTTTTCGTTTCGGGCTTATGGCGGCGGGTGTGGATTCGGCATGCCGCGCCGCGTCCTTTCGGTGTTCCGGATACCAGAACGGCGTTCCGGACAATCTAGACAATCAATGCTGGCTCGTCAATTTCCCGGCGCCGCGCCGATTTTGCTCAGGATCGCAGCAGCGGGCTATGCTTTTGGTGCGCATTGTTTCCGGCGATGCATGGTGCCCGGTGCCGATGCTTGACTTGCGCCGCGGGCGCCGATTACATCGGCTCGTCCCCTCGAGGAACGGTGTTCCGATTAAAGGTACGCGTCGTCTTTGTGCCCGTTCGCCTGCCGCAGAGAGTCTCCCGGCCATGCTGATGAATTCGATGCGGTTGTTCACCGGCATGCAGGAGCGCCGGCTCGACGCCCTCGTCGCGACGATGCCGGAGAACGTAACCTATGCCAGCGGCTTCTGGGCCATGAGCCAGTGGATCCGCCGCGGTCCGCAAGCCTATGTGCTGACGCCGGTGCCGGCTTTGGGTGAGCCGGTGGTGATCGCGAGTTCGGGCCTCATCGACCTCGCCGCCGATCCCAACGTGTGGGTGAAGGACATCCTGCGGTTCGGAAAATTTGTCATCGAACGGACGCCGGACGTGCCGCTCGACGCCCACGACAGCCGCATCGCGGAACTGATGGCGCAGGACGACGAGGGCGAGGCGGTCGGCGCGCTGGTCAAGGCGATCAAGATGCGCGGACTGCAGCGGGCGCGGATCGGTGTCGATGAAATCGGCATCCTGCCGCAATACTGGGACCGGCTGGCCGAGGCACTTCCGGACGCGACACTGGTCCGCGCGGCCGACGTTTTTCGCTACGCCCGCGCGATCAAAACCGCGGAAGAGATTCGGCGGTTGCGGCGGTCCGCGGAGATCGCCGACTTGTCGATCCAGTCGGCGCTGGCGGCGGCGCGCGAAGGCGCAACCGAAATGGATCTGGCGCGCGCCTTCCATGGCAGGACCATCGCCGAAGGAGGCCTGCCGGTGCTGGGCTGCATCGGGGTTGGGGCGCGCAGCGCGATGACCAACGTGCAGCCCTCGGAGCGGAAGCTTGCGCGTGGCGACGTGATCCGGTTCGACGTCGGCGGACGTTACCGGCACTACCGCGCCGATATTGCGCGCAACGGCGTGCTCGGCGAGCCAAACCACAAGCTGGCGCACTATCATCGCGCGATCCGCGTCGGGCTCGAACGCGCCATCGCCATGATCCGGCCCGGAGTACGCGCCGCCGATGTGTTCGAGGCCTGCGTCGAAACGGTGCGGCGCGAGGGGATCGGACATTACCAGCGCAGTCATGTCGGTCATGGTATCGGCCTCGACGGCTATGACGCGCCCAACATCGCGCCATCGAGCACGGACGTTTTCGAGGAAGGCATGGTGATCTGTGTCGAGACTCCATATTACGAAATGGGGTTCGCCGGCCTCCAGGTCGAGGACACCCTCGTCGTCACCCGCGATGGAGTCGAATCCTTCATGGTAAGCGGCACGGAGTTGCGGGTCGTCTGATGGCGCAGGTGCGAGGCCTTCAATGCGTCCGGTGCGGCGCCAGCTATCCGGCGGATCACTATGCGCGGGATTGCCCGGCGTGCCGGCCGGTGGCGCGCAGCAATCTGATGCTGGCCTATGATCCGGCCATGCTGGCGCCGCGTCCGCGCCCAGCTGCAGATGCCGGAAGCGGCCTGTGGCGGTACGGCGACCTGTTGCCGGTAAGCGCGGCCGAGGCCGTCAGCCTCGGCGAGGGTGGTTCACCGCTGCATCGGTTTGATCGCGCCGGCGGCCTAGTTGGTCTCGCCAACTGGCTCGGCAAGGACGAGACGCGCAATCCGACGTGGTCGTTCAAGGACCGGCTGGCCTGCCTCGCGGTGTCGTCGGCCAAGCGGATGGGAGCGCGGGTGATCGTGTCGAGCTCCTCCGGCAACGCCGGCGCGGCGGCGGCCGCCTATGCCGCGAAGGCCGGATTGCGCTGCGTGATCTTCACTTTCAAGGGCACCAGCGGTCCGATGCTGACGCAAATGCGCGCCTACGGCGCGACCGTGGTTGCCTGCGAAAACAAGGACGACCGCTGGAAGCTGATGGAGCACGCGGTGCGCCATTACGGCTGGTTTCCAACCTCGCCGTTCTTTGGCCCGGTGGTCGGCAGCAATCCCTACGGCATCGAGGGCTACAAGACGCTGGCCTACGAAATCGCCGAACAGCTGCAATGGATGGTGCCCGACTGGTGCGTGCTGCCGGTCTGTTACGGCGACGCGCTGCTCGGCATGTGGCGCGGTTTCGAGGACATGATGGCGCTGGGCTGGACCGACCGGATGCCGCGCATGGTGGCGGCCGAGACCTACGGGTCGATCGGCGCCGCGCTGGCCGAGGGCGGAGACGCTCTGCCTGACATGCGAAAGAATTATGAAACCGTTGCGGTGTCGATCGGCGCGACCCGCGGCACCTATCAGGCGCTGGATATCGTGCGGCGGTCCGGAGGGACGGCGCTGACCGTCGGCAATGCAGAGATGATGCGCTGGCAGCAGATCCTGGCGGAGCAGGAGGGCTTGTTCGTCGAGCCGGCCTCCGCCGCCAGCCTTGCTGCGGTCGAGCGGTTGGCGCTGGACGGCCGGATCGCTCCCTCGCAGACGGTGGTCTCATTGTTGACGGCCAGCGGCTTGAAGGACCCGGCGACCACGGCGGCGCAGCAGCAGGATCTGCTGCCGGTTCCCGCGAATTTCGAAGCTGCGGTGGCGCTGCTGACGGCGTCGAAGATCTTCCCCGATCAGCCGCGGACGGCGCAAGGGACGTGCGCATGAAATTCAGCGTGTGCTTGTCGACCGGGTTCGAAGGCGTGATGGTTCCGATTCCGTTCGCCGGACCCGAGGATTTCATCGCCCAGGGCCAGTTGTGCGAACGGCTCGGCTACGATTCGGTGTGGGGCAACGATCACGTCACCACCCAGGACTATGTGCGCGCGCTTTATCCCGGCAAGCCGCCGAATTTCTACGAACCGATGATGGTGCTGGCGGCGATCGGGGCGGTCACCACAAAGCTCAAGCTCGGTACCGCGCTGACCGTGCTGCCGATGCGCGATCCGGTCTACCTGGTGAAACAGGCGATCACGCTCGACCAGATGACCGGCGGACGCTTCATCATGGGCGTTGGGCTCGGCGCCTATCGCGAGGAATTTCTGGCATGGGGCGGATCGCGCGTGGCCAAGGCGCGCCGCGGCGACATGATGGACGAGGGCCTGCAGGCCTTGAAGCTGTTGTTCGAGGAGCCCCGAAGCAGCTATGAGGGTCGCTACTACAGTTTCAAGAACCTCGAAATGTTTCCAAAAAGCCGGGCGCAGCCTTTCCCGCTCTATGTCGGCGGCCACAACCTCGAAATGGTCGAGCGTGCCGCGCACTACGGACAGGGCTGGCTGCCCGGTTGGCGGCCGCTGAAGGAAATGAAGGACCGGATTGCCCGGCTGAAGGCGCGCGCCGGCGAACTTGGCCGCGATCCCGGCGAAATCGAGATCGCGCCGCAATTTTCCGTCACCGTGGACAAAACCCTCGAGGCTGCGGAACAGCGCTACATGGCAAGCGGCCTGGTGGCGCATCGGCGGTCGCTGGCCTATACCGGCCGCGATCTCAGTCATCAGGTGGTTGCCAATCTGGTCGGGTCGCCCGAAATCATCCTGGAGAAGATCGACAAGTTGCGGGCGATCGGCGTCGACCATTGCTGCGCCCTGATGTTTCCGGCGAGCTCCGTCGCCGAAATGAACGACCAGGTCGAGTGGTTCGCCAGCGGCGTGATGGCCAAAGTCAATGCCGGCGTGGCCTGACATGGATGATGCGAAGGCGAGGAGAGCAGCAATGGAGCGCATGGCATTCGGGGGCTTGGCGCCTCGCTGGCGGCACCGCCGCTGAGCGATTTGTTGAAACAGGCCACCGCGATGCGCCGAACTGACCATGGGCTGCCTTGAGCGTTGAGCGGCCTCCCGCGCCTTGCCTGAGCGTGACCATCGTGCGTGTCACTTAAGGGCCACCACCAGATTCCATTTTCAGAAGCGGCCGCACGGGGTGATGACGTTGATTGCCGTGTCTGCGGCTGCTCACCGGATCTTGAGTTTTGGCATCAAGTTGATCACGGCTGCTTGTTGGCTGGTGACCCTTGTTGAAGCGACGCGTCGTGCTTTCATCAAACGCGCGCATCAGGAAAAGAGCATTCGGAATTCTAAATCGGTTTTTAATTGAGAACGCGGCGACCGGGCGCCATGTTCGCGTGGAACCCGAGCCGCGCTTGCGTGCCGGGTGTTTTATTGGGCGACCCATCAAGAAACAAGGAAACGCAAGGTGGGATCGCAGGGCCATCCCGCAGGCAATGGCTGATGGTGTCCGGAGGTAACGATGGTTTTGTTCTCGCGCTCCTTCATCCGAAAGCGTGTGGTTTCTTCCACAGATTGGATGATGCGATGACGCCCTGCGGCGCAGTCATTTTGCGGAACCCGGCGGACCGGCGCGCGAATAGAGGATAGGCCATGGGCATTGTTCGTTTCGCGCTCCGATTTCCTCACACATTCTATGTGGTGGCGGCGCTGATCCTGTTTCTCGGCGTCGCCGCCATCCGGACGATGCCGACGGATATTTTCCCCGTCATCCGCATTCCGGTCGTGACCGTGATCTGGAGCTACACCGGCCTCACCACGCCGGAAATGGAACAGCGCGTCACCACCTACAGCCAATACTCCATCAGCTCCAGCGTCAACGGCATCAAGAACATGGAAGCCCAGACCCTGAACGGTCTGTCGATCCAGAAGATCTACTTCCAGCCGGACGTCAATGTCGACCTCGCCATCGCGCAAATCGTCTCCGCCACCAATTCCATTCGCGCGCTGATGCCGCCCGGCATCCAGCCGCCGATCGTCGTGCAGTTCAATGCATCCAGCGTTCCGGTGCTGCAGCTCAGCCTCAATTCGGACAGCCTGAACGAGCAGCAACTCTATGACTTCGGCATCTATCGCGTCCGGCAGCAATTGGCCCCGGTTCCGGGCGTCACGCTGCCGACGCCGGCCGGCGGCAAGTATCGCCAGATCATGGTGGACATCGATCCGGACAAGCTGCTGTCGCGCGGATTGACCCCGCTCGACATCGTCAACGCCGTCAATACGCAGAACCTGACGCTGCCGTCGGGGACCGCGAAGATCGGAAACATCCAATATACGGTGCGAACCAACGCGACGCCGACCACGATCGACGACCTCAACAAGATCCCGGTCAAGTTCGCCAACGGCGCCACCATTTTCCTGAAGGACGTGGCGCAGGTCCGTGACGGCTCGCTGGTGCAGCAGAACATCGTGCGTGAGGATGGCCGCCGCTCCGTTTTGCTCAGCGTGATCAAGAACGGCAATGCCTCCACGCTCGCAGTCGTCAACGGCGTGAAGCAGGCGCTCGGGGCCATCCGCGCCGCAGCGCCCGCCGGCCTCAAGATCAACGAGCTGTTCGACCAGTCGGTCTTCGTTACGAGCTCGGTCAATGGCGTGCTGCGCGAAGGCGCCATCGCAGCGGGCTTGACCGCGCTGATGATTCTGGTCTTCCTCGGATCCTGGCGCTCGACGCTGGTGGTGATGATTTCGATCCCGCTGGCGATCCTGTCGTCGCTGGTCGTGCTGTATTTCCTGGGCGAGACGCTCAACACCATGACGCTCGGCGGTCTGGCGCTGGCGGTCGGCATATTGGTCGACGATTCCACCGTGACCATCGAGAACACCCACCGCCTGTGGACCGAAGAGGGCATGCCGCTTGCCGAGGCGACGCTGCATGGCGCCGCTGAAATCGCGGTGCCGACCCTGGTTTCGACGCTTGCGATCAGCTGCGTATTCACCTCGGTGGTGTTTCTGGACGGACCGGCCAAGTATTTGTTCACGCCGCTTGGACTCGCGGTGGTATTTGCAATGCTGGCCTCCTACGGATTATCGCGGACCCTGACCCCGATCACCATTGGCCTGTTGCTCAAAAGTGAGCGCCGTCACGCCGGCGACGGCGTCCCCCCGGGCCGGTTCGCACGGCTTTCCGCCGCATTCGACCGCGGCTTCGAACGCATGCGCGACGGATATTCGGCATTTCTTACCGTGTTGCTTCGGCGACGGTTCATTGTACCCGTCGTTGCCGTTTTTATTCTCGGTCTCGGCGCCGTGATGCTGTTGTCCGTCGGCCGCGACTTTTTCCCGCAGATCGATGCCGGCCAGATCCAGCTCCACGTTCGCGCGCCTGCCGGAACGCGCATCGAATCCACCGAGCGGATATTCCAGGCAGTCGAGGACAAGATCCGCGAGGTCATTCCCGAGAAAGACCGCGCGCTGATCGTCGACGATATCGGATTACCGGCGCGAGCCTACAATCTGGCCTTCTCCGACGGTTCGACGATCGGGATCAATGACGGCGTGATCCAGGTCGCGCTCAAGGAGGGTCACAAGCCCACCGCCGGTTACATCAAGAAATTGCGTGAGGTGCTGCCGGTCGCCTTCCCGGAAGATGTATTTTATTTCCAGGCGGCCGATATCGTGACGCAGATTCTTAATTTCGGACTGCCGGCGCAGATCGACGTCCGAACGGTGGGCTACGACAAGAACAACCTTTCGGTTGCAAGGGAGCTCGAGCGCCGGCTTGCCGGGATTCCCGGCATCGTCGATGCGCATCTGCAGCAGGAAGTCGACGCTCCGGCTTTCTACGCCCAGATCGACCGGACCCGCGCCGCTCAACTCGGCCTCAACGCCAGCACGGTGGCCACCAACATCAATGTTAGCCTCAGCTCTTCGGAGCAGGTGTCGCCCAACTTCTGGACCGATCCGACTTCAGGGATTCCATATTATCTGGCGGTGCAAACGCCGGAGTACAGAGTCAATTCGCTGAACGCGCTCGCGGATACGCCGGTTTCCACCTCGCTGGCGGTCAGCGGTCAAATCGTCCCGGGCATGCTGAGCAATGTGGCGACGTTCAAGCGGGATACGGTGCCGACCAACTCCAACCAGACCAATATCCAGCCGGTCTTTGACATCTATGCCAGCGTGCAGGGCCGCGATCTCGGCGGCGTCGCGGCCGACATCAACAAGGTCACGACGCAACTGCAAAAAAAGATGAAGCCCGGCAATTCAATCCAGGTGGTGGGCCAGATCCAGAGCATGAATAGCTCCTTCCGTGATCTGGGCATCGGCCTGCTATTCGCCGCGGTCTTCGTCTATCTGCTGATGGTCGTGAACTACCAGACCTTCGGCGATCCCTTCGTCGTGATCCTGGCGCTGCCGGCGACGCTGTGCGGCATCGTGACGATGCTGTTCATCACCGGCACCACGCTGAACGTACCGTCGCTGATGGGAGCGATCATGGCGGTCGGCGTGGCTTCGGCGAACTCGATTCTACTGGTTACTTTCGCCCGCGAGCAGCAGCTCAAGGGACATTCGGCCTTCGAGGCCGCGCTCAGTGCCGGCCATACCCGAATCCGTCCCGTGCTGATGACCGCCGCCGCGATGATCGTCGGCATGATCCCGATGGCGATCGGCGGCGCCGGCGAGGAACAGAATGCGGCGCTTGCGCGCGCCGTCATCGGCGGCCTGCTGTTCGCGACGCCGACAACGTTGCTGATCGTGCCTTACCTGTTTGCCATGCTGCGTAAGGGCAACGACGGAAAACCTCACCATGGCGTATTCGAGGAAATTCCGGAATGAGCGAGATCCTTGAACGGCCCAGAAATGCAGATGTCCAGGACCGATTCGATCCTGAAACCGATCGGGTTATTGCGCAACCGAGCGTTGCGCCCAAGCGGCGAGGTTACGGAGGCGCCCTGTTCGGGGCAAGTGCGCTGCTGTTGCTCGCGGGCAGCCTGGCGCTGGGAGGCTGGCGCCACTACCAGGGCCGGCTTGAGGTCGCGGCTACCGGGCAGGAAAGCCGCACCCTTGTCCCCGACGTTCGCGTGGCGACCGTCCGCGCCGGCGCGAGCAAGATCAACGTCACCTTGCCGGCCACGACGACCGCCTTCGAGGCGGCCAACATCTTCGCGCGCACCAATGGCTATATTGAAAAGCGCTACGTCGACATCGGCGATCGGGTCAAGGCCGGAGCCCTTCTGGCTGATATCACCGCCCCGGAATTGGACCACCAGATTGTGCAGGCCAAGGCGACACTGACTCAGGACCAGGCCACCTTGCAGCAAACACAGGCAAGCCAGGAACTCGCGCAGGTCACCAATGCGCGCGACAGCAAGCTGGTCACGCAGGGGTGGCTGACGCTCCAGCAGGGCGACAATGATCGTCTGACCCTGCGGGCGCAGCAAGCCGCGGTGGCGGTGGCGCAGTCCAATATTGCCGCGCAGGAGGCCGCAATTCGAGTTCTCGAGCAGGAGAAGGCCTACCAGCGGGTGGTGGCACCGTTCGATGGTGTGATCACCCAGCGCAACATCGACAATGGCAGCCTGGTGACGTCGGGATCGACCTTCATGTTCACGCTGATGCACCCGAACGTGATCCGCACCCAGGTGTTCGTCCCCCAGGATGAAGCATTCGGGCTTGGACCCGGCGTCGATGCGGTGGTCCGTGTCCCGGAGATTCCGGATCGGACCTTTCCCGGCAAGGTGACGCGGATCGCCAGCGCGTTGCAGCCCGGCAGCCGAACGCTGCTGACCGAGATCGACGTGCCCAACCCGGACGGCGCGCTCAGCCCTGGCATCTATTGCACGGTCGAGCTGTTCATCCCGCGCAAGACACCATCCATGATCATACCGGCCGATGCGGTGGTGTTCGACGAGAACGGGCTTCACGTCGCGGTCGTCGAGAACGGCGTCGCCCACATGCAGAAGATCACGATCGCGCGCGACTTCGGCAAGGAAGTCGAAGTGCATGACGGCGTCAAGCCGGGCGATCAGGTCATCCTCAATCCGATGGTGAACCTCGCGGAAGGCAGCAGGGTCGCCGTGCGCAAGACGCAGACAAGCTAGATCGGCGCGGAGGCAGCCATGGCGATGCGACGCTTGTTGTTCACTGCAGCCGTCCTGTTGTCGGGCTGCCACGCCGGTCTGGCGCAGGTCTCCACCATGGGCAGCACGGCCATGGGCCTTCCATCGACGCCGGGGACAATCGTCACTTCCCCGCTCAACGGCCCGAGTCCGTTCTCGGCGGCAACCCCAGCCGGGCGCTCCCGATACGACGCTGGCACCCGTGCCGCTGGCTTCCGATCCCACAACGCCGGGGACGGTCGTGACCTGCGCCACGCCGACAACGCAAATCGCGGCTGGCACGCCTGCCGTGCCGGCTGCTTCCATGTCAGCGATGGCTGGCACGACCGGAACGATGCCACCGGTTTCCGCGACACCTACGACCGCATCGCCGACGACCGCAAGCGCGACCGCGCCATTCCTGACGCTATCCGCGCAGCCAGCTACATCATTCATGACCGATTTTCCCGGCTCGAGCATCCCGGCGCCGCAGCCGCCCGCGGTGCCGCCCCTGCCGTCGCCTTCCCTGGCTCCAGCGCCCGTACCGACGCCATCGACGGTGCCGAGCAATACGTCAATGCCCGGCACAACCACGATGACAACGTCGTCGACGATGACGCCGGCGGCCGCGATGGCACCAGGTTCTCCGTTGGGGACTATCCCCTCGCCGATCGCCATCACGACGACCGGAAACATTGCGCCGCTAGCCCCGATCGGCAGCTCCTCGAGCACCGTATGCAGCTCTACGCCGGGGGGCCCATCCGCCAATGGCGCGGCTTTGCCGCTCTCAACGCCGCAAATTCCGGCGAGCCCTCCGCTTGGCACGATACAACCGGCCATCACTGAGCTTGGCGGCACCAGTATCGATCCGACCATGACAGTGGTGCCCACGCCGAACACGCCGGCCTGCGCCGAGAGCACGACGATGAATCTGGCGACCCCCGGGATGATGCCAGCGGCTAATGCCACCGGCGCCGCGGCAACGCCCGGCGTGTCGTCCCCATCCGGCTGCTGATGCGGGAATGCCGCGGTGCCTGCAAGGCTAAACAACGATTTGGTTGAAGACCTCGTGAAGCGCCTGGTCCGGACCATCGCTCGATCGCCCGGGAGTTCTTTACGGGTGATGGAAGCCTGTTGGGATCAGGTTCGCCCGGGAGGCCGGTTAGACGGCTGCCGGCTTCGACGGAATCTCGATCGCGCCGGCCCTGGAAATCGCCGCGGCGGTGACCATCCTCGCCGTGCGGCTATCCTGCGGAGCGCTGCTCGGGCCGAAGTCGTTGAAGAGGATTCCTGCCGTAGCCCCGATTGCGACAATCGCGCTGATGATGACAGGTCTCAAGCCGCGGTGCAGCCTCTTGCTTTGCGTATCCATCGTTATCTCGCCAATCCGTTGCGCACCATGCTCTTGGAACGATGTGCCGTTTAAACCGGAGATAGGTTGGTCATCAGGCCGTGCCACTAAATTGAATTTCATTCGGCGTGGCTGCCTCGCCGAGTACATCCATTTCTTTGGCGGTCGCGCACGCCCGCCGGCGGCATGAAGCGGCATGAAAAAGAGGTCGGGCCGATGGAATTTCAGCTCGACCTCTTCGCGGTCCGGGCGGATCAGTAAGCCGTCATCGGTTCGCAAGGCGGGCCATTGTCCCAGGGTTGCGTCGCGAACGCGCCCACGGCCGGAGCCGGAACGCAGGCACGCCCGTCAACATAGCGCTCGGTGGTCGCATTGCTCGCATTGGCGCCCTTGACGTGGCTCTCGCGAGCCATGGCGGGAGTTGCGAGCATGGCTGCGGCGATCAACGTGGTCGACAGAAGTTTGGTCATTTCGAGTTCTCCATTTTTCCATTAGAAAGCCAATAGTGCTGGCTCCCTGACGGAAGTGGCGAACGGATCGATCGATCAAAGCAACGTTTCCTTCACAGGGTTTCAACACGGCGCGAGGCAACGCTCGAGCAGCTTCCGGCTATTTGGCTGATTCTAAAATGCTATTTAATGGCACGGCACCCTCGGCAAGCCTATTATCCTTATGAGCGGCCGCACCGCGCTTGCCCCCGGAGGCGGTGCTCATATGGCCGCAGAGCGGGCGGCGTACGCCGTGCCACCTCCTTTAGCATAGCGGGCGACGCCGTCCGGCTCTTTTTGGACGAAACCTATGGCAATCGCAGGTCGTTGACATGGCATTGGTCTCAGGCAAGCCTAACACTTCGGGGCCGACAGGCTCCAGCCCTGCGAATGCTTTGACCGCAGCCGGGGATCGATCGATGGCAAAAGTACTCCTGATCGAGGATGACAGCGAGACGGCCGAGGAAATCACAGCCGAACTGGCCGATCGCGGCTTTGAAGTCGAATGGTCGGCCGATGGCATCGAAGGCCTCGACAAAGCGCGATCACTGCGGCCCGACGCCATGATCGTCGACCGGCTGTTGCCGGGAATGGACGGTCTCACCGTTATCGAGGCGCTGAGAAAGGAACAGGTGCACACCCCGGTGCTGGTGCTGAGCGCGCTCGGCGCCGTCGATGACCGCGTACGCGGCTTGCGGATGGGGGGCGACGACTACCTCACCAAGCCCTTCGCGATCGTGGAACTCATTGCCAGGGTAGAGGCGTTGCTGCGCAGGCCAGCGGAATCGCGCGAGACGATATTGCGGGTGGGGCCGCTGGAACTCGATTTGATCGAGCGCACCGCCAAGCGCGGAGATCGCGTGATCGATCTCTTGCCGCGGGAGTTTCGCCTGCTCGAGTACATGATGCAGCGGAGCGATCAGTTGCTGACCCGCGCCATGCTTCTCGAGGAAGTCTGGAATTACAAGTTCATTCCGGCGACGAATCTCGTGGACGTTCATATGGGTCGGCTGCGTCACAAGGTGGACGGACCCGGCGAAACCCCTATGATCCACAATGTTCGCGGCTCCGGTTTCATTCTACGCACGGGACCATAAGGTTCGGATGTCCGGCCTCAATGTACCCTCGTTGACGTGGAGCAGGATGTCCGGGCAGCGAGATCCGATGCGTCAACCCCAATTCATGCGCTCCACCACCTTTCGCTGGGCACTTGCAGTGGCCGGCGTGCTCGCGGTTTTCGTCATCGTGCTGTTTGGATTCATCTATTGGAAGACGGACGACTACCTGATCGCCCGATCCGATATCATGGTTGCGAAGCAACTGGACTATCTCGCCGGCCTGTCCGGCGAACGCCAGCGGATGGCGATCGATGCGCATCTGGAGGAGGATTCCCGCGGCGTTCAATATGCCGGTTTGTTTGGCCCTGGCGGCCGCAAGCTGGCGGGCAACCTCGAGCAGCTTCCGCCCGGATTGAGAATCGACGATTCCGTCCAGGGCGTCACCGTCGTTCGAACGCTTGCCGCGGGGCCGCAAACTCACGCGATACGCGCGATTGCCCGCCGCTTGCCGGATGGCAACGCGCTGGTGATCGGACGCGAGGTCGACGAAACCAGGGAGATTTCTCATGTCGTTGGCCAGGCACTGGCGCTCGGCCTGTTGCCGGCGCTTTGCCTGTGCCTGCTGGCCGGCGCCTTGCTGAGCATGCGCGCGCAGAGGCGCGTGGAAGAGGTCAATCAACGGGTTCGTCGCATCATCGCCGGCGATCTGCGCGAGCGGCTTCCATACCGCAATATCGACGAGCCGTTTTCGAAGCTGGCCGTCATTGTCAACGGTATGCTCGATGAAATGGAGGCGATGATCCACGCGCTTGCCGGCGTCGGCAACGACATCGCGCACGACTTGCGGACGCCGCTGACGCGAGCCCGGCTCACCCTCGAGCGCGGCCGCACCAACGCAACCAGCCTGGAGCAGCTTCAGGACGTCGTGGACAAGGCGATCGCGAACGTCGATCAGTCGCTGGTGATCATCACGGCGCTGCTGCGTCTGGCGGAAATCGAAAACAGCCGACGATCGGCGGCCTTCGGCAGCGTCCCGTTGCAGGAGATGCTGAGGGAGATCTGCGATATCTACGAACCGATCGCCGAAAACAAGAACATCGACTTGCGGGTTGAGGCGCGAGATCAGCTGAACGTGCGCGCCGACCGCGATCTGTTGTTTGAGGCGGTCGCCAACCTTGTCGATAACGCCATCAAGTTTACGCCGGAGGGTGGCAAGGTGACCATCGAACTGCTGCGTGGTGACAGTGAAACAATTGTTCGCGTTGCCGACACCGGCTCCGGCATCAGCGAGCAGGAGCGCGATGCGGTGCTGCGGCGCTTCTATCGTTCCGACAAGATACGAAACACGCCGGGCGTGGGCCTTGGCCTCAGCCTCGTGGCGGCGATCGTGAAGCTGCACGGCTTCCGGCTCGCGATCCACTCCGGCGCCGGCGGTCGGCTCGAGATCATCTGTCCCGACCCGCAACCGGTGTGAGACCGGGCAGCAAATCCTAAAATGGAATTTAGTGTTGCGCCGGGGCAGTTCATCCTAAATCCTGCCGGGCCACGGTGCTGCACGTGCTGCGTGGCGCCGGCCTGCAGGGTTCCAACGTGAAATCACGGCGCACATTCTTGCCGATCGCAGCGGCGATCTTTGTCTCCACGCTCGGCGCGGATGCGCCGAAAGCCGACGAGGTCCCTGCAAAACTCTCGCCCCAGGCACTGCAGGAAATCGCGCAGGTCGAGGCCGAAATCGACCGCATCGAAGCGCAGACGATCGAACGCCTTGCAGCACCGCCGGACAATCAGACCCAGCAAATCGAGCTGCTCGGCAAGGCGATGCTGTACGACAAGAACTTGTCGGTAAACCGCAATGAGGCTTGCGCCTTCTGCCACATGCCCGAGACGGGCTTCACCGGTCCGGTGTCGGAGTTGAACCGCACGACCGGCGCCTATCCCGGGTCGGTGCGGACGCGGTTCAGCGATCGCAAGCCGCAATCGCACGCCTATGCGCCTCTCTCGCCCGTGCTGCACTATAATCCCGGGCAGGGCGATCTCGTCGGTGGAAATTTCTGGGATATGCGTGCGACGGGACGCCGGCTGGGCAATCCGGCCGCGGAGCAGGCGCAGGGTCCACCGACCAATCCGGTGGAGATGGGCCTGCCCGATATCGCCTGCGCGGTCTATCGCGCCTCGCAGCGGCCGTATCGCGGCCTGTTCGAAAACGTCTGGGGCGTACAGAGTTTTGCGATCGCATGGCCGAGCGACGTGACGGCGGTCTGTGATCGGCCGGGGCCGGCCAGCGCCAATCAGCCGTTGCCGATTCATCTCAGCCCGATTGATCGCGGCCGGGCCGGCGCCACCTTCGACCAGATGGCGCAATCCATCGCCGGTTATGAGGCCTCCGCAGAGGTGACGTCGTTCACCTCGAAATTCGACGCAGTCCTCGCGAAGAAGGTGCAGTTCACGCCGCCGGAGCAGCAGGGATACGACCTGTTCCGCGGCAAGGGGCGATGCAACGAGTGTCACCGCGACGGCGGCCCCGGCGAAGATCCGCTGTTCACCGATTTCACCGCCAGCAATATCGGCACGCCGGCCAATCCGAGGCTTCCTTACTACGCGGAAAATCAGCCCGATGCATTGGGATATACCGCCAATCCGCAAGGGACGTCGTTTGTCGATGGCGGTGTCGGCACGTTTCTCAATCAGGGACATATGCTGAGTCAGCCCTCCGCGGTGGATCAACGGTGGCTCAGGCTGGCGCCGGACAATCAGGCGCGAATGCAGGTGCCGACACTGCGCAATGTCGACAAGCGACCCTCTCCGGCCTTTGTAAAGGCCTACGGGCATAACGGGTACTTCACCAGCCTGAAGGAGATCGTGCATTTCTACAACACGCGTGACGTCCTGCCGCGATGCGAGCCGCATGATCCCGGCGAAGGCACGACGTGCTGGCCCGCGCCGGAATCGACCGACAACATGAACACCAGCAAGGTTGGGCACCTCGGGCTGTCCGACGCGGAAGAGGACGCGCTGGTCGCCTTCATGCAGACGTTGACGGATGGCTTTATGTCCCGCGATTAGCCAGTAGCGGATGAGGCTTGCGGATCGCCGGGCGTCACTCCAGCCGTGATCAATGCGTGACTTCGAACGGATTTTGCGACGACTCCAGATTTTGTGACGACTCCAGATAAAGAACCGCCTCGGCTTCGAAGGCGCAAGCCCAGGCGAATAAAACCGCGGCAAGAAGTCCCACCTTGATGTGCGGGCCGGCGACCTTTGCGAGAATAGCGAAGGTTCTCCTGGCCCTGGATCGCAAGACTCTTTCAAGTCGTTTCATAATTTTCTTCATTGCGCGATCCTCTGGCGTGCCTCAATCGACCAACTCGGGCTGTTTGAGCCCGAGGGCCTTCGCTACCCCCGCGCCATAAGCGGGGTCGGCGCGAGTGCAATTATCGACGTGGCGCTGCTTTATGTGGGCGCTGGCGTCGCCCATCGCCCGCGCCGTATTCTCGAACAGCACCTTTCGCTGTTGCGGGCTCATCTTTCGGAACAGGTTGCCGGGCTGCTCCCAATGATCATCGTCGACGCGGTGGTCCCAGTGCGCCGCCTCTCCTTCGATCGGCATCGGCGGCTCGGCGAAGGCGGGTTGGTTATCCCAGAGCCCCGCGCTGTTGGGGTTGAAGGTCAGCGTCCCGCCCAGATTGCCGTCGGTCCGCATCTTGCCGTCGCGATGGTAGCTTTGGAACGGGCATTTGGGGGCGTTGACCGGGATATGGTTGAAGTTGATGCCGAGCCGGTAGCGTTGGGCATCGCCATAGGAGAACAGCCGGCCCTGAAGCATCTTGTCGGGGGAGAAGCCGATGCCGGGCACGATATTGGCTGGCGAGAAGGCTGCCTGCTCGACTTCCGCGAAATAGTTTTCCGGGTAGCGGTTGAGCTCCATTACGCCGACCTCGATTAGCGGGTATTCCGCCTTCGGCCAGACCTTGGTCAGGTCGAAGGGACTGTGCCTATGAGTCCGGGCCTGCGATTCGGTCATGACCTGGATGAAAAGCGTCCAGCGCGGAAAGTCATCCGCCTCGATCGCGTTGAGCAGGTCGCGGCCGTGGCTTTCGCGATCGCCGGCGACCAGCGCTGCGGCCTCGGCATCGCCGAGGTTCTGGATGCCTTGCCGGGTGCGGAAATGGAACTTGACCCAAACGCGCTCGTTCGCGGCGTTGATCATCGAGAAGGTGTGGCTGCCGAAGCCGTGCATGTGGCGGAAGCTCTTCGGAATGCCGCGGTCGGACATCACGATGGTCACCTGATGCAACGCCTCCGGCAGCAGCGTCCAGAAATCCCAGTTATTGTCGGCGCTGCGCAGTCCGGTACGCGGGTCGCGCTTGATCGCATGGTTGAGGTCGGGAAAGCGCAGCGGGTCGCGGAAGAAGAACACAGGGGTGTTGTTGCCGACGATGTCCCAGTTGCCGTCTTCGGTGTAGAATTTTAGCGCAAAGCCACGGATGTCGCGTTCCGCGTCCGCCGCGCCCCTTTCGCCGGCGACGGTGGAAAACCGCGCGAACATCGGCGTCTGCTTGCCGATCTTCGAGAAGATCCCGGCCTTGGTGTAGCGGCTGATGTCGTGCGTCACCGTGAAGGTGCCATGGGCTCCCCAGCCCTTGGCGTGCATGCGCCGCTCCGGGATCACTTCCCGGTCAAAATGCGCGAGCTTCTCGATCAGCCAGATATCCTGCAGCAGCGCCGGGCCGCGCGGACCAGCGGTCATGATGTTGGTATTGTCGGCGACCGGCGCGCCGATGGCATTGGTAAATCGCTCGGTTTTGGACATCGCTGGCTCCTGGGTGTTGGACATGATGGGCTTGTGAACGTGGGAAACCCTGCACGCGGCCGCCGGCGGCGCGATTTCCTGGATTGAAAGAAGGTGGAGCGCCTTACCCGCGCCAGGCGGAAGCGCGGATCACGCTACAGAAGTTGCCGCGGGCAAAATGCGGATCCTTGTCCGCGAGCACGTCGGCCTTGACATTGCCGAATGTGGTTTCCGGCTTGTGTTTGATGCCGTTGTAGAAGGCGCGGATGATGTCTTCCTTGAAATGCGCACTGCGCGGGTGCGTCTGCACCACCGCCTCGCGCTCGGCGTCGCTGTACCCGTCATAGCTTAACCCGAGCACATCCATTTCGACGCCGGCCGTCACCAGGGCGACGACCGGGTGCATGTGCTTGGGAATGCCCGGGGTCGTGTGCAAAGCGATCGCGGTCCAAACCGTGTCGATATCCTGTCGCGCGATGCCGTGGCTGCGCAGGAAGGCACCGGCGGCGTTCGCGCCGTCAACTTCGAAGCGCTCTTTCGCGCTGCTGTGCTGGTGGGTCAAGCCCATGTCGTGAAACATCGCGCCCGCATAGAGCAGTTCGGGATCGTATCTCAGTCCCTGACGCTTGCCCGCCAGTGCACCCCAGTAATAGACGCGGCTCGAATGGTGAAACAGGAGCGGCGTCTCGGCGTCCCGCACCAGTTCGGTTATTTCGCAAGCGAGCTTGCTGTCGGGAATTCTCACGCCTGCAAGATCGGAATTCACTTTCACGTCGATATTCATTGCGCGTTTCCCTGCCGATTGACCGGCTCTCTGGTGGATCATGTCAGCCTGGCGCGGCTGCGGACGGGGCGTCTGGCGATGAAGCGGACGGCTGCCGCCTGCCGTGGTGAGGGAGGGGCACAAGGCAAACGCGAAGCCGTCCGCTTTCGCAGCCATTGATCGACGCGCCAGAGAGAAAGACGCGGCGGGGCTGCTAGCGTAGAGGTAGTCCCGGCCAGCCAGCGGCTCCATTAAACACACGTTTAATCGGAGCCAATTTAGATTTAGCGGGATCACCATCGATGGCGACCTGCCGCGGCGACTGGTTATTTATGGGTAGGAAGCGACCGTGAGATTTGCTCGTGCGAGCTTGCGGTGGGTGGTTGGATTTTGCGCTGATTTAACCGGTCTTGTGAGTGGCCGCGGTTCCCCGGCAGAGCCTGCGCACCCCGGTCCGCAGCCTGGCCGCGGCCCGGATCGATTGCCGGATTTCGTCGAAATGCTGTAATCTATGCGCCCGGGAACCCCGGGACGCTCCGCAAATGGCGCGTAGCGAGATCACGGGGTTTTAGCCGCGTTGTTCTCCGGCAGCATTGCAGTCTCATCACCTTGGAACGAGACGAGCAGAGAAGATGGCCAGACTCAATCTGCCGCAGCAGCAAACAAAACCGCTTGCGATCTCGCACTATGCGGTGGCCGTGCTGTCGGTCGTCCTGGCGATAATTACCGCAGAACTCATGAGACGGTTAGTGCACGCAGAGCCCACCGCATTGCTGCTGCTGCTTTGCGCGGTAATCGTTGCCGCGTGGTTTGGCGGCTTCGGCCCGGCGCTGTTGACCGTCGCGCTCGCTCTGCTGGCTTTCTATTATTATTTGTTGCCGCCCATCAATACCTTTACCTGGAAGAACAATCTGCTCTCCGTGCCGGTTGCGGAGGCACCGCGCCTGGTCCTGTTTTCCATGGCATACCTCTTCGTTGCCTTCGTGATCTCGATGCAGCGGAATGCAACGGAAGGCTTTCGGCGTTCTCGCGATGAACTGCAGGGAGCGATCGAGAATCAAAAGCGGATTGAAAATGCGCTGCTACACAGCGAAATGTATTTGAATGAAGCACAGAGATTGAGCGGTACCGGAAGCTTTGGCTGGAATCTCGCCAGCGGAGAGATTGTCTGGTCGGACGAGACGTTCCGGATCTTTGGATGTGACAGGGCAACGAAGCCGACCCTGGAATTGGTTGTCCAGCGCACGCACCCCGATGATCGGACGGCCGTGCAAGACACCATCGATCGAGCGTCGCGCGAGGGAAGCGACTTCGACCATGAATATCGATTGCTGATGCCGGATGGCTCGGTGAAGAATGTCCATGCAGTGGCTCATGCCGTGAGGAACGCGTCGGGTAGTATCGAATTTGCAGGCGCGGTCACGGATGTCACGGCGTTGCAGGAAGCGATTGGCGAAATCAGGAAGTCCGAGGATCGACTTCGACTGGTGATCGACACGATCCCGACCCTGGTGTGGCGCTCGGAGCCGAACGGGCGGCCCGAATTCTTCAATCAGCCAACCCTCGATTACGCGGGCCTCTCGCTGGATAGCGCCGTGGAGGGATGGGCTCGCACGGTTCATCCGGACGATCTGGAAAACCTGTCGACGATGTGGCGCAGGATTCGGGATTCCGGCGCGCGGGGCGAGACGGAAGGAAGGCTCCTGCGCTTCGACGGCAAATATCGCTGGTTTTTATTCCGCGTTGACCCACTGCGCGATGAAGTCGGCAATATCGTCAATTGGTACGGGTCGGCGACCGACATCGAGGACCGCAGACAAACCGAAAATGCTCTGCGCCAGAGCGAAGCGTATTTGGCCCAGGCCCAGCGATTGAGCCTTACCGGCACCTTCGGCTGGCGTGTCGCCACCGGCGAGAGTACCTGGTCGACGGAGACCTACAGGATTTTCGGATACGATGAGGCGACCCCTGTCCACGTCAACATGGTTCTTGCTCGCGCACATCCGGAAGATCGCGCCGCCGTGCAAAGAGGCATCGACCGCGCCTCCGTCGAGGGAAATGATTATGATCAGGAGTTTCGACTGCTGATGCCGGACGGCTCGGTGAAATTTGTCCATGCCATCGCTCGGGCGCAGAAAGATGGGTCGGGCGACCTCGTATACACGGGGGCGGTGACCGATGTGACGGTTGCGAAGGAGACCGAACGTAAGCTGCGGCGCAGCGAATCCTATCTGGCCGAGGCCCAGCGTTTGAGTCGCACGAGTAGCTGGGCCTGGGACGCGCGGGGGCGAGAGTTCGTGTATCGATCCCCGGAAGCGTACCACTTGTTGGGACTCGATCCGGATAAGGACGCTGCATCCGAGCAACCCATGTGGGATCGTGTTCACCACGAAGACAGGGACCGGGTCATCGAAATGGTGCGGCGAGCTGCCCGAGAAAAGACGGACTTCGAAGGCGACTATCGCATCGTTGTTCCGGACGGGTCGACAAGATACGTGCATACCGTCGGACATACCGTGGTCGGTGAGGACGGGGAAGCGACCGAATTGGTCGGTACCCACGTCGATGTCACCGAGCAGCACCTTGCAAAGGACGCGCTGCAAAAGGCTTTTGACGAGATCAAGAAATCCGAAGATCGCCTTCGACTTGTCATCGATACGATCCCGACGCTGGTGTGGCGCGCCGGACCGGATGGGGTTCCCGACTTCCTCAATCAACCGGCTCTCGACTATACCGGCCTCTCGTCGGATCAAGTCGAAACCGGCTGGCCACGCGCCTTTCACCCCGACGACAAGAAGGCCATGCTGGTGAAGTGGTCGAGAATTCGGCAATCAGGCCTGCCGGGCGAGCTTGAAGCGCGGCTCCGGCGCTTCGATGGCGAGTACCGCTGGTTTTTATTCCGTGCCGACCCGCTGCGCGATGACCTGGGCAACATTGTCAAATGGTATGGATCATCCACCGACATCGAGGACCGCAAGCGGGCCGAAGAGGCACTTCGCGAGAGCGAGCAGCGCTTTCGCGATTATGCCGAAACCGGCTCGGATTGGCTGTGGGAGACCATGCCTGACCATCGGGTCGTCAGCATATCCGAGCACGTCAATACTGTTGGCTTCAAGCCGTCAGGCCTGGCCGGCGTTTTTCGCTGGGATATCGCGGCCGACGTCGAATCCGAGCCGGAAAAATGGCGACAACATCGGGCAATGCTCGACGCGCATCTGCCGTTTCGCGACTTCGAGTACACCCTCAACGGGACTGGATCTCCGATATATGTGCGGACGAGCGGCAAGCCGTTTTTTGATGCGAAAGGAAAATTTCTCGGCTATCGGGGAACCGGAACAGATATCACTGCGACGATCCGCGCAGATCAGGCCGAACGGGCGCTGCGCGAAGCGCAGGCGGAACTTGCGCACGTTACACGCGTGACCATGCTGGGCGAACTGACCGCCTCCATCGCCCATGAAATAAACCAGCCGCTCGCCGCCGCGGTCGCCAACGCCGAGGCCTGTCTGCGCTGGCTCGACCGCGACACTCCCGACCTCACCGCCGCGCGCCGCTCGGTGGAATGGGTCATCGACGACAGCTGTCGGGCGAGCGAAGTGATCAAGCGTGTCCGGGCGCTGGCAAAAAAATCCGACATCGAAAGGCTGCCGCTCGACGTCAATGACGTCATCAATGAGGCCATCGTGCTGGTCAAGCGCGAGTTGAGCAGCCATCTTGTCTCGTTGCACACCGAGCTGGCGCCGTCCCTTCCCACGATCCTCGGTGATCGCGTCCAGCTGCAACAAGTGATCATCAACCTGCTGATGAACGGTATCGAGGCAATGCTGCCGATCACGGATCGGTCCCGCGTAATGGTGATCCGATCATCCCGGGACGAGACGTCCCGCGTGGTCATCAGCGTGACCGATTGCGGCGTCGGGATTTCCGCCGGGAATGCAAACCGGCTGTTCAACGCCTTCTTCACCACCAAATCCAGCGGCATGGGCATGGGCCTCTCGATCTGCCGTTCGATCGTGGAGGCGCACGGGGGGCGTTTGTCGGCGTCAGGCAATGAGGGGCCGGGCGCGATGTTTCAATTCGTCCTGCCATCGCAACAGGAGGAGGTGTCGTGACCGAACGGCCCAAGCCATCGCGTCAGCCTGCCGGCGCCAGGGAACCGCTCGTCTTCATTGTCGAAGACGAAGAATCGGTACGAAGAGCGCTGAGCAATCTCTTTCAATCGGTAGGATTGGAGGTCGAGGTGTTCGGGTCGGCCCCCGAGATGCTGCAGAGCAAGCTTCCGGACGTCGCCAGCTGCCTGGTCCTCGATGTCAGGCTGCCTGGACTGAGCGGACTGGACTTCCAGGCCGAACTGGGGAAGGCGAACATCCATATTCCCATCATCTTCATGACCGGCCATGGCGACATTCCGATGACCGTCAGGGCCATGAAGGGCGGCGCAGTCGATTTCCTGACCAAGCCGTTTCGCGACCAGGACATGCTGGATGCCGTGACGGTGGCGATTGAACGCGATCGCAAGCGGCGCGACGCCGAGCGGGTCGTTGCCGGCTTGCGGGCCTTGTTTGAGACCCTGACCCCCCGCGAGCGAGACATCCTGGCATTGGTCGCTTCCGGTCTCATGAACAAACAGGTAGCCGGCGAGCTTGGCCTGGCCGAGATCACCGTGAAGATCTATCGGGGACAGATCATGAAAAAAATGGGCGCAAGGTCGCTGGCCGATTTGGTCAGAATGGCCGAGACGCTCGGAATTCGTCGCGCCAAACCGTAACCTTATCCTTGAGCCAGGTTATTTCATTAACCGGCGGATTCGCCGCGAGTTTCACCACGACTAAACCAAGGTATAGGCGCCGCAAACCAATGCGACACTCGAATCAACCATCGTAGGAGCAGGCCGTTGGCCTCGATCAGGTTAGGCTGGCCCAAGTCGCAAAGATTGCACGACCGGTTGTGGTCGATGCGGCGACTGCCTGACCGCACTCAAGGGCGCGAAATAGACGGCGGCTTTCGTCGCCCGCCTGCCGAAAAGTCCGCCATCCACAAGGTCCTTTTGCGAATAAACCTATGTATGATTTCACAATCTTGATTGGTTGTTCACTTTTTGGCTGGGGCAGTTTCGAGGCCAGCGCCTTGCACCCAACTCTGGAAGGTCGTCGCGTCAATGCTTTCGGTAATTTCAGTTATTGACGACGATGCTTCCGTTCGGGCCGCGACCGACAATCTTCTCAGTTCGCACGGCTATCTGGTCCAGACCTTTGCGTCGGCCGAGGAGTTCCTGCAGTCCACCCAGTTGCACTCATCATCGTGCGTCATTGCGGATGTGCAGATGCCGGGCATGAGCGGGTTGGACCTGCTGATCCATCTGCGTGCGCGCGGCCACAACGCGCCATTTATCTTTATCACCGCCTTTCCCGAAGACAGCGTCCGCGCCCGCGCGCTGAGGGCCGGAGCCATTGGTTTCCTGGCCAAGCCCTTTGCCGCGCCCGACTTGATCAAGCACGTCGAGACTGCGGTCCGTCACGCCGGCCTCGGGAGTTGAAACGAAAGCCTGGCGACCGACCTCGTACCCGGCCTGCGATGGCGTTTTGACCGGCCAAACCAAGGTATGGATGGGTTAAACCAACACGACCTTCGAGCCAACCTCCGTAGGATCGAGCGATTGGCATTGATTGGGCTAGGCTTGCGCTCGGAGCCAGGGAGATGCCTGGCAGGTGCGAGCCGGACAAGTGAAACGCGAAGGGTTGAGCTCATGTCGACGGACTCATGCATGCTTCGTTCCAAACCTTCCAGCTATTCCGCAGAAAAATGGAGCGCCCCTGCGCTCGTTCGACGGAGCAGTCTGATGGGATTGCCTGCGTTCACGCACTCGACCACCCTTCGATGGACCGTGCTGGTGGTCGGCCTATTTGCGGCTTTTACCGTCACATTGCTCGGGTTCGTTTATCTGAAGGCGAAGCATGACCTGACCATACAATTCGACCGTGTGATCTCCTTGCAGATGGGCATGCTTGCGAACCTGCCACCCGGGCAAATGCTCGACGCGATCAACGAGGGCCTGAGGCAGGATTCGGCTCGTGCTCGGCTCGTAGGGTTGTTTGGCGTAAATGGCGAGAGGATCGCAGGCAATGTGGAACGGCGACCGCCCGGTCTCACGGCAGACAACACGGTGCAGAACGCCGTGGTCGAGCGGATAGACGGAAGCGGCCCGGAAAAGCAAAGGGTTCGCCTGATCGCGCAGAGTTTGCCTGACGGCAACGTGCTGGTGATCGGACGAAATGCCGATGAAATCGAAGAAGTTGCCCGCGTCGTCGGGCGGGCACTCGCGCTCGGCCTGCTTCCCGCGGTGTTCCTTTGCATTGCCGTGGGTGTGGCGCTGAACGCGCGTGCCCAAAGGCGCATCATGGAGGTCAATGAGCGGGCGCAGCGCATTGTCGCCGGCAATCTGCGTGAAAGACTTCCGCGTGGCGACACTGACGATCCGTTCTCAAAACTTGCGATGATCGTCAACGGCATGCTCGACGAGATGGAAACCCTCATCCACTCTCTCGCCGGCGTCGGCCACGACATCGCGCATGACCTGCGCACGCCGCTTACCCGGGCCAGGCTGATGCTCGAGCGCGGCCGCACCGGCGCCGAAACGCTGGAGCAGCTGCAGGCAGTCGCGGACAAAACGATCGAGGCGCTCGACCAGTCGCTTTCGATCATCACCGCGATCCTGCGGCTTGCGGAGATCGAAAAGAGCGAGCGATCGGCCGGCTTCGGCAAGGTCTCGCTGGCGGACCTCGTGCGCGAGGTCGGCGACATGTACGAGCCGATTGCCGAAGACAAGGGGGTCAGCCTGGTGGTCCAGTCGCCACGGGAACTGGATGTCTATGGTGACCGGGATCTGCTGGTCGAGGCGGTCGCTAACCTCGTCGACAACGCCGTCAAGTACACGCCGGCCGGCGGGCAGGTGGAGATCGGACTGGTTCGCGGCGATGGCGAGATCATCGTGCGCGTCAAGGACACCGGTTCAGGCATCAGCGAACACGAGCGCGACGCCGTGCTGAGGCGGTTCTACCGGTCGGACAAGACGAGGCACATGTCGGGTTTGGGTCTCGGCCTGAACCTGGTTGCGGCCATCGTAAAGCTGCACGGCTTCCGATTCACCATTCGCCCCGGCGCTGGATGTGTCGTCGAGATTGCATGCCCGTATGCACCGACGCCAGTGTTGACGATTGGAACCGATCCAGGGGGCGCGGCGCAGCGTCAGCCAACGGTCGCCTGCTCGTAGGCGTCCAGCGCGCGGGACGAATAAACCGCTCGCCCATGACGCGTCTGCGGCTGCTTCAGAAGCGGAAGCGCAGCCCAACCGTGGGGTCGATCGTATTGTGATTGAGGTAGCCGTTCGCGAGACCGCCATTGACCTGCGAGTACATGAATCCGGCGTAGGCATCGAATTTCTTCGCGAACTGCCAATCGAGGGCGAAGGAGACGGCGTCGAACGTCCCGTGGCAGGTTGCCGCCGGTACGGCAACGGCGCAGTTGACGAACGCGCCATAGGTGGGCTGGAAGTAGTGATAATAGGCGCCGATCAGGTCCAGGTTGGGAGTGACGCTGTATTTCACCCCGGTCCAGAAAATATTGAGCGGCTTGTCGCCGGCGCTGAACGCGGTGTTGTTGATGTTGGTGTTGTTGATCGCGGCGCAGCCGGCGCAGACGAAGTTCCCCGAAATATCGTTGAAACCGGTACCGGCGGCGAAAGGATTGCTGGGCGGCGCATATTGAATGTATTCGTATCCGGCAAACAGCTTGACCGGCCCGTGAGTGTATCTTGCAAGCAGCATTACGCTCGTATCGTCGGAGAGCGTAGCGGTGAGCACCTGAGGCAGCACCGCCGGCAGCACATTGCCGGCCAGCGTTACCGCCACGGCGTTCTGGACGTAGCTACCGATGGCGTCGAGCGAGAGCGTGCCGCCCGCCAGATTGTTGATGTCCCCGCCGATTTGGAACTGGTAGGAACCGGTCGCCGCATTGTTCAGGCTGTAGCCACCGAATTGCCAGAGCGCCGCAACCCTGAATTGGCCGATGTCGACACGATACTTTACCGATGTGCTGAATCGGCAGTCTTCGGTATCGCCCACGCCGCAGGTAATTCCCTGCCAGCCGATCGGCGAGAAAGCGTATGAGCCGCCCATCGGATCGTAGGCGAGAACGCCGTCCATCGTCAGCGCGTTTTGCCGGAAAACGGTCAAGGTGCCATAGGTTGGCGAACTGACGCCCAGATACCCAACGGAATTGTAAAATTGCCCGGCACGGCTGGAGTCGGCGTTCGAGTTTTGAAGGGTGAGCGGCACGCCGGCGTTCTGGGCGACCGCTCCCGGCCCGTTGGCGAGCTGCAAGGAATAGGGATCGAACCCGGCCTCCAGATCGAAGATAAAAGCCCATCCGGGAGCGAACGGCTCATTGCCCTTGATTCCGATGTTGGACTGGCTCAGAGCGCTGGGCGCGAGGCCCCACAACGCGCGATTGCTGTTCTTCTGGAGGAGATATTCTTCGCCGGTGACGGTCGTCCCGTTGAACGGCGTGCCATGGCTTTGCCACGTCACGCCACCGTCGATCGTGCCGTAGACCGTGATGCCGTTCCAGGTCAGTGGGCAGTTTGTGACGACAAAGTCCTCAAGGCTGCTACAGCTCGCCGGTTGCAATGAAGCTTTCGTGCTTGTAGCGGGGACAGCCTTCGTCACCAGGGTGTCGTCGGCTGACGCACCCGTCGCGCAAGCGAAAAACAGCAGCAGACCTGATATTGCCGTATGCCAAGTCATGCGAGCCATCGTGCCCTCCGACGTTCTCTCGCCTAACCTTCCAACCCGAGCCGCTCCATATTTGCGTCAATTGCTTTCGTATTCAAGCTGGATTTGACGCCCCGGAAGGGTTCCATCGGATGTCGGCAAGCCGACTTTTGCCGCGAGACGGGCCGAACGCTCAGTCCCGCGATGCAACTAGGGCTGCATAGGTCGCGGTCGCATGTCTTTCGAGAGCCTGGACGGCGCCCTCGCAGTGATCGGCGTAGCAATCGGGATCGCAATAGGGCAACCGCGTCGCGATCTCCCGCAGATAATTCGCGCCGATCGGCTTGCCGCACAATACGCAGGCAGACTGCCGAAACGGCGTCCTGCCATTCACCAGGATGTATCTCATGTGTCACCTCCTAAAGCCGTTTGCGTGGCCCGTTTCGCCACTTCGGAATCCCATGGTCGCAATCGCAATCGTTTGTTGGGCGGTCTGAAGGCGCAGCAACCATCTGCGGTCGCTCTCCTCGCGCGATCTAAGGCGATCGAGGCACCCCCGCGAGCAGAGGGCTGTTCGCCAGGAGTAATGCCGGACGAGACCAAATTTTCCGTCACAGATGGCGCAGCGCTTCGCCGCGTCGTGTCCACGATATCGAAGATGATTGCGCAATCTTGCCTCCTCTGGGTTTGGCGAGATCAATCGTCTCGCTGATGCCGATATTCGGTCGGCGTAAGTCCGGTGAATCGGCGGAACGCCTTCGTGAATGAACTCGCTTCGCGAAAGCCGATCTGGATGCCGATGTTCGTCACCGGGAGCGACGGCCTCTGCAGCAGGCTCCTGGCGCGTTCCATCCGGCGAGCCATATGGTAGCGGTGCGGGGGAACGCCGAAGGACTGCCTGAAGACGCGCGCAAAGTGATAGAGGCTCAAATCGACGAGCTCCGCGAGAGCGGCCAGCGAAATCTTCTCCGCAAGATGCTCTTCGATGAAGTCGATCAGGCGCTTGCGTTGCCATGCCGGCAGGCCGCCGCGAAGCGGCGTCGTCGCGACGCACGCCGCTCGCTCCAGCCGGATCAGTTCGTGCATGAGCACCTGGCTCAGGGCCTCCGCATACTGGCGGCTGCCGGGGTCCGAATTGCCGACCTCGGCCCTGAGCTTGAGTGCCGTGTCCCAGATGGCCTGATCGAAGAAGAACAAGCGGGGGCTGATCGTCGGGCAGGTGGTGCCGAATTCCTGATCGAGCGGCCGATTGTGCGGGTCGATATAGAAATAAGTGACGCGCGTCAGCACCCGCGGCGTCTGCCATCCGTAAAACCGATGTCCGGCGGGCACGAAGCTGAGCTTGCAATTGAACTCGCGCAGCGTCGACTTCGGCAGACCCTCGATCACCGTCTCGCCATCATCGCGTTCCGCGCGCTCGTAGGCGATCAGCAAATGGCGTCGAGCCTGAAAGCCGTATTCGAAAGTCTCGCGCCGGGTAACCCTCACCGCGTCTGCCTGTATCGTGCCCCAATTCGCCAGTCGACGACGGGCAATATCGGGCGGCGAAATCTCGACAATCGATGGAGCGGACGAAGCAACATCTGCCGGATGGATGCCGATGTCACTCATTCTGGTTCTCCTGACGACGTTGCGGCCCCCCGGCTCGCCTCGATGACGACTACCAGTGAGAGTAAGCGAACCGATTTTCGGCACCATTAAATTGCTGTTCAGACTACTAAATTCGATTTTATTCGCAGGCGCGCGCCAAACCCGCACGGAGGTTTTTTGCGGGATTCCGCGCAAGAATGCTCAACAGCGCGGCAAGCCGAGACAAGCGCGAAACACGTTCGTCACCAGATAGCGGATGTGTCCTCCGCAAGATGCGCATCAGGTGCGGTTGCGTCGGCACCGGAGCCGCCAATGTCCAAACACCAGTCTCGTTCCCCTGTTGCCAGCAGAAGCGCGTCCGATGCTCTGACCCCTGAGCGGCGTACCGCCGAATTGGCCGGCCGCGCGCCGGTCGCGGGCGAAATCGGTTTTATCGGCCTTGGCCACATGGGAGCGGCGATGGCTGCGAACCTCCTGGCTGCCGGGCGACGGGTGATCGGCTACATCCGACGCAAGGATCAGATCAGCAGGCTCGAGGCACTAGGTCTCAGGGCGACGACGGATATCGGCGACCTGCTCGATTGCGAACTCGTCATCAGCATGTTGCCGGACGACGACGCCGTGCGTGACGTCGTGTTCGGCCGCCGCGATGATGATCTCGACGGTCTGGCCGCGGGGCTGATGCCAGGCGCGGTCCACCTGTCAATGAGCACGATCAGCACCGCGGCAGCTCTGCAGTTGTCGAGCGAGCACGCGCGGCATGGACAAGGCTATGTCGCAGCACCCGTGTTCGGCAATCCGGATGCAGCCAGGGCACGCCAGTTGTTTATCGTCGCCGCCGGCGCCCCGGTCGATGTCGAGCGCTGCCGGCCGATCCTCGACATTCTCGGACAACGGACCTTTGTGATCGGAGCCGATCCGCAGGAAGCCAACCTTGTCAAGTTGCTCGGCAACATGATGAGCGCGACGGCGCTGGAGATGCTTGGCGAGGTCGCAGCCGTCGTCCGCAAGCGCGGGCTCGATCCGCAGCCCTTCATTGATCTCATGACCAGCACGATGTTCGGCGGACGCGTGCACAAGATTTACGGCGACAAGATTGCCAGGCAGAACTACGCGCCGGGCTTCGTCCTGCCGCTCGTGCTGAAGGATGTGCGTCTGGCGCTTGCGGAAGCGGAGCAGGCGGGCGTGCCGATGCCGTCGGTAAGCGTGGTCCGGGACCGGCTGATCAGCGGAATTGCGCGCGGCTACGGCGAACTCGACTGGACGGCGCTGGGGCTTGTCGCCGCGGAAGATGCCGGGCTTCACGCCGTACCCTCGGTGACGACCAACTGAAGCCAGTCATTCACACGCCCCCAGGGCGATCGCATTCAAGAAAGGAACAGGATCATGACCGATCAGGCAGAAGCACTCAAAACGAAAATGGAACTTACCGACATTCCCGGGACGTCGCTCAAGGTATCGCCGGTCGCGATCGGGACCTGGGCCATCGGCGGATGGATGTGGGGCGGCACCGACGAGCGCGAATCCGTTGCCACCATCCAGGCCGCGTTCGAGCATGGCGTCAACATTGTCGACACCGCCCCGGTCTATGGATTCGGTCGCTCCGAGGAGATCGTGGGCAAGGCGATCGCCGAGCGCCGGCTGCGCTCGGAGGTGTTGATTGCCACCAAGACTGGACTGCAATGGGACGGCGGCAACGTATCGCGCAATGCCAGCCGCGCCCGCATCATGCGGGAGGTGGAGGATTCCTTGCGCAGGCTTCGAACCGATTACATCGATGTCTACCAGGTTCATTGGCCCGATCCCCTCGTGACCATCGAGGAAACCGCGGAAGCGATGCGGACGCTGTTTGAGCAGGGGAAGATCCGAGCCATCGGCGTGAGCAATTTTTCGGTTGACCAGATGGAGCGGTTTCGCCGCGTTGCGCCGCTGCATGTGCTGCAGCCGCCGTACAATCTGTTCGAACGCGATGTCGAGGCCGACCTTCTGCCCTATTGCCGCAAAAACAAGATAGCGACGCTCGGATATGGCGCACTGTGCCGGGGTCTGCTGTCGGGGCGAATGCGGCCGGACACCACCTTCGATGGGGATGATTTGAGGCGCACCGATCCAAAATTCCGCAAACCCAGGTTTGCACAATATGTGGCAGCGGTACAAAAGCTCGATCGGCTGGCCCAGGAACGTTTCGGCAAGCGCGTCATTCACCTGGCGGTGCGCTGGATGTTCGACCAGGGCATTACCACGGCGCTATGGGGAGCGCGCCGACCCGGTCAGTTGCAGCCGGTCGACGATGTGGCCGGTTGGTCGCTGGATGCGTCTGCCAAGGCCGAGATCGACCGGATCCTGCGCGAAACCATCACCGATCCCGTCGGTCCGGAATTCATGGCGCCGCCGGCGCGCAGCATGGCATGAAGCGGCGAGAGCGTTGAGTGTCCTTCGGCGGGCGGGCGGCAATGGCCGAGCCCGCCGCCATTTCCATGGGCAGGATCATCATCGGGTGGCACAGACCTGCGGCGCCTGCGCCACGAGATGAGCGACCCGTCATCTCGCGACGTCACCGTCACGATCCCTTTGGGCCGTCATGGCGATCGTGAACGTTGTCGCGCTCGCCCATCTGGCTTGACCGTGGGAATCTACGCCTTCGGCATGATGCCGGGGGCGTCGTCGGGCCATTTGGCGATGGTCGCTTCGTCGACATTGAGATGCTGGGCAACCAACGCTGGCGGGGTATGGGTCAGCCAATTGGACAGGGAAATCTCTTGATACTGGGGCGCCCTGAAGACCCCGATAAACACCAGGTCCGTGTCGCCGACATTCTCGACATAGTGCCCGAGGTTCTTCTTGACGTAACCGATGTCTCCGGCGTTGAAATCCATCGTCATGGCGTTCGGGCCGGTATTGAACACCGTCATGCGGCCCTTGCCCTTGAGGTAATACTGCCATTCGTCGGCGTTCGGATGCCAATGCATCTCGCGCACTCCGCCCGGACGGACCGTTATCAGCGCCGCCGCGATCGTGGTCGAGACGATGAAGTTGGTGCTGTCGGCAACCCGGATGTCGCCGCTTTTGGATTGCTTCGTCGGGGCTGATGCCGAGAGCCGGAAGATAAAGGGATGGGGTGGAACGCCCCCGGTTTTGGCGACCGCAGCGCGATCCGCCGCCAAATCGCCGGGCAGCTTTCCCTGGAAGATCCAGAGGTCTTGCAGCGGTATCTTGGCGAAACTCTCGGCCGGAACGCCAAAATTCTTGGCGAGCACCTCGGGCGGTGTATGAGCGAACCAGTCCGTCACCAGGAGCGTATTGAACTCGCTTGCATCGCCATCGTCGAAGCAGATCACGAATTCACAACCGTCCGGGCCGAGACCCTGCAAGGAATGCGGCAGGCCCGCCGGGAAATACCAGAGGTCGCCCTCGTTGACGTCGGCAACATAGGGCCGGCCCGTGGCATCGAGAGCCGTCACGCGGCAGCTGCCGTAGGTCATGATCGCCCACTCGGCGGCCTGGTGCCAGTGCAACTCCCTGATGCCACCCGCGGTCAGTCGCATATTGACGCCCGCGATCGTGTTGGAAATCGCGAAATCCTGCTGCGTCACCTGCCGCGCCCAGCCGCCGTTCTGGATGCGCTTGGGGGCATTGTTGAAGGAGGCCCAGTCCATCGGCATGCCGCCGACGTCAGTTGCGGGTGGGAACTGCGCCGAGGGGAACTGGCTGGCGATCGCCTCGCTTTGCGGACCGGGATCCCTGAGATTGCCCGGCCCCTTGGCATTGATGGCGCCCTGCGGCGGCAGGTCCGGATTGCCGAACGAAGCGGCACGCGCCGCGCCCGCCGTCATGACAGCGCCCGCGGCCGAGACCGCCAGCATATCCCGTCTCGAAAACATGATTCCTCTCCTGTCCAAAATCGATGGGGGTACATGAGAGGTAGGCTCGCGATGAACGCGAACCATTAAATTAGCTTTCAGAATCGTGCAGCCTGGACGGGCACGTCGGCCGGGCATCGCGAAGGCTGACTTCCGCGATGTGGACGCGATCCGGTCATGCGCGCACCGGCAGCCCGGAAAGCAGCTTGTCGAGCGTGATCGGGTAGTCCCGTATCCGAATGCCGCAGGCGTTGTAGACCGCATTGGCGATCGAGGCGCCGGCGCCGCAAATTCCGAGTTCGCCGATCCCCTTGCTCTTCAGCGGATTGGATCTGTCGTCCAGTTCGGCAACAAAAACGGCGTCGATGGACGGAATATCGGCGTGCACCGGCACAAGGTATTCGGCAAGATCCCGATTGACGAAATAGCCGAATCGGGGATCGAGCGTCATCCCTTCCTGCAACGCCGCGCCCACGCCGAACACCATTCCGCCGATAGCCTGGGACCGCGCCGTCTTGGCGTTCAGGACGCGGCCGGCGGCAAAGACGCCGAGCATGCGCCGCACGCGTATCTCACCGGTATCTTCATCGACGCCGACCTCGGCGAAATGCGCGCCATATGATTGTTGCGAGAAATCCTTGTTGTTGCTGCCCGGCTGGATTTCGCCGTCGGCCTCCATCCCCTGGCCGACAAGGTCGGTCAGCTTTCTGGACTGTTCGCCGAACGAGATGCTGCCGTCGGCGAAGCGTGCCGTTGCCGGATCCATGCCGGCGGTCCGTGCCAGTTTTTCGCGCAGCGCATTGCAGGCCTCGAACAGGGCCGAGCCCGAGCTGCCTGCGCCGAACGACCCGCCGGAGCCGGCAGCTTCGGGAAAGTTGGTGTCGCCGAGTTCGACCCGGACCCGCTCCATCGGCAGGCCGAGCATCTCGGCCGTGATCTGTGCCAGGATGGTGTAGGTGCCGGTGCCGATGTCGGTCATCGCCATTCGCACGGTGGCATTGCCGTCAGGGTCCAATCGGACATTGGCCTTGGAGAGCCGAAGCGGATTGCCGCGTGTTGCGGCAGCCATGCCAATCCCGACCAGCCAGCGGCCGTCGCGGATCTGGCCCGGCTTCGGATTGCGCTTGTCCCACCCAAACCGGCGCGCACCTTCCTGCATGCAGGCGATCAGGTGACGGCTGGAATAGGGAATATGCTTTTCCGGATCCTCGCTCGGCTCGTTTCGAACGCGCAATTCGATCGGATCGAGATTGAGCTTTTCGGCCAGCTCGTCCATGGCGCATTCCAGCGCCATCAGTCCGACGGCTTCGCCGGGCGCGCGCATTGAGGACGCGACCGGAATATCCAGTGGCGCGAGGCGGTGTCGCGTCAACCGGTTCGGTCCGGCGTAAAGCGTGCGGGTCTGCAGGGCGGCTCCCTCATAGGTTTGCTCGCTGGGCAGGTTGCCGGAGAACACGTCGTGGCCGATCGCGACGATGCGGCCCTCGCGATCGGTACCGAGCCGGAGACGCTGGATGGTGTCGGAGCGGTGGGTCGTGACGTGAAAGATTTGCTGGCGCGTCAGCGCGATCTTCACCGGCCGCTTGAGCTGCTGTGCGGCGATTGCCGCCAGGATGGCATCGGCATTGACCCAGAGCTTGCCGCCGAAACCGCCGCCGATGAAGGGGCTGATCAGGCGCACGTTCTCGACGGGAATCTTTAGCGTTCTGGCAATGGCGTTCTGACCCTGGTTGAGCATCTGGTTGGCCGTGTGCAGGATCAACTTGTCACCGTCCCACCTGGCCAACGTGGCATGCGGCTCCATCATCGCGTGACTTTGCAATGGGGTGGTATAGGTCACGTCGATTTGCACGGGCGCGCCGGCGAAAGCTGCTGCAAAGTCCCCCACCGCGCTGTCGGCTGCGGGTGCGCCTTTTGGCTTCGGGACGCGCGCCTCATCGAGATTGGCACGGAGCGCATATTTTCCGTTCGACCGGTCATACTTTACATTCACCAGGTAAGCGGCCGCCCTGGCCTCTTCGAAGCTGTCGGCGACCACGAAGGCTACCGGCTGACCGTAGTAGGTCACTTGCGGCCCGGTGAGCACCGGATGCGCTTCATGGTGATCGCCGGTGCCCTGCGCGGGCGCATTTCGATGGGTGAGGACCAGTCTGACGCCCGGCGCCTTCTCGGCAGCACGGCTATCGATCGATCGGATCGTCCCCTTTCCGATCGAGGCTTCGACGACAAAGCCATACAACACGCCGTCCTGCTGCATCTCATAGGCGTAGCGCGCGCCGCCCGTGACCTTCAGCCGGCCATCCACGCGGTCGAGGGGTTTGCCGACGACGCCGGGGCCATCAAGTGCATTTGGACCGATGGGTGAGTTCATTTCCATTGTGTTGTCATCCTTCAGGCCCGGGTCATCTCATCCAGCACCCTGTGCAGGGTACGCCGCGTCAACGGTATCTTGAAATCGTTGTCGCCGAATCCGCGCGCGTCTTTGAGAACTGCTTCGGCGGCTGCATTGAAGGTCGTTGTGTTCGCAGGCGCGTCCACCAACTCCTGTTCCGCCTGCGGCGACCGCCAGGGCTTTGGCGCCAACCCTCCGAACGCCAGTCGGGCGGATCGGATCCGACCGCGCGCGCTGTCGACGATCGCGGCGACGGAAACCAGCGCGAACGCGTAGGAGGCGCGATCGCGAACCTTCCGATAGAGCTGCACACCCGGCGGCGGCGGAGGCAGCGTCACGGCCGTGATGATTTCGCCGGGGCTCAGCGACGTCTCGATCTCGGGAGTTTTGCCCGGAAGACGGTGAAGCTCCGCGATTGGAATGATTTTGTTTTCGCCGGAATCATTGATCGTCTCGACCTTGGCGTCGAGCGCCCGCATCGCCACCGCCATATCCGACGGGTGTGTCGCGATGCACTGCTCGCTGGTTCCAAGGATTGCGTGAATGCGGTTGAAGCCGGCGAGCGCGGCGCAGACCGAGCCCGGCTTGCGTTTGTTGCAGGGCTTTGTGATGTCATAGAAATAGTAGCAGCGTGTTCGCTGCAGCAGATTGCCGCCGGTGGTGGCCTTGTTGCGCAACTGTGCGCTGGCGCCCGCCAGCAATGCGCGGCTGAGGACGCCGTAATGTTGGCGGACCCGCGAGTCGGCGGCGAGATCGCTGTTGCGGACCAGCGCGCCGATGCGCAAGCCGCCCTCGGGGGTCTCTTCGATCTTGTCGAGCGGCAGGCGGTTGATATCGATCAGGCTGGACGGCGTCTCGACCTGCAATTTCATCAGGTCGAGCAGATTGGTGCCGCCGGCGATGATTTTCCCGCCGGGCTGGATGGCGGCAGCGGCGGCGTGAACCGGCGAGTCGGCGCGGTGATAAATGAAGGCTCTCATGTCGACATTCCCGCGGCTTGTTTGATGGCGGCCACGATATTGGGGTAAGCCGCGCAGCGGCAGATGTTGCCGCTCATCCTCTCGCGGATTTCCGCATCGGTGAGTTCAACGGCCGGTTGATTTAGATTCTCCGTCACGTAACTCGGCATGCCAAGCTGGCTTTCGGCCAGCATTCCGATTGCCGAGCAGATTTGTCCGGAGGTGCAGTAGCCGCATTGAAAGCCGTCATGCTCGACAAAAGCCGATTGCATCGGATGCAGGCTCTCGTGATCGGCGAGCCCCTCGATCGTGGTGATGGATTGGCCGTCATGCATCACGGCAAGCGTCAGGCAGGAGTTGATGCGGCGGCCTTCGATCAACACCGTGCAGGCCCCGCACTGACCGTGATCGCAACCTTTCTTCGGGCCTGTCAGCGCGAGATGTTCCCGCAAGGCATCGAGCAATGTCGTCCGCGGATCCAGCGCCAGCGAATAGGGACGACCGTTGATCTGAAGTTCGACCGTCACCGGGGGCGGGGGCGGCTGATTGTCGTCGAGCGGAGCGGCGGCAAGAGCGGCTCGCGGAAGCGCGGTCAATAGCAGCGCGGTGGTGCCGGTCTCGATCACCGTGCGGCGCGTGACCTCAATCTGATCGAGCCTGGTATGGAATTTTTCTTCGTCCATGATCGCTCCATGTTTGCACTGTGCTGACCTGCAGGAAAACGTCAGGCTTACGGCCAGGTGTCGTCCGGCAGATTGACGACGATCGGTGTTGCGGTACTGCGCACGACAACCCAGCGAAACGGTGCCCGATTTGATGGATTGATTTCCATGTGCGGCAGGAAGGCGGGGACGTGGATGAAATCGCCGGCCTTCGCGCGCGCGGCGGATTCTCCCTCAGTCCCCCAGCGGATTTCGCAAATGCCGGAGAGGACGTAGGCTATCGTCTCTTGCTCTCCGTGATGATGAATCCCGGTCCGGGATCCCGGTGCCACCTCGAACAGGCCGCCCCAGTTGGCCGACGCGATGCCGAGCGCCGGCGCGATAGCGGCGCGACGCTCGGAGCCCGGCGTCTGCGCAGTTCCCGGATCGAATTCAGCCGGGCTGACGATGTGGATTGTGGTTGCGCTCATGGGTCCGGGACCGAATTTGAATCTTCAATTGGAGAGTTAGGTAGCGGTCGGCGGGAGGGCCACTAAATTGGAGTTTAGTTGATCAGAGTTCAGCAATCCGCGTCGGATTGCGACGGAACGCTTCGCGGAGGAGCTCGCAGCAGCTCCCGATCAAACTCGATGACCGCCTTGGTTAGGGCGATCGTCGAAGCCGTGGAGCGGTCCATGTCAACGAACGCTCATTCGGCGGGCACCGCTGCGGTATGTCCGCTTGGCGCAGGCTTCTTTTCCCCGAACAGCCAGCTCTGCAGCCGATCCAGGTAAATATAGACCACCGGAGTCGTATAGAGCGTGAGGACCTGCGACAGCGCGAGGCCGCCGACGATGGCATAGCCGAGCGGCTGGCGAATCTCCGATCCAACGCCGGTGCCGAGCATCATCGGAACGCCGCCAAGCAGCGCCGCCATCGTCGTCATCAGGATCGGCCTGAAACGCATGATGCAGGCTCGATGGATGGATTCCTCCGCCGTCAAACCCTGCTCATGTTCGACGTGTTGGGCGAAATCGACCAGCATGATGCCGTTCTTCTTGACGATACCGATCAGCAGTATGATGCCGACGATTGCGATCACGCTGAGGTCGAAGTGAACCGCCATCAGCAGCAGTAACGCACCGAGGCCTGCTGAAGGCAGCGTCGAGATGATGGTGATCGGATGAATCAGACTCTCATACAGCACGCCAAGGATGAGGTAGATGACGAACAGCGCCGCGGCTATCAGGATCGGCGTGCTCGACAATGAGGCTCCGAATGCCTGGGCGTTGCCCTGAAAGCTGGTCTGCAGCGAGAGCGGCTTGCCGAGCTGCTTTTCCACTTTCTGGATGGCGCTTGTCGCCTGGCCGATCGCGGTGCCCGGCAGCAGGTTGAAGGAGATCGTGACCGACGGGAACTGGCCCTGATGGTTGACCACGAGCGGCGCAACCTTCACGACCGAATCGACCAGGGTCGATAACGGCACCTGCTGCCCGCTCGATGATTTGACATAGATGCCGTTGAGCGCTTCGGGGCCATACTGGAACTTGGGATCGACCTCCATGACGACATGGTACTGGTTCAGCGTCGTATACATGGTCGAGACGATACGCTGGCCGAAGGCGTCATCGAGCGTATTGTCGATCGTAAAGGGCAGGATACCGTAGCTCGACGCGACTTCGCGCTTGATGGTGATGTCGAGCAGCGGCCCCGCATTCAGCTGATCGGTTGCGACGTCGGTGATGCCGGGGATGGCCTTGATCCTGTCGAGGAACAACGCCGCCCAATGGTCGAGTTCGCCGGGATCGGCGTCGTTCAGGGTGTACTGATACATGGTCTTGGCGACGCGCCCGCCGATGGTGATGTCCTGCGCGGCCTGCATGTAGAGCGTGATGCCCTGGATCTTGGCGAGGTTGGTCCGCAGCCGCGCCAGCACCTGGTCCATGCTGCCGCGCTGATTCTTCGGCTTCAGGGCAATGAAGACGCGGCCGTTATTGACCGTGGTGGTTCCCCCGCCCGCGCCGACTGCCGCGCCGACCGAGGCGACCGCGGGATCCCGCATCAGGGCGTTGAGCAGGGCTTGCTGGCGCTCGGCCATCGCCGGAAAGGAGATATCCTGCGCCGCCTCGGAGAGGCCGATGATCAATCCGGTGTCCTGTTCGGGGAAGAAGCCCTTGGGGATGACCACGTAGAGATATCCGGTCAACACGATGGTGCCGAGCATTGTCATGAGGGTAATGAAGCGGTGCCGCAGCACGATCTTGAGGCCCGCCTCATAGAGGTTGAGCAGACCATCGAAGCCGCGTTCGAACACCCGGTAGAGCCATCCGTGCTGTTTGGCCTCCGGCTTGAGCAGCCGCGCGCACATCATCGGCGTCAGCGTCAGCGAGATCAGCAGCGACAGCACCAGCGCCACGCTGACGGTGATCGCAAATTCGCGGAACAACAGGCCGACATATCCGCCCATCAGGAACAGCGGAATGAACACGGCGATCAGCGATAGCGTGATCGATATGATGGTGAAGCCGATCTCGCCGGCGCCCTTGAGCGCCGCGTCGAATGGCGAGGCGCCTTCCTCCATGTGCCGCACGATGTTCTCGATGACGACGACGGCGTCGTCGACAACGAAGCCGACCGCGATCGACAGAGCCATCAGCGAGAGGTTATCGAGGCTGTAGCCAAGCTCGTAGAGTACGGCGAAGGTACCGATCAGCGAAAGTGGCACGGTGACGGCCGGAATAACGGTGGCCCAGAAATTGCGCAGGAATATGAAGATCACCATCACCACCAGCGCGACCGTCAGCATCAACGTGAACTGCACGTCGCTGACCGAGGCGCGGATGGTTTCAGTGCGATCGGAGATGATATTGACCTTGACCGCGGGCGGGATCGAGGCCTGAAGGACCGGCATCATCGCCTTGATCCGGTTCACGGTGTTGATGACGTTGGCGCCGGGCTGGCGCTGGATTGCCAGAATGATGCCGCGTTGGTTGTTGTACCAGCCCGCGATCAGGTCGTTCTCCGGCGCGCTGATGGCGCGGCCGACATCGCGGATGCGGACCGGCGCCCCGTTCCGATAGGCGATCACCAGATTGGCGTAATCGTCGGCCTTCAGCAGTTGATCGTTGGTGTTGAGCGTGTAGGTCTGGCGCGGGCTGTTCAGCGTGCCCTTCGCCAGATCGACATTCGCCTGGCCGAGCGCCGTTCGCACGTCCTCGAGATTGATGCCGCGGGCTGCCAGAGCCTCCGGATCGAGCTGCAGGCGGACGGCGGGCTTCTGCTGGCCGCCGATGCCCACAAGGCCGACGCCGGATATCTGCGATATCTTTTGCAGCAGAATGTTTTCTGCATAGGCGTCAACGGTGGTCAGCGGCAGCGTATCGGAGGTCAATCCCAGCACCAGGATCGGCGTGTCGGCCGGATTGACCTTTCGAATCGTCGGCGGATACGGCATTCCCACCGGCAGATACGCGGTCGCAGCGTTGATCGCCGAGAGCGTATCGCTCACCGC
>NZ_DATHOP010000079.1:0-18045 GCF_035484855.1 Bradyrhizobium sp.
CACAGCCTCGCGCAACATCTCAGGCAGCGGCCGACCGTCACGCACCAGATCGTAGTAGCATTCGCTGGCGCCGACTTGATCGCGAGCAAGGACGCGATCCTCAAGCTTTTCGTAGAGAGCACGCGCTGACGCGCCCTGGTCATTCACAGCTTCGGCAAGCGACATCGCGATCACTCCCTGCTCGAATCCCCTGCATCCGCTTCGTCAGAGGGCGGACTGTGCCAAACCCTATGATGTCACATTGGGAAAGGAAATGGGATAGCGCTCAAGCATATCTGTCGTCGCCCGTATGCCGGGGCTTTGACCCCAGGACCTGCCGCCAACGCGCCTGCAGTTACAAATCCGGCGGGGATACACTATCATTCGCTTGTTCCGCGTGAGTGGTCTGGGAAGGTATCCATGCAGAGGATCAACGTCCTGAGTATTCAGCGCATCAGCGCCGAAGATCGAGCGAAGATCGAGGCGGTCGATCCGGCCATTGATTTGACCGACGCCGGAGGCTGGTATGACGGGGAAATTCGCGAAACCTGGCCTGCCTTCACCACGGCACGCTACCTGACACCAGGCGCCACCGGCTCGGGGAGCCGCGAGCAGCGCGATCGCCTGCTCGCCGAAGCCGAAGTCATCCTTGGCGGTTGGCCATTTCCGCTCGACCTGCGCGCCAGGGCGCCGAGGCTGAAATGGTTTCATCAGCGCCCTGCCGGCGCCAGCAATCTGGTGCTCGGCGATCTATGGGGCAGCCGCGTGGTGGTGACAACCTCGCGAGGTCTGGGCAATACGCTGGCGATGGCTGAATACGCGGTGGCCGGCATTTTGCACTTTGCCAAGGGCCTCCACCGCGCCGCGGCTGATCGGGGCGCGGGCGTTTTCGACCATCGCGCCTATCGGCCGCTGCTATTGGAAGGCAAGACGGCGTGCGTCGTGGGCGCTGGCGGTATCGGGCTCGATGTCGGCAAACTCTGCGCCGCCCTCGGCATGCGGGTCGTCGGCACCCGCCGCCGCCCGCACCCGGAGCAGTCCCTGCCGCCGGGATTCCGCGCGCTTGGCGGGCCTGAGGATCTCGACCGGTTCCTGCCGGAGAGCGATTTCGTGGTGATCTGCTGCCAATGGACGCCGGAGACGACCCGTCTCTTCGACAAGGACCGCTTCGCCGCGATGAAGGCGGGGAGCGTGCTCGTCAACGTCGCCCGGGGTGAGATCGTCGACGAGGAAGCCCTCGCCGACGCGCTGCAGCGCGATCATTTGCGCGGCGCGGCGCTCGATGTCTATGTCGGCGAATTCGAGCACCCGCCGGCCTCACAGCTCTGGTCCGATCCGAGGGTCCTGATCACGCCGCACATATCGTCCGCCAGCGATGAGGACCGTCATGGCGCCATCACTCTCTTCTGCGACAACCTGCGTGCCTATCTCGCGGGCGGCCCGCTGCGGAATGTCATCGATTGGGAACGGGGTTATTGAACGCAAGAGCGTGACCAGAAAAGTGGACAGCAGTTTTTCCTCGCGACAACGCGGAGCGCGTTTGCGCTGAGATCATGCTCTCGTAGGGCGGGTTGGAGGCGAAGCCGTAACCCGCCGCTTCGACTCCCGCCGCGTCAGCTCCCGCCGCTCGACGTCTCACTTTGACCCCGCAACGGACATCGGCTGGTTGTCCTTAAACCGCCGGACTACCCGCAATATCGTGTGGTATACCTTCGTGACCCCGAGCGTGGAGGGAGATATGAGACGCCGCGAATTCATCTCGCTTCTGGGAGGCACGGCTGTCATCTGGCCGCTGGCAGCAAGCGCGGAGAAGAAATACGGACCCGGCGCCGACGATACCGAGATCAAGGTCGGCAACATCATGCCCTATAGCGGGCCGGCATCCGCCTTTTCGCTCGTCGGCAAGACGATTGGCGCCTATTTCAACAAGCTCAATGCCGATGGCGGAATCAACGGCCGGAAAATCAGATTCATCTCCTATGACGACGGATATAGTCCGTCCAAGACGGTCGAGCAGGCTCGCAAGCTCGTCGAAGGCGACGGAGTGTTGCTGCTTTTCTCGAGCCTTGGGACCGCGTCGAACAACGCGATCAGGAAGTACCTGAACGCCAAGCAGGTGCCGCAACTCTTTGTCTTTTCCGGCGCGAGCGAGTTTGGCGATCCGAAGCACTTCCGCTGGACGATGGGTTGGGCGCCGACTTATCGCAATGAGGGACGTACCTTCGCCAAGTATCTGCTCGAGCATGAACCGCACGGCAAGATAGCAATCCTCTCCCAGAATGACGACTACGGCAAAGACTACGTTGCTGGCTTCAAGGAAGGTCTCGACGGGAGAATCCCGATCGTAGCCGAGGCCGCCTATGAGATAGCCGAGCCGACCGTAGACTCCCAGATCGTTACCCTGAAGACGTCAGGTGCCGACGCTCTTCTCAACGCCTCGACGCCGAAATTTGCAGCCCAGGCGATCAGGAAGATGGTGGAGATTGGATGGAAACCGGCCCACCTTCTCGCCAGACCATCGAATTCGGTCGGCTCCGTGCTCAAGCCAGCAGGCCTGGAGGGCGCCAGGGGTATTCTGTCTTGCGCCTTCCTGAAGGATCCCACCGATCCCGCATGGAACGACGACACAGGCGTAAAGGTATGGTCGGCCTTTATGGATCGGCATTTCCCGGACGGTGATCGGAACAACAATTATACCGTGCTGGGCTATAGCGTCGCGGAGACGTTCGTTCAGGTCCTGAAGCAATGCGGCGACGACCTCACGCGCGAAAACCTGATGAGGCAAGCCGCCGACCTCAAGCACGTGGAGTTGGGGATGCTTCTGCCGGGGATCACCGTGAATACAAGTCCAGACGATTACTATCCGATCAAGCAGTCGCAGATGATGCGCTTCAATGGCGAACGCTGGGAGCGATTTGGACCGATCATCGCCAGCTAGATCGGAGAAAACGGGAGCGGTCCGACGATGTCCGTTCATCGGGGAAGACCGGAAGTGGGGCAGAGGGTCAAAACGACGGCATGGATGTCGCCAGCCGTGATGCCGCCTTCGCATAGCCGACTCCGGCAAGCCGTCCGTCCGGCACATTGACGCGCTGACGGCCTGGTCTAACGCCAGAACCAGAAAGAATTCCGCGGCGGCGGGACGGGCGCCGGCGGCCGTGGTTTTTTCGGGCGCGCAGGCTTGAGCGGCGCCACTTCGGGCGCGGCCGTCGCCGTCGTCTCGACGTTTCCGGTATCGTCCGTGGGCAACTTGACCGACAGCAGCAGGTTCGATTCATAGGTGCGCCAGCGATAGCCGATGCCGAAATCCATCGGCTGCGCCCGCCTGAACAACTCGGCGTATTCCTCCTGGTACCGGCCCGGGAATTCGGAGATCGGGCCGGCATAGCGGCCGAATGGGTAGAAGCGCCATTTCTTCGGGTTGTAATAGGCCAGCGGAATTCCGGAATCGTCCTGGATGATGGTGGCGCTGTTGGCGAGGATGAAATCGCGGATGGTGGAGAAATTGCCGGAGTGCAAGAGATACGACGCGCTCTTGATCAGGCTGTTGCCGGGCGCGAGCGTCGCGCAGAATTTCATGAAGCCGGTCACCTTGACGCCGGGATTGGAAAGATCGGTCGAGAAATAATACAGCGTCTTTTCCACCCCATCGCCGCCGGCAAAGGTGATGCGCACGCCGTGCGCCGCGTTCGGACCCGGATTGTCGCTGCCGAGATGCAGCGTGCCGTGGTCGTCGATCGCGACCGGGTTGACATCGCGGATGGTCTTGCCCGAGCGCGCCAGGAACACATAGAGGATCGGCAGGGTGCCGCTGATCTGTCCGGCATGCAGGTCGACCTTCATCTGCTTGGTGATGAAGAAGCTGAAGCTCAGGATCGAACTCAGCGAACGCTCGACATTGTAAAGCGCGGCATCGATGCCGCCGCGCGCCAATTTGGTCAGGTCGGGCACCGAGCCCGGCGGCTCCAGCGCGCTCAGCACATAGGTCGTGGCCTTCGAGTAGAACGCATCGGCATAGAGGAAGTCAGGGCCCGAGAACATGTAGTACATGGTCGGCTTCGGAGCCGCCAGATTGGCGGCGGCCCAGGCCCTGATCTTCGAAAGCTGGCGCTGCTCGAGCTGCGCGAAGGCAGCGTCGAAGAATTTGGCATGGTGCTGCCAGGACGGGTCCCTGGTCAGCGGCGCCAGGGGTGAATCGGCCGATGGCGCCATGCCGGCGAGGAAGCGCGCGGTATCGTTGGCGGTCACGGTCTCGGCCGCGCGCGCAGGCGATGCCGCGGCGAGGAACAGGGTTGCAGCAATCGCTGCCATTTGCCGGAAATGAAGCATGGCTATTCGCGGCCTTGGGATGCAATCGCGGGGCCAGGATCGGTCCCTTTGCGAAAAACCGCATAAATCAAAAGGCCGGAAATCATGATCAAGGCACCGAGAAGGGACTGCAGCGGCCGCTCCGTCAGAAGATAATACATCATGAAGGCGGTCACGAGCAGGAAAACCACAGGGGTCACCGGGTATCCCCAGGCGCGATAGGGCCTTGCCACATCAGGCTGGGTGATGCGCAGCCGGATGACGCCGAGCACGGTGAAGAACGAGCAGAACAATAGCGCGAACTGGATGAAATCGAGCACCGCCTCAAAACTGCGGGTGAACAGCATCAGGCTGGCCACCGCGAGCTGGAACAGGATGGCACTGGCCGGCGCGCCGTTGCCCGATTTGCGGGCAAACACCGAGAACGCCGGGATGTCCTCGCCGATGGTCATCAGGACGCGCGGGCCGATCCACATCATCGCAGAGATCGACGATATCAGCCCGATACAGATCATGGCGCCGACGATGCGCCCGCCGATGTCGCCGAAAATATAGCTGCCGGCGATGCGGGCGACGTCGAGTTGTCCGGCGAGCTTGTCGATCGGCGCGGCACGCAGGAACACCGCGTTCAGCGCCACATACAAAACCAGCACGATCAGCGTCCCCGACAATAGCGCGCGCGGCAGGTTTCGCTCCGGCGCGTGCATCTCGCCGATGATGTAGGTCGCCGCATTCCATCCCGAGAACGAATACATCACGAAGACCAGGCCAATCGCGAACGGCGCGCTGGTGATGTGGGCGAAGTCGGATGCCTCAGGCGCGAACGACACCGGCTGCGGCGTGCCGATGACAAAACCCGCGATCAGGAAAGCTCCGATCAGCACGACCTTCAGGATCGTCGAGACCAATTGAAAGGTCGAGGAATGCCGGATACCGCAAAGCTGCACGATCGAGACCAGCCAGACCACGCCGACCGCCAATGCCAATGGCGGAGCGCCTGGAAACACCGACTTGCCATATTCCCCGAAGGCCATCGCCGCCAGCGCCACCGGGGCTGCGAAACCCACGGTCGCCGACACAAAGCCCGCCAGGAATCCGAACGCCGGGTGATAGGCGCGGCTGAGAAAATTGTATTCGCCGCTGGAGCGCGGAAACATCGCCCCCAATTCGCTGTAGGAAAACACCCCGCACAGCGCGACCAGGCCGCCCGTGGTCCACAGCAGCAGGATGGCAAACCCCGACGGGAGATCCTTGACCTGAAAGCCGAGGCTGGTGAACACGCCGACGCCGACCATGTCGGCCACCACAATGGCGGTCGCCACGACAACCGAAACGCCGGCCCCTGCGGGCGCCTGGTCGGACCGGGCTGCGGTTTTCGTTTCGGCTGCCGCCATGTCGGTCCAGGGCTCTTGCGGGCCGCGCGTCACGCCCGCGCTTCATCGTGAAGGCTGGCATCGCCCAATTCAAGCAATGTTAACAATGATTTAAAACTCGATCGCAATTTGGTATCTTGATACCAATTGCGGAGTTTGGGCTAGCCCGGACCTCTACGGTTTCAGCGAAAAGAAGAGCCCCTTCCCACAATCAGGACACGATTTCGTGTTGTCGTGTGGCTTCCGGATGGGGAGTTTTTCCGGAGGCTTAACGTCACCTGAAGGCCGGCGCGATACACCGATCGCCACCGGATATTGGGGATAGTGGGTGGGATGGTAGGGGCGAGACTGCAGACGCTTGAGCGCGCCGGCGAGGCATCGCCGGCCGTTGCGCGTTCGCCCTGGCGCCTCGTCGCCACGCTGACGGCGTTGCTGCCGCTGTCTCTGGCACTCGTTCAATGCGGACAAGCGCCGAACGCCGGCGCACTTGCGGCCAATTCACAGGCTGCCATCGGGGATAATTTCGACGACCGCTTCCCGCGACCTCAGTTCAGGGATCGCTACCCGGCGCCGAACGAGACTTTTGGCCAGCTTCAACCCGGCGACGCGCCGGCCAAACGCACGGCGCAGGCGCAGCCTGCCCCGTACCGGGTCGCCTCGCTGGCGCCGACCTTGCCCTACCAGCGCCCGCCGAAAGAGGATCTGACCACGCTGGTCAGCCTGAAATCGTCGGCGTTTCCCTATCTCGGCAACAACCCGCGCACCGACCAGCCGTTCCTGAACGTTTCCCAGGATGGACGCCGCGGCCATCGCAGCTATGGCGGCCGGGTTTTCTGGCAGGACCAGACCTTCAACGACAGCCGCACCTTGATGCATATTCCGGAGAATTTCGACGTCCGCAAACCCGGCGTCATCGTGGTGTTCTTCCACGGCAACGGCGCGACGCTGGAGCGCGACGTTCGCGACCGCCAGCAGGTGCCGCAACAGATCAGCGATTCCGGCGTCAACGCCGTGTTGCTGGCGCCGCAGCTTGCAGTCGACGCCGCCGATTCCAGCGCCGGAAAATTCTGGCAGCCGGGCGCGCTGAAACGCTTTATCGACGAGTCGGCCGGCCACCTCGCCGAACTTTATGGCGATCCGAACGCGGCCAAGGCTTTCGCGAACATGCCGGTCATCCTGGTCGGCTATTCCGGCGGCTTCGAACCGACCGCCTGGAGCCTGGACGTGGGCGGGCTCGGCAATCGGGTCCGCGGCGTGTTCCTGCTCGATGCGGTCTATGGCGAGCTCGACAAGTTCGCCTCATGGATCGAGAACAACCGCAGCGGTTTCTTCGTCAGCGCCTATACCCGCTACACCCAGCGGCACGATCGCGAGCTGATCGCGATGCTGCGCGAAAAAGGCATCGCGACATCGGATGAACTGGACGGGCCGCTGCGCCCCGGCAGCGTGGTCTTCGTCAAATCTCCCGACGGCGTGACGCATCGCAGTTACGTCACCCGCGCCTGGACTGAGAACCCGGTCAAGGAAGTGCTGGTCAGGATGGCGGAGAGCCCGTCGCTGACGCGGGTTGCCGCAGGCGCATCGTCATCTTCGACCCGATAGAGCGAGATGACTTTTCTTCGAATCGTCATCCCGTCCTATCTCTTCAATCGAGCATGATCTCCGCGCAAACGCGCTCCGCCTTTGTCGCGAGGGAAAACCGGGGTCCACTTTTCCGGATCATGCTCTAATCCGGCGCATTGCGCGGCGGCGGTCCTGCCTCCCTGCGCCTCATAATACCGTCGCTGAAATGTGATGTTGATGGCGGAGCGATTTGCGCGCCGCGGCATTGTTGATCATGGGGGCGGGCCATAGGGTGCAACTCACCGAAGCTACAACTGGCGGGGACGCAAATTGCAGGAAGGCCTCTACAAGGTCGAGTTTCACACCGTTCATGGCACCGGCAATGGCGTGCTCTACGCCGTTTCGGGCAAACTTCGCGGCGGCAATTCCGGCTTTGCCTTCATCGGGAACTATGCCCAACGGGGCGACGAAATCCATGTCAAGATCTCGACGCTGCGCCACAATCCCGACCCTGGCTTCCCGCCGCTGTTCGGAACCGACATGATCACGCTGACGCTGAAGGGAAGCGAAAACGGCGACATGGTCGATTTCGAAGGCGAAGCACTGCAACTGCCCGGCGTCGCCTTCAAGGCGGTACTGACGCGCATCGGCGACTGACGACGCGGCCTTCCCGCCCACTATCACGCGCTAGCCAGACGCGCCGTTTGCCCCACTGCCCGACGGATTGAGGATTTCCTCGACGAAGGCAATTCCCAATCTTGAAGGACTGCCTTGACGGTGCCATCAGCGAGCTCGGGCGCAAACATCCATTCGGATGCGACCGCCACGCCGGCGCCGGCGAATACAGCCGCGGGCACGCCTTCGGCCGCGCTGACACGCAAGCGCCGCTCCAGCGTGATCGAAATTTCGACGCCGTCGCGTCGGAAGATCCAGATCGCGCCGCCGCCCTTTTGAGCGTAGATCACGGCCTGATGCGCGCTCAGTTCGCCGGGCGCGGTGGGTTCGCCGGCGCGGGCAAAATAGGCTGGCGTTCCGCGCAGGTCGTACGCACCAGCAGTTTGACGCCGAGCCGTTCCTCAGGGTGCGCGACCAATTTCGACACCGCCGGCTGTCCTACATTGAGGCGACGCGCGGCGGCGGAGAATGACCCCGTGTCGACCACCACCAGGAACGTCTCCATCGCCGCCAGCCGATCCATGCTCATGCTCCGCAGGAATGGATGCTATTGCCGCAGCCTTACTTCCGCGGCGCTCGCAGGGCGGCCATTATCCCCCACTGCACGGTCCAGAGCCAGCGGTGGAGTGAATGCCCGTCCTCGTAACAAGCGCATCCGGTGCCAACGGCAAGGGGTACGGCGCGCTTCTGGCCTTCGATCACGCCGGCGGCCTGCTTGGCACTTTCAGCAATGACAGCCGCATTGTCGATCCCCGCGGGCTTGCGGTCGATCCGGAAGGGGCACTGCTGTTTCTTAACAGCGGTGCGGACCGGGTGTTGGCCCTGGACCAGCAAGGACAGGTCGTTCGCGACACCGGCACGGTCGAAGGGCTGAACCCGGGCGGCGGAACTTTCGGACCGGACGGCCGCTATTACGTCGGGTTACGAAGCACGCGGACGATCATGGCGTTTACCGCCGCGCTCGATGCTCCGGGCGAGCCTGTCCTCTCGCCGGATATCGTGCCGTTTCCGCGGGGCTTTGGGTTCGGTCGCGACGGGAGGCTGTTCCTCGCCTCCGGAATCGGTCCCAACGGCACGGGTGACAACACCATCTTAGCGTTCGCCCCCGGCGAGCGCGCTAAGCCGTCCCTGCTCTCGAACGATCCAGCACTCAGCCCGCTCGATTTGGCTGTTGCGCCCAACGGCAACATCGTGGTGTCGAGCGAGCACCCCTTCGGCGCGGCCGACGCCGTTACGTCCGTTCGCGAATACGACGCCATCGACGGACATCTTGTCCGCGTCTTTTGTTCGGACGGCTCGGCCGGATTTCACAGGCCACGCGGTCTTCGCTTTGGCCCCGACGGCAATCTCTACTGTGTTGCGCAGGACGAGGTTGTCGCCTTCGATTTCACGACGGGTGCATTTCTCGGAACTCCGGTGCGCTTTCGCCGCCTGCACGGACAGGCGCTGGTGTTTTTCCCATAGCAAACGCGATCCGCCGCTTCCGATTGGAAGGGGTCTTCATTCCAGGCGGGGATAACCAATCGTCCGCCCCGCGCGCTGGTGCGTCCAAGATGGAATGCGTAGCAACGACTGAAATTCATCGCTTCAAAAATACGGCCCCGTTGCTCCATTCGATCTTCTTCAGGCCTCCGACGACCACGATGACGCCGGAAGCCGAACCTGAGCCGTTTGTCCCCGACCAGCTGGCGCTTACATTGGACCCGTCCATGGTGCCGGTCGCGGTTTCACGCTGTGCTCCATGCACGACGACCCACCGGAACGTATTTCCGGTTTGTGTAATCTGGTAATCGGAGCCGATATTGCTGCCCCATATGCCATTGATATCGATGGCGGCGGCCGGCCGTTTCGGATGAGGTACGGCACGAGGCCTGTCCGCCTCCTCACTTCCCGAGATGGACTTGTCCTGCTTGCCGATGCTGCCGCCAATACTGCCGGCTTGGGCGAGCGCGGAAGATACGTTGGCGAAAGCCAAATGCGACAGGACCAGCAACGCAATTCCATTCCACGCGGACCGCATCCTGCTGCCCCCCGGCGATGGCCTAGAATTTCGGAATGCTCTCGGCGAAGCCGTTGAAGCAGTTCAGCCGCTCGTCCTCTTCCTTCTTGAAACGGCAATCCGCCACGCCCTTGGCGGCCGGCGCCTTGGGATTTGGCTTCGGCGCGATGACGGCGTCGTAGCAATCGAGCCGGCCCTTCGTTCCATCGTCGATCTCGAGACAGGCCTGCAATCGCTTGGCGATCGACAGGTGCTGCGCCGGAGCCGGCGCGGCGGCCGTCTTCTTCGACTTTGCCTGGGCCGGCGGCTTGTCTCCGGGCGGCGGGGCCGCGGTGGTCGCAGGCGCCGCGACGGCTGGAGGGGCCGCGGTGGCAGGCTGGCTGCTTTGCGCCATTGCGGCGCCGGAGCAAAGGACCAGGACGAGCGCGAGCATTGTTCTCATGGCAGTTCTCACTTCAGCTTCGTTTTCGCCAGCCGATGTAGGGCAAAGCCACCTTCGAGTCGAGCCGGGGAACCCGCCTGCGGACCGGAATCTCCCGAAGACAAAAGCCCCGCCATGTCCCTATCAGCCGCAGCGTGCCTGTGTTTTGCGCGGCACCGAGCGCGCTCACTGCGCTGGCGCCGAGGTGACGACGGGAGACGCAACCGGCTTGAAATTGCCGGGCGACGCGGGACAGGACGCAATGAGCTGGGTCCACGCCGGCTCCAGGCCAGAGGTGTCGATATCGAATATCTCCTGATTGACCTTGTCGCCCGACACCAGCGTTGCCTCCGCCATCTGCAGATGCGGCACGGCCAGCACCATTTTCATCGCATCTGACGTCATGGTCCCGCTCCAGGCCTCGTAGCTCCCTATTCGCGCGGGATAGCTGCCGAACCTCACCGGCTTGTCGGCACCCGCCGTCATGGTCACGGCATTCACGCCGGCCGCGGCCTTGTCGAATTCCCGGATGAACATCAGCCGCGCGTGATCCTTGTTCTCGCAGAACAATCGCCACTCCATCAAGCGGAACAAGCTATCGTCCTGCTTCTTGGCCAGCGCGATCTTGCGGGCATAGGGACGGGCCTCGGTCTCCACGAACCAGGGGGTCTCGACGAACGTCCTGGCATCGATGCCGAAGCGAAAAATTTCCGACCGCGTCAAGGTCCGCGCATTATCGAATTTGATCGTGGTGATGAGATCGTCGAATTCGCGGCCAAAGCCCATCGCCACGATGTAGGAGGCTCTCTCGCGATCGGCCTTGGTCAGGCTGTTGTCGGTGAATTCGGCAAGCTGTTCTGGCGAGGGATGTCCGTGGATCACCAGGGTAAGCTTGGAGTTGTGAACGGCCATCGCGGCATCGGGCGCCACCTCGCGCGTGGTCGCCCCGAGAAACAGGTAGCCGCAGGCCGAATTGCACATGGAATGACGGGTTTCGATCGCGGCCTCGAGTTCGCCGCCCGACGTCTTGATCTTGAGACAGGCAGCATCGGCCTGCTGGTCCGCGCCACAGGCGGCCACGATCGTCCGCCCGACCCGGGCCACCGCCTTCCGGCTGCGCAGCAGTCGCTCGATGATGAAGGCCTGCTCGACCGAGCCGCCCGGCGAATGCAGGTAGATCGGCCGTTGCGTGTCCTTGACGTCGCGCAGGAAGCGGCTGACGCGGCCAGCCGCGGCCAGATCCACCTTGCCTTCGACGGCGATCCAGCGGTCACAGCCCTGCCCGCAAGCATTGGGCGCGCCCTTGGCGAGATAGATGACCAGGCGCGGCGAAACCCCGGCCATCTCGGTAACCGGTTTTGCGCGGAGCGCGACCGGGATCAGCAACAAGGCCGCAAGCAGGAGAACGCGAAATGTCATCATGGATGGCAGGCTGAAGAAGATGCGGGAACTGTTGCAGCGCGGTGAGGCTAAACAATGAAGCGGGGCACTGCAACCTCCGCTCGTGGCGCGCCATCGCGGCCACGGGCGTTGAAGCCTTCGAAAACCACGCGTTTTGCCGGTTGCAAGGCCCGAATCCCCTGATATACCGCTGCTTCCCGCTTACCTGCGCTCGTACGCAGGAGTGAGCCACAGGAGCCACACTGATGACGGACTTCAAGTACAGCCTCACGAATCTGAAACCGGTCGAGCCCGTGCACAAGATCGCCCTCACCTTTCCTGACGGCGCCACGCGCGAGTTCCCCAAAAACACCACCGGCCTCGACATCGCCAAGGGCATCTCGCCGTCGCTTGCCAAGCGCACCGTGGCGATGGCGCTCGACGGCGCGATCGTCGACCTCGCCGATCCGATCGAGCACGACGCCAGGATCGAATTCATCGCCCGCGACGATCCCCGCGCGCTGGAACTGATCCGGCATGACGCCGCCCATGTGCTGGCTGAAGCCGTGCAATCGCTGTGGCCGGGCACGCAGGTCACGATCGGCCCGGTGATCGAGAACGGCTTCTACTACGACTTCTTCCGCAACGAGCCATTCACGCCGGAGGATTTTGGAGCAATCGAAAAGAAGATGCGCGAGATCATCGCGCGCGACAAACCCTTCACCAAGGAGATCTGGAGCCGCGAACAGACCAAGCAGGTGTTCCGCGACAACGGCGAGATGTTCAAGGTCGAGCTGGTCGATGCAATTCCCGCCGACCAGACCATCAAGATCTACCGGCAGGGCGACTGGTTCGACCTGTGCCGCGGGCCGCACATGACCTCCACGGGGAAGATCGGCAACGCCTTCAAGCTGATGAAGGTCGCGGGCGCCTATTGGCGCGGCGATTCGAACAACCCGATGCTGACGCGCATCTACGGCACGGCATTCGCGAAACAGGAAGAACTCGACGCGTATCTCAAACAGATCGAGGAAGCCGAGAAACGCGACCATCGCAAGCTCGGCCGTGAACTCGATCTGTTTCACTTCCAGGAAGAAGGCCCCGGCGTGGTGTTCTGGCACGCCAAGGGCTGGTCCATCTTCCAGGCGGTGATCGCCTATATGCGCCGCAGGCTCGCGGGCGAATACAGCGAGGTCAACGCGCCGCAGATCCTCGACAAGTCGCTGTGGGAAACCTCGGGACATTGGGACTGGTACCGCGAGAACATGTTCGCCGCCCAATCCGCGGGCGACGAGGCCGAGGACAAGCGCTGGTTCGTGCTGAAGCCGATGAACTGTCCGGGTCATGTGCAGATCTTCAAGCACGGGCTGAAGAGCTATCGCGACCTGCCGCTGCGGCTGGCGGAATTCGGGGTCGTGCACCGCTACGAGGCCTCGGGCGCGATGCACGGGCTGATGCGGGTGCGCGGTTTCACGCAGGATGATGCGCATGTGTTCTGCACCGAGGCGCAACTCGCCGAGGAGTGCCTGAAGATCAACGATCTGATTCTGTCGACCTATCAGGATTTCGGCTTCGAGGGCGAACTCACCGTCAAACTCTCGACCCGGCCGGACAAGCGCGTCGGCACCGACGAGATGTGGGATCACGCCGAGCGCGTGATGGCCACCGTGCTGTCGGAGATCGCGGCCAGGAGCCACAATCAAGGCATCAAGACCGCAATCAATCCCGGCGAAGGCGCCTTCTACGGCCCGAAATTCGAATATGTGCTGCGCGACGCGATCGGCCGCGACTGGCAATGCGGCACCACGCAGGTCGACTTCAACCTGCCGGAGCGGTTCGGCGCGTTCTACATCGACGCCGACGGCTCCAAGAAGGTGCCGGTGATGGTGCATCGGGCGATCTGCGGCTCGATGGAGCGCTTCATCGGCATCCTGATCGAGCATTTCGCGGGCAATTTCCCGCTCTGGCTGGCGCCGGTGCAGGCGGTGGTCACCACCATCACCTCGGAGGGCGACGAATACGCCAAAATCGTCGCCGCCGCGGCGCAGCGCGCAGGTCTGCGCGTCGAGATCGATTTGCGCAACGAGAAGATCAACTACAAGGTCCGCGAGCATTCGCTGGCGAAAATCCCGGCGCTGCTCGTGGTCGGCAAGAAGGAAGCCGAGAGCCGTTCGGTCTCGATCCGAAGGCTCGGCAGCGACGGGCAAACGGTCATGCCGACGGACGAGGCGATCGCCGCATTGGTTGAGGAAGCCACGCCGCCGGACGTGAAACGGGCGCGGCTCGATCCCGTGGTCAAACCCGCGGCCTGACGATACCCCTGGTTTTAGCCGTCTCGAACCGCAACTTTCGGCACGGCAACCAGAGGGTGGTAACCCGTCGGCGCAAGATCCTGCCTCAAAACGAAATGTTGCGCAAACCGGGTTTGCAATCTAAGGTGTATTTATTGACCTGCACGTGCGCGTTTGCGCGACGCTCATGAAATTCATTTGTTAAGACAGCGCTCGTTTGTGCGGGGGGAGACGCCGTAGCCCATGAACGTCCAGATCGATATCACGGGAGCTGACGCCCAGGGCCGGGTCTTTCTGACCTGGACTCCGGTTCAGGCGACCGCGAAAATCGTCAATGGCACAGGCGCAGGAGCCGATGTCGTCTTGCGCAGCACGGGAACCGTCGGGGGACTCCTGTTCGATACCAACCGTACGGACCAGGGCGGTGCCAGCCTGCAACTCAGCCTGCCCGGCAATGGCCAACCGGTTTCATTCTGGATCGCTGGCGAGTTCAAGAAGCCCAGCGTTGCCTATGGCGACGCCGTGGTGCAGGCGAGCGACAAGACCACCGGAGCCGTGCTCGGGTCGAAAGCCGTGATGGTGCGCATCCGCAAGAGCGCGAACACGCTGAGCGGGCCGGAGCGCGACCGATTTCTGGCGGCGCTGGGCGCCTTGAATGCCAAGGGCCTGGGCGCCTATCGCGATTTTCGCGACATGCATACCGACGATACGACGCGCGAAATGCACGGCAGCCCGGGTTTCCTGCCTTGGCATCGCGCCTACGTGCTGGACCTCGAGCGCGCGTTGCAGGTGACCGACCCGACCGTGGCGGTCCCCTATTGGCAGTTCGACATGGGGGCGCCCAATGTGTTCACCGAGGATTTCATGGGATCGCCAAACGGCGATGGGGCGGTCTCATTCCGGCCCGGACACCCGCTTGAGCAATGGACCACGGATAGTGAACTCGGCATCACACGCAATCCGGATTTCGACATTAGCGGTTCGGCCGATGTGATCGACGAAAAGGCGACGATGAGGCTCGGCACCACTTTCATTCGATTTTGGGGCGGACCGCGCGGCATGGAGATAAACCCCCACGGCAATGCCCACGTCAGCTTCACCGAGGCAAGTCCGATCCATTTCATCGGAACCGCCGTGCGTGATCCGCTGTTTTTCATGCTGCATGCCAATGTCGACCGGTTGTGGGCGAAGTGGCAATGGGTCAATCACCACACCAGCCCGACCGATGCCGACGCCTTCGCCCCGACTGCGCCAAATAACATCGGCCATCACCTGGGCGATACGATGTGGCCCTGGAACGGCATCACCGGCAGCCCGCGGCCGTCGACGGCCCCCGGCGGCCCCTTTCCCGACACAGGCGTTACGCCGGCGCCCGGGACGACGCCCAAAGTAATGGATATGTTCGATCACCTGGCGGTTGGCGGCGGCGACCCGCTTGGCTACGCTTTTGACGATGTGCCGTTCGAATTGCCCCCGACGGTGGTTGCCGGCGGAGGATAAGCGATCCATATCAAGCGTCGATGGACGGGTGATCACGATGGACGTCAAGGATTATCGCAAGGCCTACGAGGCCGAGTTGGCCGCCGGACCTTCGGCCGACGGCCCGGCGAGCCTGTCGGCGACCGCAGCGCTGGGCATCCCGCCTGACGCCGACCTGTCGCAGACGGTTCCAGCCCTGTTGGCGGCGCTGGCCGACGCCGGCAAGCCGATAGCCGAGCGCATTGCCGCCTTGAAAGCCCTCAGCGCATTGCGATTCCTCGGTGACCAGTTCTCGCCCTACCGCGTCGATTTTCTCCAGACCTTGCGTCGACTCGCGCAACCCGGCATCGACCCGCAACTATGCACACGCGCCCTCGCCATCCTCGCCGCCGAGAAGGATTCCACGACCCAGGACCTGTTGCGCCGCGGGCTGCAGCAGCCGCTCACGGCCCTGGTGCCGGCGGCGACCGCGCTGCATCTGCTGGCATTCGACGATCACGGCAATCTCGCCGATCTCGCGCGGGATGTCTTTCAGAAGACCACCAACCTTTCAGCTAAGGAGGCGGCGTTGCGCGTGCTCGCGACCGACGCGAAGTCACAGGATCTGTTCGCGCAATTGCTGACCGACAAGCAACAGCCGAAAAGTCTTCGTGCATTGAGCGCCACCGGCCTGAACGTTCTCAATCCGCAACGCTTTGCCGAAGTCGCACAGAAAATCGTTCAGGACCCGACCGACTTCGAGGATATTCGCGCCTCGACGCTGGGAGCGCTGGTCAATACGCCGCTTCACCAGGTGATTCGCGACAACGCCGGATTCCTCGACCAGGTCAAGAATCTGAGCGCCCAAAGTCCATTGACCAATTTGCGCGCCGCTGCGGGACGCTTCTTGGCGAAGCAGTAGGCCGGGCCGGCATGCGCGCATTTGCCGACGTTGCGTTCGCGGAGATCATCGCCGAAATTGATCGCCTGCGCGCCGCGCCGGACCGACAAGACGCCCTCGCCGCCATGCTTGCCGAGCAATCGCCGATCTACGCCGGCCGCAGCAGCAACGACGCCGAACGGCTGCGCGGCTATCTTCTGGCGAGCTTTGAAACGACGGGATTGCCGACATCTGCGCTGCCTGTCGTCATCGAGGAACTGGAGAACGGCTTCAATCCTTACGTCGTGGCCGCCGCCGCAAAGGCCATTCGCGGCGCCCGCGACCTCCCCAACGCTATCGCAAGACTGCTACTTGCCGCGGTCGACCGAATTCGGGGCTCGGACGATCTGGTCAGCTTCGATTTACGCGCTGCTCCCGCGGCCGGCGCGCCGGTAACGGCGTTGATGGAACTGTTCCGTACGCTGGCCTGGCTCGGACCCCGCGCCAACGGAGCGCAAGCGCCTCTTGGGGAAATGCTCGAGCGGCAGCCCGCTTGTTTTTCCACCCAAGTCATTGCGGAGATCAAGATCGCCCTCGCGGCGGTATCCGTCGGTGACAACCAAGCCCACTGCTGCGCCGCACACCCGACGACAGTTTCCCTCGCTGCGGAAACGCCTCCTAGCAGCGTTGATATCGAAACCACTGAGCTGCAGGATCAGGATGGCAGGGTATTTTCATTCGGCGATTTCTTTCCGGGGCGACCGAGCGTCCTGACCTTCTTCTATTCACGGTGCATGAACCCTAACAAATGTTCGCTCACCATCACCAAACTCGCCCGGCTACAGCAGCGTATCCGCTGCGAAGGACTGCAAGATAGATTCAATATTGCCGCCGTCAGCTACGATCCCGCATTCGATGTGCCGGGACGCCTTCGCCTCTACGGCACGGACCGGGGAATGTCGTTCGACGACCGCAGCCGGCTGCTGCGCACCACGGGTCCGTTCGAGCCATTTCAGCGCTGGCTCGATCTCGGCGTCGGCTACGGCTCAATCACCGTCAACCAGCATCGCCTCGACATGGTGATCCTCGATGACAGCGGGCACCCCCGCGCCAGCGCCGTTCGTGTGCAATGGGATGAGGCGGATGTGCTGACGGCCCTCAAGGCGTTACGTTCCAATCCTGTAGCCGCCGCGCCCAAGCGATAGTCATAGGTCACAATCGGTCTAAACAGCCTGCTACGGGCTCGTGGCTCGCGGCTCCGCATGCTATGCGATGCCCAAATCACACTCCGATGAAAGAACCTGCCGTGCCCGATGCCATCGACCTCCTGAAAATCCGCCGTTCCGTCAAACCGCGCGAGATGGGCGGCCCCGGCCCCTCGCCGGCCGAACTCGACACCATCCTGACCATCGGCGCGCGGGTGCCGGATCACGGCAAGCTGACGCCGTGGCGTTTCATCGTGTTCGAAGGCGACGCGCGCGCCCGCGCCGGCGAGGTCATCGCTAAGGTGTTCGCGCGGAAAAATCCGGGTGCGCCCACCGCCGATATCGAGATGGAAAAACGCCGGCTGATGGATGCGCCGCTGGTGATCGGCGTCGTCAGTTTCACAAGACCGCATCCCAAGGTGCCGCCGTGGGAGCAGGAATTGTCGGCGGGGGCGAGCGCCATGAACCTGGTCACCGCGGCAACCGCGCTCGGCTACGGCGCCTGCTGGCTGA